>NZ_CP072333.1:1453947-2180921 GCF_018127745.1 Porphyromonas sp. oral taxon 275
GAAGCAAAAGAACTGCTTTTGAAAGTCCTTGAGGTCGTCAGCACGCTCAAGGAGAAGTTCAACGAAGACTATGTCGTCACGATCCTACGTGGGGAGACCAACAGCGATGTGGAGTCCTTTCACCACGAGGAGCTCGAGTGCTTCGGCATCGGCGAGGGCGTCGAGGAGAGCACTTGGACGACCTGCATACGACAGGCACTCATCGCAGGCTACCTCACCAAGGACGTAGAGCACTACGGCCTACTGAAGCTCACCCCCGCGGGCAAGAAGTTCATGAAGAAGCCCACGAGCTTCGTCATCGAGGTAGAGGACGAGAGCGAGGAGGCACAGCCTAGCAGCTCGGCACAGGGCGGAGGCGAGGCCACCGACCCCATACTCTACGGCCTGATGAAGGACCTCAGGAAGAAGATGGGCCAGCAGAACGATGTGCCGCCCTACGTCATCTTCCAGGACGCCTCCCTCGAAGCCATGGCCACGCTCTACCCCATCACCCTAGAGGAGCTGCAGAATATCCCTGGCGTCGGCGCAGGTAAGGCTGCACGCTACGGACAGAAGTTCCTCGAGCTGATCCGCCGCCACGTCCAAGACAACGACATCCAGCGTCCCGCCGACATCCGAGTACGCACCACGCCCAATAAGTCCAAGCTCAAGGTGAGCATCATCCAGCAGATCGACCGCAAGGTCGCACTGGACGACATCGCCATCGCCCTAGGGCTGGACTTCGAGGATCTGATCCGCGAGGTCGAGGCCATCGTCTACTCGGGCACACGCATCAATATCAATTACTTCATCGAGGACGTTGTAGATGAAGACCGCGTAGCGGACATCTACGAGTACTTCAAGGAGTCCGTCACGGACGACATCAACGAGGCCCTGAGTGAGCTGGGCAGCGACTACTCAGAGGAAGAGGTACGTCTCATACGTATTAAGTTCCTCTCCGAGCTGGCCAACTAGCCCCATCAGCCCCTCCCTATCCCTAGATCCACACGAGATGAAATCGAAGACAGCCCTAGCGCTCCTCTCCCTCCTGCCCCTCGGGGGGCTAGCTCTGGCCCAGGCCAAGAGTGACGAACCACAGAAGCAGAACATCATAGACGAGGTCGTCTGGATGGTAGGTGACGAGCCTATCCTCCTCTCCGATATCGAGTATCAGAAGCTCGTCCTCCGCAGCGAGGGACACACCGAGGGCGACCTCGACTGCGTCATCCCCGAGCGCATCGCTATACAGAAGCTCTTCCTCAACCAGGCCAAGATCGACAGCATCGAGGTAGGTGACACCCAGGTCAACCGTATGGTCGAGATGTGGATACAGAATGCCATCTCCCAGCTGGGATCGCAGGAGAAGCTCGAGGAGTACTTCAATAAGAAGATCGGCCAGATCCGCGAGGAGCAGGCCACCCAGGTGCGCAACGAGGAGATCGTACGTGCCATGCAGCAGCGCATCGCCCAGGATGTGCGTGTCTCGCCCTCCGAGATCAGCGCCTTCTACAAGCAGCTGCCGCAGGACAGCCTCCCCTTCGTCCCCAAGACGGTAGAGGTGCAGATCATCGCCATGCAGCCTCAGATCCCGCTCTCGGAGATCGACCGCGTCAAGGGCGTACTGCGTGGCTATGCCGATGACATCAATGCGGGCAAGCGCGAGTTCTCCACCATCGCTCGCCTCTACTCCGAGGACAAGCGTACGGCAGCCCAGGGCGGAGAGTACGGCTTCGTGGGCAAGGTGTCACTCGACCCTGCCTTCGCCACCGCCATCTTCAACCTCTCGGAGAAGAATCGCGTGTCCCCCATCATCAAGACCGATGAGGGCTACCACATCGCCCAGCTCATCGAGCGCCGCGGCGACCTGGTGAACTTCCGTCACATCCTCATCCGTCCCGTCGTCGAGGAGAAGGCGCTCGAGCAGGCCAGCGCCCGTCTGGACTCGGTCGCTGGCCTTATCAAGGACCAGCGCCTCACCTTCGAGCAGGCTGCCGAGCTCTACTCTGAGGACAAGAACACCTTCAACAACGGCGGACTAATGACCAATAGCTCCAATGAGAGCAACTTCTCCGGCTCGGCACTCTTCCGCTACGAGGAGCTCCCTCAGGACATCGCCAAGGTAGCCTACACGCTCAAGACAGGTGAGGTCTCCAAGCCCTTCACCATGCGCAACGACAAGGGCCTCGAGCAGGTAGCTATCATCCGCATCAAGGCTGAGCACGCCGAGCACATGGCGAACATGAACGCCGACTTCCGCACCATCAAGGAGATGGCGCTGGCCAAGAAGCGTGCCCGCATCATCGACGAATGGATACGGCAGAAGCAGCGCGAGACCTCCATCGTCATGGCTCCGCGCTACCGCGACTGCGCCTTCCAGTACCCAGGCTGGGTTCACGACAAGAAGTAGATGAAGCCTGCCAAGGAACAGCGACTCCCGATAGCCCTAGTCCTCGCCCTCATCCTCGGGGGGCTGAGCTATCTCCACTCTAGTGCGTCCTTCCGCTCCAGCTCCCTGGGCGGAGGGATGCGCGGCATATCGACCCTAGCCGACAGCAGCCAGCGAGGAGCCAAGGGACAGAGTAGCCGTATCTACATCGAGCACGCCGATCTGCTCAGCTACGACGCCTCGCTTCAGCCCGGCGTGCAGCGGCTCAAGGGCGGGGTCATCTTCAGACACGGCAACGCCCGCATGACCTGCGACAGCGCCTACATCAATGAGCAGGCGCAGACCTTCGAGGCCTTCGGCGAGGTGCACATGGTGCAGGGCGACACGGTCAATATGTACGCGCGCTACCTCTACTACGACGGTATCACGCGGCTGGCGAAGCTGCGCTACAACGTGCACCTGGCGAATAAGACCACCGACCTCTACACCGACAGCCTCGACTACGACCGCGTGGCTGACGTCGCCTACTACTTCGAGGGCGGATCCATCACCGACGCTGAGAACACGCTGACCTCGGACTACGGGCAGTTCCTCCCCGCGACGAACGACGCGGAGTTCCGCTACAACGTCAAGCTCGTCGGGCAGCGCACGACGCTCACCACCCAGCATCTCTACTACAACACCGGCACGCAGATAGGGAGCTACGAGGGCCCCACGCTCATCCAGTCCGACTCGGGCCGCATCGAGTCGCGGCGCGGCGTCTATGATGTACGGCGCGACGTGGGGATCCTCCTCGACCGCTCCACTGTCTTCTCGGGGGCGAAGAGCCTGACGGGGGACTCGATCTACTACGACGGCGTGGGCAAGTTCGGCGAGGCCTTCGGTCGCATGCACCTGACCGACACCGTGCAGCGTGCCCAGCTCTTCGGCGAGTACGGCTACTTCGACGACAAGCGTAGCTACGCCTTCGCCACACTGCGCGCCCATGCCGAGGAGTACTCGCAGAAGGACACGCTCTACGTGGCGGCCGACACGCTCGAGCTGATCAGCGTACCCATACACAATCGCTGGCAGCTGGATAGCGTGAAGCGCCTGCGAGCTGCAGGGGAGGAGGCCGACACCATGCAGCGCTACCTACGTGCCTACCGAGGCGTGCGCATCTACCGCCGCGATGCTCAGGCCGTGGCCGACTCGATGAGCTACGTGGCTAAGGACTCTGTCCTCTCGCTCTACGGCCGCCCCATCATGTGGAGCGAGCAGCGCCAGCTGCTGGGGGATACCACCGTCTTCTACTTCCGCGGGCGCAAGCTCGACTACGTGGACGTCCTAGGGAGCGTCCTAGCGGTCGAGCATATCGACAGCGTCGACTACTACAATCAGATGCAGGGCGAGCGCCTACGCGCCTACCTGCAGGATAGCACCATACGCCAGCTGGACGTCTTCGGCAGCGTGGAGTCCATTTTCTATATGAAGGAGGACAAGGGCCCCGACTACACGGGGCTCAACCGTATGACCAGCGCCGCCATGCAGCTGACGCTCGACTCGGGGCGCATCAAGAAGTCCCTTTGGACGGGGCCCGTCGAGGGCAAGGCCTACCCGCTCTCCATGGCAGGATCAGCAGAGGTCAACCGCCTCAAGAGCTTCGTCTGGGCCTCCGACCGCCGTCCCCTCAGCCGCGAGTCTATCGTGCAGTCCAGCGGGGGCGACAGCCTCCAGAGGCCAGGCAACACGCTAGCGGAGCTGCAGCGCTTCAGCGGCGCACGGGCAGCTCTCACAGCCTACGCGCCCTTCGAGCTCCAGGCGAAGGAGGACTCCCTGCGTAGCGACTCCATCGCACGCCACCTGGCGGGCCTCAGCCCCGAGGAATGGCGCCAGCTCTATCAGTACGTCCTCAGCCCAAGCAAGGACGATGCTCAACCCCACCAAAGACCGATCATAGACACATCATGGGTGTACAAAGTTTCTTCAAGCAGAGAAGGCCACGACAGTTCGAGCACAAGCTCATCTATTGGGATCCCCGTCGGGAGGAACTCCAGAAGCGGGTGGCGCGCGTCCGACAGGAGCTTGTCGCTTCGGGAGAACTAAGCGCCGAGGAGGCCCAGCGCCGTACGGCTGCCGAGGAGGCGCTCCCTACGGGCGAGGATCAGATGCTCCCCGACTCGGCCGAGCACTACGATCCCTCGAGCCAGGTACGCGGCAGCTTCATGCGCAGCACGCAGCACCTGCAGCGCCAGCACGAGCGTGGGCTGACGGCCGCTGACCGCGACCGCCGCACCATACGCCTGATGCTCGGGCTGCTGCTCCTGGGCTTTGCCTTCTGGTACTTCTTCCTGCGCTGATGAGTGATATCATCCGTCTCCTCCCCGAGACCATAGCCAATCAGATCGCGGCGGGCGAAGTCGTCCCCGCCCCTGCCTATATCGTCAAGGAGCTCCTAGAGAACTCGATCGACGCAGGCGCCACACGCATCCAGGTCGAGATCCTCGACGCGGGGCGCAGTGCCGTGCAGGTCACCGACGACGGCAAGGGCATGAGCCCGACCGATGCGCGTATGGCCTTCGAGCGCCACGCCACGTCCAAGCTCCGCGAGATCGAGGACCTCGACCGCCTGACCACGATGGGCTTCCGCGGCGAGGCCCTGGCGGCTATCGCCTCCGTCTGCCAGGTGCAGCTTCGTACCCGCACGGCCGAGGCCGAGCTGGGGACAGAGTTGCAGATCGAGGGCGCACGCGTCAAGAGCGCCGAGCCCTGTGCCTGCCCCGTCGGGACGACGCTCAAGGCGATGAACATCTTCTACAACACCCCCGGGCGGCGCAAGCACATCGAGGCACGCAAGGAGTCGACTGACCTCAGCGACATCTGGAAGGAGTTCGCCAAGGTAGCCCTAGCGAACCATCAGGTAGCCTTCGCCCTGCAGGGTGCGGGCAAGTATGACCGCCAGCTCCCCGCCACCTCGCTCAAGGAGCGCATCATAGGCGTGGGGGGGAGCAAGCTCGCCAAGGCGCTCATCCCCCTGAGCTACGAGAGCGAGTTCTGCACCATCCGCGGCTTCATCGGCACGCCCGGCACGGCGGTCAAGAGTGCCCCGCAGCAGTACCTCTTCGTCAATCAGCGCTTCATCCGCCACGCCTACTTCCACAAGGCCATACTGCTGGCCTATGAGAAGTTCGTCCCCGTCGGCACGCAGCCGCACTACTTCCTCTACTTCACCATCCCCGCAGCCAATATCGACGTGAACATCCATCCGCAGAAGACGGATGTACGCTTCACCGACGGCGAGCTCATCTTCAAGATCCTCGAGAGCATCGTGCGCGAGGCCTTCAACGCCCATGCGCTGGCGCCGCTCATAGACTTCGACAACAAGGTCTCCATCGACATCCCCGCCTACCCGGGGCGTCGTGAGGAGGTCAAGAGACTAGATCTAGACGAAGGGCAGGAGCCTCGCACAGAGGGGATGGAGGGCCTTCAGCTGAGCCTCGGTAGACCCGTGCGGCAGACGCTCTCAGGGCGCAGCTACCGCCCCCAGCTGCCCGAGCTGGACTGGAGCGAGCTGGGCGAGAGCTTCGAGAGCCGTAAGTACGACGAGCTGCCCGAGGGCGAGCTCTTCAGCCCCACGCCGACAGCTACCCCGAGCGGGGAAGCCGTCGGGGGCGGTATACGCCTCTCGCAGCTGGGCGCACAGCCCGCTCCTGCCGCAGCCCCCAGCGATATCCTCCTCTACCATGGGCGCTACGCCGTGACGCAGCTGGAGGATAGTCTGGCGCTGATCGACCTCAGGCGCGCCCTGCTCAGGGTGCGCTACGAGGAGCTGCTGCTGGGCCTCAGCGAGGGCAGCTACCCCTCCGAGCAGCCCCTCTTCCCTGAGGTACTGGAGTTCAGCCCCACGGAGCTGCCGACGGCGCAGCATATTATGGAGCTGCTTGCGCCGCTGGGCTTCGACTTCGGCGACCTAGGCAAGGGGCATTACTCCGTAGTGGAGGCACCGAGCTTCATGACGGAGAGCGCCATAGGCTTCGTGCGCCTCATCGTCGCCGACAGCCTCGAGACGCAGCGCGAGGACGCCAGCTACGTGCGGAGCTTCCTCGCGGAGGCTGCCGCCGAGGTACAGGTGCTCAAGGCCACCCTCCCGCGCAGCCCTCAGGAGGCACGCGAACTGATCGAGGAGCTGCTAGGCTGTACCGAGTCGATGACGACGCCCTCAGGCCAGCAGATCATCGCCCGCCTGCCCGAGAGCTTCGTCTCTAGCCTCTTCAGCTAGGCTAAGGCAGCCGCAGGCGAGCTAAGCTAAGTCAAGGCAGCCCACCTCCCCCACGCTAAGGCCGTTCCCCAGGTCGCCCCGCACGACGTCCCCAGCCTGCAGACAGCAACAAAGCCGAAGGGCAAGACCAAGCTACTGGTCTTGCCCTTCGGCTTTATTCCTTTAGGTAGTCGGGATGAGAAGACTCGAACTTCCGACCTCCACGTCCCGAACGTGGCGCGCTACCAACTGTGCTACATCCCGTGCTGTCACGCCTCGGGGGACATCGCCCCACTCGGCCTCAGCGCTGCAAAGGTAAGCAAAATGAATGACAGCCTGCAAGCCTCACCAAGATACGTACTAATACGCCTAGCCTCCAGCCCTATACCTATGCTGCGAGCAGACGAGGGGTACACCCCTGCTACAACACAATCCTTATAAGGGTCGCCCCTATAGGGCTCTGTTCTTAATCGTCATGCCTAACCCAGGGTTTGGTCGCCCTTGCAGGGCTACGCACCCTGGGCTTTGAGCGGATCGCCCCTATAGGGGCTTTACACCACGAGCACAGGTACAGTCCAAGCAGGCCATCTGCAGGGGTAGCTAAGGTCTTCAAGCTGAGCTCCCTTGAGCTCGACATAGGACAGTGCTTTAGGCCAACAACAGATGATACGAAAGCCCACTCAGCCACACGCAGTCCCCAATGCTAGTACATACGGATGGTCCCCACAGCTCCCCACTACCGCTAAAGGAGAGCCCTGTTGAGCCACAACAAGGCACCCTTGCAAGCCCCAAGGGGACAACTGCTAGCGAGCCACAACAAGGCACCACTTACAAGCCAAGGGACGACCCCTCTAAAGCCCAGGGTGCGTAGCCCTGAAAGGGCGACCAAACCCAGGGGCAGCCGAAGTAAAAAGAACAGAGCCCTAGCGGGGCGACCCCTTCAAGGCCCAGGGTGCGTAGCCCTGCAAGGGCGACCAAACCCTGGGTAAGCCGAAGTAAAAAGAACAGAGCCCCAGCGGGGCGACCCCTCCAAAGCCCAGGGTGCGTAGCCCTGAAAGGGCGACCAAACCCTGGGTAAGCCGAAGTAAAAAGAACAGAGCCCTAGCGGGGCGACCCCTCCAAAGCCCAGGGTGCGTAGCCCTGAAAGGGCGACCAAACCCTGGGTAAGCCGAAGTAAAAAGAACAGAGCCCTAGCGGGGCGACCCCTCCAAAGCCCAGGGTGCGTAGCCCTGAAAGGGCGACCAAACCCTGGGTTAGCCGAAGTAAAAAGAACAGAGCCCTAGCGGGGCGACCCCTTCAAGGCCCAGGGTGCGTAGCCCTGAAAGGGCGACCAAACCCTGGGTTAGCCGAAGTAAAAAGGACAGAGCCCTAGCGGGGCGACCCCTCCAAAGCCCAGGGTGCGTAGCCCTGCAAGGGCGACCAAACCCTGGGTAAGCCGAAGTAAAAAGAACAGAGCCCTAGCGGGGCGACCCCTCCAAAGCCCAGGGTGCGTAGCCCTGAAAGGGCGACCAAACCCTGGGGCAGGTAGTACAAATTAGGATAGAGCCCTACAGGGGCGACCCTTAGCCCGAATAGGAGGGCTTACTCTAGGCAGGCACTGTGGAGACGGCACGAGCACTCTGCGCAGAAGCGTAGGGCACTCGGTGGAGGCACCCCTCTAGCGAAGCAGCCAGGCCTATGTCCCCGCTCGGGGACATAGGCCTGGCTGTTCTTGTCGCTCGGCGGGCGGGACGGCTAGACGTCGCGGCCGGGACGGAGCTGCTCGGCGTCGTCGAGCGTCAGGATGCTATTGACGAGCGTCGCGGCGAGGTTGCTGCCGCCCTTACGCCCCTCGACGATGATCTTGGGGATATCCTTGAATACCTTAGCCATGTACTTCGACTCACGCACGTTGACGAAGCCCACGGGCGCAGCGATGATCCCCTGAGGATGGGCCTTGCCGCGGCGGATCAGCTCGCAGAGCTCGATGATGGCCGTCGGTGCATTGCCCACGGCGAAGAGCGCATCGGGGTGCTCCTCTACCGCCAGACGGATACCTGCCTGTGAGCGCGTAATGCCCTTGCTAGCAGCGATCTCAGCTACACGAGGATCGTTGAGGTAGCACTTGACCTCTACGCCGAGGCGCTCGAGGGCGCCCTTACGGATGCCCGAGGCGACCATGGTGACGTCGGTGATGACGGTCTTGAGTCGGCCCTCGACGACAGCCTGATGCATACGCTCGACAGCCTTGGGGTCGGTGTAGAGGATCTTCTCCATCTCGAAGTCCGCCGTCGTATGGATGCTGTGGATGAGCGCCCACTTATGGTCGAGGGGGACATTGGGGTTCGCCAGCTCGCTGTTGATGGTGCGGAAGCTCTCGATCATGATGCCCTGACCGACCTTGACATCCTGCTCCAGCTGCCCCTCACGGTAGTAGCCGCGGGGCGTGATGAAGTGCCCCTCCCAGTTGTAGCTCTGCGTATTGCCGATCAGCACCACGGTGAACATGTCCACCTGCTCGGGGTCGAACTCCGCCAGCGTCGTCAGCGTCACCTCCTGCTCGGGACGCCCTGCCTGGCGTACGTAGCCGACGGGCGTATCGGGCGAGCGGTGCTGGGAGAAGATCTCGATGAGGCGGTAGAGCTGCCAGTAGCGGCCCTGGCTCTTGGGGTTGTAGATAGCGGTAATGAAGTCGCCATAGGCTGCGGCCTCGATGCGGCGCTCGATGCGCAGCCAGGGCGTCATGAGGTCACTCAGCGATAGGATGCAGAGGTCGTGGCCGATGGGGCAGCCCAGCAGTGCTGCGGCCTTCTGGAAGGCACTGATCCCAGGCAGTACCTCGACCTCCAGCCCCTCGATGCCCTTGTCGCGCATCATCTCGTAGATGAGGGGGGACATGCCGTAGATACCAGCGTCACCCGAACTGATGACGCAGACGGTCTTGCCCTCGAGAGCGTAGTTGATGGCCTCCTCGGCACGCTGGCGCTCGGCCTTCATACCGCTGTCTACACAGACAGCGTCGGGGCGCAGATAGGCCTTGACGAAGCGGAAATAATACTTGTATCCTACGATGACATCCGACTCTTGGACGGCGCGCAGCACCGCGGGGGTGATGTCCTCCTCGCTGCCTGGCCCGATGCCGGCGACGATGATCTTATTCTTGTTCATTATGGATGGCTTAAATGCTTTGTTTTGGTCTGTCGACTGCAAAGATAGCCTAAATCCCTCAAGCCCTAAATATCGCGGGCGCTGTAAGCGGGCGAAGGCCTCCCCTCTCTCCAGCCTACGAAGGCTCGTCCAAGTCCGCCCCATGCAGCGCACCAGGAGGCCGCAGCACGACGACAGCCACTCCCCGCCTCGCTGAAGGATATCCCTCAGCCTCCCCACCGACGTCCCTCAGCGCCGCGACGGATAGCCCTCAGCGAGCTGACGGATATCCCTCAGGAGGCCTCCCCCACGAGCCTAGCGACGACGCGGCATAGATCCCACACTTAGCCCCAGGCGGACAAGGGCAAGATACCCTCAGCATATTCACCAGCCATCAGCTAAGGAGAGAAGGCTAAGCGAGCCCCTAAGGGGCGAACCTCCACACAAGGGCTAGCGAAGGCTGTGCCGTGCTCCTGCTGCACGACGAAGGCTTTGAGGGTCGCCCCTGTAGGGCTCTATCCTATTTACTTCATCTTACCCAGGGTTTGGTCGCCCTTGCAGGGCTGCGCACCCTGGGCTTTGAATGGATCGCCCCGCTGGGGCTCGTCAGGGCGCAGGCAGCCAAGGAAAACAAGGATAAGGTACAGCCAACTTGTACGGCACTCCATGAAGCGGACACGGCAGGACACAAAAAAGGCCGCGGCTACCGCAGTCCCTCGGTGAGGAGGGAGCACGGCAGCCGCGGCACACAGCTTATAAAGAGGAAGAAGCTCTCCTAGTAGTTAGGGTTCTGCTTCAGATTCTCAGGGTTGGCCTGGATATCATCGGCAGGGATGGGATAGAGCTTGCGGTAGTCGTCGATGCTCTTGCCACCAGCCTCACCGCCCTTCCAAGGCCAGAGGTAGCTATTACCCGTGAAGAGGCCGAAGCGGATGAGGTCGGTACGGCGCTGAGCCTCCCAGTAGAGCTCACGTCCACGCTCGGCGAGCAGCTCCTTCAGATCAGGCAGCGCACTGTAGTTGCCCGAGGCATTGCCATAGGCACGGGTGCGCAGGAGATTGAGGTACTGCAGGGCCTTGGTAGCGTCGGCATGGCCGCGGACGGCTGCCTCTGCATAGTTGAGGTAGAGCTCCGCTAGACGCAGCAGGGGGAAGTCGGTATCGGCGTGGTCACCGTTGCTGCCGTTGGCGCCTGCGCTGGTGACGTTGCGGAACTTGTAGACATAGACCCCTTGGTCAAAGTTCTTGACGTCGGAGATGGTCGACGTAGCCGCAGCCTTCATCAGGCAGCGCTTATCGGTCGCCGTGTGCGTACCGAAGAGCTCGAGCAGCGTTGTGGTAGCGCGGTTACCCTGCCAGCCTCCGTTGACGCCCATATTCACTCCAGTGACGGCCTTAGCCGTACCCCCCGTGGAGGCATTGATGAGGTAGGTCATCCCACCCCAGTTCTGCGAGCGCTGACCATCATAGTTGATGGAGAGCAGCACCTCGGGGTTATTGACATTGTTGTCCGCCAGGAAGAGGTGGCTGTAGTCCGACTTGAGGCTATAGCTCCCCGAGGAGATGACGCGCTCGGCGTACTGAGCTGCATCGGCGTAGCGCTGCGTCCCGGTGTAGACCTCGGCATTGAGGTAGAGGCGGGAGAGGAGCGCCCAGGCAGCAGCCTTGTCGGCACGGCCGTAGCCCGCAGCCTTAGGCGCTAGCAGGTCGGCATCGATGGCCTTGAGCTCGCTCTCGATGTACTTGAAGAGCTCGGCACGGCTGATCTGCTGGGGGTAGACCTTACCCGTAGCGGTCGCCTCGGTGACGAAGGGAGGATTGCCATAGAGGTCGATGAGCACCCAGTACTGGTAGGCGCGCAGGAAGCGCACCTCAGCACGGTAGGCACGGATGGTCGCATCGTCGGCGCGGGACTCCGTGTTGCGCAGGAAGTCGCTGGCGAGCTTGATCTGGTAGAGCGAGCGGTAGTAGAGCCCACGGACGAAGGGGTTGGAGGCCGACCAGCTGTGTACGTGGATGTCGGGCAGCCCCTGGTCCCCCCAGGCATTGATGGCTAGCTCGGTGGGGAGCTCCTGCAGGACGAAGAGCTGGCGTAGGAAGTCGCTCGAGCCCTCGTCGATCCCAGCGATGTCGGCGCCGTTGCCTTCTCGGGCATCCCCCCCATTACCCGAGAGGCCGTAGGCGCCATAGACCTTGGCTAAGGCCTGCAGCGTCTTGGCAGGATCGGAGAAGATCTTCTCTGGGGTCTCTCCGTTGGTAGGGAAGCGATCCAGATCCTTAGTGCAGGAGCTGAGCCCCAGCAAGGAGGCAGCGCTCAGCACGAGTAGCCCTCGGCGGAGGGTCTTCTTATCTGTATGCATATTCGCGATGGTAGCTTAGAGGGAGAATGAGAGGTTGAGCGTATAGGTGCGGGGGACAGGATAGAGGCTGAAGTCAATCGAGCGCTCGGGGTCTACACCCTTGTAGCTGGAGAGCGTGAAGACATTCTGCACCGTAGCCGAAGCACGCAGGCTCGTACGACCGAGGATGCGACCGAAGTCGTAGCCAAGGGTCAGGTTGTCCATCTTGAGGAAGGAGGCACGATGGAGGAAGTAGTCAGAGAGCATCTGCTTCTCCCCAGCGTTGGCGAAGTTGGAGTGGTTGATCTCGTAGGTCGTATTCTTGAAGTACTGACCCGAGTTCAGCACCGCGGCGTGGTTCGCCATATAGGCGTTGACGTTGTCGTAGATATAGTTGCCGAGGTTGGAGCGCAGGGAGGTCGAGAGCCGTCCAGCGGTCGAAGGTCAGCGTCGTGGAGAGGCCCATGACGACCTTAGGCTCGGGGTCGAAGGCGCGGTACTTGTCGAGGTCGTTGATGGTCTTGTCTCCATTGAGGTTCTCGACCTGATCCTCCAGAGGCTTGCCATCCGCACCGTAGACCTGCTTGTAGACGAAGAAGGTCGAGGGCGCATAGCCCACGCTGTGGATCTGGACGTAGCTACCCGTAGCCCCCTGCACACCACCCGTAGGCACGCCCTGGTAGCCAGGGATCTCGACGGCGTTGAGCTTGGTGATGCGGGTATCGTTGGCACTGATGTTGTAGTTGACATCCCAGGTGAAGCGCTTCGTCTGGATGGGCGTAGCGCTGAGGCTGAGCTCGAAGCCCTTGCTGTCGATGTTCCCTACGTTGGTCAGGATACGGTTGGAGAAGTTGGCCCCCGCTGGTACGGGGATCTCGTTCAGCAGGTCCTTGGTCTTGCGCTGATAGAAGTCCAGCGTACCGGAGAGGCGGTTGCCGAGGAAGGCGAAGTCCAGACCCACGTTGTAGGTAGCGGTCGTCTCCCAGTGGATATCCGCATCGTAGGCCGCAGGGCGCAGCATATTGTAGTAGGTGTCGCCGAGCTGGTAGCGGTTGGTGTTCGTCGAGAGCGCGTAGAAGGGCAGGTAGGTGTAGTTACCGATGCCGTCCTGCTGCCCCGTGACGCCGTAGCCAAGGCGGAGCTTCAGGTCATCAATCCAGGAGATGGGCTTGAGGAAGGACTCCTGGTTCATGCGCCAGGCCAGAGCAAGAGCGGGGAAGACGCCCCAGCGCTGGTCCTTACTGAAGCGCGAGGAGCCGTCGGTACGTACCGTAGCCGTCAGCAGATAGCGGTCCATCAGGTTGTAGTTGAGACGGCCGTAGAAGGACACGAGGGTATTCTGGGGATAGTCTACGGGGAAGACGGGGTTGGTGACCAGCGTCTTGTCGTAGGTGTAGTCAGGGGCGTTGTGCACCGAGGTCTTCCAGTCCTGATAGGAGTACCCAGCCATGACATCGAGGCGGCCCTTGAGGGCAGGGATGTCCTTGGCATAGTTGGCGTAGAAGTCCAGCAGGAGGCTGCGCTTCTGCTGCTCGTAGCTGTTGTTGGTCCCGCTCTTGAGGACGTCGGGCTGCCCAGCACGCTTCAGCGTGTAGCGCTGCCAGCCCAGAGAGGAGTTCTCAGGGATGACGACCGAGCCCTTACCCGAGGCGTAGTCGTAGCCGAGGTTGAGGTTAAAGCGGAGCTCGGGGAGGAAGTGGAGCTTGTAGTCCAGCTGGAGGTTGGCGATCGTACGGAAGACGTCACTGATGTCCTCCTTCTGCTCGAGCAGCGCTACAGGGTTGCGGGGAGCGAGCGTGCGGAGGTTGGAGCCGTCCAGCCAGGTGAAGTAGCCGCCGAAGGGCTGATAGAGGGCATCGCTGCTGCGGACAGGACGCGTAGGGTCGAACTCTACGGCCGCACGGATGGCGTCCTTATTCGCGAAGCGATTGTGCGTAGCGCTGAACTTAGCGTTAGCGTCTACCGAGAGGTGGTTGTCGAAGAAGCGGGGGCTGAGGCTGAGCGAGCCGCTGGCGCGGTTCATCTTATCCGTCTTCAGTACCCCTTCCTGGTGGTAGAAGCCAGCGCTGGCACGGTAGGGCAGCTTGCCCGCAGCACCACTGACGCTGATGTTGTAGTCACCGCCGTAGGCTAGCTGATAGATCTCGTCCTGCCAGTCGGTGCTCGCCGTGCCCAGCTTGGATACGGAGCCAGGAGCGATGCGCTGGATGAGGGCGCGGTAGTCATCGGCAGAGAGGACCTTGACGCGACGGGCAGCCTCGCTGAGCGAGTTCTGCACCGAGACGGCGATCTGGGTCTTCTGGCCCATCTTCCCCTTCTTGGTCGTGATCATGATGACCCCGTTGGAGGCACGCGAGCCGTAGATGGCCGTAGCGGAGGCGTCCTTGAGGACGTTCATCGTGGCGATATCCTGAGGATTGAGCGTGCTGAGGATGCTGGGTGCACCAGAGACGGCCGAGTTCTCGATGGGTACCCCGTCGATGACAATCAGCGGGTCGTTGCTAGCATTGAGCGAGGCGCCACCGCGGATGCGGATACGACCGCCTGCACCAGGCGAACCCTCGGGGGTGATCTGCACCCCGGCTACCTTACCGACGAGCAGGTCGCTAGCCGTGGAGATAGCCCCCTTCTGGAAGCTCTTCTCCCCGATAGAGGTGATGGAGCCGGTGAGGTCCTTCTTCTGCATCGAGCCGTAGCCGATGACGACGACCTCCTTGAGGGACTTGGCCTCCTCTGCGAGGGTGATGGTGAGGGGGAGCTTGCTCGTAGAGAGGTCCACCGTCAGGCTCTTGTAGCCGATGCTAGTGACCACGAGGTGTCCCTTGCGAGGCGCGGATACGGTGAAGTTACCCTCGATGTCGGTGACGGCACCCTTGGGCGTCTCGCGCACCTTGACCGAAGCGCCAATGATTGCTTCGCCCTTCTCGTCGATCACGCGGCCCTTGACCTGGATCTCCTGCGCTAGTGCAGGCAGAGCCACCAGGAGCAGCGAGAGCGCAAGGAGGGTAAGGCGTAAAATCCTTTTCATTCTACGTACTGATAAAGTGAGTGTATGGGATAAAGAGTCCTTGGACACACACTAGGCCGCAGCGCGAGGCTTGTTGTCGACGCTGCAGCCTAGTGCTCGTGGTCCAAAGCGTATTACTTCGTCGCGTCAGGGATGATAGAGATGGCGAAGCCACCACCAGGGGCTGAGGCAAGGCTCAGCTTGCTCCCCTTACGTACCTTGACCTTACGGATGGTGTAGACCTCAGGGTTGGTCTTGTAGTGTGCCCCCTTGGCATCGGCGTAGATGGTAGCCGTGTAGCTCTTGCCTGCATCGAGGAAGTCCAGCGTCAGCTGGCTCTTGTGCCCCTCGTAGCCAGCAACGTTGCCGACGAACCAGCTATCCTTGCCCTTAGCCTTACGGGCGATGGTGATGTACTCCCCTGGCTCAGCCTCGAGGATCTTGCTGTCGTCCCAGTCCACAGCCACGTCCTTGATGAACTGGAAGGCATCCATGTGGCGCTCGTAGACCTCGGGCAGGTCGGCAGCCATCTGCAGCGGGCTGTACATCGTCACGTAGCAGGCCAGCTGGTTACAGATGGTCGTATTGACGTGCGAGTTATTGTCTGGGTTGTACTTATTGATGTCCATCTGGAAGATCCCAGGCGTGTAGTCCATGGGGCCACCGATGAGACGGGTGAAGGGCAATACGGTGAGGTGGTTGGGCTTGTTCCCGCCGAAGGACTGGTACTCCTGACCACGTGCCGACTCCTGCGCGATGAGGTTGGGGTAGGTACGGCTCAGACCCGTCATGTGGACGGACTCGTGGGCGTTGACCGAGATCTTGTGCTTGGCAGCCTCCTTGACGGCGTGCAGGTAGTGGTTGACCATGCTCTGCCCGTAGTGGTACTCACCGCGGGGGATGATGTTGCCTACGTAGCCGCTCTTGACGGCGGTGTAGCCATTGTCGACCATGAACTTGTAGGCGCGCTCCATGTGACGTTCGTAGTTGGTCACCGAGCCCGAGGTCTCGTGGTGCATGATGATCTGCACGCCCTTGCTCCTAGCGTAGTCACGCAGCTCAGCGACGTTGAAGTCAGGGTAAGGCGTGACGAAGTCGAAGACGCGATCCTTCGAATTACCGAACCAATCCTCCCAACCGATATTCCAGCCCTCGACTAGGACAGCATCGAAGCCGTGCTTAGCGGCGAAGTCGATGTACTTCTTCACATTAGCCGTATTGGCGGCGTGCTTCCCGTTAGGCTTGACCTTCGTGTAGTCGGTCTTCCCGATCTTGACGTAGGGCAGGTCGTCGGTGTAGGCCCAGGTGCTCATCCCCGTGATCATCTCCCACCAGACGCCCACGTACTTGATGGGCTTGATCCAGTCGGTCGTCTCGTAGGCGCAGGGCTCGTTGAGGTTGTAGGTCAGCTTAGAGGCAAGGATGTCGCGTGCATCGCGGCTGACGATAGCCGTACGCCAGGGCGTATTGAAGGGTGCCTCGATGTGCCCGCGGTTGCCCTGAGCATCGGGCGTCAGCTCCACGCGGAAGGTCATCGTCTTGTCATCCAGATCAAGGTTGATGGCAGGGAAGTCGATGAGCGCAGCCTCGTGCAGGTTGATGTAGACGTTCTTGTCCGTCTTGAGCATCAGCGGCGTCTGTACCCCAGTCTTGGAGAAAGCCTTCTGGGAGGTATTCTCCGTGAAGGCCTTATCGAAGAGCCCACGCACCTCCGACAGGCGGCTGTGTACGTAGTCATACTCCTCCGTATCGTAGTCGCCTGGGATCCAGTGCGCCTTGTGGTCACCCGTCATGGCGAATTCGGTGAGCTCGCGCTTGACTACGTAGAAGTTGCGATCCTTGCCGCCAGGGAACTCATAGCGGAAGCCCAGCCCGTCGTCGAAGAGACGGAAGCGGATGGCGATGGGGTCGCCGTTGCTCTTCTTCTTGAGCGTGACGAGAAGCTCATTATAGTGGTTGCGGATCTCCTTGACCTCGCCCCAGACGGGCTTCCAGGTCTCGTCGAAGGTCGACTCTTTGGTATCGGTGACCTCTAGCCCCTTGTCGAAGGACTTCTTGGCATCCGTCATCTCGAGCCCTAGGTGGCTCGGGCGGATGATCTCCTGCCCATCGGCGAAGGAGAGTCGATACATTGGGGCACCCTCCTTAGTCATGGAGAAGTGCAGCTGCAGCCCCTTGTTGGGCGAGCTGATCGTCTGTGCCAGAGCGCTCCAGCTCCCCGAGAGAGCCAGGGCACAAGCGACGATCCAATGCTTGGCGTGCATCATACCTTGTCTTATATCTATAAAATGAATGTGCGGGAGACTGTCTGTACCCTATCCAAAGTTGCTCATCAGGGAGCGGCCAGCGGGCGCAGGATGCGGCCCCTCTTGCCCCTTAGAGCACGCAAATATAGAGATAAAGAAGCAGAATAAAAGCCCCCTTTTCCTTAAATAATTAAGGAAGCGCGACAGCACTTTGATATAAAACCCCTCCCTTTAGCCGCACAGTTAAAAGAGCTCCTCGTCGAGACGGTCCAGATCTAGTCTTAGGAGGCTCCCCCAGGCAGTAGACTAAGGAACACTAAACCAAGACACTAAGCCCCATGAGCACCGTAGTCGAAGCCTTCCTAAGACTTTCCCCCAAGCCGCAAGCCTGCCGCTCCTCGTCTAGCCTCGGTTACTGTCTAGACGACTTTGCAAAAGGCTCGTCTATCGAGCCCCCAGCAAGCGAAGTTCAACGCTCCAAGTCCCCTCAACAGCCTCCCCACGGCCTAAGGACGCAGCAAGACCACAGCCTAATGCCGCCCTCCCCACAAGGCCGCGGCAGGGACGAAGCTACCCCACTTACACTGACATCTAAAGCACCCGAAGCCTATGCGCTACCCTTGGATGAGAACAAAAGGCCTCGTAAGCCCCAACGGGGCGACCCGTCCAAAGCCCAGGGTGAGGGAACGCTGGAGGCGTGACGGAACCCTGGGTTTTGGTACATCCATATTCAAAGAGCCCTACAGGGGCGACCCTCAAAGCTGGTCAGCGTGTGATCGGCACGGCACTCCTCGCGCTCTACGAAGGCTTTGAGGGTCGCCCCTGTAGGGCTCTCTCCTTTTTGCCACGCCTAACCCAGGGTTTGGTCGCCCTTGCAGGGCTACGCACCCTGGGCTTTGGACGGGTCGCCCCGCTGGGGCTTAGCCTCCCCTCTCCAGCACGGCCGAAGCAAGGTCAGCAACTTGGTCTATCTTGTACTTCAGTTCAGCTCAAGGGCTTCGCTCCTATTGCTGATACGGAGGGTACTTAAACCCTCGAAGTCCTCCCCAGCGAACTACGTGTCAGGAGGAGGCCCGCTGAGGGGTATCAGTCAGAAGACTGAGGGACGCCAGTCAGCGCCGCAAGGGATAGCAGTGAGGTCGCTGAGGGATATCCCTCACGAAGCTCGCAGCAGGGAGGGAGCGTTCTTCTCATACAGTCCCAGTAAAGGACTGGATTTATCCAAACCAAGCTCTGTCCTTAGCCGCAACACAAGTTAGCCCCTAACCAAAACACAAGGATACGTCTAGTCGAAACCAAAGTTAGTCTCTACTCAAAGAGCAAGGATACCCCTAGCCGAGGTATAAGGGCAGGCCTAGCCGAGGCGAGTAAACGCAAGCGACCGCCCCCCACGAAGCTGGGAGGCGGTCGCTATACAATAATAATATAAGGCGCGAAGCGCTAGTGGCCGAAGATCGAACTGAAGCCGGGCTGACGACGCAGCTGGGCGAACTCGAGGTCCTGATCTACGCGCTGCGCGAGGCTGGGATCCAGCTGGAGCGTACGCTGCAGCGCCGTCAGCGCCTCCTTCGTATCGTTGCTGCGGGCAGCGACGATAGCACGCAGATAGTAGGTCGTAGCGTTGGGCTGCTTGATCGCGGCGATCGTCTGCAGCGCCTTGCTGTAGTCGCGGGCTAGGATGTGCGCTACTACGGCATTGTTGCTCGCGAAGTCCCCGAAGGACGTGCTGGCCTTGACATAGTCGCCCTGACGCAGGTAGAGGTAGCCAAGGGCCTGACCAGCGCCAGGCAGCGCGCTGCCCTCTGCCATCAGTTCGGTAGCCTTCTTCAGATCTCCGTCACGCAGGCTCAGGAGGCCGAGATTCATCTGGCTCTCGGGGTTGGCCTTATGCTTGAGGGCCTGCTCGAACCAGTACTTGGCGGAGGCGAAGTCCTGACGCTCGAGGCAGATCGCACCGATGTTATTGTAGGAGCGGTAGTCCTTGGGGTACTTCTGAATGGTCATCTTGTAGATGTTCTCCTGCTGCACGAGGTCGCTGGTGAGGGTCGCGGCGTAGAGCAGCTCCTCGAGGGAGAGGGCGGCGGGGAACTTGGTCAGCAGCTCCTGGATCTCCTGGTCGCTCTTGCCGAGGATCTTGATATTGGCGATCAGACGCGAGCGGCGCAGCTTGGGCAGCACCTCGTCGGCGAGCTTGCTGAAGACGGCCGAGATGTTGCGGATCTCGCGCTCGCGCTGCTCGGGATCAGGGTACATGCTCAGTACACGCAGTACCAGATCCTTGTCCTGGAAGTTGCTCTGCTCGACTAGCTTCTTGAAGCCCTCCCAGTCCTGAGCCGTGTAGTGGGCGTCGATGGAGACGTCGCCGAGCTTCTCGCGACGGAACTTGCCCTTCAGTACCGAGGTCGTGTTCTTCTCGCGGCTGGCGCTGAGCTTCTCGTTGAGCTCCTTACCGCCATCGGGCGAGGCATAGGCCTGGACCTCGACCGAGACGCGCTGGTTGGGCGTCTCGTTGGCGTTCTGCACCGTGTACTGCCACTCGGTGACCTCCTCCTTGGTCAGCTCGCTGGAGCGGACATTGGACTGCTGGATCTGGAACATGATATTGGCGTCGTAGGCCTCATTGATGACCTTCTGGAAGGCGTCAGGCGCGATGATAGGCGTCACACCCGCCAGCGTGGCCAGCGCCTCGGTAGCCAGCACGCCATCCGCGACCTTGAGCTCGGGGAGGCTGACGACACGGCTGCCCTGCTTGCCCTTAAAGCTCAGGAAGAGCTCGCTGCGCTGCATGGCTGGCTGATAGGGGATGGTGAAGTTCACCGAGCTATTGGAGCCAACGGCGTAGCGCACTACGCGCTCGTTGCCGAGCACCTTCTCGCCCTGGAATCCAGCACCAGCGCCCCACTTCTCGCCGCCCTTGTAGCGCAGCACGGGGACGATGGTCAGCTGGGCGTCCTTAGGGAACCACTTGGCGGGGAAGGTCAGGTGCACCGTGATGGGGACTTGACCACCGACAGCCTCCAGGGGCTGCGGCTCGGCCTTGACGAGGTCTGCTGTGAGCGGGCGGAGCTTCGTCCCACAGCTCGTAGTGATGAGTAGCAGTGCCGTGCTCAGCAGGGCTACCGTTGGGGTCTTCTTAATCATGAAGGTGTGCTTATAGATTGGGATAGTGATTACTCTTGGGGGCTGTCCTCGGGGCGCACACGGCGGGGGAGTAAGGCAGTGGCGAGGGCTGCGAGGAGTAGCAGCACCAGCAGCGCCGAGGAGACCTCAGCCACTAGCTCGGTGCGGTGTATGGACTGAGGGTCGAAGCGCAGCACCAGCTCGTGCGTCCCGGCAGGGATCCAGGCGGCACGCAGCGTATAGTCGGCGCGCAGCAGCTCCAGCTCCTTCGCTCCGTCCAGCACGAGGTGCCAGCCGTGGGGATAGTAGACCTCGGAGAAGACGAGCAGGCGCGGCTGGGGCGTCGTGACCCTGTAGCGCGCCACGCCAGGCTGGTAGTCCAGCAGCTCGACAGCAGGATCGGCACCGACCGTACTGTCGGGGATGAGCTGTGTGGGGCGGTAGCCCTGCAGCTGCGAGGCGAAGCGCTCGTCGACGGCCGCCACGCGGCGCAGCGGCAGCGTGGAGAGGGCGGCCATCTCGGCATCGGCACCCTTGACCCAGGCGATGCTGTCGACGAACCACGCTGCGCCGAAGGCCTCCTCATTACGCTGCACTACGGGCGTGCCGCCCTGACCTGCCTGTGGAGGCAGGATGAAGTAGCGCGTGTCGAGCATATTGTAGGCCTGCATGTTCTGCTGGCTCAGCTGGCGCTCGATGAGATCCTGGTAGCGGCGCAGCTTGGCAGCGTGGTAGCCGCCGACACTGCGGTGCTGGGCACTGGTGGTAGCGTCGTTGAAGGTATTTACGCTGAGGTTCATGACGCGGTAGTGCTTATCCTTGTCCTGCGCGATGAGGCGGTCGGCCTCAGTCACGGGAGCGGCCTGCTGCTCCACCAGCGCCTTGTCGATGAAGAGCTCATCGTGTAGGTAGCGCTTGTCGACCTGCCAGAGGTCGAGGAGCGTGAGCGTACCCAGGAGGAGGTAGAGCATACCTGCTCTGAGGCGTCCCTGATAGTAGAGACCGCAGACGCCCAGCGAGAGGAGGATGATGAAGAAGCTACGCCAGGCGTCGGCCGAGACGATGGAGGCGCGTGCCTCCTTGAGGGCCGCCATGAGCTCAGAGACGGGCATCTGCCCCTGGGCCATAGCCTGGCGGAAGAGCTCCTGCTCCTGCTCGCTGATCAGCGAGAGAAAGGTGCCTGGGATCAGTGCCAGCACCAGGCTGAGCCCGAGGGTCAGTCCGCCCGCGATGAGGAAGCCCCCGCGGTGCTCCTCCACCAGCTCACGGGGACGCTCGACGAAGCGCACCAGCGCCAGCACAGCTAGCACGGGGATGGTGAACTCCGCGATGACGAGGATGGAGGAGACGGTGCGGAACTTGTTGTACAGCGGCACGTAGTCGATGAAGAGGTCGGTGAGCCACATCATGTTGTGCCCCCAGGCCAGCGCTATGGAGAAGATCGTAGCGCCGAGGAGGGCCCACTTGATCGGCCCCTCGACGACGAAGCAGCCCAGCAGGAAGAGGAAGAGGACGAAGGCTCCGACATAGACGGGACCCGCGGTGAAGGGCTGATCGCCCCAGTAGTGATTGAGCTGCCCGAGGATCTGCTGGTACTCGCTGGGGATATGCCCCATAGCATCGGCATCCTCAGCCAGCGCACCCGTGGCACCGCCGTAGGCATTGGGCACGAGCAGCGTCAGCGTCTCGCCCTTGCCGTAGCTCCAGGCCGTGATGTAGTCCTTATCGAGGCCCGAGGCGGTGGCCTCCTTGGCCTGCGCCCCCTGCCCAGCAAGGGGCGTGAGTTCGCTACCTCCACGGATGGTCTCTGCACCGTACTCGTAGGTGTGGTAGAGGTTGGAGCTATTGATGCCGATGGCGATCAGTCCCGAGCCCAGCAGCACGAGCGTGGAGAGGACGAAGCGCCGCAGCTGCCCCGTGCGCACGGCCTCCACGAGGAAGGCGATGAGCAGGAAGAGGATGAGGAAGCCGAAGTAGTAGCTCATCTGCACGTGATTGGAGAGGATCTGCAGCGAGGCGAAGAGCGCCGTCAGCGCAGCCCCCTTGAGGTACTGCCCTCGATAGATGTAGAGGATCCCTGCCAGCGTGGGCGGGATGAAGCAAAGGGTCATCAGCTTCCAGATATGACCCGCGGCAATGAGGATGAGGAAGTAGCTGGAGAAGGTCCACATCACTGCCCCGAGGATGGAGGCGGGGCGCCCCAGACGCAGGGCACGCAGGAAGATGTAGCCGCCCGCCAGGAGGGCGAAGAGCAGCCAGCTATAGTTAGGCAGCAGCGTGAAGGGCCACTGCAGCGTGAGCAGCGTCTGCAGCTTGTGGATCACCCACAGCGAGGGATAGGAGGGCGAGATCTGGTACATGGGCATCCCTCCGAAAAGGCTATTCGTCCAGTAGGAGACCTCTCCTGTGGCCTCGGTGAGGGCACGCACATCTGAGGCCGTGCCGCTGGCCCCGGCCACATCCTGCTGGAAGAGCTCACGCCCCTCGAAGATCGCAGGCATGAAGTACACGAGCGCCAGCCCCATGAAGAGCAGGAGGACACCTAGCCACCAGGGCCAGGAGCGGCGGGCGTGTGCTAGAGCTTGTTTGATCGATAGATTCACTTCGTCGCGTTTTATACCTTGATATATAGTATCCCCAAAGTTACCAAAAATCGGCTAGCTAGCGGCTCTGCGCCTCGCTCCCCGTGGCCTCACCCGCCCTGCTCTCCCCTCCCCCAGCGTGCTACCCCTTCGCTTGGGGCCTCGTCAGGGATATCCATCAAGAGGCTGAGGGACGTCAGTCAGCGCTCTGAGGGACGTCAATGAGCCATCTGAGTGATATCAGTCACAGAGCCTAGGGCTAAAGGGGGCGCACGCTGGGGGATAGGGACACGAGCGTCAGGACAAAGAAGCAGCAAGCGAGGAGCTAAGGACTAAGACGCTAGCAGCTAAGAAGTAGTACGCTTTCAGCTAAAGAGGAAGGACCGCACAGCCCAGCCGAAGCTGCGCCCCTCCTTCGTCTAGAAACAGGCTCCAGCTCCGAGGGGGGCTTCGTCGACTATACCAAAGGAGCACCGAGTACGTATATCTCTGTGATTGCCTACCTTTGCAGGAAGGTATGCGAAGCGGCAAGGCGCGGCAACGGCGGCGTCCATGAGCGCCCTTCGCAGACACCTAAGGACAACACTTGGACTACAGTCACTCCCCGCGCCGCAGCTGCACGAGGAGTGCCAAAGACATTTATAAATAAGGTATGTACAGACACCATCTGCGCCCGCTCCTCGTTACCCTTGGGCTCGTCAGCGCCCTTGCGTCGGGGACGGAGCTACGGGCACAGCGCACGCTCAGCCTCGATTCCTGCCGTCGGCTGGCCCTCAGCCACAGTCGTCTGCTAGAGCAGTGCGACGCCGAGGCTGCAGGCGCTACGGCCAAGCGTCAGGAGGTACTGACGAAGTTCTTCCCCCAGGTCTCGGCACGCGGCCTCTACCTGCACATGCAGAAGGAGCTCCACCTCATTGACTGGTCGACCCCACTGGCGGGCTACAACTTCATCATCCCCGACCGCATCCGCCAGCTCGGCACCATAGACCTGCGCAACGTATGGGTGGCCAACGTGACGGCCATCCAGCCGCTCTACCTCGGCGGCAAGCTCGTCTCGGGCTACCGCATGGCGGGGCTCAACGAGCGCCTGCAGACCGAGCTACGACGCACCACCGAGACCGAGGTCGAGACCAAGCTAGATGAGGTCTACTGGCAGGTCGTCAGCCTCCGCAGCAAGGAGCGCCTCCTGGGCCAGGTCATCAGCCTCCTCGAGCGCACCACGAAGGACGTCGACGCCGCCATAGAGACGGGCGTCGCCACCAAGGCCGACGGGCTGGCTATACGTACCAAGCTAAGCGAGGCCGAGGTCAAGCGCAGCAAGGTCACCAACGGCCTAGCCCTCTCGCGCATGCTACTGGCGGACCTCTGCGGGCTGGAGGAGGACGAACCCTTCACCCTGGCCGACGAGGCCGAGATACAGACCGAGCTCCAGCTGGAGGCCGCCCGTGCCTACCAGAGCGAGGATATAGCCGCCGCCGTGGAGCGCCGCAGCGAGGTACGTAGCCTGCGCCTGGTGGACAGCATCTACGGCCTCAAGGTACGCATGGAGACGGCCGATCTGCTGCCTCAGCTCTATGGCTTCGCCAGCTACTCGGCGACCAATCCGAATAGCTTCAACGGGACGAAGAAGGAATTTGGCAGCCAGTACTACCTCGGCGTGATGCTGCAGGTACCGATCTCCGACCTCTTCTCCGCCACCTTCCGCCGCCGCCAGGCACGCAGCGAGCAGACGGCCAAGCAGCTCCAGCTCGCGGAGGCGCGCAGCAAGATCAGCCTGCAGATCAAGCAGGCCCTACGCGCCGTCGAGGACGCTCGCCGCGCCTGGAGCGCCTCCCTCAAGGCCGTCGAACTGGCGCGCGAGAACATGCGCTACGCCGAGGTCGGCTACCGTGAGGGGGTCATCCCACTGATCAATTACACCCAGTCACAGACAGCCTGGATGAGCGCACAGGATGGACTCATCGACAGCCAGATCCAGCTCCTGCTCAGCAAGAGCAAACTCAAGAATATACTCGCACTCTAGCCCTAGCACCACATGACAATGAGCAACGACAACACCAAGCATACCGACAGCAGCACCTCCAGCCAGGTGCAGAGCGCCAGCCACACGCGTAAGAGCATCATCCTCGGCATTAGCCTCGTAGCCCTAGCCATGCTTCTACTGGCTGCCTCGGGCTATATCTTCTTCGGCCAACCCGAGGACATCATCACCGGTCAGGTCGAGGTCGAGGAGGTACGTATCGCGGGCAAGGTGCCCGGCCGCATCAGTGAGTTCCTCGTCCAGGAGGGGCAGCAGGTACGTCAGGGCGATACCCTCGTACGCATCTACTCGCCCGAGGTACTGGCGAAGCTCGAGCAGGCCGAGGCCGCCAAGAGTGCGGCCGAGGCGCAGCATCAGAAGGCGCTGGCTGGCGCCCGCAAGGAGCAGAAGGAAGGCGCCTACGAGCTCTGGCAGAAGGCTAAGGCTGGCCTCGAGGTCGCCGAGAAGAGCTTCGCCCGCGTCGAGCGCCTCTACAAGGAGGGCGTCCTCCCCGCGCAGAAGTACGACGAGGCTACAGCCCAGCTGCGCGCCATGCAGGCTACCGAGCGTGCTGCCCGCAGTCAGTACGACCTGGCCCTGAGCGGCGCGCAGCGTGAGGACAAGCTGGCGGCAGCTGCCCTCGTAGAGCGTGCTGCGGGTGCGATCTCCGAGGTCGAGGCCTACCGTAGAGAAGGGGCACTGCTCGCCCCACTAGATGGCCGCGTCTCCGAGATTTACCCCCACCGCGGGGAGCTGGTCGGTACGGGCGCGCCCATCATGAGCATCGCCGACACCAAGGCCGTACGTGTACTCTTCGCCCTGCGTGAGGATCAGCTCAGCAAGGTCAAGCAGGGCACGTGCCTCAAGGGCTTCGTCCCCGCCCTCGGGGATAAGGCGATTGAGCTCGAGGTGACCAAGCTCAAGGACCTCGGGAGCTATGCGGCCTGGAAGGCAACCAAGCCCCGCGGTCAGTACGACCTACGTACCTTCGAGGTGACGGCACGCCCCACCAAGGCTCTGGAGGGCCTCCTAGCAGGCATGACCGTCGTCCTCGACAAGGGTCAGCTCTAGTATGGCTGAGCGCCTAAGCAGCATCCTCGAGGTCATGCGGCGTGAGTGGGGGATCCTCCGCACACGCCCCATATACTTCTTCGGGATGATCCTTGCCCCCTTCCTCACGGCCTTC
Organism: Porphyromonas sp. oral taxon 275; assembly: GCF_018127745.1. Lineage (NCBI taxonomy): Bacteria > Pseudomonadati > Bacteroidota > Bacteroidia > Bacteroidales > Porphyromonadaceae > Porphyromonas > Porphyromonas sp. oral taxon 275. The sequence continues at coordinate 1,480,175 of NZ_CP072333.1, forward strand.
CTCCTGCTCTACATGATGGCAGGCGGGCTGCCACAGGATATGCCCGTCGCGGTCGTAGACGAGGATGGCAGCGCCACCTCACGGGCCCTCGTGCGCAGCCTCGACGCCTTCCAGTCCAGCCGCGTGAGCCTCAGAGCGCTCTCGATGCAGGAGGCGCTCAGCGCCATGCGCCGCGGAGAGGTCTACGCCATCTATCATATCCCGCGCGGGCTGCAGGCCCACGCGGGCTCGGCACGCCAGCCCAAGATCCACTACTATACCAATGGGAGCTACCTGATGGCCGGCAGCTTCACCTTCCGCGACATGAAGATGCTCAGCGAGCTAGCCTCGGCCAAGGTGGGTCTACAGACGGGCCAGGCACGCGGCCGCACCGAGGAGCAGATCATGGGCGCCATACAGCCGATACGCGTACAGCTAGAGGTGATGAGCAATCCCTGGCTCAACTACTCGGCCTACCTGACGACCACCATCCTACCTGGGGTACTGCAGCTGATGATCTTCCTCATTACCTCCTACAGCATCGGCGTCGAGATCAAGCGCCGCACCGCCCGTAGCTGGCTCGCGGCAGCAGACGGCTCCATGGTACGCGCCCTCGTGGGCAAGCTGCTGCCCCATACGCTGATCTTCCTCCTCGTAGGGTGGAGTCTGCAGGGTCTGCTCTATGGCTGGATGGGCTACCCGCTGCAGAGCAGCTGGTGGTCAATGGCAGGAGCGATGCTGGCGCTCGTGCTCTCGGCACAGAGCCTCGGGGCCTTCTTCGTCGCCCTTATCCCTGTACTCAGGATGTCGCTCAGCCTAGGCAGTCTCCTCGGTATGCTCTCCTTCTCCATCTCGGGAATGAGTATCCCAGTGAGCACTATGAGCCCCGCGGTACAGGCGCTGAGTCATATCTTTCCCCTGCGCTACTACTACCAGATCGGCATCAATCAGGCGCTGGTCGGGGCGCCCTGGGTGGAGGCTATGCCGCTCTACCTAGGGCTGCTGGCCTTCCTCCTGCTGCCGCTGGTGACGCTGCCGCGCCTACGCCACTTCCTCCTCCACATGGATTATATCGCCTAGCTCATGTCGCTCACTAGATCGCTCATGATACGCCTCGAGGACGTCCTCGCTATCGCCTGGCGCGAGCTGCGCAGCATCCTTGGCGACAGCGGGGCTATCCTCTTCTTCCTGGTCGTACCCTTCGCCTACCCCTTCCTCTACGCGGCACTCTACGGTGCTGAGGTCGCCCGTGAGGCACCGCTGGTGGTCGTGGATCGCAGCCACTCGGAGCTCAGTCGGGAGTTCGTCCGCCGCATAGACGCCTCCCCCGACGTCTCGGTCGTAGCGCGCGCCACGACCGAGACGGAGGCCACGCCCTACCTCGACCGAGGCGAGGCCTACGGGGTGCTCGTCATCCCCGAGGACTTCAGTCGGCGCCTCATGCAGGGGCGTCAGGCCACGGTCAACCTCCATAGCACCTTCGCCGCCGCCCTCTACTACAAGGGCTACTCGCTGACCGCCACCGAGGTTGCCCTCCAGCTGGGGCGCGAGCTCGAGGCCGAGCGCCACCCCACCGCCTCTACCGAGGCCACGCGCATCCAGGTACGCCCGATCGAGAGCGAGTGGACGAGTAGCTTCAATCCTCAGGGGGGCTTCCAGGGCTTCCTCCTGCCTGGGGTGCTGGTGCTCATCCTCCAGCAGACGCTGCTCCTGGGCTGCTCCATGCTGATGGGGACGCAGCGTGAGCGCGGGACGCTCGCCCGTCCGCGGCTCCATGTCGGAGGGCACTACCTCGGGGTCGTACGTCTGATGCTGGGACGTGCCCTCTGCTATCTGGGGCTCTATACGATGAGCTCGCTCTTCGTGCTCGTCCTAGCCCCGCGCCTCTTCGGCCTACCGCAGCTGCTGGACCTCGGGGTCTACTGCTGGCTGCTGCCGCCGATGCTGCTGGCGATGATCTTCTTTGCTCTCTTCTGGGCGCTGGTGGTGCAGCACCGCGAGAAGACCATGATCCTCTGGGTCTTCACCTCCATTCCCTTCCTCTTCCTCACGGGGCTCTCGTGGCCGCTCAGCGCCATCCCCGCTCCGCTGCGTGCCCTCGGCTACCTCATCCCCTCCACGCCTGGGGTGCAGGCCTATGTCGCGGCCAGCAGCATGGGCGCCCAGGCCTACGATATCCTCCCCCAGTACACGACGCTCTGGGTGCAGGCCATCGTCTACTTCCTCCTCGCCACCTATACCTACGCCCGTATGCTGCGTAGGGAGCCAAGCCACTAAGCCGATGCAGCACATCACCCTCAGCGGAGTATGCCCCGAGGTCTTCCGCGACCAAGCCCTCCAGAGTCAGGTATGGCGTACGGAGCTGACGCTGCTCCGTGGCGAGCGCTACCTCATCGAGGCCAGCTCAGGGGCAGGTAAGAGCAGCCTCTGCAGCTACCTCTACGGCTGGCGCGGGGACTACGAGGGCACGATCGCCTTCGACGGAGCGGACCTCCGCACCTTCAAGGCCTCGCGCTGGACGGAGCTTCGCCAGCATAGCCTCTCCTTCCTCGTGCAGGACATGCGCCTTTTCGAGGAGCTCACCGCCTGGGAGAACGTCCAGCTCAAGAATCAGCTCACTGGCTACCACAGCCCTGAGCGCATCCGCCAGCTCTTCGCTCTCCTCGGAATAGAGGATAAGCTCCACAGCCCAGCACGCCTGCTCTCACTGGGGCAGCAGCAGCGTGTGGCGCTCATCCGCTGCCTCTGCCAGCCCTATGACTTCCTCCTGCTGGACGAGCCCATCAGCCATCTGGACGAGGCCAATGCCCTGACGCTGGCGAGCCTCATCACCGAGGAGGCTGACCAGCAGGGCGCTGGGATCATCGTCACCAGCGTGGGCAAGCAGCTCCCCCTCGACTACGACCAGACGCTCCAGCTCTAATAGGCACAGCCCACCCATGAACGCCCTTCTCCTACGCCTACTGAAGCGCCACATCAGCCCTGCCCAGCTGCTGGGCTTCGTCCTGGCGAACCTCATCGGCCTCGGCATCCTCCTGCTGGGACTACAGTTCTACCGCGACGCCCTGACGGCGCTCTCGGCCAAGGACAGCCTGATGCGCGCCGACTACCTCATCATCTCCAAGCAGGTCTCCTCGGGCCTCTTTGGCTCGCGGGACAATAGCTTCAGCGCCGAGGAGATCGCCGACCTCGAGCAGCAGCCCTTCGTCGCCGCCCTGGGGCGCTTCACCCCCTCTAAGTTCCAGGTCTCGGCAGGCCTAGGCCTGGGCAGCGCGCTCGGCGGTGGGCTCTCGACCTACATGTTCCTCGAGGCCGTCCCCGACCGCTTCCTCGACCTCAAGCCCAGCGACTGGCACTGGGAGGAAGGGCAGCAGGAGGTGCCGCTCATCATCCCGCGCAGCTACCTCGGGCTGTACAACTCAGCCTTCGCCCAGAGCCAAGGCCTCCCCCTGCTGAGTGAGGCGACGATAGGTGCTATCCCGCTGGGGCTGGAGCTCAGAGGAGGGCTAGAGGAGCAGCACTACCGCGGGCGTATCGTCGGCTTCTCCAATAGGCTCAATACGCTCCTTGTCCCCGAGCACTTCATCCAGCAGATGAATCGCCGCCTCGCCCCCGAGCTCCCCGCCAGCCCCACCCGCCTCATCCTCGAGCTACACAACCCGAGCGACCCCGCCATAGCCCTCTATCTACGAGAGCACAGCTACGAGAGCGAAGGCGAGCGCCTGGCCTCTAGCCAGTCGATGTACTTCCTGCGCCTCCTCTCGGGCGTCGTCCTCGGCGTCGGGCTCCTGATCTCTGCCCTCTCGGCCTACCTGCTGCTGCTCTCCATCTACCTCCTCTTGCAGAAGAATAGCCGCCAGCTGGAGAACCTCCTCCTGCTCGGCTACAGCCAGCGCCAGCTCGTCCTGCCCTACGTCCTCCTGACGCTCGTGCTGAATCTGCTGGCCCTGCTGGCCGCCCTAGGGCTCGTCCTCTGGGTACGCGGCTACTACCTCGAGGCGGCCAGCCGCCTCGTCCCCGAGGATCTCGGCGCCTCGCTGCTACCGACGCTGCTCCTAGGGCTGGGCCTGCTGGTGGGGACGACGCTCGTCAACGCCGTGGCCATAGGGCGCAAGGTAAGGAGCCTCCGAGCCTTCGCGCGGCGCTAAGCCCCACCTCCCCGGCCCGCAGGCGCCGAGGCTAGCACCCCCAGCTCCCCAGCGCTCTGACGCGTAAGGGGTAGCTCCGTGAGGGATATCCCTCAGCACCGTCACTGACGTCCCTCAGGGGTGCTGACTGACGTCCCTCAGAGGCCTGACTGATATCCCTCACGGGCGTCCCGCCTTAGCCCGCCACACGCTGAGGCTCGGGAGCAGCTTCGCGCTCACGCGCTGGGAGCGGAGCGCCGAGGAGGCTCACGACAGCCTCGTCCCAGCCATCGCAGCCGAGAGGCAGGCTAGGCAGGGGAGAATGCGTATCTTTGCGGATACTTATTCATGTACTAAGCTGATCAATTAGCTGACCCATATATTAGCTGACCTCTATGCAACAGACCTCGGTATGGAATCGCTGGGCGCCGCCTGCGACGCGCAACCTTATCGTCATCAATATCCTCCTCTGGCTGGCTTCGCTGGCCTTGCTTCGCCACGGCATCGACCTAGATAGCCTCTTCGGGCTGCACTACTTCGCCGCCTCGGACTTCCGCCCGCACCAGCTGCTCACCTATGGCCTGCTGCACAGCCGCGCGGGGCTCGACCACGTGCTGTCCAATATGTTCGCCCTCTGGATGTTCGGCTCCAGCATCGAGCGCCTCTGGGGGAGCAAGCGCTTCCTCATCTATTACTTCGTCTGCGGGATCTCGGCGGGACTGATGCAGGAGCTCAGCTGGCTCTACGAGCTGGGTGACCTCTCGGCCTACTCAGGGGTAGCGACCGAGCAGGGCGTCATCCCCGTGGCGAGCTACATGAACCAGCTCATCACCATCGGCGCCTCGGGCTCGGTCTTCGGTATCCTGCTGGCCTTCGGGGTGATCTTCCCTAATGTGCGCATCTATATCTACTTCCTCTTCCCGATGAAGGCTAAGTACTTCGTCCTCCTCTACGGCCTGCTCGAGCTCTTCCTCGGTGTAAGCAACACGGGGGGCAGCGTGGCGCACTTCGCCCACCTCGGCGGGATGATCGGCGGCCTCATCCTTATCCTGCTGTGGCGTAAGAAGGGAGAGCTCCCCAATGACTGTTACCACTAAGCTCCTACGCCTGCTGGAGCTCGAGGGGACGCTGACAGGGCGCCTCATCCTGCTGCAGCTCGTCGGCTGGCTACTGGTCGGCTGCTGGGGTGAGCTCGACGGGTTCCTTGGGCTCAGCCTCCTGCCGCAGCTGCCCTTCGGCTTCAGCCCCGAGTGGAGCTCCCTCCTACGTGCTCCCTGGACGCTCCTTAGCTATATCTTCCCCCACGAGCACCCGCTACATCTGCTGGCGAACCTCCTCCTGCTCTACTGGGTGGGACTCGAGGTAGAGCGCCAGCTCGGGGCAGCCCGCACGCTCGCGCTCTATATATATGGAGCGCTCGCAGGCTCGCTGAGCTACCTCTTGGGCTACCAGCTGAGCCTCCTCTCGGGGATAGGCCTCATCCTGCCGCTGAGCCTCGTGGGCGCCTCGGCAGCCATTCTCATGGTCGCCTCAGTGAGCCTCCTCACCGCCTGGCCCAGCTACAGCGCCGCGCGGCGTGCTACCCTCGGGCTCGTGAGCCTCCTCGTGGTGGGCTACATCGCCGCAGGGCTCATCAGCGACTTCAACCGCGGTGGGGCGCTGGCGCATCTAGGCGCCATCCTCGCTGGCCTCCTCTACTGGAGCGCCCAGCGCCGCGGCTACGAGCCCAGCCGCGCCCTAGAGGGCTACCTCCAGCGGCACCAGCTCCTGGGCTGCACCCCGAGCGCCGCCCAGACCGAGCCCCTCTCCAGCACCACCTCTCCCCTCAGCGAGGCAGAGCAGAGCGAACTCCTCGCCTTGCAGCAGCGCCTCCGCTACTCGGGCTACCCCAGCCTTACCTCCCAGGAGCAGCAGCGCCTGCTCCACCTCCTCTCTCGATCGACAGACCAGCCCCTGACTCAAGGAGATGCACAAGCCTAGTCCTATCATCCGCATCAGTTCACGTATCGCCAAGGGCGTCCTCCTCGTGGGGACGATCCTCTACGCCCTCCTCTTCCTCTTCGGCGCCTACTCGGGCTACATCGCCCCGATGCGCTGGACGGCCCCCGCCTTCCTCGGGCTCTTCTTCCCCCTCCTACTGGCGGGCTGGACACTGATCAGCCTCTTCTGGCTGCTGACGCTGGACGTCCGTCGGCTCCTCCTCGTAGGTGCCGTCTGGCTCATCGCCCTACCGCAGCTGCTCACCTTCTTCCCCATCTCCCGCTCGACGAAGGTCCTCGGGACGGAGGGCGAACTGCTGCGCGTACTCAGCTACAACGTCAGCGCCTTCGGCTTCAAGCCCCACAGCGCGACGCAGCCCAACCCCATCCTCCAGTACATCCGCAGCAGCGATGCCGACATCGTCTGCCTGCAGGAGGCCATGCTCAACCAGAACCCCGAGGCGGGCGTCGTCACCAAGACGCTGCGTGAATACTTGGCCTCCGACTACCCCTACATCGCCTGCATCCAGGTCGGCACGGGGGGGAGCACCCTGGCCATACTCTCCAAGTACCCCCTCAGCGAGGTCGAGCAGATCCCCGTGCCTACCCATGCCAACGGTGCCATCAAGGCTAAGGTCAAGCTCAAGGGCCGCGAGCTACTGCTGGTGAACGTACACCTCGAGTCCTTCCACCTCAAGGCCGACGACGGTGCCAACTACATCGCTCTGGCGAAGCAAGGCGAGGCCCTGCAGCTCAAGGACGCCCTGCGCGCCAAGCTTGGCCCGACCTTCCGCTACCACAACGCCCAGGCGGTGATCCTCCACGAGCTGATCAAGGCCTACAACAGCCCCCGTGTGCTGGTCTGCGGCGACTTCAACGACACGCCGCTCTCCTACACCCGCCGCAAGATCGGCGACGGGCTCAAGGACGCCTTCGTCGCCCGCGGCAATGGCTTCGGCTTCACCTTCCGCAATCGTCCCTTCATCGTGCGCATCGACCATATCCTCTACGGCAAGGCCTTCCGCGCCCTGAGCTGCGAGATCGACAAGACCGCCGACGAGAGCGATCACTACCCCATCAGCGCCGTCCTCGCCCTAGACGAGGCCTTCTATCAGGACTAGTCTGCCACCCCCTACAGCCCTACCGTGTACGCCAGCAGCCCGTATCCTATACTGTGCTCCAAGATACGCCAGTACCTCATCGACTTCCTCATCGGCCCCGTCGTCCTGCAGGGCCATGGGCAGGAGCGCTACCGTAGGCGCTTCGAGCTCATCGGCTACACCAGCGACCCCGAGGAGATGAAGCAGTACCCGATCGTGATCATCCCCTCGGGCTTCTTCGATCGTAGGATCTACGGCACCGAGGCCGCCTATCCGCAGCTACCCCTCACGGAGTGGCGCGGCATCCCCCTGCTCTTCGGCGAGCCCCGTGAGGAGTGGCATCCCGAGACGGGGCAGTTGATCCTCTACGCCGACCTCCTGGCCTCGGCCTTCTTCCTCGTCTCCCGCTACGAGGAGATGTACTGCCGCAAGCAGCGCGACGACTACGGCCGCTTCCTCGGCAAGTACTCGCTGCCCTACCGTGCGGGCTTCCTCCAGCGCCCCATCGTAGACGAGTACGGCGCTACGCTGCGGCAGCTGGCACTGGACTACGGCCTCGTGGAGCGCTACGGGCTGCAGCTCGAGGAGCGCCCCCAGACCTTCAGCCACGTCAACCTGACACACGACCTAGCGCGCCCCTACAACTACCGCGGCTGGCGCAGCTTCCTACGCGCCTGGCTGCGTGAGGGCAAATCCCTGAGGCAGGCCCTACGCCTCGTGCTCTCGCCCGACGCAGAGGACGACTACTACACCTACCCTAAGTTCCTCGAGTGGGACAAGGCACTACGGGACCAGCTGGATAAGGGGCAGGTGGACCTCTACTTCTTCATCCGCATGCCCTCACGGCACACGCTGGACAAGCCCTGCTATAGGCCCAGGTCGCCCTACATACGCCGCATCCTCCTCGAGGGGAAGCGCCACGGCGTACGCCTCGGGCTGCAGTCTAGCTTCGCCGCAGGCAAGCATGCCGAGCGCATCCGCGAGGAGCGCAGGCTCTTCGAGCACTACTTCAAGCAGCGTCCCCAGGGCGTGCGGCACAATAGGCTGATGTCCTGCGAGCCCGAGGACCTCTTGCAGGCCTACTTCTCAGGCTTCCGCAATGACTTCACCATGGGCTACCCCGATGTCGCGGGCTTCCGCCTCGGCACCTGCCGCCCCGTACGCTTCATCAATCCCAATACACGCCTGCTGACGGATCTAGTGATGCATCCATTGATCCTGCGCGACCTCACGCTCAGCGACGCGCGCTATATGGCGCTCGACCAGGCTGCCGCCACGGAGCTCGCCGAGCAGCTGGTGCGCACCACGGCGCGCTACAACGGCTCCCTCACGCTACTCTGGCACAACGACCTCCTCTCCCAGCGCACGCACCCCTGGCACTCGGTACTCTACCGCGCCATACTGCGCCTGGTGGCCGAGCTCCATCGTGCCCAGCAGGCTCCCGAGCTTGCCTCCATTGACTACTGACCCATCCATGCCCGCCAGTCCCTTCACTAGACTTCACCTAGCCCAAGCCCCCCATCACCCCTGTCCGCTCATCGCTGGGCCCTGCAGCGCCGAGACCGAGGCACAGACCCTCGAGACGGCCCGAGCGCTCGCCGTCCAAGGGGTGCACTACTACCGCGCTAGCCTCTGGAAGCCCCGCACACGCCCAGGCTCCTTCGAGGGCGTCGGTCAGCTAGGCCTCCCCTGGCTAAGGCGTGTGGAGACAGAGCTAGGGATGCAGGCACTGACGGAGGTCGCCACGGCCGAGCATGTTGAGGAGGCCTACGCCGTAGGGCTACGTGCCTTCTGGATCGGCGCCAGGACGACGGCGAGCCCCTTCGCCATCGCCGAGCTGGCGGAGGCCCTTAGCGGTCGGGACGTGCTGCTGCTGGTCAAGAATCCCCCGCAGCCCGACCTCGAGCTCTGGGAAGGCGCCCTCCTACGGCTGCAGGCTGCAGGCATCACGCAGCTGGGGGCGATCCACCGAGGCTTCAGCACCTACGCCCGCGGCAGCTACCGCAACGCTCCGCTCTGGCAGCTGCCCATCGAGCTACAGCGCCGCCACCCCGAGCTAACCATCCTCGTAGACCCCAGCCACATCGCTGGCAACCGACAGCTGGTACCGCTGGTGGCGCGTATGGGGCTGGAGATGAACTTCTCGGGCCTCATCATCGAGACCCACTGCACGCCCGAGGCCGCCTGGAGCGACGCCGCCCAACAGCTGAGTCCGCTTCAGCTGCAGCAGCTCCTCCAGCAGCTCGACCTCGGCCCGGCGAGTCCCAGCGCCGTCCCTTCCCTCGACCTCGACCCGCTACGTGCCGAGATCGACCGCCTCGACGGCCAGCTCCTCTCCCTCCTCTCCGAGCGCATGCAGATAGCCGAGCGCATCGGCGCCCTCAAGCGTGCCGCACACCTGCCCATCGTCCAGCCCGATCGCTACCGTCAGCTCCTGGAGGCGCGTCTGCAGGAGGGGCGTGCCCGCGGCCTTGATGAAGGCTTCGTCCGCGAGCTCTTCAGCTCCATCCACGAGGCCGCCGTACACGTACAGCAGGCAGCACAGCACTAAGGCCATGCGACGCCACCGCTTCGTCCTCACCCTCGGGAGCAACGACCGCCCCAGCGAGCAGATCGCCTGGACCCTGGAGCAGCTGGCGGGCCTGCCGCTAGAGCTTCGGAGCTCTACCCCACGCAGCTCCAGCCCTGTGGACTTCCCCCTCTCCTCCGCCCCCTTTACCGATGTCGTCCTCCTGGGCTATACCGCACTGGAGCTCGACGAACTGCAGCGCCTGCTCAAGGCCCTAGAGCAGCGAGCAGGCCGCACGCCCGAGCAGCGCCGCCTGCACCCCGAGCGCATCCCCATAGACATCGACCTCATCACCTGGGACGGGACCATCCTCAAGCCGAAGGACTGCACCCGCCCCTACCTACAGCAAGGGCTAGCCGAGCTCGGCATCCCGCTCCTCGACTAGCCCCTCTACTTCTCCCCCTCTATCCTCCCCACTCCCTATGAGCTATACCCCCCTTATGAGCGACACGATCTGCGCCGTAGCCACCGCCCCTGGCGTCGGCGGCGTCGCCCTCATCCGCGTCTCGGGCAGCGAAGCCCGCGGCATCGTCGATCAGATCTTCCACTGCCGCCAGCTCGCCACTCTGGAGCGGGCGAAGGATCGCTGTGCCTACTTCGGCCGGATCGTCCATGAGGGGAAGTTCCTCGACGAGGTGCTGGTCACCTGCTTCTACGCCCCGCACAGCTACACGGGTGAGGACGTGGTGGAGATCGCTTGCCACGGCTCCCTCTACATACAGCAGGCGCTCCTCGAGGCGCTGACCGACCAAGGCTGCCGCATGGCCGAGCCAGGCGAATACACCCGCCGCGCCTACCTCAACGGCAAGATGGACCTCAGCCGCGCCGAGGCCGTGGCCGACCTCATCGCCTCGGAGAGTGCCGCGCAGCACCGCATGGCCCTCACGCAGATGCGCGGCGGCTACAGCCGTGAGTTCGCCCAGCTCCGCGAGCGCCTCATCCAGCTGACGGCCTTGATGGAGCTCGAGCTGGACTTCAGCGAGGAGGATGTCACCTTCGCCGATCGCAGCGAGCTCTTGAGCCTGAGCCAGGAGCTGGAGACGAAGATCCAGAGCCTCGTCGAGAGCTTCCGCCTCGGCAATGCCATCAAGAAGGGTATTCCCGTGGCGCTGGCTGGCGCAACCAACGTGGGCAAGAGCACCCTCCTCAACGCCCTCCTCGGCGAGGAGCGTGCCATCGTCAGCGACATCCACGGCACGACGCGCGACACCGTGGAGGAGGTGATGAACGTCGATGGCCTGCTCTTCCGCTTCATCGACACCGCAGGGCTGCGCCACACGGCCGACCAGATCGAAGCCCTCGGCATAGAGCGCAGCTACGCCCGGATTGACGAGGCCAGCCTCATCCTCCTCGTCCTCGACGCCTCCCGCCTGCTCCAAGCCCTCCCCCCTGCCGTCTCCCAGCACTTATCCTCCGCCCACCCCGCCTCCCCAGGCGACAGAGCGGACCAGCTCAAGCCCACCGCCGAAACCAGCAATAAGGGCTGCCACAGCGAACTGCAGCAGCCCCACGCCCCCGAGCCTCAAGAGCCAGCGGACCAGCTTGCCGAGGTGCAGCAGCTACGCCAGCGCCTCGACCCCGCACGGCTCATCGTCCTACTGAATAAGGTAGACCTCCTCGACCCAGCCGAACTAGAGCAGCTCCTTGACCAACTGCCGCAGCTCCTCGAGCTCAGCGCCGATATCCCCATCCTCCCGCTAGCAGCGCGCATGGGCAGCGGGCTCCCCGAGCTCCGCAAGGCGCTGGTCACGCGCCTCGCCCTCCCCGAGCTAAGTCCCTCTTCGCTCGTGGTAAGCAACGCCCGTCACCATGCCCTGCTCAAGCAAGCCGCCGCCCAACTTGCGCTCGTTCGTCAAGGCCTCGCCGAAGGCCTCCCGACCGACCTCCTAGCCCCCGATCTTCACCTCGCGATCAGCGCCCTCGGCGAAGTCACTGGCGGCGAGATCACCAGCGACGCCGTCCTCCACCACATCTTCGCCCACTTCTGCATCGGCAAGTAATGGCAATTTCAGCCAATCAATCGGCAGCAGATAGATAGCATAAGGAGGCAACAACACCCCTTTTGGACAAAGGGTTTACAAGGGGTGAAATCTATTTTTGACTTGCTCCTTATTGCGCTACGCTTGTCGTTTATTTGTTGTAGTTTTGTTGCGCGCAGACGTGAACAACAAAAAGAGCAACAAAATGGCAACGAAAGACCCGGTACGCCTTCGACAGCGAACAACACGGACGGGGCGAACAACGCTCTACCTCGACATCTACGTGGATGGAGTACGTAGCTATGAATACCTAAGACTCTACCTTGAGCCCGAGAACAGCAGGGCGGACAAGGAGAAGAACCGTCAAACCCTTCAGCTTGCCGAAGCCATACGCGCAAAGCGACTTGTGGAAGTGCGCAATGGGCAGTTTGGCTTCAAGTCCTCTTCCCCCAAGGTGCGCTTCTTCGACTACTACCAACGCCTCGTGGAGGAGCGTCTAGGCGAAGAGACCAAGGGAAACTGGGGCAACTGGCGATCCGCCCTCCAGCACCTCAGAGCGTATGAGAAGCGTGAGGCGATCACGCTTTCTGAGATCACTCCTGATTGGGTGCTAGGTTTCCGTGAGTTCCTCAAGCGCGACGCCCGAGCCTTCACCGCCCAGTACACACGACAGGTCAGCAACCGCCCTCTATCGACCAATAGCCAGGTGTCGTACTTCAACAAGCTCCGCGCGTGCCTCCGACAAGCTCACGAGGAGGGGCTGATTGCCACGAACCCAGCCAAGGCAGTAGACAGCATCAAGGAGCAGGAGGGCACACGTATGTACCTCACGATCGAGGAGGTGCAACGCTTGGCACAGACAGACTGCACCTACCCGAGCATCAAGCGTGCATTCCTCTTCTCGTGCCTCACGGGTTTAAGGCGCAGTGACGTGGAGCGTCTCACGTGGGGGGACGTTCACCGACAGGGGGACTTCACACGCATCATCTTCCGACAGAAAAAGACACGAGGTCAGGAGTATCTAGACATCACGCCCGAAGCGGTGGAGCTCATGGGCGAGCGCGGGGAGCCAGCCGAGCACGTCTTCTCAGACCTGCACACAGCAGGATGCACCAACCAAGCCATCCGCCTCTGGGTGCTGAAGGCTGGCATACAGAAGGATATTACCTTCCACTGTGCACGGCATACCTTCGCTACAATGATGCTCGACCTTGGGACGGACATCTACACCGTGAGCAAGCTCCTCGGTCACCGCTTCCTCTCGACGACGCAGGTCTATGCTAAGGTGATGGACAAGAATAAGCAGGAGGCGGTCGCCTCTATTCCCTCCATCCTCCGCCCCAAGGAATAGCAACCTTTCTAAAACGCAACGACGCCCGAACCTACACAGATAGGCTCGGGCGTCGTTGCTTTATCTTGGTATTTACTTGGTGACGGCCTGCCAGCGCTGGCGGTCTTCGTCGGAGAAGGTAGGCACCTGTATAGTAGATAGAGCCTGCGCGTAACTAGCTACTTCCGCCTCTGACATCTTCGGCAAGTAGCCAGCAAGCTCCAGAATGGCGTCAGCCTTGGCTCTCACCTCACGCTGGAGGGTGGACACACGCTCCTCCTTGAGCATTGACCCTTGACCAAGGAGAAGCCATTGGGGGCTTATCTCAGGGAATGCCTCTAAGATGGAGACGAGGGGCTTAACCCCGATAGCCTCGCCCCTGAGAAGCTTGGTTAGGTACTGGGACTTCCAGCCCATCTTCTCCGCGAAGGCCTTCCGTCGTCCGCCCGTGGCATAGGCGACGACGAGGGCGATACGATGCTGCATAAATACTATGGCTTATATCATTTTCGCGAGGTCACGAAAATGGTCGATGAGTTACTTGGTGGATCAATAGTCACTCCCCGAGAAAGTCACTCTCCGAGAATAAGCATAATTGATACTCGTCTTTATCTTCATCAGGAGTCTTCGCCTCTTCGGGCTGGGTGGAAGAAGCAGACAAGGATAGCTTCTTCATATCAGCCTGCGACTGGATGGACTTATTGAACTTATTGATAAAGTCATCCCAGTTATCGGATACCTCCATGATAGCTATTACGCGCTGTATCTGACCAGCAAGATGAACGTTACCAATATCCTCCGTAAGGTGCTGGTGGTATCGCTGCGTAGAATTGCCTCGCTCTGACCTAGGGGTTACACGCTTCAGCTCGTCTAATACACCTTCGGGGAGTTGCTCGTAGATAAGTTTATTAGTCCATGTCCCAACAATCCCTGGCCTCTTCTTTATACTCTCCAGTGTATAGCTCCACCCGTAGAGACGGAATAGATGCTGATAGAAGGTATCAGGGAATCGCTTTTGCCAAGGCAAAAGAGCTTCTGAAACGTAGGCTTTGAGGAGCTTCTGGAGCTCGTCACGCTCTCTACTGTATTGATACCCAGTAGCCTCGTCGACAAGAGCCGCGATCCCTACGTCAGCAAGGGCGAAGAGCAGAGCCTCCGACATTATAGCCAAACGCTCCTGCGATGCCTGAAGAACACCCGAACGCTTGGCGTCTATGTAGACCTTGCAGAGTCCACGAAGCACACGTGCGTCATACCCTGTGCGCGTACCTCCAGATAGGGCTTTATACTCTATAACTTTGGTCCACCCCTTAGTCTCTTCACTGACAAAGGGTTGTAGGTTATTTGCGTTGATAAAGCTGGGCATCTGGTCCGCTCTGCCATTTGCTTTACCTCTTCGTGGGCGATCAAAGGCTTGGAAGACAGCGGTAGCAGTCAGAACGCGCGTCCCGTCGCTTAGCACAGCGCAAGGAAGCTCTTTATCTCCTATTCTCAATACACCTTCATGTGTGGCTCGTAGTTTCGTCATTGTTCCTAGGATTTAGGTTACTCGTAGTGGCGGATGCCACCGAGGACCTCGAATACTGCGGCTATCTGGTCCTTCGGGATATCCTGCTTGTCATAGGCAGGGTTGATGGGCTCTAGCTGGTAGGCCTCTGAGCTTGGTCCCTTACGCAGGCGCTTGATCGTGCGCTGCCCCTGCTTGGTGACTATAGCGTAGACCTTACCTAGGAGCAGGTAGTCCCACCAGCCCTCCACGGGGCGAAGCGCAAGCAGGTCCCCTCCATTGAACTCGGGAGCCATGCTGTCGCCGCGCAGATTTACGTAGAAGACGCCCTTACGATTGTAGGGCTTGAAGTCAATGAAGTACTCTGGGCGCGCGTCTTCGGGATGGTCCACGAACTCTCCGTAGCCGCCCAAGAAATCTACATCGTAGTAGGGCTGTCCCTCACCTGGGGTTTCCTTGACCTTCGCCCAGTTCCCGTCTTCATCCTCCTCACTCCCGCGCTCGCCAGTGCGCTGCCCAACCGCTGAAAGAGCTGTCGCGTCTTTCTTCCCCTCAAGCTCCTCTAGGTAGGCCTCCGCCGACTTAGGCTGTCGGGCGGGCACAGGCGTCGGCTGGCCGCTGAGGAGCAGCTGGTCCACCCAAGGGTGAGACACCTCGGGGAGCTTAGTATGTATGTGTAATGCATATTGTTTTGCTAGGGCATCCCCTAGAGGCTTGACTCCATTGAGGTAGTTCGATAGATTTCCCCTGCTTTGCTCCCCTATCAGTGAGGCAAAGTGTGTCTGATTATGAGCCTTTCCCAACTTTTTTAGATCCTCGAATAGGGATCTAAGTCCCTGCCTATTAGCATTGTCCATACGCGAAATCCCTTTAGCTTCCAGAAAACAATACAAAATGATTTGCATAAGTAAAACAAAATGCATTACCTTTGCAATGAGACAACCGAGGTAACCACGCGAAATACAATCTCGGCGACGAACAAAGGTAACAAAAGAAGTACGAAGTATGACTAGTATTCAATCACTGAGCCCCTACCAGCGGGAGAAGTACGAGCGAGACGCCGCTCTTATGAGCGACTACTACAAGATGAGCAAGCAGTACACGACACTGCGCAGTGTGCTCGACATCCTCAAGCCGAAGTATGGCCTCCACAGCGACAACGCCTTCTACCGAATCCGCACACGCTGGGAGCTGAAGCACGGCAAGCCTCAAGACAAAAAGAGTAAGGCCAAGGGCAAGTAGTCCTCCACTATTCACAGGTATATACGATACAGCTATGTACGTCACGACATCCACCCTCCTAGCGCTCCTCTTGAGACGCTTCCTGCGAGGCCTCCCAGCCCTCACGGCCTCGCTGTCTATGGGGCTTGGCATGCTCCTCTTGATGGGAGATGAAGCCCCTAGCGAGACGCCTCTAACGATGTGGCAGTGGCTCGCCATCAAAGGCCTAGGTCTCGCACTGCTGCTGGCTGGAGCCCTCGCCGCTTGGCGACTTGGCCTGCTCATCGACCAGCCAAACAGCAAGCGCTAACCACCTCACCCTACGCCAACGAAGCTATGGACCAGGCAGTAACAAACACGACTATCATGGAGCGCCTCGACCGCATCGAAGCCCTCACGCTCCTCTCCGCCAAGAGCATCTATGACGCCCCTGAAGCCGCACTCTTCACTGGCTACTCCCTGAATCGGATTCATCGTCTCACCTGCGAGAAGCGAATTCCCCACTACAAGAGGGGCAACAAGCTCTACTTCCACCGCGAGGAGCTGGAGCGCTGGATGCTCGACCGCAAAGTCAAGACCACCGACGAAATCGAAAGCGAAGCTGAGACCTACGCCGTCCTTGGCCGCAAATCGCGAAACCGAGTCTGACCCTAATAATCCCCGAAAAAAATGAGACAAGAAATCGATACCCAGTCAGCCGTCAGCACGAACGACAGGGCGCTCGCGATCAAACTCCTTAAGCAGTCCAAGCACGCCCTGCTCTTGGTCGCTGATGTAGACACCGAGCAGGTGAATCTAGTCAGCATCGCACCCGAGGGGCACGACCTGCGCACCTTCGTTGGCCTGATCAATGTGCTTAAGCGTGTCACGCCACAAGTACTACAGCGCCTCATTGATAACGCGCCCCGTGAGGATATGGAAGTAGCCATGGCCATCCTACAAGACGATAGTGACCAAGTCGAGCAGCCCTTCATCCATAGTCACCTCGCCAATTAACCCCATCACACGAGAACAATGAAACGTATCACCCTACGCTCACTCTACCTCCTTGGCTGGCGAGGCGAGAAAGAGCGCCTCACGAACTTCTCCGCCCACGAGACCACCATCTCTGGCGCTAACGGCTTAGGCAAGTCCCGCCACTTCGACGCCTTCCTTTGGTGCCTCTTCGGCAAAGACCGAGAGGGACGTAAGGACGAGGACATTAAGAGCCGTGATGCTAACGGCAAGACCACCGACAAAGCTCCCTGCGAGGTATCCGCAGTCCTAGAAGTGGACGGCAGGGAGGTGAAGCTACGCCGAGCCTTCGTCGAGGACTGGATCAAGCCACGAGGACAGGCTGAAGAGGTCTTCCGCGGACACCACACCGACTGCTGGTGGGATGATGTGCCAGTTAATGTCACCGAGTATAGCAAGCGTGTTGCTTCGCTTATCGATGAGACGACCTTCAAGCTGTTAACCAATCCCGCTTACTTCGCTTCCCTCGCATGGAAGGATCAGCGAGGCATCCTCTTTGACCTAGCGAGCACCCCCTCTATCGAGGAGATCGCTCAAGGATCTCCCGAGTGGAAGGCTCTCCTTGATCGTCTCTCTGGCAAGAGCCTATCCGACTTCCGCAAGGAGCTATCCGCACGCAAAAAGCGATTAAAGGAAGAGCTTGCTACCATCCAGCCAAAAATTGACCAACTCACCGTCTTAATGCCTGCAACGGCAGATACCGCTCTACTAGAGCAGGAGCTAAAAGACATTGAGGCTCGCGAGGCTGAAATAGACAAGGCGCTATCCTCTCATGCAGAGCTAGAGCGACAGCGTGGAGACGAGCAGGCTAAACTTGAAAAAGAAATAGCAGATCTCCGCCGTGGCCAGCGCCAGATTATCGAAGAGGAGAGGACTCGTGTCGATGAGCTGAACTACAAGGCCAACGCTGAGCGCAGAGACCTTAGCAGACGGATCAAAGAGCTAGAGGATGAAACTAAGAGTCTTGCCGATAAGAGACAGTCTCTGGCGAAAAAACATAAGACCTACGAGGATGAAGCCGAGAAGCTAGACCGACAGATTGACGCTCTTCGGGAGAAATGGGTAGTGGAGAAGAGTACTACCTATAACGGCGATACGACCTGTCCTCACTGTGGGCAACCTCTACCTGAGGAGCAGGTCAATGAGGCTCTAGGGATCTGGGAGAGTGCCAAAGAAGATCGACTAAAGGGTATTGGACTTGAAGCCTCCCGACTCAAGGAAAAGAAGGAGCGAACAGCGCAATCCATCCAGGAGCTGATGAAAGCCATAAGCGAGACCACCCAGCGAACCATCCAGCTAAAGGATGATGAAAAGAAGCTACGATACCAGCTCTCCAACCTCCCAGCACCAGAGGATACTAAGCCAATAGATCCCAAGTATATCCCTGCCTACCAAGAGAAGGAGGCTAGGATAGCTTTCCTCTCCGCCGCAATCGAAGCGAACAGCGCACAGATAACCACTGACAGTACGAAGGCTTACCAAGCCGAACGAAAGAAGCTCAGTGATAGACGGGTGGAGATAGCACTAGCCCTTGAGGAGCAACGTAAGCGTGCGGAATACATCCAGCGCAAACAAGATCTAAGCGAGAGGGGTGTAGAGCTTAGCCAACAAATAGCGGACACTGAGAGGGAGGAGTTTCAGGCTACGAGCCTAAGTCTCCGCCAAGTAGAGGTTAGCGAGGAGGCTATCAACCAGCTCTTCCGAGGCGTCACATTCCAACTGTTTGCCTACACCAACGACGATAGAGATCGTACCTCCCCTATAGAGGTGTGTGTGCCTCTTGTCGATGGAGTCCCTATCCAAGTAGCTAACACAGCTAGCCGTGTTAATGCTGGGCTAGAGATTATCCGTACGCTCTCAGATAAGCGACAGATCACCGCACCCGTATTCATTGACGAGCGGGAGAGTGTGCAGCACATCCCCGAAGATCTACCTATGCAAATCATCAACCTCCGTGTCTCCGACGACACAGAGCTAATAGTCACCCATAATAACTAGGAACAACAATGACACCAACCATCCCATCCGCTGCCGCACCCGCGGTAGCCCAGCCCCAAGCGAACACACTCAAGAGCTTCAACAGAACCATCGCTGACCAACGCACCCAGGACTACCTCCAGCAGGTGCTCTCGGAGAAGAAGTCCTCCTTCGTAAATAATATCACGGCGCTGGTAGCCAACAGCACGGGGCTGCAAGCCTGCGACCCGCTTTCCATCATCTACGCAGGGATTAAGGCGACCGCACTCGACCTGCCGCTCGATCCTAACCTCGGCTTCGCCTACGTCATCCCCTACAATCGAAAGAATGCCCCAGCACAGGCGCAGTTCCAGCTAGGCTACAAGGGCTTCGTGCAGCTCGCTATCCGAAGTGGGCAGTTCCAAGCGATCAACGTCACCGAGGTACGCGAGGGCGAGCTCCAGGACTTCGACCTCCTCACGGGGGAGACTCGCTTTGTCGCCAAGCCTAACCGAGAGGCGCTCCCCGTTGTAGGTTACGTCGCTTACTTCCGACTGACCAACGGATTCGCCAAGAGTCTGTACATGACCCGAGATGAAGTCGAGGCCCACGCCCTCCGATACTCTGAGACCTACAAGAGTACGAAGGCTTGGGTAAAGGCCGCCAGCAAGTGGACAACCGACTTTGACGCTATGGCGAAGAAGACCGTCCTCAAGCTGCTGCTCAGCAAGTACGCCCCCCTATCGGTCGAGATGCAGAATGCTGTCAAGAGCGACCAAGCCGTCATCGATGAGCGAGGCGAAGCGCACTACGTAGACCACGAAGAGTTCTCTGTGGAAGACGTCGCAAACTCCGTAGCGGACGAAGTAGAAGACGTGACGGCCACGGAGGAGATAGACTTCGAAACAGGCGAGATCAAGAGCGCGCCAGCTGAACCAGTCGAAGCCGCACCAGCGCCACAAGCACCCTTCTAAGATGACTCTTCTAGTCCTTGGCTCCAGCAGCGCGGGCAATGCCTACCTCCTGACCGCCAACAATGGCGAGCGTCTACTCCTCGAGTGCGGCGTTAAGCGCACCGAGCTGCTGCGCGCCATGGACTTCGACCTCGCAAGCCTCTCGGGCTGTCTCCTCTCCCACGAGCACGGAGACCACGCCCGAGAGGTGCGCTGGGTCACCAGTCGCAGGATCCCCCTCTATTGCTCCCACGGCACGGCGGAAGCCCTCGGCATACAGGATGACCCAATGCTCCACCCATTGACCAGCAAGCAGACGGTACAGGTCGGCAGCTTCTCCGTCCTACCCTTCTCTGTCCAGCACGACGCCCGCGAGCCGCTCGGGTATCTCGTCGAGCACCACGAGATGGGACGACTAGCCTTCATCACCGACAGCTACCTCTTGAGCTTCCGCCTCCCGAAGGTCACCCACTGGATGATCGAGTGCAACTACTCTCAGGAGCTCATAGAGGAGCGCCTCGTCTCGGGGGCGCTGCACCCAGCACAGTACAAGCGCACGCTGCGTAGCCATATGAGCCTCGACGCCTGCCAAACAACCCTCCTCCGTCACGACCTCCGCTCCGCTCGGCAGGTCGTCCTCCTACACCTCTCCGAAGGCAACGCTGACGAAAGCCTCTGCCTCCGCACCATCCACGACGCCACAGGCCTACCAACCGCCGTGGCCTCACCGCGCCTCCAAATCAATCTCGATAAAGTCCCCTTCTAGCTATGGCAAGTGGAAAAAAGACCAACGCCGACTTCTTCAAGCACGACTCCGACATGCGCAATAACATCAAGGTGCGTGCGCTACGTCGTCGCTTCTCTCACCTAGGCTATGCTGTCTGGTGCTACTTCCTAGAGGTTCTGACCGACGCTGACGGCTTTCAGATTGAGTACAACACCCTCACAAAGGAGCTTATCGCGGGCGACTTTGACGTAACCATCGAAGAACTTGACGACATCGTCGCCTACTGCCAGAAGCTCGGTCTTTTGAAGGTCTCCGACATGCGCCTTTATAGCCCCTCGCTCATCGCTCGATTTGAAGCGATCATCGAAAGCAGGGAGAGGAAATCGGAAATCGCAAGAAAAAAGATTAACGCACGATGGCAACGCAACAGAAATACTACAGTATCAAACAAAGAAGAAAAAGAATACAGCGGTAATACTACAGTACAAAAAAGCGTAGCAGGAAAATACAAAGAAGTAGAAGGAGAAGTAGAAGGAGAAGTAGAAGGAGAAGTAGAAGGAGAAGTAGAAGGAGAAGTAGAAGGAGAAGTAGAAGGAGAAAAAAAGAGAGACAAGCTCTCCAAAAAGTCGGAGGCGGTCGTTTCGCTTTGGAACTCGACCCTAGGCGACCTCCTCCCGAAGGTGGCGGTACTCTCCGAGGGAAGACGCCAGCAGATCTCGGCACGTCTCGCGGAGCTCTCCTCCGATTCAGACGAGGCACTTCAGCAGGTGCAGGCGCTCTTCGACAAGGTGCGCGCTTCGCGCTTCCTCCTCGGCGACAACGACCGCAACTGGACTATCACCATCGACTGGCTCTTCCACTCCTCCGAGAACATCGCCAAAGTCCTCGAGGGTAACTACGACGACAAGCGAGGCATCCGCTCCCAGGCCACCCACCCAGGCATTACTCTCGGAGCGGATGAGCGCATCGAGACCGACGGACGACGCACCTACGGCACAGGCGTAGCTACCGTGCCCCCTGACGCCCCTCCGAGACCCTCCGCACGGCACCAATGGGACGCTAATGCTCTACGTTGGATGTTCATCTAGCTAGCAGGATACCCAAAATTAGCCCCTAGCAGCCTCTTCAGCGGCCTCAAATAGCAAAACAATACACTTGTCCCACCCCGATATTTTTAAGCCGCTAGAGAGCGATTATGAGCAAGAGCTATTCCGACTTCGACATCCAGATACCCTACGGCAAGACCTCAGGTAAGGCCAAGACTATCTGCCCGCAGTGCCACGACAAGCGACGCGACAAGCGTGACAAGAGCCTATCGGTAAACCTCGACGAGGGTATATGGCACTGTCACTACTGCGGCTGGTCCGGGACAATCAAGACCAAAGACCCCGAGCCTTGGCACAACCATGCCCCCATCCGTAAGCAGGCCAAGGTCTACCGACTCCCCGAAACTCCGAAGCGCCCAGAGGTACAGAAGCACGCCCTCTCCGACAAGGCGCTCGCTTGGTTCGCATCCCGGGGCATCTCCCCTCAGACGCTCACCGACCTGCGTATTACCGAGGGGTTGGAGTTCATGCCCCAAAAGGGCGCTCCAGCCAACACCGTGCAGTTCAATTACTACCGCGGTGAGACGCTGGTCAACGTCAAGTATCGAACAGGGGATAAGTGCTTCAAGCTTGTGTCCGGTGCGGAACTCCTCCCCTACAACATCAACGCCATCGGAGGAACGAAGGAGTGCATCATCACGGAGGGGGAGATGGACGCTCTCTCCTTCTGGGAGTGCGGACGTCACGACGTGGTCAGCGTCCCCAACGGAGCAAACGCTAATCTCGACTACCTCGATGACTACCTCGAGCAGTACTTCGACGACAAGGAGGTCATCTACATAGCCGTCGACACCGACACTAAGGGTGTCGTACTACGTGATGAGCTCATACGTCGATTCGGTCCAGAGCGCTGCCGAGTCATCGAGTACGGAGCAGACTGCAAGGATGCCAACGAGCATCTCCAGCGATATGGCAAAGACTCCCTCCTCAAGTGCCTCTACGATGCTCCTGAGATGAAAATCGAAGGCGTCTTCACCGTGAGCGACTTTGAAGGATCGCTCGACGCGCTCTTCGAAAACGGATGGCAACGAGGCGTCACCATAGGACACCCCAACTTCGACGCCCTCTGCTCCTTCGAGACGAAGCGCCTCTGCATCGTCACAGGTATTCCAGGCAGCGGCAAGTCTGAGTTCATTGACGAGATAGCCGAGCGCCTCAACGTCCGCTACGGATGGCGCTTCGCTTACTTCTCACCCGAAAATGCCCCGCTGGCCTACCACGCCTCGAAGCTCATCGAGAAGTTCACCGGCAAGCGCTTCTCCCAGCAGACCCTCTCACACCTCGAGTACAAGCGAGTCAAGGAGCATCTCGAGCGGGACTTCTTCTTCATCTCCCCATCCGACAGCTTCAAGGTCGACAACATTCTCGCCAAGGCTAAATCCCTCGTCCGACGCAAAGGCATCAAGGCTCTAGTCATCGACCCGTACAACAGACTCGAAAGCGACCAGTCCTCCCGACAGTCCGAGACCCTCTACATCTCCGAGCTCCTCGACAAGCTGACCAACTTCGCCCAGCGAAACGACCTACTCATCATCCTGATGGCGCACCCTACCAAGCAGCCAAAAAATAAGGACGGAGTAGTCGAAGCCCCAACGCTCTACGACATCAGCGGCTCGGCAAACTTCTTCAACAAGGCAGACTTCGGCATTGTCGTACATCGTAACAGGCAGCTCGGCAACGTCGAGGTGCACGTCCAAAAGGTCAAGTTCCGACACCTCGGGGAATGCGGTACGGCCACATTCCTCTACAACATCAACAACGGACGTTACACTCCCTTCTCCGCTGGCG
Source organism: Porphyromonas sp. oral taxon 275 (assembly GCF_018127745.1). Classification (NCBI taxonomy): domain Bacteria; kingdom Pseudomonadati; phylum Bacteroidota; class Bacteroidia; order Bacteroidales; family Porphyromonadaceae; genus Porphyromonas; species Porphyromonas sp. oral taxon 275. The sequence goes on from NZ_CP072333.1 coordinate 1,503,510, forward strand.
AAGCCCCCCAGTGGGACAATGCCTCTCACCTTGACCAAGCGAAAGCCCTACGCATCCAAGAAGCTAAGGACGCCACACAGATAGTCTTCCCTTCACCCAACATCCAAGAAGCCCAAATCACCCCCAATGACCCGCTCTCCTACGCCCACACGGAAGCGGTGACGGACGCCCCTCCGCTTCCTTTCTAGTCAATCGCATAGAGATTTAACAGCAACAAGATCAAGCACTCACACCCTTCTAACGCAACTAGTCCACTTATGACCAACTACGCCCTCCGCATCGACCTGCTTAAGCTCCGCGGTGCCTTTGTCCGCAACCTCCAAGGTGCCACCTCGACCAAGCGCTGCATCATCATCCCAGTAGATGATGATCCCGCCCTCTTCCTTGGCGAGAAGGGCTGCTACCTATCCGCAACGGCTATAGAGCTTAAAGAGCCAAAATACAGCGACACGCACTGCATCAAGGCGGATATCCCCAAGGAGGAGCGGGAGAAACTCAGCGAAGCCGAGCTCCGCGCCCTCCCCATCCTCGGCGGTCTACACGCCATCGTCCGCCAGCCACAGACTATGTCCGTCACCGAAACCCTCGACGCCTCTGCCTTCGCGCCCTCTCCCGAAGGCGTAGCCTCCGACCTACCCTTCTAGCCCGAGGCGAACTGGGAGGACGGTATGCCCTTCGGTCCATGACGCCCTCAGAAGCACGCTCACCCCACCCATATTCAACCCCATCTACCTTTCGCAACAATGAACGCTACAGACACCCAAGTCGGAGGTACACACTACCTCCAAATGCCCTATCAGCCCATCCACCTTATCGCAGAGCTCCAGATGAATTTCTTCCAGGGCAGCATCCTCAAGTACCTATGCCGGTATAGACACAAGGGAGGCAATGAAGACCTGAAGAAGGCGATCCACTACTGCCAGCTCGCCCGAGAGTTACGACCCGCAGATGAGTGCACCTACGGCACGAGGGAGACGGGGCGCATCTTCCGCGACTTCTGCCGAGAGAATGGAGTTCCACCTGCCTTCTGTTTTGTACTCGACGCTGTCCTTTGGTCAGACTGGGATACCGCCGAGGAAATCCTCAACGACATCATTCTTCACTACGAAGAATAGCCCATGCCTCGCCAAAGTAAAACCAAGACGAAATCCAAGGCAAAGGCTACTACCACAGCCTCCGACTTCTTCACTGCACTCTGCCGAAGCGATCTCAAGGCAGAGTGCGTGAAGGAGTTCCGATTTCACCCCGTCCGCAAGTGGCGATTCGACTACGCCCTACCAGACCATCGCCTCGCTATCGAAGTTGAGGGTGGCGTCTGGTCGGGCGGTCGCCATATCCGCCCAAGGGGCTTCCTTGGGGACATGGAGAAGTACAACGCTGCCTCCGCCCTCGGATGGCGTGTGCTCCGTGTCACACCTGATACGCTGCACTCCTCCGCTACTCTTGAGCTCATACGTCAAGCCATTGCTACGGCGGGTAAAGAATGAGCCACAATAAAACCAATCAGTTTCATTAACTTTGAAGAATAATAAGCACCCCAATCCTATGACTGACCCCATCGAGGCACGTGTCGCCTCCACCATTCTACAGACCCCACGAGAGCTAGTCATCGGGGGGCGCACTATCCTAGCGGCGCCTCCGACAACGGCTACGCTCATCCTCGCTTCCGAAGCTATCGCTACGCTTCCCCAGGTAACGCTAGACAGCGAGCGCGTCGCCGAGGAGACCCTCCGTATCGCCAGAGACTGCCGCGCCCTGGGCGAAATCCTCGCCATCCTCATGCTCGGAGCAAAGGGTATCACAGAGACGAGGACGACGACCAAAAAGAAACTATTCGGATTGGTTTCATCGACCTCAACAGAGACTATCGACCTCAAGGGAGAACTTGCCCAGCATCTCCTCCTTCACCTGTCCCCTGCAGATATGTACCGCCTCTTTACGGAGCTGATTAGCGACTTCCAGCTGGCTGATTTTTTCGGCATTACCACTTTCCTCATCGGGGTGAACCTTCTCCGACCGACGAGGGAGGTGGAGACCGAAACGACAGTATTTGGGCGGTCGTCGGAGGCATAGCCAAGGCCTACCACTTCGCTATCGATTACGTCCTCTACGACCTCTCCTGGGCGAACCTCATCCTCCTTGGCGCCGTCATACCCAGCTACAGCCCCCCGAAGGATAAGGACAAGAAGACCGACGAAGAGGTCATTCGCGCCGATGACCCCAAGAACAGAGAGCACCTCCACCGCCTGCTCTCCCAATCCGACTAATCTCCTCAACCCCTTCCAACGATGAACCAAGACAACGGACGTAGCTACTTCGGCATAGCCCTCGACAACTCGCAGCTCAAGCAGGACGCCGAGGAGGCAAAGCGTGTCCTCTCCAGTATCGAGACCTCCGCGTACGCCTCGGGTAAGGAGATAGATGCTGCCTTCCACTCCGGTGCTGACGGGGCAAAAGCACTCGAAGGGTCCCTCTCCACCCTTGGGGCGACCCTCGCAGCCACCTTCGGGACAGGGGCTCTGCTCTCCTTCGCCCGAAGTGTCATCCAAGTCAGGGCTGATATGCAGGGCTTGGGAGCCTCTTTGACCTCTCTCCTGGGCTCAGGGCAGAAGGCTCAGGAAATGCTCTCCGAGCTGACGCGCTTTGGCGCAGAAACCCCGATGGACTTGTCCGACCTGGCGCGTGCCAGTCAGACGATGCTCTCATTCGGCATCGAGGGAGAAAAGATTGTCCCCCTCATCAAGCGTCTCGGTGATATATCGGGTGGCTCGGGGGACAAGCTTCAGTCGCTTGCCTTAGCCTTCTCTCAGATATCCAGCACGGGGCGTCTGATGGGGCAAGACCTCAACCAGATGATCAACGCGGGCTTTAACCCGCTATCGGAGATCGCCCGAACAACCGGCCGTTCGATGGCAGAGCTCAAGAAGGACATGGAGGCAGGGGCTATCAGCATTGATCAGGTCGAAGGGGCGCTACGCTCCGCCACCAGTGCCGGCGGTCTCTTCTACGGCAATCTTGAAGGACAGTCGAAGACCCTCCGAGGTCAGCTCGGTGCACTCTCCGACGCCTACGAGCAAATGCTCAACGAAATCGGGGAGCAGACCGAGGGGGCTATAGGGGCAGGTATTAGACTTGCCACAACCGCCGTAGAGAACTGGCAAACGCTCACCAAGGTCATCTTTGCCGCCGCTGGTGCAGTAGGCACGTACAAGGCAGTGCTTCTCGCCACTGTTGCCCTCGACAAGGCGCGTGCTGCCTCTGCTTGGGTTATCGAAGCTCGCCAGCTCGAAGCGCTCATTGGTGTGCAAGGTGTGGCGATGGTGCAGAAGCAAGGGTTGACCATCGGGACACAAGCCTACACCCTTGCCCTGCGTCAGCAGTTCGTCGCGCAGCAGGCTGCTATCGGCGTCACCGTCAGCGAAGCCCAGCTTACCGCTATCTCCACCGCCAGCAAGGCGACAGCGACAGCGGCCACGGGAGCTCTCTCCGCGGCCAAGACCACCCTCACCGCTGTCACCACGCGTCTCAACGCCGTTCTGATGGCAAACCCCTACGCCCTCGCAGCTGCCGCCGTGGCACTCCTGTCCTACGGCATCTACGAGCTGGCTACCTATGAGACCGAAGCGGAATCCTCTGCACGCAAGCTCAAGGAAGCCCACGCTAATGCGACCAAGGAATACGAAGGGGAGAAGCTGGTCCTTCGTGACCTCTATGCCTCCCTCAAGGAAGCCAAGGAAGCCAGCGACGACAGCACGAAAAGTCAAGAGGCACACAACGAAGCCCTTGCCACCTACGCCCAGAAGAAGGAAGAGTTTCTCAAGAAAGCCCCCCAGGCTGTCAGCGCCCTCGTTAAGGAGCGCCTCGAGGTGAACGACCTTTCAGGTGCCTACAAGCTCCTCACCGACGAGGTGCGCAAGTCCATTATGGCACGCCACCGAGAGCAAGCCATCAAGGAGCTGGGGGACTCGATGTTTGAGCGCAATAAGGAGACACTCCAAGAGCTACGTAGCCAGCTAGCCAAGGCGTATGGACAAGACAAGGGGGATAGCCTATTTGTGAAGTTGCGTAGCGCTATTGAGGGAGGGCAGAAGGTAAATCCCGCATTCGCAGAAAAGACGATGGAGCTCCTTAAGCCAAAGATGGATCCCTTCCACTTTAGGCATGTGCTTAATACTCTTGTGAAGCGCAACGAAGAGCTGGAGAAGGGTATCCGAGATGCCAACGTCCTCTTTGGTGACGCCCCAGGCGAGACGAAGAAGGCACAGGGCAAGCCGCTCGCCAACTTCAACGAGGAGCTAGCTGACTCCAATGCTAAGCTGAAGCGCCTCCTTGACCAGCGGCAGAGGCTCCTAGACAAAGACGCCTCCGCTACGATGGGTAAGAGCTTCAAGGAGGCGCTGGACTCCGTGAACAAGGATATCAAGGAGACAGAAGAGACCATTGCCATCCTCACGGGCAAGAGCAAGAAGGGCGGAAGAAGTGGTGCAGGAGCTAAGTCCACCCCCAACCACGAGCTGGCAGAGCGCAAGCAGCGAGCCATCGACCTGAAGCTCCTCGAAGAGAAGACTCAGCAGGACGAGCAGAGCCGTCTCCTCCGTCAGCAGGAGGAGCGCGTAGCAACGATGGAGGAAGGCTGGAAGAAGGAGGAAGCCCTTATGCTCCTCAATGCTGAGAAGCGCAAAGCCGCTTACCGACGGCTGGAGCAAGACCTCATCGAAGCTCAGCGTACTGAAGCTCGGAAGCAGTGGGAGCAGTCAAACCCCAAAGCCAAGGATAAGGGAGAAGTATTCGACCCTACGACCATAGGAACGGCGGAGCTCGGGGAGCGGGCTCGGGCCATGCTGGCCGAGCAAGCGCGCATCCACCGAGAGCAGGAGCGACAGGAGCAGGAGGCGCACTGGAAGAAGCTCCTCGAGGGTGCGGAGAGCTACGAGCAGCGACGTCTACGCCTGGACGAGGATTTCGCTCGACGACGCGAGGCGCTCTACCAGCACGATACTCAGGGCAAGCGCACCAGCTACCACGAGGGCGTCACCGCTGACAATGAGGTGGAGCTGAACCGCAAGCACGACGAAGCCCTGAGCGCACTTGATCTAGAGATCGCCCAGAGATCGGAGAGCTTCAAGGCGTGGATGGAGAGTATCGCCTCCCTCAGCCTTGACCAGCTCAGTAAGACACTGGAGACGGCGAAGGCTGAGCTGGAGAAGCTGCAATCCGTCCCTGGCGTCTCCTCCACTGATATCGCCACCGCCAAGGCTCGTGTGGACCAGCTGCAGAAGTCCCTAGCGAAAGTCACCGCTAAGGATAAGCTTGCCCCAGAGAAGCGCTCCATTAAGGAGTGGAAAGACCTTGCCGACACCATCGACAAGGGCGCTAAGAGCTTCGACGAGCTGGGAAGTGCTATCGGTGGAACAGTTGGAAAGCTCCTTCGAGGCGTCGGCTCGATAGCCACTGCCACCTTCAGCGCCATTAACTCCGTCGTCCAGCTTACGCAAGCCAGCACTGGAGCTATGGCAGCTACCGCTTCAGGAGCAAGCGCTGCTATGAAGACCGTAGAGAAGGCATCCCTCATCCTTTCTATCGTCACCACAGCCCTCTCCGTAGCGCAGAAGATAGCCTCACTCTTCAACAACGACGAGGAGAAGGACAAGCAGATACAGTCCCTTCAGCGACGCATCGACTCCCTCCAGTGGGAGATTGACCACGCCTCCACCATTCAGCTGGAGAGGTCGATCAGTGCCTTCCAGACCTTGAACGAAGCTATCGAAGCCTCACGTCATCAGGTCGGGGCGTATCGTGGTAGCCTCTTCGATGCTGGTAGGATTGCCGACCACATCGCCCAACAAAACAGCGTAGCTGCTCAGCGCATCGCATCCGTCTACGAGAAGGTCGCCTACTCCGCGAATAAGGTCGTCGGGGCGGAGAAATACCAGAGCGACCGATCTCAAATTAAAGCTATGGCCCAGCAGCAAATAGCGCTGAGTCAGCAGATGGACGCAGAGCGGAGCAAGAAGAAAAGTGACGGGGGGAAAATAGAGGAGTATAAGCGGAAGATCCAAGAGCTTGGCGAGAAGCAGGCGGAGGTCATCAACAAGCTCACCGAAGACGTGCTTGGCGGTGACTTTACCAAGCTAGCAAGCGAGCTGGGTGACGCCATCGCCTCCGCCTTCGACCGAGGGAGCGACGCTGCCGAAGCCTTTAACGCCAAGGCCAGCGACATCATCCGGGACATGGTCAAGAAGCAGCTCACCGAGGAATTGCTGATGAAACCGATGCTTGGGGTTTTCGATAAGTACAAGGCGAAGTTCACGGCGGCAGAGTTCGACCCGAAAAAGATTATCGGGATGACCAGCGAACTGAGCCGTGACCTCAAGGGTATAGGCGATAAGGTAGTGCCAGCCTACACCGCAGCAATGCAGGAGGTGCAGCGGCAGCTCCGTGACACCCTCGGGGCTGGCGAGAGCAACCGCCAAGCCTCGAAGAAGGGCATCGCCACAGCTTCGCAAGACTCCATTGACGAGCTGAACGGCCGTCTCACCGCCATCCAAGGGCACACCTTCTCCATCAACGAGCAGGCTAGACAGCTCAGCGCCACCACGGGCCTCATCCTTCAGAGCGTCGTCCGCATAGAAGGCGAAACCAACGGATTTGGTAGTCGCCTTGAGCGCATGGAGAAGCACCTAGGACGGGTGTCCTCAACCCTAGACGACATCTCCCTATCGGGAATCCGCATCAAGTAACAGAACCCACCATAAATAGAATGACTACTGCAACGAAAGCCATACAAGACCTATACCAACACTGGCTCTCCGCAAAGCAATCTGCCGAACAAAAGGCACGCAAAGAAGGCGACCTCGGCCTAGCAGAGCGCCTCGCCTCCTGCGAGGTCTTCACAGGTCGGGAGGTCTCCATTGTTGAGATCCTGGATAAGCTCCTTAGCATCCAAGGCCGCGAATTCCTCCTCCTCTCGGGCTTCCCCACACTGGAAGTCTTCCGCCAATACAAGCACCTCATCCCCGACGGCTATCCTGTCCTCGTGGATGTTGGCGAGGTGGAGCTAAGCGACGCTCCGAGCATCCTTGGCGTGGACGTGGCTGGGATGGGTCGCGACAGCTCGGTCTACTGCCTCCGTCGCGGTGCTTGGGTAGATACGCTCCAGTGCCACAACTCGGGCGGCAGCGCAGATCACATGGCGACGGCTGGCGAGGTCAGCAGTCGACGACGGAAAGACCCGCGCCTCTTCGTATCCATAGATACCATTGGTGAAGGGGCAGGCGTCTACAGCCGACTCGTAGAGCTAGAGGGGTCGACACCCTACCTCATCAGTTGTAAGGCGAGCGCCTCTGCCAAGCTACGAGATAAGGAGCTAAGCGACCTAACGGGGCAATACCGCTTCGCCAACCTGCGCGCCTACCTGCTTTGGGCAGTGCGCGACTGGCTTAATCCGAAGCATGACACTGGGGCGATGCTACCGCCCGACAGCCAGCTTGCCGAGGAGATGACCGAAGTGCGCTGGTCGTTCCGCTCCGACGGTAAGATACTCATCGAGCCAAAGGAAGAGGTCAAGAAGCGCCTCGGACGAAGCCCCGACCGATTCGACGCCCTAGCCTTCACCTTCTATCCCCTGCAGCACCTACGGCGAAGTGTAGACATCGACCGCCTTGCCTCCATCGTCATCTAAGCCCCTAACCCCCAAACCACCCCTTAACTATGGACATCAACGACATCCTCTCCGACAACAGCATCTCCTTGTCTGACAAGATAGCCCTCCTCAAACAGAAGGGTATCGAAATCCCCACATGGGCAGGACGTAAAGGTCTCGAGGGCGAGTTCAACCCGAAGTACCACCCCGTGATGGACAAGAGCGCCTATCCCGACGTCGTCGGCAAGGACGGCATCGAGCGAGTCACGCGTGTAGCCCTCGACCTGCAGCGCCTTGCCGTCAAGCGTATGACCGAACTCTGCTGTGGCATCCCCGTTCGTCGGGTATACAGCCCCACAGACGACAAGCAGCGCGAGGTGGCTAAGTACCTCGAAGCCATCTTCACCCGTAACCGAATTGACTCGCTCAACATCGAGCGCCTCAACATGCTCTTCGCTGGCTGCGAGGTACTGACACTCTGGTACGCTACCGAAGCTCCCACGAGTGTCTACGGCTTCCCAAGCCAGCTGAAGTTCCGCTCACGCAATTTCTCCCCAATGCTGGGCGACTCGCTGTATCCCCTCTTTGATGAGTACGGAGACCTCATTGCTCTCTCTGTAGCCTACACCCGCAAGGTGGGCAAGACCAAGGTCTCCTTCTTTGACGTCTACACCGACCGCCTACACGTCAAGTACAGCGACTCGGGGAAAGGGGGCTGGCAGGAAGGCGAGCGTGAGGAGACCACCATCGGTAAGATACCCGCGGTCTATATGTACCGACCGACACCCATCTGGGAGAGCACCAGCGAGACGGTCTACGAGATAGAATGGGCGCTCAGTCGTGACGGCAACTACCTGCGCAAGAACTCAAAGCCCCTCTTCGTGGTGATGACCGACGAGGTGATCAGCTACGGCGACGAGAAGAGTGGTGATAAGGAGTTCCGCTCCGTACTCCAGTTCCCATCTAACGCCAAGGCAGAGTACGTCACCTGGGCACAGGCGGTCGAGAACCTTAAGTACTTCGTCGATAGCCTGCGCTCGCTCTTCTTCACCCAGCTTCAGCTCCCCGACTGGTCCTATGAGAAGATGAGCCAGCAGGCGCTATCGGGTGAGAGCCGTAAGCAGCTCTTTATCGACGCCCAGATGAAGGTCTTGGATGAGTCGGGGCGCCTCCTTGAGTTCTTCGACCGAGAGGTGAACGTCGTAAAAGCCTTCCTCAAGACCACGCTAACCGCTCCGGGCTACGCCGAAGCTATCGACGCCCTCTCCGTGGAGACGAAGATAACGCCCTTCGCTATCGCCGACATGCAGGAGCGAGTGAACGTACTCATCACCGCAAACGGTGGTGCGCCGATCATGTCGCAGCGTGAAGCTATCGAGGAGCTGGGCTATTCTGACGACGTGGAGAAGACTATACGAGAGATCAGCGAGCAGAACCAGCCCTCGGTCTACAGCCCACTAGAAGAGCAGTAGCGTATGGCACGCAAGAAACAGAGAGCCGTGAAGCTCTCCGAGGCAGGACTCCGCTGTCGTGACTGTGCCCGGAGCTTCGACTGGCAGAGCCCCTCCTTCGTCGATGGGCGCATGATCCTCTGCCGTTGCCCCTTCAACAAGCACGCAGGGTTGTATCTCGACTTCCTCTCCAACCCAGCCTGCGATTACTTCGCACCACGTACCAATGCCCACACCAAGTAGAAAGGACGCCAAGAAGCCCAAACGTCCCGAGATCTACTACGAAGCCCTGCACCGCCTCCAGCTGGAGCGTTACGCACGCCTCATTGACGAAGCGTTCGATGCTGCGGTCCGTGAGGCGGTAGCTATCGTCGTCACCCTGCCAAAGGTCACGACAAGTGAGGAGAAGCCCTTCACCTTCGCCGACCTACCAGCCTCGAAGCGACGAGTCTCTCAAATGATGGATAGCCTCAAGCAAGGCATCGAGGGGATTATTAAGGGCGGTATCGTGGCGGAGTGGAAGCTTGCGAACAACAAGAACGACGACCTCGTGGCTCAGGTCTTCGGGGACAAAGCAAAGCGTCTCCCCGAAAACCTAAAGAAGCGCTATCTCTCGAACAATGACGACGCACGCGCCGCCTTCCTGCAGCGCAAGGTAGCAGGATTAAACCTCAGCGAGAAGGTTTGGAGGTACGCCGAGCAGTTCAAGGCAGAGATAGAAATGGGGCTGGACGTAGGTATCCGTAGCGGTCTCGACGCTGGAGAGCTTGCTCGAAGCCTGCAGGGGTTTCTCCGTGAGCCGACGCAGCTCTTCCGTCGTGTCCGTGACCAGCACGGCGCCCTCCAGCTCTCCAAGCGTGCCGCCGCCTATCACCCAGGGCAGGGCGTCTACCGCTCTAGCTATAAGAACGCCCGACGTCTTGCCGTCACCGAGACCAACATAGCCTACCGCACCGCTGACTACCTCCGCATCCAGCAGCTGGACTTCGTCGTTGGCATAGAGATTCACCTATCAGGCAATCATACCCACAACGGAAAGCCCTTCCTCTGCATGTGTGACTCCCTCGTGGGGAAGTACCCGAAGGACTTCCGATTTGTCGGATGGCATCCGCACTGCCGCTGCTACGTCACGACGATCCTTAAGACGCCAGAGGAGATAGCTCAGGATATCCAGCGCATCCTTAACGGAGAGCCGATCGATAGCCACAGCGTCAACGAGGTGACGGACACGCCCGACGGCTTCAAGGCGTGGCTCAAACAGAACGAGGAGAACACTGCCCGAGCCTCGCACCTGCCCTACTTCATCAAGGATAACCCCCGGTGGACGGGCATAGCCCTCAAGGGGAAGCTATCAGCGCCAACCGCCGAAGAGCGACGTGCCAAGACGCTCGAACGAGCCAGGGCACGCCATGAGGCACGACGCAGCTTTGACCGTAGGCTAATACAGCATCAATGGGAGGAGCGTCAGATTGTGCGGCGCTATGCCGATGAGCTTCCTAGGTCTCTAGATGAGAAGACTCGCCTAGCTATCGCGCGCAATAGCCGTGAAATAGAAAGAGCCCTCGGTGTCACCAAGGGCAGACCTATGAGTATTGATGAAGCAGACAGGCAGAGCGCCAACCCGAGATATACCCCCAAGTATATACGAGACGAGAATGGCAGATATAAAGATAGATGGGGGCGCAAGCTGAGCTTGAACCCTGAATACAATGAGCGTAAGGCTAAGCCCTACTCTATCAACTGCGCGACCTGTACGCCAGCGTACTTGCTCAGGACAAGAGGGCTCCCTGTTGTCGCAAAGGGTAATACTCGCGGCTCTCTTGTGGAGGCTGTGATGAAAGGGGGCTGGATGAGGCTCTTTACGAATACCGATGGCTCACCGATCGAAATTCAGTCTACGCAAAAATGGGCAGAGGGCAAGAACTACAAGGCTATGAGCCCCAAGAGGTACAAGGAGTTCTTCGAAGAGTCTTGCAAAGAGCCAGGCATATACTACCTCGGAATATCGTGGAGAAGAAGAGGCGCGCATGCCACAATACTCCAGCGCACAGTGGACGGTAGACTGCTATACGTCGAACCTCAAGCAGACAATAGCGATAAAGACAGAACGTCTCTACTATCCCTACTTCAAGGCGGAACGACAAGGCTCAGTCCCTACGATGGTGTCTTTCGGATAGATGATAAGCTGTTTAACCTCGAATACATCTCAATCTTCGCAAAGGAGACCGATTAAGCGCATCCCTTCGCTCGTCGGCAGCTCTGTTACGGAGGCGCCATCAAAGGCGTATACTTCAGGGAAACCAGTTGGTCCGTCTTCAATGGAGGCTACATAGATTTCTTCGCCCTTGTGTGTGCCGATGTACTCAACTGCACCCCCTTCGCAGGATAGGATAAAGGAGGCAGCCTCCTTCACCGCCTCGGGTATGCTCCGCTTGCTCATATTTTTAATAGTGATAGCGTAGGGCGAGCGTCTAAGTATCGACGCTCGCCCTCGCTTGGTTTGCTTTGCAAAGGTAGTAATTGCGCTGGTTACAGATGGTCTCCACTCCGAGAGCTTTGATTATCTTACGCAAAAGGCAGCCGCCTATATCAGGCTTGGGACGGGAGTATCGTCTGTGCATTAAGATCTTTATACTTCGAGTTGCACAGTTTCCACGAAATCCGCTTCTCTCTCACGAGACGCCCCAGCACAACGCAAGGATGGACTTTGTGCCTTCGGGCAAGCTGAGATATTCCAGCCTTGGTCAGAGCGCACTGTGCTATTTCCGATGCTGGAATTAGATGATCGGAGGCGAAGGCATTGGCTTCTAGCTCTTCTTTGCTTTCGCCTTCACATTCACTAGCATCATCAACAAAGATGCGCGCCTGCTGGCTTCGTCCTCGATGAAGCAGGATATGCCCCAGCTCGTGGAAGAAGTTGAAGACGAACATATCGTGCCTCTTCCCCTTCCCCGACAGTACAATAGTAGGAGTGCCACCCACCCACATTGCAACACCACTTATGGAAGCCTTTGGGAGCTGCGGGAGTATGATCAACGCAATCCCCAGCTCAGAAGCTAGTTCCTCTAGCCTTCCTTGGCTTTGATTCGCGTCCATAAGCACCTCCTTAAGTCGAGGAATTGACTGCTGCACCTGCTCTCTATCAAATTGCCCGATCAAGGTACGTTGCTTGGCGAGTATCTGCCCTTGTCGCAGCCATACAGCGGTTGCATAGGGGTCGTGACTGGCTCCCTTGGTCAGCCTGAACTGGGGTAGTAGATCTCCGTAAATCATCCCAAAGGATGAGCTATGAGAGATCCCAAGGAAGGCTAGAAGCTGGCGAACCTTTTCCCCCTTTCCAAGGGAGCTTAGATCTGGTATCCAGCCGCGTTTTACCATCTCCTTATAAGGGAAGCGGGCACCCCAGGTATCCCATTGCGCTTCATGGGCATCACCGATAGTCTGTGAGGCCAAGCAGCCATTATACTTTGCCTGAAGGTTGTTCCACATACGGCTAGGCACACTCGTTACGCAGGAAAGAGCCTCCGCCATCTCCGGGGTGATAGCACTCTTCCCCGTGAGGATATTGCTAATAGTCTTCTCTGGCTTTCCACCAAGTCGGAGAGCAAGCTCTTTGCTTGTCATGTTGTTCTCCTCCAGCCACTCTCTAAGGTACTCCCCTGGATGAAATGCTATTGGATTTTTGTATGTCGTTGCCATTGTCTTATTCGCTTATGGATGGTAGTCTACTGTTTCTATGATGATAACGCAGATTACTTGATTGGTGGGGAGGTCTCCCTCGGGTTTAAAGATAAGACGCAGACCTCCGTCTAAAGAGCAAGCCCATGTACCTGCTCTGTCTCCTGATAGCTGATGAAACTTTCCTGGCATATTTATAACATCGGATAAAGTCTCAGCTGCTTCAAGTGCGGCTATTCGCTTAAAAAGCTTGTCAGCATTGTTTTTGCCTAATTTCTTCAAGGCTTTTTCATAAGAGCTACACAGCTTTTCTATACGACTATTGTCAAATTTAATCTCCATTATAAGCGGTGGATTACACTGCAAAGGTAGTAATTAAATTAACACGATGTGTTATTTCTACTATGATGAAGAAGCCTACACACCCCAATAAATTTAGGTGCGCACCCGAACTTCTCTGGATGCGCACCTAAATGATTGCTCGCAAACCAAGCTAGAGGACTACGCCTTCCGTCGGCTCTTCTTTCGTCGTATCGGCTCGCGGGTCACGCGGCACTTCCTACCCTCGTAGGGGATGCCTTGACGGACGCCCACCTTATAGAGCTGGGAGACCTTGCAGCCTATCTGGTAGGGGGTGAAGAGGTCGTATATCGCCGCTAGGGAGTGAAAGAAGAACTCCGCCGTCTGGTAGCCCTCAGGAGGGATGCGGAAGACGAGCTTGTATATACAGCGAGATTCGCTCATAGATCTACGCCTCAGCTTGTGAGGGGCTCGCGTGCTGGAGGAAGTCAAGGACGGGCGTCTCGACGATGGAGAGCAGGCGATACGCACCTGTATAATCCTCCAGCAGCTCGTACGCTTCGCTGAAGCTGGAGGCGCTGATGAGGTAGGTCTCCTTCTTCGTCTTGCCTTCCTCCTCGTACCCAAGGACTGCGCTGTAGTAGCGGACATCGGTATCGGGAGTGATGGGGGCATGAAGGAAGTCTGCCGCCTTCTTCTGACTTATGGCAGTGACCTCGATGCGCCCTGGAATATTCTCCACACGGCTCTCCGCTCCGTCGGCGCTCTCCACGAGCTTAGTTCCCACGGATGAGCGAGGGGTGAGTTCCTTGACAAGGAGGGCTTCAGCGTCGGTTAGGCTGAAGGCTTCGACTAGGTAGTACTCGGTGACTTTGCCCGAGGAGGTCTCTCGGCTATCTAGCGAGACCTTGGCTTGGTAGATATTCATACTTACTTATAGAGGATTAGAGATTTCGTAGATGAAGTAGCTCTGTCTCTCCCAATTGATGGAGGCGCTGAGTGTTCCGTTTGGCTCGTCAGCCTTTCGGAGGCTATATACTTCAGGAGGGCGAGAGAGGACGACGTAGGTCTTATCGTCCCCTTCGCAGTAGTCTGAAGAGTGCACTATCTGGAAGGGCTCGACACCTAGCGCCTCGGCTTCCGCTACTCTCTTTTTCAGCGATAGTTTACGGGCTATCTGCTTTTGTGCTCCACGGAATGGCGTCTTAGGACTCACGTGGAGCTTCTGCGCGATGAGCATCTGACGGAGGTAGTGGCGAAAATGCGGGGGACACCCGAGTTGATGCCATACAGGAGTACGCTTCTCCTCGTAAAGATGCTCGACCTCATCTATCTCGCTGAGTAGGATCCATATCTCGCCGCCTGCGAGCCGCTTAATCCCTTCGGGGTTAATCTGTCGTAGGTTCATCGCTAGAGGGAGCTTAGGGTGGTGAGGTAGTGGGAGCCTTCCGACAGATTATTGATCGTTGACCTTTGCTGGCTTGGTTCCAAGCCTAGATTTACTGCTTTCATATCGCTTGATTATAAACTTATGGGTTTCCTTTTCGACGCAAAGATAAGTATAATATAATTACAATACCACACCTTGACACCCAATATAACTCACATATATCAAAATAGAAAGCCCAAACAAGCCCAACGCGCGGCGCTAACAGAAGAATAATCAGTATATTTGATGAGAAAACCAATCAGATTACAAGATTATGAAAGAACGTATTCTCGAAGCGCTGCGTGCAAAGTTCCCTGGGCGCAACGCCAACATCCTCGGTAGGATCGCCGACAAGCTCGCTGGAACTACCGCCACGGAAGAGCAAGTGACAACCGCTGTCGAGGGGGTCACTGCCCAGCTGTTAGAGGTAATCGAGAGCTATGGCGATAGCCGAGCCACCGAAGCCACGACAACTGCGGTGGCAAACTACGAGACCAAGCACGGACTCAAGGATGGAAAGCCAGCTACAGAGTCGACGCCTAACCACACCCCGGGGGGAGGTCAAGGCTCTCAGACCGCACCGAAGGAACAGACGGACGAAGTTCCCGCCTGGGCGAAGGCACTCACCGAGCGCCTCGACAAGATGGAAGGACAGCGGACGTCCACGGAGCGGAGAAGCCAGCTTGCGGAGATTTACACTAAGCTCCCCGAGCCACTGCGCAAGCCCTACGAACGCATTAACCTCGACACCCTGAGTGCCGAGGACTTCGCCACGCTGAAGGGTGAAATCACCAGCGAAGTAGACGCCTTAGCGCAGACACTGTCGAGTAAGGGTGCTGTCTTTGGGACACCTAGCTCTCGCAATGGCGCTGGATCAGCCCCAGCGAAGGAGCTTAGCCAAGCCCAGCAGGAAGCCATCGCGCGACGTGAGGGCATCCCCAGCACCGACAGCCAGCCCTTCTAATCACCAACCTATCAACCAAAAGCAACTATGGGAATGACTGTACAGAGACGCAGAGATGACCGAACCCCTCGCGTCCTCATTCACAAGGTAGCCGATATCCGAGGGGGCGTCTCCGTAGACGTCTCCGAGCTGTCGGGCGACTACCTCCCTGAGGGTACGCCCCTCAGCGCCCCCATCGGGGGTATCTGCCACGTAGTCAAGGTAGCACGTGTCTTCGCGGAGGTTCAGGCCTCAGAAACCGCCGTCAAGGTCGCCAAGGGACATCAGTTCAAGGTCGGCGACTTCATCCTCGCAGATGAGGGCAAGGTAGCTACCGCTATCACGAAGATTGACACCTCAGACAAGGGCTTCGACCTCCTCACGCTTAAGGCGGCTCTCGGGTCGCTCCCCATCGGATCGGCTATTGCTGAAGCGAAGGAGGAGAGCGCGAAGACCTCCACCCTCAAGTATAAGCCCATCGCCATCTCGGGTACTGGTGTCAAAATCGACCCGAAGAGCAACCTCACGACCGACGCCTGGCTTATCGCTGTCACCTCGGGGAGTGTCCTCCCCTCGTGCGTAGCGAAGTACCTCCCCACCATCATCAACTACTAACACCTCCGCAATATGATTACAGGAACACTCATCGAGGGGCTCGACTCCCAGATGGTGCAGGCACGAGTCAATACTGCCGATGCTAAGCCCTTCCTCTTCGGGACTTACTTCCCCGTCCGTCGAGTCAATGGCTTCAACTGGCGTATGCTTCAGAACCAGATGGCGAAGAAGAACGTCGCCGCCGACCTGCACACCGACAATGGTTCTATCGTGCGCAAGTCTCGCCCCAACTTTGAGATTGCACGAGGCGACATCCCTCTGATTGCCATCAGTCGAGAGATGACGCGCTCCGAGATCAAGGAATACCAGATGGCGCTGGCCATGGCTGGGGACGCTGACGCTACTGCCCTGGTCCAGTACTGGGGCGAAGACGTGGACTTCTGCTTCAACGGCGTGCAGTCACAGCTCGACTACATCGCCTGGGCGCTCCTCTCCAATGCTGGACGCCTCGCCTTCACGACGCAGAACAACGCCACCTTCGCTAACCAGTTCGACCTTGACTACGACGTCTACGACTTCCAGAAGCAGAAGACCTCGGCCGATTGGGGCAACGCCTCCTCGGCCGACATCATCGGCGACCTAGCTAAGCTGGTGAAGACCGCCAAGACCGAACACGGACTCAATCCCAAGTTCATCTTCATGAATATGGAGGAGTTGTATAAGGTGTGCTCCTCGGAGCAAATCATCAAGGCTTGCTCCTCCTACATCGCCAACGCTGTAGGTGCTGCACAGACGCCTGACCTTGCAGCAGTGAACCAGATGCTCGCTAAGCAGGCGTGGCTCAATGGCCTTCAAATCCGCGTCATCGACCAGACGATTACGCGTGAGTCCCTCTCGGGGGACTTCTCCTCGGGCAACCCCTTCGCCAGCTCGCGCATTGTCCTCTCCGAGACCGAACGCCTCGGCACGACGCAGTACGGCATCCTTCAGGAAAGTGCTCAGGAGGGCGTCATCCGTGTAGAGCGAGCACACACCGTCATCAAGAAGTACAGCACTGTAGAGCCCCTTTCGGAGGTGACTATCGGGCAGGCAGACGCTATCCCTGTCCTCGATACCGCCTACCGTAACCTCTACGTCCGCACCGACGGTCAGGCTTGGGGGTAACCGTATAACACGCTCTACGATTATGGTATCGACCCTTGACCTCCTACGTGGCATCTCTGCTTACCCCATACCTGAGCGTACCCTCCTTGAAGTGGCGCGTCGTCGAGGACTTCACCTCCTTGACGATGCCTCTTCGGAGGTCGTACGATCAAGAGGCTACCAGCTGACGCGCGCAGACCTCCTCGTCTGGCTCTCCCTTTCCCCCAACGTGATGCAGGGCGGACAGATGTATTCCTTCTCGGAGGAGCAGAGGAAGGCGCTTCGACAGCAGGCTTCAGCCATCTATCGGGACTATGGGGAGGAGAACGCAACGACCTCCAAGCCGACCTTCGGCTATAAGGGAACGAATCTATGATCATCCAGAACGGAACGATACAGGTAAAGCTCAAGACCAGCGCCTCGCCGGCTATAGACCCTGAAACGGGCTATCCTAGGAAGGCGGTCGAGGTATGCTGGTCTGAGCCTATCCCCTGCCAGTTCGTGGCGCGTGACTATAGCAACCTTACCCGAGTGCAGGGCGAGGCGGTACGTCTTGCCAAGTACGACATCTTCATTGAAGAGTGCCCCTGCTTCTCAGCGGATCAAGTCCGCCTCGAAGACCTCATCAGAGGTGTCATCGGGGAGTTCTCGGTCATCGAGGCTGAGCCTCTGCCTGCCGTCGGGCAAATACGCTTACGCGTCTAGCTATGCCAGTAAAGAAGCTCACCCCAAAGGACGACACTCAGCGGTACGTCGATGGACAGATGGAGCGACTCCTTCAGGCGGTTGTCTACAACCTCCAGCACATAGGGGAGCAGTGCGTGAACCACGCCCGAAGCCTTCCCTCTCCACCTGCGGAGCTACGTGGCACACCACACGCGCCACACTACATCGATGACTCAGGCAACCTCCGCGCATCTATCGGTTACGTCGTAGCCGTAGATGGGAAGGTCGTCCAAACGGATGGCTTCAAAGGGGCGCAGAATGGTGCGAGCGAAGGAGCGACTTACGCCTCTGACCTCGTCCGTCGGGAGTTCCCTCACGGCATCGTCCTTATCCTTGTGGCTGGCATGCGCTACGCTGCCTACCTCTCAGCTCGGGGCTACGACGTCATCGACTCAGCAGAGCTTCTCGCTGACCGCCTCGTCCCTCAACTTCTCTCTCAACTCGGCTTCAAGCTTTCTCATCAATAGCCCCTCCTTCAGACAATGGCACGCACCAGTAAGCAAGTCCAGGGCGACATCTACCGCCTCCTTCGTCAGAGCGTCCTCGCTTCGGCACTCTCTGGAGGGGTCTATCATGCTGGACAGCGCCCACGCGACAGCCGCATGGAGGACGCCATCATCATCTTCACGGCTGGCGTACCTGGGCAAATAGATGAGGGTATTGTGACGCTCAACATCTATTGTCCCGACATCGATCCCGCGGAGAGTGGCGTCTGGGTCGAGGACATGGAGCGCACAGCAGAGCTGGAGGAGTTAGCTGGAGGGTGGGTGCAACGCCACCTCTCTGCCTCAAGCACCAGCTACCGCTTTCGCCTGATGCAGACCATATACACCGAAGCCGAGCCTTCGATACAGCAGCACTTCGTCGTCGTCAAGCTCGCTTACCGCTACTTCGACGGCGAGGAATAATCCAACCTACTAACCCCTATTAACTATGGCAATTCTTTCTTGGGGCAAGCCCCGAATCCAAAAGTGTACTTCCCTCACTGGTGTACCCGACGGCAACTGGGTAGACCTCGACATCCCCAGGGAAAACACAACCAAGCTCACTCCCCAGGCTGGGCAGGAGACCACCGCCAACGAAGAAGGTGGCGAAACTATCGACATCAGAGCCGGCAAGACAACCTACACCCTAGAGTTCGACCTGTTCGTCAAGAAGGGCGTTGCTCGCGCCTTTGAGGACAACGACGGACTTGTGCCGGGTGAGTATTCTATACGACTTATCCCAGAGGACGAGAGCGCAGAGGGCTTCGTCATCGATCGAGCGACTGTCCGTATCGAGGAAAGTTTCGCCGCTGTCGACGGCAAGATCCTCCACGTCGTCGTCAAGGCACTAAAGCCTCGTGGAGGCAAGACGATCAAGCCCTATACCCACAACGGGCTTACCGTCACCGCCTCTGAGCTCTACTTCCCCTCCACCGCTGACACCACGGGCAAGGAGGTCACTGTCACCTCGACGGCAGTCCCTACAGCTACCGCTAGCGAGCGCTGGCTGACGGCAGAGGTCTCCGCCAAGAAGGTCAAGGTTAAGGTCGAAGCCAACACCACAGGCAAGATCCGTGAAGCTACCGTGACTATCTCAGCCGATGGCAAGAGCGCCCTAGTGAGGGTCACCCAGATACCTGCCTAACCCTCCGCTAGCGCTAGTTGTGGCCCAACCTCACAGCTAGCGCTAGCTCCCTTCTAACGCCCCACTATGAAGATTTACGACAGCCAAGACCAGCTACTCCTCGATGTCGAGGTAGACGACTCCAGCGTCCGCTACCGAGCCATCAAGGGCGAGCATAGCCTCACCCTCAAGTACTCCCTCGCCGAGCACATCGAGCTACCTCGT
This sequence comes from Porphyromonas sp. oral taxon 275, assembly GCF_018127745.1. Taxonomy (NCBI): domain Bacteria; kingdom Pseudomonadati; phylum Bacteroidota; class Bacteroidia; order Bacteroidales; family Porphyromonadaceae; genus Porphyromonas; species Porphyromonas sp. oral taxon 275. The sequence continues at coordinate 1,523,210 of NZ_CP072333.1, forward strand.
GGAGCTTGGTGTGAGTACGAGGGTGAACGCTATGAGCTGCTCGGCCCTGAGGCGGTAAAGATGCAGCACACTCGGCACTACGACTACACCCTAACGCTCGAAGCTCAGCAATCACGACTAAAGCTGTGGAAGCTACGCAACCTCATTGACGGACGACTGAAGTTCCCCCTCACAGCAACTCCGCGAGAGCACCTCCAGCTATTGGTGAATGTCCTGAATGAGCGCTCGGGCGGTGGCTGGACGATAGGCGACTGCATCACCGAGCCCGAGCGGCTCATCAGCTACGACCACAACAGCTGCTGGGAGGCGCTCGCCAAGCTCGCCGAGGAATTCAAGACCGAGTGGGAGATCACAGGGAAGCGTATCTCGCTTCGCAAGGTCGAGCACAACAAAAAACAGCCCCTCCGCCTAGGTTATGGGAAAGGTAGGGGGCTGAGGTCAGGGCTGGGACGCAAGGCTGGCGAGGCACTACCGACAGAAATCCTTTGGGTGCAGGGTGGGGATCGAAATATAGACCGCTCACGCTACGGCTCAGCCACGCTCCATCTACCCACGAGTGTGACGATAGCCTACGATGGCGAACACTTCGAGGACGAGCGAGGCTTCGACCGTTTACGTGCCAAGCGCTACAAGACAGACGAGCGAGGGCTGAGCATTCGACGCGCCGATAAGCCGCTCACAACAGCCACCGAGGCCAGCATCAATGCTCCCGACATCTACCCGAGCCGCGTGGGCAGCGTCACGTCTGTCCGAGAGGTGAACGCTACGCAGCATTTCTGGGACTTCTGCGACTCAACCATCCCCGAGTCGCTGGACTACGAGCGCTGTCTCATCGCAGGGCAGACCATGACGGTCATCTTCCAGTCGGGACAACTGGCGGGACGCGAGTTCGAGGTCAAGTATCGACACCAAGGCGCAGCCCACAGCGGCAGGGCAGCTCGCTGCTTCGAGCTAATCCCCCAGGAGCTGGACGGGGTGACGATGCCATCCGCGACCTTTGCCCCGAGGGTTGGAGATAAGTATGCGGTCTTTCACGTTATGCTCCCCTCGGCCTATATCAACGATAGGGCGACACGCTCGGGAGCAGAATGGGAGCTGCTCCGCCGCTGCGTACGACAGCTCTGGGAGCACGAGGAACAGAAGTACAGTTACACCGCCGAGCTGGATGGGCTGTGGGCGAAGAAGGACTGGCTAAACATCGGGGGGCGGCTCATCCTCGGGGGCTATGTCGAGCTGCACGATGAACGGCTCGCGCCCGAAGGTGTATTGCTGCGCATCGTCGGGATCAAGGACTCAGTCAATGATCCCCACAGCCCAATCGTCGAGCTCTCGAACGAACTCGTCAGCGCAGGGCTCTCGGGCAGTATCCTCAAGCTCAAGGACGACGAAGCGCTCGTCGAGGAGTACCACCGATCGGCGCTGCAGTTCACCCGCCGCAGGTTCCGTGACGCAGCCGCCACGGCTGAGGCGCTCCAGTCTGCCCTGCTGGATAAGTTCACCAAGAGCATTTCTCCCATCACTCTGAAGACGATGCAGCTGCTTGTGGGCGATGAGTCACTGCAGTGGCGCTTCGTCCGCACCCCACGCTCCAATGAGACCTTCACCCCGCGCATTGCATGGGAGTCAGAGCGCCTCGTCTTCACCATCGAGGGAGCGACAATACAGCATCAGACTCTTGGCATTACGAGCCTCTCGAGCACACATCGCCCAGAGGAGTATCGGTACTGGACGATGCCGTCCTTCCAATCTCCTGCACTCACCGAGCGTCAAGAGCGCTACTACGTCTACGCACGAGTGGAGCGTGAGGGGAAGGTTGGCAGCTACCGCCTAGAGCGCGAGGCACGAGCGCTGGAGAGCGAATCGGGCTACTACTGGCTGCTCGTTGGGCTGCTGGAGGCCGCCGCTGCCGATGGCTCGCGCTCCTTCGCTCGACTTTATGGCTTTACCGAGATCCTGCCTGGGCAGATGCGCACAGAACGAATCGCCTCGCCCGATGGGGATTTTTTGATAGACCTAGTAGGCAAGCAGATCATCACACCCTCTCTGCGCTTCAGCAGCTCGGGTAAGAGCGTCGAGCAGATCATCGAGGATAAGGCGACCGATGCCAATCGGCACGCAGATGAGACAGTCAAGAGAGCACGTGAGGCGACGCGCCAAGAGATAGAGGAGCTCAAGCGTCACCAGCGCTACAGCCACACCTTTGACCTCTCGACACTTGACTCCTCGAAGTACTACGCCTGCATTGTGTGGCTCTCGGGGACGCCCTACAAGAATCCCAACAGCGCCCGAATCAGAGTCTACTGCGGGCTAGGAGCAGCAAAGGCTGCACCTTCCTACGCGACGAACGCAACGGGCTTTGGCTTGCAGCTGGAGTGGACGGTAAACGGCGAGGGCTTTGGCGGTCGCGAAGCCGAGCGCGTGATCACGGGCTACCAGACGAGGTTCGTCCAGCAAGGAGAGGAGGTCTGCAGTACTCCGAGACAGCGCACTGAGATTAGCGCAGAGTACGTCTACCTACGTGGCGGCTACGTCTATATGATGGACGTGTGGGCAGAGCAAGAGCCACGCGGCTTCTTCCTTGCCGAGGCAGTCTGGGCGGCTGACGGCTATGCGGAGAGGACGATTGCTAGCCCAGTGACGAGCGTCACGCCACCCAAGGCTATATACAGAGAGCTGCGCGACAGCATCGACGAGGGCGACAAGGCTGCACTCAAGGGGGCCAAGAACTACTACGACAAGGAGCGGGAGAAGATAGACGCAAAGATAGACGCCAAGACGCGCGAGCTAGCTGGTCGAATCACCTCGAGCGACGCCAAGCTACTGGAGGCCCAGCAGGCGATGCAAGGGCGATACGCCTCGTTACTGGAGGCCCAGCAGGCGATGCAGGCGGAGCTACAGCGTCAGATTGATAAGCAGGTGGAGAGCCACTACGGCGAGCAACCGCCCTCGGGGCGCTACGGCTGGACGGCTGCCGAGGATGCCAAGCACGAGGGCGACACCTACACCTGCCGCGCCCCTGAGGGCGTCACCATCACGCCCGAGAACGCCGCACAGTACCCAAATGTCGGGAAGAGCTGGCGCTTCAGCCGTGGCGGCTGGGTGGAGCTGGCGGATACTGACCTAACTCGCGCCTTAGCTCTGGCGGGGCAGGCGAAAGCAGCCGCCGATGGTAAGGTGACGCACTTCCGCGGGGACACTATCCCAACGGGTTATCGAGAGGGTGACCTGTGGACGCTGACGTCGGCGTGGAACGGATTCCGCAAGGGCTCTATACTCACCGCCGTCAAGGATGAGGTAGTGGGTCAGTACAACCCGAACCACTGGCGCGAGGAGCTGAGGTACACCGACGACAGCGCAGTGCGTGATCTGCAGCTAGGCGGTCGCAACTACGCGAAAGGCACAGCTGGCGTCAAGGAGGGCAGCGGTTATATGGTCTCTGAGTTCCGCGTTGGTGCTCCGTGGGCGGCTGGGGTGGACTACACCATTAGCTTTATTCTTGGCTCGGAGCATAACGATATGCTTGTCTACCTCTATGTGGACGGATGGAGTGCATCGGACTGCGCTGTACGTGCCGAGGGCACACCCACTCAGGGCGCTGACAGCCTCTACTACGCGCGCTACAGCGCGACCTTTCGGACGACTGAGGAGCGCATAGCCCTGAGCGTTAAGCGTATCGCGGGAGGCAACGGAGGCTTCCGCCTCTATAAGACGAGGAGGGCTGGGGCTAGCGACCAAGGCCGCTACGTCTTGTCTCGAGTTATGCTGGAGCGAGGCAACAAGCCCTCCGACTGGTCGCCTGCTCCTGAGGACACCGACGAGGCCATTAGCAAGGAAGGCCAGGAGGGTCGCAAGTACACCGAGGGCAAGACAAAGGAGGCGAAGGACTACGCGGATACGAAGACCAAGGAGGCGAAGGATGAGGCGGCAAAGAAGGCGAAGGAGCAGGACGGCAAGCTAAAGACGCTTGAGGAGGCACGCGCTGAGCAGGCGAAGGCGCTGCAGCAGCTGGGAGTGCGCCTTGAGGGGCAAGGCGAGGAGCTCAAGGCGGCACAGCGCGGGCTAGAAAGTTATCGCTACCTCACCGAGGTGCTGGGCAAGGGTGACACGCTCATATCGGGCGGTCTGGTGCTCTCGAACATCATTGCCGCGCGAGACTCAACGGGCGGCATACGCTCTTGGGTATCGGGGCTCATCAAAGACAAGCACGGACGCAATTACCCTGCCTTCGCCGCTGGTGTCACGGGTTACGGTACAGCCTCGGAGCGCCGCATCGTGGAGATTAACCACGACGGGAGTGGCCATTTCGGGCTCATGTATATCGACGACAACGGGCGTGTCCTCCGCTTTCGCCCTGAGGGGAGTAAGGCGGGGGAGGTGCTGCGCATCGGTGGCGAGCAGCCCTCTCTGGAGCAGCTGCTGGCGCAGCGCCCCTTCAGCGCTGCCCTTCGCCACTCAGGAGGATTCGACAGGCGCAATCTCGCCGAGACGCTTGGGGCGGAACTCTGGCGCAGCTCGGAAAAATTCTACGCACCTATGGGAGCACATCTGAGCTATCGCATGAGCGTGAGGGGGCTTCGCTGCTTCATTACAGGAGGTGACCCTGCAGTGTACCCAGACATGCGACCTGAGGAATGGGATACAGATGTAGTGCTGACCTTCTCCTTATGGCGCTCTGGTGACTCCTTTGACCCTGTTGCGGAGGTTACCCGCGATGTTGGGGCAAACGCCTCCATGGGGGAGAGAGAGCAGTCGGTGGAGGATGTACACCTTGAGCTCGACCTCCCCACCACGGATACGTACTATACCAAGGTGACTGCCACGCGCAAGAAGCTCTACCACGTCACCGCCTCAAGCAAAGAGCAGGTGGACAAAGTCCCCTCGGGGCTAGAGGTAGTACTGGAGCTTACGGTGCAGGAGTGTACGGGGACGGTGCGCAAAGCCTCGGATGTAGACCAGGAAACGGTCATCTCCACGCGTGGCATCTCGGTGGTGGAGAGTGCGCAGCGCCTCTTCCTCGTAAATAGCTCTTCGGACAGCTCTAGCCCTGTGCTGGCTGTGCGTGGTCGTACGGACGTGCCCGGTATCCTCGCCGCTGCGGAGATCAAGGTGCATCCACGATTAGAGATCGCCAACCGATGGGGCATGCACGCCACGCGCCTCAAGGTGGAACGCATCGGTGGCGGGAGATACCGCGTGACGCACCTGCTGAACCGCCTAGACTACATCGTGCAGCTCACGCCCTACGCCAACGGCTACGGAGGCATGGCGGTGGAGAACAAGCGCGCCTCCTCCTTCGAGGTGGTGACCTATGACCGCACGAGCGGGACGGACGGCACTCCCTTCGCCCTAACTATCATCGGCGACAACGCCTAGTAGGCTATGCTTAGATTACGCCCTCCCCCTCGCCTTTGCCTAGTCCCTCCGATGGCTAGGCGCGATAATAACCAACAGACCAACCATTAACCAAGACCAAGACAAATATGCTTTATCACTTTATGCACCGCCTGCCCATGGAGGGCTTAGTGGCGGACTCCCTACTCTTCGCCCTGCTGCACGCTATGGTGCTGGTGGCGATCTTCATCGACCTAGCCGCAGGCTGGCACAAGGCCAAGCGCCTCGGACAGGCGCGCACTTCCAAGGCGCTACGTCGCACCGTCAGCAAGATAAATAGCTATTACAGCTGTCTCCTCCTCCTATCCATGGTGGACGTGGCGCTCTACCTGATAGACGTCTGGGAGCGCTTCGGCGTGCCTGAGCTACCGTACTTCGCGGCTTTGGGCACGGTCTTCATCCTCATCATTGAGTTACGCAGTGTCTACGAGAATAGGAGCTTTAACGATCCCCAAGCCCCCGACGAAGACGAGGCGATCCTGAGCGATAAGGTCAAGGCGCTAGGCATGACGCTGCGCGACGTGGCAGCCTTTGCTAAGGAGCACAGAGAGCTGCTGGATGAAGTGCTCAAGGGAAAGGAGGCAAGCGATGGAAAGTAAGCACAAGTACTTTAGCCTAGCCGAACTGCTCAGGAGCGAGACGGCGGAGAAGCGCGGCATCCCCAATGTCCCCAGCGCCGACGTCGTGGCGGAGCTGCACCGACTGATGGACTACCTAGACAGTGTGCGCGAGAATTACGGCGCTCCGATACGCGTCTCCAGCGGCTACCGCAGCCCTGCCCTCAACGCAGCGGTCGGAGGCAAGCCCACGAGCCAGCACCTCAAGGGACAGGCGGCCGACCTAGTCACCGACGACCTAAAAAAACTGGGCAATGTCATCCGTCGCTTCGGAGGCTTCGACCAGCTCATCTACGAGCATGTGGGCGGGGCTCGGTGGATCCACGTGTCCATAGCCCCAGAGGGTAGGCCACCTCGGGGTGAAGTCCTATATATAACGAAGTAACAGTATCTGACTATGCATTGCATCAAGCAGAACGCAGATCAGCTCTACCGCGTGCGACGTGGCAACGACCAGCCGTTTACGCTGGTCGTCCGCCGCTCGCCCGAGGGCTACGAACTCGGGGAGGGTAAGGGTGAACAGCTCAGCCCCGAGGAGCTCCGCGAGCTGAGTGTCACCATCTACGAACCCAACTTTGGAGAGGGCTTCACGCCCGACATCCGCACCTTTGGCGATGCTCTAGGATTCGAGCTCAGCCGCGAGCACACCGAACGCTACGGGCTGGGCATCTACGAGGTGGAGGTATCGTTTACCATCGACGGTGAGGACGGAAGGACGCTGCGCGCGCCCCTCTGCCTTGTCGTCAAGGGGGGCGCACACTTCACGGCGCAGAACCATCAGTTAGTCCTCGATCTTGCCCCCATAGCCAAGGGCGAGCGAGGATATCGAGGCCAAAGCGCCTACGAGGCGTACCTTGATAATACGGACGACTACCCTAAGCTCACGGAGGCTGAGTGGATCGCCTCGCTCAAGAGCGCGGCAGATAAACTGCTCGAGGCAAAAGGCTACACGGACAGTAAAGTCGGGGAGCTATCAACCGCGGCCTCCAGCGCCCGAGAGAGCCTCAGAGAGTCGCTGGCTGAGTCAATAGCTAGTGGTATCAATACTGCGGTGTCGACAGCTAATGGATATGCGGACACCAAATTTGGCATAGCCAAGGGATACGCGGACACTGTGCTAACCCTGGCTAAGGGGTATTCGGATGGTCAGCTGGGTATAGCTAGGGGGCACTCTGATACTAACCTCGGGCTGGCTAAGGGGTACGCCGACAATGGCGACGCAGCGACACTTAAGGGCGCAAAAAACTACACTGACCTCCACGTCAAGAAAGCACGTGAGGAGGCACACCAGGAGAGCGAGCTCGTGCGCGAGCTGGCCTATGGTAAGTCCAGGCGCTTTCTCGCCGCCCTCCCGCCAGCCGAGTACAAGGAGGGCGATGAGTGGGTGCTGACTGCGGACTGGACAACCCACAAGCACGGCACTGCGCTAATCGCGGTCAAGGACTCGCGGGCGGGCATCTACTCGCCCGAGGATTGGGCGGAGCTGTACAAGTACTCGCAGATGATTGAGGAGGTCAAGCGTTGGAACGTGCATACTCACACGTTTGACCTGACGCAGCTGGACGCGACCAAGTACTACGCGGCGGTCATCCATATGACTGGTACTAAGAGCATCCCTCATAAGCAGCCCGCGCACTTTGACATCGCGCTGTATGCTGGGCTTGACCCGAGTGTGCCTAAGCCGCCTTATGCGACACATCCGCAAGGCTTTAACCTCGATCTGCGCTGGAGCGTCAATGCCTCGGGCTACGGAGGGCGCAGCGAGGACAGGATGGTCAGCGGCTACAGCAAGGTCTGGGTAGCTCAGGGAGAGGAGGTCGTGAGCGCGCCAAAGCAGCTAATCGCATTGAGCGCGGAGTTTGTGTACCTACGCGGCGGCGGACGCTACCTCGTGGAGGTTAAGTCGGACGTCGCCCCTGCCTTTGCCCTCGCGACCGAACGCTGGACGATCAAAGGCTATGAGACACACGGCATCCCCTCGCCTGTCGATAGCGTCACGCCGCCGAAGACGTCACTAGTCGAGGCGGAGGAGCGAGCAAATAATAAGGTGAGTGCGCTTGAGGCTCGGCTAGCGGCTATTGCCGAGGAGGTGAGGGTGCTCAAGGCTAAACAGTCATAACAATGAGAGATATTAAAGGACAATCATTATGGGCTGCGCTGGCCGTAGCCGCGCTCGCCCTGCTGCTCCTGCTCGCTGGCTGCGGTAGGCGCATCGTCACCGTGCCCGTCGAGCGGGTGCGCATTGAGTGGCGCGACAGCATACGGCGCGACAGCATTATTGTCCGCGAGCGCGACAGCGTTGTAGTCGACAGATACGTCAAGGGTGACACCGTACACGTGGATAGGGTGATCACCCGCTGGCGCGACCGAGAGAGCCACAGCGACGCCTCGGGCGTGAGGGTGCGCGTCGACAGTATCCCCGTCGTACACGAGACCATTAAGGAGGTGCCCAGGCACTGGGTCAAGGACGTACGTGCAGCCGCCCTGTGGTGCTGCCTGCCGCTGGCGTTGCTCGGCCTACTACTCCTTCTGAGGCGCTGGCGGAGTCCTACTATTTAATCACCAGCTCGAGCCTCTTTTAATTAGAGCCCGCCCAATGACCTACGTATTAGATAGATACGTGTGCTCCTTGGGCGAGCCTATTTAATATGATGAGGATGGGCGATTTAATACGCCCCTCCCTACCTAAGACGATAGCAGGCACTGCTACGGTTGAGTCGTTTTTGATGTTGTTCTGATGGTTATTTGTTGCTCAGCACTTAATGAATGATACATAAAGTTCTATAATAGTGCTGGTTTACATATTAAAACTACATTCTGCATCGGTAAGTAGGAGCTTATTAACAAGTATCTTACAAAAGGGGAAGGCGCTCTCCACGAGCGCCTTCCCCTTTTACTTGGAGCCTCCTTGCTTAGCTGTATCAATGCTCCCCGTCCTAAGGGAAGGAGTCGTTTACGTTGCCTTTCTGCTGCTCTTCTAGAGACGCCCCCACTTCGGTGAGCTTAGCAAGTCCAAGCCCAGCAAGCTGTACGGCGACGAAGCCAAATCAAGGTGCGAGCCCTTGTGCAGAAATGCCATCCCAACGCTAAGAGACATCAGTGAAGCCGCCCGAGGGATATCAGTCAGCCCTCCCGATGGATATCAGTCAGCCCGCTGAGGGACGTCAGTCAAGCGACTGAGCGATATCGGTCAGCTCCGTGAGGGATATCCCTCGCGGAGCTGGGGCAAAGCAGTCAGCTCGCGGCGAGGCTGTACACTCTTTGCTGAGTGCCCATACACTCTTTGCTGCACTGCCATTCGCTCTTCGCTCGGGAGCTTGGGAGGGCCTCGCAGCGTATACAGAAGCTTGTGCTCAAGATTATAGGCTAAGGCCGCTACCTTGCCTAGCACTGCGGCGTCCTTAGGCGGGGAGCAATAGCTAGCCGAGTGAAGTTTGTATAGATTGTACGTCTACCTTCTCTACAATCAGACCAAGAGATTATAAGAAGGGAATTATCATTAAATTCGTATTGTCTATTTCGATTATATAAGGTCCCGAGAGCTAATTATGAATCTAATTACAAGAGATCATCTCGATCGCTGGGCTGACACCCCTGATGCCAAGTCTACCTTCCCATATCTCATCTCTAGATTGGTGAGAGCCTCTACTCCCGCCAACACAAAAGTTAATATCCCATGGGGGAGTGCTAGCTATATTGGGGGCTGGGATGGTGTTGTACAGTGTAGCATTGAGACTAGACATATTCCCCTAGGCACCTCCCTTTGGGAGTTCGGCACCTCCAATAATTGCGTAAAGAAGGCGAATGACGACTATGAAAAGCGAAAAAGCGAACCTCTAGGCTTCGACCCAAAGGAGGTAACCTTCGTATTCGTTACCCCAAGGACCTGGATCAAAAAAGGGGACTGGATAGAAAAGAAGCGGAGAGAAGGTCATTGGAAGGATGTACTCGTCTATGATGGAGTAGACCTAGAACAATGGCTTGATGAGGCCCCTGCCGTATCCAGGCACTTTGGGACAGAGGTGGGAGTCTATCCAGAAGATGGAATGATTACAGCGGAAGAGTTCTGGAGCGAATGGTCCATTTCAAGGAAGCTTACCTTACAGCCTAGTTGTGTGATTTCTGGGAGAGGAGCTGAGAAAGAAAAGCTCCTTACAGCTTTAGATGAAGAAGCGGTTCTGATCGGAGTAAGAGCCTCAACGAAGAGAGAAGCGATTGCTTTCATTGCCGCAGCAGCGTGTACCGCTACAACTGGCCGATCACTTTCGCGCACCTTGATCATCAACACAGAGGACAACTTCCGTAGTATCCTCACAAATGCACATCCTCTGATTCTCATTGCTCAATTTGACAATCCAGATCCACTTTATAGAGCAACAGAAAATGGACATCATGTCTTAGTGCCATTAGGGGCGGATGATGAATTCAATATGGAGAGTATCATCCTCCCTGCTGTAGATCGAAATGAATTGATTCAGTCATTAATTGCAAGTGGCCTTACAAGCGATGAGGCATATATGTACACGAGGGAGTCTGGACTTGACCTTACATCTCTCCGTAGGCTTTTGGCCTTCCCTGCTTATGGAGCTGAATGGATGAGCACACAGAATGTTCGAGAGATCATTCCCGCACTCCTCGTAGGTAGATGGAATGAAGGTTATCCAGGAGACACTGAACTCCTAGAGCGCTTGTCAGGGAAAGACTACAAGGACTATCAAGAGATATTATATCCATGGCTTCATTTACCCAACGCTCCACTCAAGCAAATTGGACGAAAATGGAGATTGACCTCTCCTTTGGACTTATGGTCTAGCCTGTCTTCTAGACTTACGAAGAAAGACCTTGAGGTATTTCAAGAGTGTTTTCAGCTGGCCTATGAATCCGAAAATTCCCATATCGATGCTGAGGCAGACAAGGGTCTCCTCTCGACCTCGAGCTCTCAAGAGAGAAGATACTCCTATTGGATCAGAGAAGGCCTCGCTCAATCACTCATCTTAATATCCGGGATAGGGAAGGACAAGTCTCATCGTATAGGGGATGCCCAGAGATGGGTCGATACCATCATAGAGAAGCTACTCTACAATGCGGACGAGAGTGTTTGGCTTTCTGTCCACAAGGAGCTTCCTCTCCTTGCAGAGGCCTCCCCGAGGAGCTTTCTTAACGCAGTGAGAGACTCTTTATCTTCTACTAATCCAGCGATCATGCGACTCTTCAAAGAAGAGGAGGGATTTTGGTCGAAAAGGAGCCATCACCCAGATCTTCTACGGGCTCTCGAAGGACTGGCTTGGCTGCCCGAATATCTGCAGGAATCTAGTTCGATTCTTCTAACGCTAGCTAAACTTGATCCCGGAGGTTCTTTAGCTAATAGACCAATGAATAGCCTCGTAAATATCTTCCATCCTTGGATGTATCAGACACTCGGCTCATGTAGCGAAAAGATTAACACCTTAAAGAGCCTCGTAGATCAGGATCTAGAGGTCTCTTGGGATCTCCTAGTAAAGCTATTCCCGCACTCAGAGGTCGTAAGCAACCTAACTTATAGGATGCGTTGGAGGATGTTCAAGGAAAGTACAGCGCCTTGGTATGATCCTCAAGAAATAGCAACTATGTTTTCGGAGCTGACCGATATGCTAGTAAGCCGATATGCTATCGATGACAAACGACTCTCCGAACTAGTTGCAGCGGCAGCACGGAAAGAAATAGGCTCGCGGAATCGAGAGCGTATTCTACGTCGATGTTTCGAAGTAGCAGGTGGCATTAGCCAGAAGGAACACCAGGCTTGGAATAGACTCCGTGACATTCTAAGTAGACACAGACTGTACGTCGATACCGATTGGGCCCTGACGGAGGAAGAGCTAGCTCCCTTTCAGGAGCTATACAGCCAACTGCAACCCGAAGACGTGATAGAGAGGTCGATTTGGCTATTCAATGATGAGTTTCCCGCCATAGTAGTTCCTCCCTCTAGGACTATAGATCCTCTCAAACAGCACCAAGAGAGAGTAGTGCAAATCAAGCTCGCGAGAGAAGAAGCTGCAAGAGAGCTCATCAATCAAATGGGACTAGCCAAGACGATCGCGTTAAGGAAAGTGGTAAAGCAACCGCGAACTCTTGGAGAAACCTTGGCCGCCGTGCTCACAAGCTCTCATGATATCCAGCGTATATACGAATGTCTAGAAGATGATGACTCGCTCATTGAATTTACTCATGGGTTTATCTATGAGCGCCCAGAACATAGAGATCTGCAACTATTGCAGATATTGGTCCAGGACCTCCAAAAGGTAGGACTCAGTACCAGAGCTATAGCAAACGCTCTTGTGGGAGGGCCTCAAAATAAAGAACTCTGGGACTACATAGACACACTGTGTGAGGAGGTACAACAAGAGTTCTGGCGAAGGATTCGACCTTTATGTGTTCCGATTCTTGATGGGGATCTTGTCTCGTTTATAGGAAAGCTACTACAACACCGCAGATTCTACTCAGCAATAGATATTGCTTGGCTTGGTCGAGACCAGCTCCCTAGTAAGATAATCGTTGATTTACTACGACAAGCTGCGACGAAGGAAGCCTCAGAACCTGGGCATATTGATCAGGATGCAATAGGAATGCTCTTCCGAGCACTCAATAAACGTCAAGACGTCGAGCCTAGCACAATGCTAGAGTTAGAAATCCTCTATCTTGAGCAGCTCATGTATAAGGGGGCTGGAATAGGCGCACCGCACATAGAGGCAGAACTTGCCCACAACCCAGAAAGCTTTGTTCAACTTCTGGAGTGGCTGTATCTCCCTAAAGATCCAAGTCTACAAGAGAAAGAGTCTGAAGGTTTATCTGAGGAGCAGAGACAGAACGCAGCTCATAGAGCCTATTTAGTATTGAGTACTTGGACTAAAATACCGGGAATGCGAGAAGACAAGTCTATTGACGCAGAGGCACTATGGGCTTGGGTGGAAGAAGTTAGAAGCTTGGCAAAACATAGGAATAGGATAGAGGTCGCTGATGCCGAAATCGGTCGTATCCTGGCTCGATACCCGATGGACTCTATCGATAGGGCAGAAGAAGCGATCTTCCACACTATAGAGCGCATCAATACGGAAGATATAAAGAGAGGATACTTAATAGAGCTATTCAATCAACAAGGTGCAACTATCAGGGGGGTATTCGATGGGGGCGCCATTGAACGGCAACGAGCAGAATCCTTCGGGAGCCTAGCCCAAAAGACCCGCCGTGCCTATCCAAACGTATCAAAGATATACCAGGATCTAGAGAACAGGTATCTACGTGAAGCTCATAGGAAAGATGAAGAAGCCGAGGTCGCAAAGCTAGACGGCTAAACACACACCCGAAGCATTGCACTTAGCACACTAGGCCTATTTATTCCGCGCTCTGACAGATATGAGTTCACCGAACGGAGTAGTATGATTAAGATGCTGCCACTAGAGGCGGCTCTTCCTCTGTAAAGCTGCCTGCGACCCGCAGTTGAGTAATAACATAGGTATCGAAGAGAAAGGCCGAGCGCCTCGTCCCCAGGTGGGGGCGAGGCGCTCGGCGTTTTGGGGGAGGCTCCCGCTGGGGGAGCGAGGGGAGGGCTAGAAGATGTACTTCAGACCGACCTGAGCACGCCAGCGAGAGTTGATGTCGCTGTAGCTCCAGGGCTGCTTGGTAGCGTGGTTGAACTCGTAGCTCCCGTCACGCAGCACGGTGATCGGCGTGATGCTGCTGTAGTTCACGTAGGGCTCCATACCCCAGCCGCGGTTCAGCAGGTTCGTCAGGTTGATGACGTCGGCGTTGAGCTGCAGCGTGTGACGGCGGCCGCCTACGTTGACGAAGAAGTCCTGAGCGAAGTGCAGGTCCACCTTGTGGATGAAGGGCGCGACGAAGGCATTACGAGGTGCGATGCGACCTACGTACTGAGCGATGTCGGGATTCTCCTTGAGGAAGGTAGCGTAGTCCATCGCGGAGCGCGAGCTGGAGGCCATCGTCGAGGGGAGGTAGGCTAGGTCGTTGCTCGTACCATCGCCGTTGATGTCGCCATTGTAGAGGATGGAGTAGCGAGGACCCGACTGGCCGTTGTAGATGAGGCCGATCGTGGTAGCGAAGTGCTTGGCGTACTCGACGCGGTAGTTGAGCTGGGCGATCAGGCGGTGGCGAAGGTCGAAGCTGGAGTAGCTGACTTCGTCGGCGTTGATATCGTTCGAGTAGTTGAACTTCCAGTTCGACTCAGCCTGGCTGGAGAGCCCGTCATTGCCGACGACAGCCGCACCGTAGGTATAGGCTACCGAGGCATCGAGGCCGTGACCGAAGTCCTTGCTCAGCGTGGCGGTGAAGTTATAGGTGTAGCCCTTATTCGAGTTCTCTATCATGATGACGGAGGAATAGAGCTTGTCGTCGCGACGCGTATAGGTGGGACGCACCTGGCCAGGAGCGTGGGTGATCGCCTTGCCTGGGCTGAGGGCAAGGTTGCGGTAGCGGATGTTGTTCAGGTTCTTGGTGAACATCCCCTCGATGGAGGCCTTGACGCCCCAGGGAAGGTTAGCCTCGAAGGCCAGGTTGGTACGCCATACCTGAGGGTAGGTGAAGTTCTTGGCCACGAGGTCTACCTCAGTGGAGCCAGGGACGAAGTTAGCGTTGCTCTGGGCGCTACGTGGGTCAGCGCTGAAGCGGACGGAGCCGAGCGTCTTGTTGTTGCCCTCGTAGAGCGAGGTGCGCTCGACCTCGATGCCCGAGTTGGAGAAGCTATTGGAGATCCATACGAAGGGCACGCGACCGGTGAAGACACCCGTACCCCCGCGGATCGTGTAGCGGCGGTCCTCATCTACCGAGTAGCGGAAGCCGAAGCGGGGAGAGAAGAGGGGCTTGATGCCGGGGAGGTAGTGGTTGGTCACTTCGTACTCGCGAGCGATGTCGCCGCTATTGAACTTCTTGTTCTCCGTAGGACGGTCGAGGAAGAAGGGAGCATCGACACGCAGACCGTAGGTCAGACGCAGCTGGTCGTTGACCTTCCAGTCGTCCTGCGCGTAGAGGCTGACCTGGCCAGCGTGGAACTGAGGCGACCAGAGGGGAGTACCCGTCACTGCGGTGTTGACGCGGGAGAGGTTGTAGGTCGAGGGACCCACTTCACCAGCCGTGCCGATGGTCATGAAGTCCACGAGCCCAGGCTGTACGATGGGCTTACCTCCAGCAGGGTTGGGGACCTCACGGTTGCGGTACTCGTAGGTGCCGTAGAGGTTATTGATGAAGAGGTTGCGCATACGGAAGAACTCGTTATGCGTACCGAAGGTGAAGGTGTGGTTCCCAGCGTTCAGCGTAAGGTTGTCCGTCAGGGAGAAGATGTCCTGATCCAGCTCATTGGCCCCTGAGAAGGGATCGGTACCCGCGAAGATGCGGCGGCCACCACCGAGGTTGATCGTCACCGAGGGGAAGGGCTTCCCGGGGAAGCTGCGCTTGTCGCGGATACCGCTGTAGCTAGCACGCAGCTCGTTGGAGACGGTGCTGGAGAGGCGGGAGTTGAGCTCAGCGACGAAGGTGTTGGTGACGCTACGCTTGGTGTAACCGTAGTTACTGAACTTGAGTTGCGTGGCGCTATTGCTGAAGACGTAGGGCTTGTCATCGATGTGGCTGTAGCGCAGGGTAAGGTGGTGGGCCTGGTTGATGTTCCAGTCCAGACGCAGCAGCCCCTTGTAGGTCTCCTCGGGGATGTCCTGTGCCTTGTAGCCACCAGCGTCGTAGCCGAGCTCCTGGAGCTTCTTGGCTACCTGCTCAGCCTCCTCGACGGTGATGCGGGAGAGGCCATCGCCAGGGATGAAGGTAGCGGGTGTGACCTTCTTGACATACTCAGCGTTGGCGAAGAAGAAGAGCTTGTCCTTAATGATGGGCCCGCCGAGGGTGAAGCCGACGGTGTTCTCATACTGCTTGGACAGCTTGGTGCGCTTAGCGACATCCTTACCTGCCGTCGATCCGTAGAAGTCCTGATTATGGTAGAAGTCATAGACCGAGCCGTGCAGGGTGTTGGTCCCAGACTTGGTGATGGCGTTCATGCCGCCACCCGTGAAGCCCGACTGACGGACGTCGAAGGGAGCGATGACGACCTGCAGGGCATCGATGGCCTCGATGGAGATAGCGTTCTTGCCGCTCTGCCCGAGCCCGAAGACGTCGTTGTTGACGGCACCGTCGATCTGGAAGCTATTGAAGCGGCTGTTGGCGCCAGCGAAGGAGCCGTTACCGTTGGACTGCGGCGTGAGCTTGGCGATGTCCATGATGCTGCGCGATACGGTAGGCACGCGCTCGATGTTGCGGCGGGAGAAGCTCGTCCCAGCGCCCGTCTTCTGGAGGTTGAAGGCACTGCCCTTCTTCCCCGTGACGACGACCTCGGTGATCTGCGTCGCGCCGTCCTTCAGCTTGACATTGATGGTCTCGGTCTCGCCGAGCGCCAGGCTGATGTTGTTGAGGGTAAGGGCATCGTAGCCGATGTAGGAGATGGTGATGCTGTAGGGGCCTCCAGGGCGCATCCCGACGATGCTGTAGTTCCCCTTGGCGTTGGTCACGGCGCCATAGGTCGTCCCCGAGGGGAGGTGCTTGGCGACGACGCTTGCGCCGATGAGGTGTTCCTTAGAGGCCTGATCTATGACCGTACCCGTGAGGGCCGAGGTCGTCACCTGCGCCCAGAGGCTGGACGAGGCAAGGCAGATCATCGCCAGGGCGAAGAGACGAAGTAGAGACTTCTTCATACGCTTGCTTTTGTGAAGTGGTGAGAGGTAAATTAGATGGTAGTAGCTGCGCGCTCGCAGCCTCGTGGTACTGTGGACGATGCGTCCTAGTCACTAGGAGTCATCGCCTGAGCCCCCGCCCTAGGACTAGAGGGGGGATAAGTAAAATACGGATACCCACACTCGTCTCCTAGTGGGGGCGAAGGTGTGGGTATCCGTCATATTAGATCGAGTACATCTCCGTGGAGCGTGAGGTCTCGATTATTCTGCGCTTGCTTCTTCCTGTGCGGGTGCTTCTTCCTGTGCGGGTTCAGCCTCTGCCTCGGCAGCAGCCTTAGCCTCAGCCTCAGCCTGCTTCTTAGCAGCTACAGCAGCAGCCTTAGCCTTGTTGGCAGCCTGCTCTGCCTCGAGGGCAGCCTTAGCAGCGTTCTCCTTGTTCTTAGCCAGGCTAGCCTTGACATCGCTCAGCTGGCCGTCCTTCTTAGCCTTCCAAGCCTCGAACTTAGCCTCTGCTGCTGCTTCGTCGAAGGCACCCTTCTGTACGCCGCCCTGGAGGTGCTTCTTCAGCAGGACGCCTTCGTGGGAAAGGATGCTACGAGCGGTGTCGGTGGGCTGTGCCCCCGTGTTGAGCCAATACAAAGCGCGCTCGAAGTTCAAATCTACTGTGGCAGGATTGGTGTTGGGGTTGTAGGTACCAATCTTCTCAATAAACTTGCCATCTCGTGGCGCTCTACTGTCTGCGACGACGATCTTGTAGAAGGCGTAAGCCTTACGACCGTGGCGCTGCAATCTAATCTTAGTTGCCATTTAGTTGAATCTAGGTTAGTAACTCTTGCTTACTTGCATTAGTCGCCGCAAAGATACTCCAAATACTGGAGATAGCAATACTCCCGTAGGGATGTGCCGAAGGTAGGGAAGTCCAAGCCCCCTTACGGTGGGGGACTGGGGAGGGACAAGGGGCGGCGCAGCGCGTGCCTAAGGGGAGCCGTCCTGAGGGATATCAGTCAGGAGGCTGAGGGACGTCCATAAAGCGTGTGAGGGATACCGGTCAGCGCGGCTGACTGGTATCCCTCACAGAGCGGGGTGCTAGGTCGAGGCTAGCGCCCCCGAGGCTAAGGACTAGCGGATGACCTTGCCCTGGCTGTCCTTATTGGAGCGCGAGGCGACCTTGATCTCGAAGTCCGAGGTCGTATTGTCGTCGTCGACGAACTTACGCCCGTCCCAGCGACGCGACAGCGCTAGACCCGAGATACGGGGGTACTCGTTCTTCGGCGTATTGCGCGAGGCGACCTCCGTGACGGCGTTGTAGCCGCGGTCCAGCTTGGTGGGACGCATCTGGTAGAGGCGTTTGGGGCAGATGGTGATGCAGTCGATGACGTGGCTGAAGGGCACCTCGATGACGTAGAAGTCGGCGAAGCTGCTGCTAGTAACGGTGATGTAGTGCAGGTAGCCGCGGTGTCCCTTGCTGTCCTTGTGGTTCTTGGCAAAGTCCTCCTTCGTCCACGGCAGACGGATCAGCGCCAGCCCGCTACGCTCGGAGACGTCGTGGAAGTTGTAGGCGGGGGCGAGCTTGCCGTAGCTATCCGTGTAGGTGTAGATGGCCTCGAGGTCGGGCACCTTGGGGTTGTTCTTGCCCTTGGCATCATTGGAGAGGAAGGCGGCATTGGTCCACTCGTAGTCGGCCTTACTTAGGTCGAGGAAGGCCTCGTAGCCGTGGTACTCCTTGATATCGAAGGGCTCATCGGGCTCGTCCTTGGAGGCTTCCTCGAGCTCGCGGACATAGTTCGCCTTGTGGTCGATGGCGTACTTGGCGATGACGACCTCCTGCTTAGGCTGGATGGGATGATCCTTGCCCGTGCCAGGGAAGCACATCATGCTCCCGACGCCGTAGTACTGGTTGACGAAGTTGTCCTTGGGGGCGAACTGCAGGCTCGTCGAGGGGTCGATGGCATTGGAGCAGAGGGCCAGCCCGTCGAGGTACTTGACCTCGTCGGTGGGGTTGTAGATGACGATGTACTGATCGTCGTCGTACATCTGCTTGGGAGAGAGGTAGCCGTACTTCTTGGAGTCGCGCTGCCAGTAGTGCCCGATGTAGAAGACCTCCTTGATGATGAGGTGGTCGACACGGCTGCGGGCGTTGGATTGCTTCTTGGGCATCCCGTTGCGGGTACAGCTGCTGAGCCCTGACACGAGGGCGATCAGCAGGTAGAGGCCGTAGCGGGATAGGCTATGCTTGGTCATATATATACGGTGTTAGGGAGCTGTCTAGAGGAACCAGTTGCCGAGGCCTGAGCCACCGCCCACGCCATGGGTCTGCACATTCTGCGCCGCCTCGAGGGCCTCCTCCGAGCGCAGGCCGATCTCCTGCCCGAGGAAGTAGTAGAAGGGGTCGTTGGGGTCGATCGTCGTCGGGTCGGTGTCGAAGCTGCTGCAGAAGACCTTGATCGGGATATTGAAGCGCAGCACATCCTTCCACTGCGAGTCTGCGCCGTACTCCTTAGCCTCGTCCGGGTTGTGTGCGTCGGCGCAGATGAACTTGCTGAGGAACTGGTAGGTCGAGTGGCGGCTGAGGTAGGTGTCGCGTGGGATGAGCGCCTTCTTACCCTTGGGACACTTCATCACACGCACGGAGAGGTAGAAGCGCGGCAGGAGATAGGTGGGGCGCGTGTAGCGTCCGCCCTGCCCCGTCGTGGGGTCTACGCGGCGCGTGATCTCCAGCGGCCAGTCGCGGTGGGCGCGGTCGCTCTCGTCGGCCTCGATGTCGAAGTTGAAGTGTCCCTTCAGCCCGACGCGGTCCTGGTCGTAGGGGCCTACCGCCCAGTTGGCATCGTCCTTGGTCAGCGGCGGTAGGAGGCGCTGGTTGAAGAGCTCGCGCACGCCGTCGCCCATGGCGTCATGCACCCAGGTATCGCGGTAGGTGTACTGGAAGATGCTGGGGGTCAGCTTCGCCCGATCCTGCCAGGTGGACTTACCCGCGAAGGTGGGTGAGGGGATAGGCTTAGGGTCGATCGTGCCGCCCTTGACCCACTCGCCGAACTGGTCACGGCCAGGGCGCCAGGTGCCACGCACGTCCATCACCTCGTAGGGCTGCCCCTTGTCGTCGACCTCACTGACGGTGAAGAAGATCTGGTATTGGTCGGACTGCTCGAGGATACGGTCGTTCATCAGGCGCCCCTCCTTATCGAAGAAGTAGAGGACGATCCCCCAGCGCTTGAGCTTCCCACCTATGATGCGGATGTAGTCGGGGCCTTGCTTGCCCTCGTTCTGCTCAAGGTAGGTGACGGTGCTATTGCGCTGGATATCGACCCGAGGCCAAGGCCCCATGCCGTTGTGGATGATGGCGAACTCCTCCTGACGCCAAGGGGCGTTGTGGTAGACGAAGTTGCCGTGCACCATCCCTTCGCTGCCGTGGGAGTGGCCTTCCTTGAACATGACCAGGCAGGTCGCCCAGTCCTTGAAGGCGCCCTCAGGGTCGGGATTCTGCAGCGGCTCGCTGACCTTGACCTTCAGCAGGCTATCGACGTAGCGGTCGGCGCCGCTGTGCGGGACGGCCTTAGCATTGAGGGGGCTGTCCTCGTAGTCCACATGGACGTTGCCGAAGACGAAGCTATCGCAGGACGTGAGGAGGCTACAGAGCCCCAGCAACGCCAGCGCGGATAGAAGTATTCTATTCATCTGATCTTCTCGGTATAGTGGGTGGAGGGGGTGTGACTACATGAGTACCACATTGTGCCGGTACTGCTGGAGGTAGCTCGCGGGCGAGGAGAGGAGCTGCCAGAGCTTCGTCTTGTCGACCTGAGGGTAGTAGCGCTTGACCGACTCGTAGCACTTCTCGGCTCCGTCCTTGGCGTCGGCGATCACGCGGATAGGCAGGGGGTAGTCGATGTCGAAGCTATCCCAGCCCGGCTGCAGCTGGTTGAAGTCCCAGAGGTAGCCCTCGTTGGAGTTAGCCACGTTGCCGTACTTGGCGGGCTTCTCCGTCTCGCCGACGATGCGGGACACCTTATTCTGGATATGGCAGATACGTACCTGGAGCTGGAAGGCTAGGTTAGCCTTGCGGAACTGCATGACGCCCTTGAAGCCGAGGCGGTCGCGGGGAGTCCCCACGTCGAGGCTACGGCTCTGGCGCAGGAAGCCCACCGTCTCGCCATAGCGCTGGCGTGGGGCGTCCGTGTCTGGGTCTACGAAGTCATCGCTGTAGCTGTCGGTAAAGGTCTTACCCAGCTCCTCCTCTACGGGGTCCGTGTCGCGGTACTCATAGGTGAAGAGCTCGGGGGTGAGCTTCCCCAGCGTCTGTAGGTCGATGCCCTTATAGAGGCGGTAGCTCTTGCCGTCCTTGGCCGTGTAGGGCTCGGCATACTCGGGCTTGCCCGAGACCTCGATAGAGCGCCAGGCGAGCTCCTGGCTGTAGGGGACGAGGTTGCCACCTAGGGTGTAGTTCTCTGGGGCAAAGATGTTGCTGGTGGAGAACTTAGAGGCGAGCTCGGCCTTACCCCCCTTGTCGCGGAAGGTATAGCGGTCGTAGTACAGGGGCTGATCCCCGAGCGTGCGGGGGTAGGCTAGGTAGGTGGCCTTGCGCGTCTCGGTCTTGCCGCCCGAGGTGAAGGCTTGGTTCAGCGAGCTATTACCTATGCCGAAGAAGTGCTGATGCACCAGCAGCGTGGCGTTATCCTCGTCTGGGATGGGATAGCCCTCCTTGCTGCGCTTGAAGGGATAGCCTGAGAACTGGTGGTTGATCAGCATCCCATTCTGGTCGTAGTACTTGAGCTCGAGGCCGTAGTAGAGGTTATCGGAGACGACGACGTCGAAGTGGTCACGCTCCGAGACGATGGTCATCTGTCCCTCATCGTCCTTGGCGATGTCGATCTCCTGCATCAGCGGGATGTTGTGCCCGTCGCCTACCACGTGGTAGCTGGCGTAGGTCTGGACCTGCTCGCTGCCGTCGGGGCCGACGCCGATCGTGGCGCCCTTGACCGCTACGCGCAGGATGGCATGGATGGCATAGATCTGCTCGTGGCCCTTGACATCACGCTCGATGGAGGAGGCGGGTGCCTGGATGAGGCCCTTGAAGAACTCATCCACGCGGTCCTCCGAGCAGCTCGTCAGCAGCAGTGCCCCGAGGGCGAGGAGCGATCCGTAGAGTGTCTTATTCATATCTAGAACTTGATGAGGGTACGTAGGGAGAGGTTGATACCACGCTCATGGGCGTAGTAGCGGAAGCGGTCGGTGTACTCCTTGTACAGCGCGTTGAGGATGTTGTCCCCGACGAGCATAAACTTGACCTCACGGCGCTCAGGCAGTCGGATGCCGAACTCCAGGGTCCCGTTGAGCAAGAAGTAAGGGTCGGGCGAATCGGAGACGAGGTCCTTGTCGGGGTCGAAGCGCGTCTGCTTCGTCACGTAGAGCCCCGAGAGCGAGAGCGAGCCGTGGTACTTACCCTTCTGCCCGAAGCTGCGCTCGTAGGTTCCCGAGAGCCCATAGCGGTCGGAGGGCATGAAGGGCAGCCAGCCGCCACGCGTCCTATTGCGCGCTAGGATCCACTCGCCCTTGCCCACGAAGGTCAGCCCCTGCATCGCCTGCACCGTAGCCTCGATGTCGGCCCCGTAGAGACGCACGTCATCCTGATCGTAGACGAACTTGGGGTACTTCCCGCTCGGATGATTGTGATAGCGCTCCTTCCCCTGCCCTATATGGTCGTAGATATAGCTGTCGATGTGCTGGTAGAAGGCGCTCGGCTCGATGGAGAGCAAAGGCGTGCGGTAGCGTCCGCCGAGGACGAGCTTGTAGCCGCGCTCGCTCTCGAGACTCTTATTACCCACGACCCAGTACGAGCCCTCCTGCAGCCCGATGGCGTAGAGCTCGTTGATATCCGGTGGGCGCCACGACCAGCCGATATTGGCGCGCACGTCCCAGTGGTCATTGATGGTATAGTGCGAGGCGAGGCTACTGGTGAAGTTGCTATAGAGCTTGAAGTCGTCGTAGTAGGTATAGTTACTAAGGCTCGTATAGCCATTGACGCTCATGACGCGGAAGTCGTAGCGCATCCCGAGGGCACACTGCAGGGCGCCGAACTGTGCCTTATGCAGCACGTGCCCACCCATGGTGAGGGCGGCGAAGTTCGGTACGAAAGCGGGCTGCTTCGTCCCTGGGTAGTTGAAGTTGGTCTGGTAGGTGCCTGCCGTCCCTACGTCGGTGGTCATGCCCCAGCGGTGCCAGCGTGCGTGCCAGCCTAGGTCGACCTTGAAGGTCTTGAGGATCAGGTCCTGCATCGGCACCCAGCTCCACTCAGTCTTCTTGCGGTTCTCGAACTCCTGACGGAGGTTCTCCTGGAAGGAGGCCGTGACGTCCACCTTGTGGTCATCGTTGATCGTCCACTTCAGCTCGCCCTTGAGGGTGAAGTGCTGCGACTGCTGGAAGGGCGGCTTGATGGTGTAGGAGAAGGGGAAGAAGCTCGAGGGGTCGGGACGCCCGTACTCGAAGCGCTTGGTCAGCTGATCTAGGTCCGAGACCTTACTGGCGTAGTAGATCCCGCTGCGCTGATAGTAGAGGCTGGAGAGGAGCGTCGCCGTCACGCGGCTGCCGTGGTAGCCGAGCTGACCGGAGAGGCTGATATTGTTGTAGCCCGTATTGTTCAGGACATACTCTGCGGTGCTGTAGTCTCCGCCGCGCGTGTACATTCCATGCAGACGGAGTCCCCAGCGGCGGTAGCCCGTCTCGAGGGTCGTCGATCCGCTGAAGCCGCGGGCGTTGGTATCGTAGCCCACATTAGCCTTGCCGCTGAAGTGCAGGCGGTCCTGCCCATGTGGGAGCGGTGCGTCATTGAGCAGGACGACGCCCCCCATAGCCCCGAAGCCATAGCGCACACACTCGGCACCCTTGACGACCTCGACCATGCTGGAGCTGGTATAGTCGATCTCAGGGGCGTGGTCAGCGCCCCAGCTCTGGCTCTCGAGGCGCACGCCATTATTCATCAGGAGGATACGGCTGCTGTGCATGCCCTGGATCACGGGCTTGGCGACCGTGCTCCCCGTGCTGATGGAGCTGACGCCTGGGATAGTCTCGAGCATCTTCGCCAGTGAGGTGGCGCCCCCCTTCTCCAGCTGCTCGCTACTGATGCGTGCCGTCTGCTGGAGCTGGGTGGTATGGCGCTGGCGAGCCGTCACAGTGACCTTGTCGATCTCGCGCACATCTTCCTTGAGGAAGAGGGTGATGGGCTTGCCCTCGATGGGCGTCAGGCTGCGCACCAGCTTCTTGTAGCCGACGGAGCTGACCTCTACACGGAGCGTCGTGGGGAGGCTGCGGAAGCGCAGCGTGCACTGCCCCTGCGCGTCGGTAGAGTTGGGACTAAGCGCCCCCGAGCAGCGCACGATGGCGCCGATGATGGGCTCTCGAGTACGCTCGCTGCGTATGATGAAGGAGAGCTGGTGCTGCTCCGCCTTTGTCTCGAGGTAGCTCGCTGTCCCGGGGTCGGCTGCCAGAGGTAGTGGGCAGATCAGGGGCAGGGCTAGGAGCAAGCCACTGAGCCCGTAGATACGAGTCCAGGGGATGCATTTAGGTACTTGTCTAGCTTGCATAGATATTCATTTCATGATGTTGCGACGATCGATCCTGGTGGCTAGGGGCCAGGCGGTCTTGGTACGGGGGCAAAGGTATCTCAAGGCTTTGAGCCTTTCAATACCCAGTAGTGGGTAATTTTGCCCCACTTTCCCTAGGGCTATACCGAGTAATGCCGATCTTCTGCGGCATTTTACCCAAGGCAGCTCAGTCAGCCCCTCCGCGAGCTGCTTCCCTTAGCTCCCGTCTAGCCCGCGGAGTCCGCTCTCGCAGCTGTTCCTCTAGGCGAAGCACACGCAGGGGCGCAGCGGCTGTCCGTAGCCTACAGCCCGCCGCTTCGCCGCCCCTCGGGTAGGCTGCGCAGACTGATATCCATCAGCGCGCTGACAGCCGTCCCTCAGCTCGCCGACTGACGACCCTCACGGCCGTGACTGATACCCCTCAGCTCCCCCGCCCCTAGCCTCCAAGCCCCCGACAGCCCAAGCTTCAAGCGGTATGACGCTACACTATGGACGTTTTGAGGGTCGCCCCTGTAGGGCTTTATTCCTATTGATCTAGCCTACCCAGGGTTCCGTCACGCTTACAACGTTCCCTCACCCTGGGCTCTGATTGGGTCGCCCTGCAGGGGCTTCTCCAAGCCGCCTGAGCAAGCCTTGAGGATAGCCAGCTCCTCTTTCTACTTATCCCTTAGCCGATCTCTAAGAGTCCCTAGCCTATAGCAGATTTGCGTTAGGATTGCCCTTCTCCTTCTGGACAAGCCCCCGACAGACCAAGTTCCCCGCAGCCTATCCCTACCCATCCAGCTAAGGGCAAGCAGCTGCGCAAGCCCCTGCGGGGCGACCCGTCCAAAGCCCAGGGTGAAGGAACGCTGTAAGCGTGACAGAACCCTGGGTAAAGCATTCCCTTATTCAGCGAGCCCTACAGGGGCGACCCTCAAAACAAGGAAGACCAAGCGCAAAGCGGTATGACGCTACACCGCGGACGCTTTGAGGGTCGCCCCGTTGGGACATCTCCAAGCGGTTTGAGCAAGCCTTGGGCAGCCGCGCTAGCTCCCGACAGCAGCCTCCCGCTTCGTCCCCACTAGGGGCGGAGTGGGATATAAGAAAAGCCTCGGGGGCTGACCGCACTGGTCAGCCCCCGAGGCTCGTAGTCTTAGGGCTAGGTGGAGACGAGACAGGCGAGGCGGCTACTCGCCCGAGAGGGCGTGCCACAGTGGCTCGTCGGGCACAGGGGCCGTCAGATCTAGCGCTATCCCGCTGACGGGATGGACGAAGGTCGTGCGGCGCGAGAGCAGGCTGATGCTGCCGTCAGGATTACTGCGCGCAGCCCCGTACTTGAGGTCGCCTCGTATAGGGCAGCCGATGGCCGCCAGCTGGCAGCGGATCTGATGGTGGCGGCCCGTATGCAGCTCGACCTCCACGAGGTGATAGCGATCGCCCGAGGCGAGGAGACGGTAGCTCAGGCGTGCCAGCTTCGCCCCTGGGCGGTCGGGGCGCTGCGCTACGTAGCTCTTGTTCTGCTGCTCATTACGCACGAGGTAGTGCTCCAGCGTGTCGGACTCCTTCGGCGGGCGGGCGGTGACGATCGCCCAGTAGCGCTTCTGCACCTCGCCACGGCGGAAGAGCTCGTTCATACGGCTCAGTCCCTTGCTCGTCTTGGCAAAGACCACGAGGCCTCCGACGGGTCGGTCAAGGCGATGGACGACGCCGAGGAAGACATTGCCGGGCTTCTGATACTTCTCCTTGAGGTAGCCCTTGAGGGCTTCGCTCAGCGGTTCGTCGCCCGTCTTATCTCCCTGGACGATCTCGCCCGGGCGCTTGCTCACCACCAGCAGGTGGTTATCTTCGTAGATCAGGATAGGGGTGTATGGATGAGCCATAGGAGTAGGGTCATTTATGGAGACTACGTAGGGCGCGCTTGGTGATGTACCTTGTCTCGGGGCAGTCATGCTCCTCGAGCCAAGCCGCGCATAGGGTCTCGACGAACTGTGGCTGGGCCTTGGAGGCATCGTTGAGCCAGTTCCCCACACTATTCTGTACATAGCGCGAGGGGTCTCTACGCAGGGGCGTCAGGATAGGCAAGCCCAGCTCGGGCTGCTCCTTGAGCCGTGTGCTGTGTGCGCACCATACCCCACAGGGGCGGGTAGCCTCCGAGGCAAAGCGGCGAATATACTCGCTCTCATCCGTCTTCGCCCAATCTGCTAGCGCGGGGATAGCCTCATCCAGCTCGTCTATGATCTGCTGGCGAAGGGCAAACCAAGCGACCTCCCGCACGCCGAAGTGTTCGTCTCGAGCGAAGGGGTATATATAGCGTAGGGCCTCCTGCAGGCTCGTATGGGGCTGGGCATAGGCCGCCCAGCAGCGGAGCATGTCGGAGGGGTGTGTGGCCAGCTGATGGAGCAGGGTCTCGTCTCCCTGCTGGCGGGTGAGCTGGCCGAGGCTACGACCTATCACGCTACAGGTACTGTGGGTGGAGGGCTTCCTCTGGGCACGGATCTGAGCTAGGAGCTCGGGGAGATAGTCGCTACGCCCGAGGAGGTAGAGCTGGTGCTCCAGTAGGGCTACTTGGTCTACGGCTAACCACTCGGTGAGGTTGGCCGTCTCGGTCTCGCCTCGATTGATCTGCTCGAGTAGGTCTGTAGGGATCTGAGCGACCGAGCGTGCGCCTACACGTTTGGCTTGGGTCATGTATGGGGGACTACTGGGCTTAGTCGCCGATGAAGGTCGCGTTGAGCACCTCGCGGTAGCTGTTGAAGATGGCACTCTTGGAGATGAAGCCTAGGTAGCGACCCTCATCATCGACGACGGGCATCTTCCACGCCTTAGTCTCGTCGAAGAGGCGCATCACCTTGGTCATCGGCGTCGAGGCATAGACCTTGACCTCGGGTGTGACCATGAAGCGGCGAACGCGGTAGCGCTCGTAGAGCTCGGGGCGGAACATGATGTTGCGCACATTGTCCAGCTCCACGATCCCCACCAGCATACCCTGGCTATCGACGACGGGGAAGGAATTGCGATGGCTGACGCTGATGACGCGCACCATCTCCCCTAGAGTCATGTCGGGACTGACGCGCTCGAAGTCCTGCTCCAGCACGTGCTCGACATTCATCAGCGTCAGCACGGCCGTATCCTTCTGATGCGTCAGGAGCTTACCCTGCTCCGCCAGGCGCAGCGAGTAGATACTGTGCGGCATGAAGATACGTATCGTGGCGAAGGAGGTCAGCGAGACCAGCATCAGCGGCAGGAAGAGGTTGTAGCCGCCCGAGAGCTCGGCGATGAGGAAGACCCCCGTCAAGGGGGCATGCATCACCCCAGCCATCAGGCCCGCCATCCCGAGCAGGATATAGTTCTTCGGCGAGATAAAGACCTGCAGCGAGGAGAAGTAATTGACCAGGTAGGAGAAAATAAAGCCCGTGAAGCCGCCAGCAAAGAGCGTGGGGGCGAAGAGCCCGCCGCAGCCGCCGCCTGAGTTCGTCGCCACCGAGGCGAAGACCTTGAAGAGCAGCGTCAAGAGGAAGAAGGCAAAGACGACCCAATAGGAGCCCGCGAAGCCCTCGAAGAGGCTCCCCTCGAGCAGCTCGATATACTGCCCGTCCAGCAGCGTATTGATCGCATCATAGCCCTCACCATAGAGCGGAGGGAAGAGGAAGATCAAGAGAGAGAGGATGGCCGCGGAGATGAAGTAGCGACGGCGACGGCTCTCCACCCGCTTGAAGGCACCCTCGATGCGGAACATCGTCTTGGAGAAATAGAGCGAGATCAGCCCGCAGAGGATCCCCAGCAGGATCATCAGCGGGATGCGCTCTATATGGTAGGGATCTGTGGGGATGAACTGGAAGAGGATCTCCTTACCCGTGAGGATATAGGCCACAGCGGCCGCAGAGACGGAGCTCACCAGCAGCGGCAGCACTGAGGCCATCGTCAGGTCCAGCAGCAGCACCTCGATGACGAAGACCAGCCCCGTGATGGGTGCCTTGAAGATGCCTCCCAGCGCGCCAGCCACACCGCAGCCGATGAGCAGCATCAGGTTGCGCTGCTCGAGGCGGAAGAGGCGGCCGAAGTTCGACCCAATAGCTGCGCCCGTCAGCACGATGGGCGACTCCGCCCCGACCGAGCCCCCGAAGCCGATGGTGATGGCACTGGCTATGAGTGAGGACCAGGTATTGTGGGGCTTCAGCCGACTCTTGCGCTGCGAGATGGCACTGAGCACCTTCGTCACACCGTGACTGATGTCATCGCGCACCACGTAGCGTACGAAGAGCAGCGACAGCAGGATCCCCAGCGCGGGCAGGATCAAGTAGAGGTAGCTGTGCTCGTCTATACCGAGGAGCAGGAAGCGCTCTATATGATGGATGATGAACTTGAGGAAGGCCGCCAGCAGCGCCATCGTGACACCGATGGAGAGACTAAGCAGGAGGATGAAGTAGCGCTCGCTGATATGCTGCTCCCGCCAGACGATGAGGCGCTCCAGCAGCGTGCGGCCTGTGGCTAGTCCGAGCTTCATAGGGCGATAGCAAGCAGGCTAGGGACGGATGACCTTGACCTCTCCCGAGGGGCCCAGCATGATGATCTGCGAGGGCTTGCTAGGGGTCTTATCCGTCTGACGATAGCGTACGACGTAGTCTACACCCTCAAGGATCGCGGGGCTGATCCCGTCGAAGAAGAGCGGCGTAGGGTCGCCGCTGATATTGGCCGAGGTCGAGACGATGGGGCGACGCAGGCGGCGACAGAGGGCGGAGGAAAACTTCTCCCGGCTCTGCCTAATGCCGAGGCTCTGCCCCTCGCCTAGCAATGAGGGCGCCACACCCTTAGCCCCCTGATAGATGATGGTGATGGGACGCACCGCCAGCTCCATGAGGTCGTAGGCCACATCGGGCACGGGCCCGACGATGGACTCCAGTGGGTAGGTCTCGTCGATGAGTACGAGCATGCTTTTGCTATCGGCACGCTGCTTGAGCTCATAGATGCGGCGCACGGCCTCCTCATTGGTCGCGTCGCAGCCGATGCCCCATACCGTATCGGTAGGATATAGGATGATACCGCCGCGGCGCAGCGTCTCTACGGCCTGAGCTAGGTCCTCGGGGGCGTAGAGCTCCTCGTCCTTAGTCTTCTTCATGAGCCTTGTCTGTAGCTTGGTCCTTGGTATCGGTAGCGGGCGTACCCTCGGCCTCCTCGGGCCAGCCCTGGGCACGCAGCTTGATCTCTGCCCCATCGGGCGTGACGAGGTAGCAGCCTTGTCCCGCCTCCGTGACGTGCCCGATGACGTGCACCCCCTCTAGCGAGCGGATGCGGTCCAGCTCCCCGAGCGGCAGGGTGAAGATGAGCTCGAAGTCCTCGCCGCCGCTGAGGGCCACCGTCGTCGTCGACATGCCGAGCTCCTCGGCCATGCTGGCCGTCTCGACGTCGATAGGTAGGCGCTCCTCGTAAATGCGTATCCCTACGCCGCTTTCCTTAGCTAGGTGAAGCAGTTCGCTCGCCAGACCATCGCTGCTGTCGATCATTGCGGTCGGACGCAGTCCCTGCTCCTGAAGCTGGCGGATGATGTCCTGCCGTGCCTCGGGGCGTAGCTGGCGCTCGAGGATGTACTCACGCCCAGCGAAGTCAGGGTCAAAGTCGCCCGTCTGCCCCGCGAAGACGCGCTTCTCGCGCTCCAGCAGCTGCAGCCCCATGAAGGCCGCACCAAGGTTCCCGCTCACACAGATGAGGTCGGTAGGCTGTGCCCCATTGCGACGCGTCGCCTCCCCCTTAGCCACGATGCCGAGGCAAGTGATGCTCAGGCATAGCCCCGTGAGGCTGGAGCTGGTATCGCCGCCGATGAGGTCCACCCCATAGCGGTCGCAGGCCAGCCTCAGCCCCGCATAGAGCTCTTCGAGGTCCTCCAGCGCGAAGCGTGCCGACACGCCTAGCGAGACGGTGAGCTGCTGCGGGTGCCCGTACATCGCGTAGATATCGGAGAAGCTCGAGACAGCCGCCTTGTAGCCGAGGTGCTTGAGCGGGGTGTAGGTGAGGTCGAAGTGAATGCCCTCCAGCAGGAGGTCGGTCGTGACGAGGGTCTCAGTGCCCTCGGGGTAGGCTACGATGGCGGCATCATCGCCGACACCGAGCACGGTCGTGTCATTATGCTTGGGCAGCCCCTGGGTCAGGTGGCGTATAAGGCCGAACTCCCCGAGCTCGGCCAACTCTGTTCTCTGCATCTAGATGCTTGACTTACTTAGTTCGTACTGCTCAGCGTCTCAGCGCTGGCGGGAGAGCACTGGCTGCGCGCTGCAGCATCTGCTCGAAGGCCTCCCGCTGGTAGAGGATCTCCGTCCGTATGGGGAGGTAGTATAGATGGTCGATCAGCTCGGCGGGCAGCTCGTCCTGCAGCTCCACGAGACGCACGGCATCCTTCTCCGTCGTCATCAGGTAGAGCGGATCGGGGCTCTGGGCTTGCAGCGCCTCGTAGCACTGTGCGATGGTGGCGAGGTCTCGCGAGCGGTAGCTGTGGTGGTCGGGATAGACGAGGCGCTCGACGAGGCGGTACTTGCTCTCGAGGTAGCTGTGGAAGCTCTGCGGCGCGGCTATCCCCGAGAGGGCCACCAGGCGCACCCCGTCGGGCAGCTCGCCCCCACGATGGGAGGAGGCCGTGCCTGCTAGGCTACGTAGCCTGTGCGGACGATGGTAGCAGATGTGCGAGAAGAAGATCTGCTGATGCGGATAGAGCGCGAGGTTGCGCTGCATGATACGCATCTGGATGGGTGACATATCCTCGGGGCACTTCGTCATGATGATGGAGTCGGCGCGGTAGCGCGCTGAGGCAGGCTCACGCAGATTGCCTGCGGGGAGCAGGGCATCCTCATGCAGCTCGCGGCTGGCATCGATCAGGAGGATGCTGAAGGACGGGTGCACGTAGCGGTGCTGGAAGCCATCGTCCAGCAGCACCACCTCGGGACGCTCGGCCTCGGGCAAGGCCATGAGGTAGCGCATCGCTCTGCGGCGGTCGCCGTCGACAATGAGGCGCACCTCAGGATACTTGAGGCTCAGCTGCTTCGGCTCATCGCCTATCTGCTGCACGCTGGCCCCTGGAGTGACGTCCTGCAGGCCACGGCTGGAGCGCTTATAGCCGCGACTGATGACGGCCAGGCGGTAGCTGGGACGCAGCAGCTCGATGATCAGCTCGATGTGCGGCGTCTTACCCGTACCTCCGACGGTGATGTTGCCCACACAGATCAGCGGGATGTCGTAGTGGTGCTCCCGCAGCAGCCCGCTATTGAAGAGGTAGTTGCGGAGGCTCACCCCAGCGCCGTAGACGAGGGAGCAGAGCTTGAGGAGTGGATTGTCGCGGCGCTGCATAGCAGGGAGCTGTGGGGGCTAGCAGGCTAAGGCTTAGTAAGGTGTCGTGCCGTAGGGCAGACGAGCCTGGATGCCTGAATAGGTGGTGAGCTGACGCATCAAGAGGCTGACGCGGCGCTCTTCCTCGGTCATGAACTTGGCACGCAGACGGGCCACGAAGCTATCGGAGGTCTCGCTGGAGAAGAGCTGATCCCAAAGGCTGCGGGAGGTCTCCCCATAGTTCACACGGTAGTTCTTGCTGATGCCAGCGAGCTTGGCGGCCAGTTGGATGGCAGTGTCGAGCCCACCGAGCTCATCGACGAGGCCGAGCTCCTTGGCCTTCGACCCCAGCCATACGCGACCCTGACCAACCTTGTCGACCGAGTCAACGGGCATATCACGCCCCTCGCTGACACGGCTGAGGAAGGTGCGGTAGCCGCGCTCGACCATACGCTGCACAGCGCTGCGCGCCTCGGGACTAAGGCCCTGCAACTGGAAGCCGAAGAAGCTCGCATCGAGCACCCCTGCATAGGGCGAAGTCTTGACGACGTCCATCGACAGTCCAAGACGCTGCGCCAGTGCCGAGGCGTCGGGGATGATGCCGAAGATACCGATCGATCCCGTCAAGGTCATGGGGCTAGCGACGATGGCATCTGCTGCCGAGGCGACGTAGTAGCCCCCCGAGGCTGCGAGGTCTCCCATAGAGACGACGACGGGCATCTTCTTCTTGAGGCGGCGCATCTCGTGCCAAATGGCCTCACTGAGGAAGGCACTACCGCCTGGGCTGTTGATACGCAGCACGAGGGCCTTGGCCTTGCCCTCCTCGGCGACCCGCTTGAGGTCCTGGGCCAGCTGCTCACCTATCCCCTCACCATAGGAGCTGCCCGACATGATGTCGCCCTCGGCATAGAGGACGGTGATCTCGGGAGCATCACGTAGCGGACGACGCTCGTCGGGCTGCGCTACGAGATCCGCGAGGCTGGCCTGGTGCAGCTGCTTGGGGGACTTCACCCCTACAAGGCGGCTGATGATATCCTCCATATCGAGGCGGAAGACCAGGCTATCCACGAGTCGATAGCGCAGTAGCTCACGTGCCTCATCGAAGGCGCGGCCCATATTCGTGAAGGTCTGCAGGCTCTCGACCGAGATACGCCGTGCAGAGGCAATCCCCTGAAGCATGTGCTCCCATACGCCCTCGAGGTACACGCGCGTCTGCTCCCTATTGGGCTCGCTGCGCTGGTCGAGGATGTAGGGCTCGACGGCCCCCTTGTAGGTGCCCACCTTGAAGACCTCGGCCTTGATCCCGAGCTTGTCCAGCGCCTGACGCATCATCATTGTGCTGCTGGCGAGCCCGACGAGGCTCACCGAGCCCTCGGGGTTGATGTAGATCTTGTCCGCTGCCGTAGCTAGGTAATAGGCGCGCTGGTCGTAGCTGTCACCATAGGCGTAGACGAACTTCCCCGACTTCTTGAAGTCGAGGAGCGCATTGCGCAGCTCGTCGATAGACGCCAGTCCCGCATTGAGGGACTCTACGTTGAGATAAATCCCCTTGATCTTATCGCTAGCCTTAGCCCTGCGTATGCCCTCGATGGCCTGCGTCAGCGAGACGGGCTGACTGCCCTTATTGCCTGGCAGGTACTGCATCCAGTCATCGGTGGTCACGATCTCCCGTATGTCCGCCAGGTCAATGCGCAGGACGCTATTAGACGCCAGCTCAGGCACCCGTGAGGAGGGACTCGGGATCATCATCGCAATAAGTACGAAGAAGAACATGATCGCCAGCCCGCAGGCGATGACGTGTGCACCGAGGAAGCCCAAGAAGGCAGCTAGTACCGTTTTCCCAAAGCTGAGTGGTCTACGTGGAAGTGGGGTTATATCCATGATCAAAGGGGCATAAATGCGTGTGTACAAATATACTGATTTATCCCTATAGTCCTTATCACCCCGCTAGATGCCTCTGCGGACAGAGCCTCATCCTACCCCCACCTCCCTCCTCTCATCTATAGACGAAGAGCAGCAGCCTAAGCTCCAGCGGCGCGCAAGCTAAGGAGAAGGTCTCCCGAGGGATATCAGTCAGCCCTCTGAGTGCCGCCAGTCACCGCGCTGAGTACCGTCAGTCAGCCCTCTGAGGGTCGTCAGTCAAGCGGCTGAGGGATAGCGAGCAGGAGGAGAAAGGGTAGGTCTGGAAGAAGGGAGCCCGCCCCCACGTAGCGCTGAGGCTAGGTGGGGGCGGGCTGCTTGGTTTAGGGGGGCGGGGGCGAGGCTAGAGCTTGCCGCCCGTCGTCTTGAGGATCTCGTCGAGCGTCTTGGCGATCCTCGCACCACGCAGGTCGCGGGCTACGATCTTGCCGTCAGGAGCGAAGAGGATGAGCTGAGGGATACCGCTGATACCATAGAGGTCAGTAGCCTCCTCCTTGTTGAAGATCTGAGGCCAGGGCAGCTTGAGCTCCTGGACAGCCTTCAGATAGTCCTCCATCTTATCCCAGACAGCGATGCCGAGGACCTGGAGACCCTTGGGGCCGTAGACCTCCAGAGCCTTCTTGAGGTGGGGCATCTCGGCGCGGCAGGGCCCGCACCAGGAGGCCCAGAAGTCTACCAGCGTGTAGTGCCCCTTGCCGACATAGTCGCTGAGGCGCACCTCCTTCTGGTCGTCGCTGAGGCCCTTGAAGTCCTGGAACATCGCCCCGGGCTGCGTGGCCTCGAGCTTGCGACGGCTGTCGAGGTACTCCTGCACACGGGGGTCCTGCTGCACAGCCTTACCAGCGCGGGAGACGTAGCTCTCGGCCTTGGCGAGGTCGACACTGGAGCCGCGCATGAGTTCGGTCAGGGCGTAGAAGCCGAGCCCGTCGTCCTTGTGCATGTCGAGGACAGCCAAGAGACGAGGCTCGAGGCCGCTGTAGAGCTCGTTTAGGATGGCCTCGCACTTGGCATCGCGCTCCTCAGGGGTGAGCGTGGTGTCCTTGCGAGCAGCCTTGTAGCGCCCGAGGAAGCCATCGGCATAGTTCTCGATCTCCTGGCTGAGCTTAGCGCGCTCGTCGTTGAGCGGCGCGCCCTTAGCGTGCGGGCCGTTCATGGGCGCCTGGATGACCCCCTCCTCGACAATGAAGGGAAGGGCATAGGTCATAGGCAGGTAAAGCTGCCCCGCGAAGCCATCCTCAGCTACGGAGCGGTCGAAGGTAAACTTACCCCCCTCGATCTTGGTGCTGTCGGCGGGCTTCTCCTTCATCGAGCCCTTAGTATAGAGATAGACCCACTGGCCGTTGTGCTTCTCGGGCACGGAGCCGAGGATAAGGTAGCGCCCAGGCTGGTGGGACGCTGGGCTGGCGACCACGGCGCGAGCCTCGGGACGTACGGCGGCCTTCTTGCGGCGCTGAGCCACGGCGGGTAGCGCGGTGGCTACAGCCAGCGCTAGGAGCCCGACGCGGAGCCATTGATTCTTGTTCATTGCGTCTGTTCGATTATTTAAGGTGAATAGTAGCGAATGCTTGCTGTCTGCAGCGGGCACAGCTAAGGCTTAGCCTCGAGGCAGATGATCTGGGGCGTGCGTATGCCCGGCATCTGCTCGCCCTGCATCACGAGGACGCACTCGGGGCTGTAGACGAGGAGAGTGGCGCCAGCGCGAGCAAAGTGCTCGTCCGAGACGCGGCTGGGGAGCCAGCGCCCTCGCTTGGGGTCAAAGAAGCTGAGCGAGCGCTCGAAGCGGTACCACTCCTTAGGGTGGCGCAGGTAGCCCGCCTGCTCGGCCTCTATGCGCGCCCGCTCCTCGGGGGATAGCCCCGAGCTGGGGAGTGCTAGGAGCCGAATGCGCTCGAGGGCTGCGGAGAAGACCTCACGGTCGACGCCGCCAGCCCCAACAA
This sequence comes from Porphyromonas sp. oral taxon 275, assembly GCF_018127745.1. NCBI lineage: Bacteria > Pseudomonadati > Bacteroidota > Bacteroidia > Bacteroidales > Porphyromonadaceae > Porphyromonas > Porphyromonas sp. oral taxon 275. The sequence goes on from NZ_CP072333.1 coordinate 1,558,639, forward strand.
GTGCCCCACCCCAGGGGAAGAGCAGGCCGCCCGAATGCTCGTTGGCCGGCGCTCTACGATAGTAGCCGCGCCAGCCCAGCTCGGGGCGTGAGGTGATGAGGCGGTATAGTCCCTGCTGTACCCGTGCTGGGCGCATCGGGCTACCGGGGGTGAAGCCTCCGCCGACCCAGAGCGTATCGCCCTGCATGGTCGCCACAGGCTGCACGTAGCCCTCGGGGTCGGGTAGATCCGCCAGGCGCTGCCAGCCACGCTCGGGTGCCGAGCGGTCGTAGCGCCATACGGCTCTGGAGGGACGGCCATCCTGATTGCCCCCGACTATATAAAGGTAGCTCCCCGAGGCAGCACCGGCCGCATTGTCGAGCGTGAAGGGGAGCGGAGCGAGCTCTCGGTAGCGCACTTTTCCTCCCTCGAGTGTCAGGGCATAGACCTCACGGCGCGCACCCTCTGGGCTCTGTCCGCCCAGCAGGAAGAGCGTGTCGGCCGTCTGGAGGCTCAGCCCGTAGGCCAGGGGACGAGGCAGCGCCGTCGTCGGGCGCCAGCGGAGCTCCGTGCCGTGGAGCTCGCCGAGGAAGGCCTGGCGGTAGAGGCGCTTGGCTCCGCCCTCGGCCGCAGGACGCTCGGGGAAGTTCGCCCCACCTGCGAAGAAGAGCAGCCCCCCCAGTCGCCCCGCCGCTGCCGCCGACACGCCGAGGCTGTCGTAGGCAGGGTCACCGAAGCGGCTCGGTAGCTCCCTATAGCTCAGCCTCGGCGCGCGTAGACTCGGGCTACAGGAGCCGAGGAGGAGCGCACCGAGGAGGAGCGGGAGCACGAGGGGCAGGGGGGAGCGGCTAGACACGCGCCTTGATGATGAGCTTGCGGATCTTCTCGCCCTGCCCGATCAGCGGCGCATGGGCGTCCTCGGGGTAGACGATGGCGAAGTCTCCAGGCTGGAGATCGACGTAGCTCGTGGGGGTGTCGTCGTAGAGGACGAAGTCATTCTCCACGTCGAAGGCCGCACGTGGGCGCTCGCAGCTGTCGGTGCTGCGCCAGCCGATGCGCTCACGTCCCTCCAGGAGGACATGGATGTCGAGGTAGGCCTGATGGGCCTCCAGTGGCTGGTCGGCCTGGAGGACGGTCGCGGGCTCGACGTTGTTGATGAAGAGCGTGTCGCCCTCCAGCTCGATGCGGCCGAGCTCGGCATGCAGGAGGTCGTGCTCCTTGACGTAGGCGAAGACGCGTGCGAAGAGGGGGTGGAGCGCCTCGTAGCGGGCGCTATCCTTGAGTGTACCTAGTACCATGAGCGTAGGGTGTATATATAATGTATAGGAGGAGCGAGGGGACTACTCCATATTGTCCGTGGTGGGGCGCAGGAGGCTGAGCTGTATCGCTAGGGCCACAAGGACGATGCCCCCCAGCAGGACGAAGCCAAAGCCGAGGTTGCCCTCATCCTTCCAGCGACCCAGTACCTGCGTCACCGCAGCCCCTGCGAAGACGCCTATCATATTCATGAAGCCGTAGGCCGTAGCGCGTAGGCGGGAGGGGACGAACTGGCAGAGGATAGGCATATTGTTCGCGTCGAACATCCCGTAGCCCACGCCGAAGAGGATCCCAGCCCCGACGACGGCGACCGTGGAGTGCCCGTAGCCGAGCAGCATCAGCGAGGGTACGGTCAGCGCCAGCCCTATAGCGCCCGTATAGATACGTCCGCGGAGGTTGCGCTTAACCCAGCGGTCGGAGAGCGTCCCCCCGACGAGTACCCCGACGAAGGAGGCCGCTGCGATGGTGATGGTAGAGAGGGGGCCGGCGGCGCTCATCTCGATCCCGAGGTTCTCGGAGAAGAGGGTCGGCAGCCAGTTCTTCGTAGCCCAGCCGGGGAGACTAGGGACGGCGAAGTAGATGAGAATGGCCCAGAAGGCGACGTTCTGGAAGAGCCAGGCGAAGCTCTGCCCTAGGCTGCGGAGGGTGAAGCTCTCGGCGGGCTTGGCCGAGGCAGAGGCAGCGGGCGCCTTCTTCGGCATCTCGTGCAGGAAGAGCAGCAGTACCCCAGCGTAGACCATCCCGATGATCCCAAAGGTGAAGAAGGTCGTATGCCAGCTGTAGGCCGAGGCGAGCGTGGCACCGAAGCCCCCAATCGCCTGCCCCATATAGAGCCCCGTCATGTGGATCCCTACGGCCAGCGAGCGGCTCTTGCCCTCGTGGTAGTCGGCAATCAGCGAGAGGCCTGCGGGGATGTAGAGGGCCTCACTGACCCCCATCAGGGCACGTAGCACCTTGAGCGTGGTGAAGTCATTGGCCACCCCCATGAGGAAGGTCACGAGCGACCAGATGAAGATACTCCCGACGATGAGCCACTTGCGGTTGACGCGATCAGAGATAGCTCCAGCGAAGGGGCTCACACAGCCATAGATCCAGAGGAAGATGGCCATGAGGATGCCGAAGTTCTCCGCGCTCTGCAGCTCGGTGATGTCCAGCATCATCGCATCCTTCATCGTGCTGAGCATCTGACGGTCCATATAGTTCAGGAGCGCCACGACCCAGAGGAGAGCGACCACGAGCCACGGGTAATAGCTCTTGCTACGTAGTGAGGTAAACATGCGTGTCTTTAGTAGTTAGTGAGCGGGTGAAAACAGATTGATTTACACTATACGAAGGCAAAGATAAGTATTTATCCGAGGAGCGTCCAAGTTACGTGCCTCGGCCGTGTTCCCCCTCTGCTATCGCCTCACGCCCTGCCCGTAGTCGAGGGTGAAGAGCTCCCGGCTACCCTCGGGCCAGTCCCTCAGCTGAGCTCGGTGCGCCAGTACGCCCATCGTGCAGCGCAGGTTGATCTCCACGGCGGGATGCAGTGCGAGGACCTCGCCTCGGCGGTAGACGAAGAGGTCTATACCTATATATCCGACGTAGCTCGAGCCCGCGAGCTGCTCGCTGAGGTAGGCCTCGTGCAGCGCGATCAGAGCCGCCAGCTCCCGCTCGGGGACGAGCGCCCTGAGCCGCTCCCCGAGCTGCTGCTGCGTCCACAGCACATTGCCCGCATAGGCGCCACGCTCGGAGGTGACGAAGTGCGAGTAGCCGACGAAGTGCACCGCGCCCGTCTCGAGGCGCTCGTACTCTAGGGCCCAGTTGGCCACCACCTGCCAGTAGGGCTCGAGGCTCACCGAGCCCAGGCGCTGGCAGCTGCCGACGGCGGAGGCGAGCTCGCGCGCCTCGGGCAGCGCCGAGACGAGCTGCACGCCGCGCCCCGAGGAGCTGTAGGGACGCTTGAGCACGAGCCGCGCACCCGCCGCCTGCTCCGAGCCGAGTCTCCGCCAGAGCTGGAGGAGCCGCCGCTCGGTCTCGGCACGATCCGCCCCCGCCTCCACCCAGTGCGCCCGTAGTGCCTCGGGATAGCCAAGCTCGCGGCAGCAGCGCTCCACGAGCCCCGCGCAGCCTCGACGATGCGCCAGGCGGCGGTAGGGCACATCCAGCTCGGGCAGCAGCAGGCGATAAGGAGCTAGGCAGGGCGCTGCCGTCAGTTCCTTGAGGATATGCGGCTCCAGCACCCAGGGCTTGACCTCCAGTACCGTCCCCGCCTCGGGAGGACGCGGCAGCTCCGCTCCCTCATGATCGAGGAGGCGTGCCGCGCTATCCTCCAGCGCCGGCAGATAGAGGTAGTCGCCCTGCTCTGCGAGTAAACGCAAGAGGTGCGTCGCCTCATAGCGTAGGCGACGCACCTCTCGGCTGGGACTATAGTGCTGCTGGGCTGGGAGGCGCAGAGCCTCCTCTCCCCCAGCGTTGAAGACCCAGAGGCGTGCTGTGGGACTAACCGCGGCGCTTGAGCTCGTCACGGATCTCGCGAAGCAGCTCGATATCCTCAGGCGTGGGAGCGGGTGCTGCAGGAGCTTCCTCTTCCTTCTTGCGGAAGCTGTTCATCAGCTTGATGATGCAGAAGATGGAGAGGGCGATGATGAAGAAGTCTACCGTCGTCTGGACGAAGTTCCCCCAGTTCAGCTCGATAGCCTCCTTGACTACGCTACCGTCAGCAGCGAGCTCTGCAGGGCGCAGGACAGCCTTAGCGTCAGCAAAGTTGCTGCCCGTGATGAGGCCGATGGGAGGCATGATGATGTCATTGACCAGCGAGGATACGATCTTGCCGAAGGCACCACCGATGATGATACCCACTGCCATATCCATGACGTTGCCCTTGAGGGCGAATTCCTTGAATTCCTGTACGAACTTGCTCATAAACTTTGGTTGATTATCAATGTCTGTCACCCTATACGAGTCGCATAGTGGTGTACAAATATAGCAAAAATACGTAAAGAAGTACGCTGCTATCCGCCTCAGCACCTGCCACCTGTAGCCCCGCCGCCTCGCCTCCGCCCCGAGCGGGCAGCGCCTCGTCCTAGGGCGGAGCTCCGTCGAGGGATATCCCTCAGGCCCCTCGAGGGATATCAGTCAGCGCCCTGAGGGACGGCAGTCAAGACGCTGAGGGATATCAGTCAGCGCAGCCCCCCTTAGCTGAGGCTGCGGGACGAACTAAGGGGAGACAAACAGCGCAGCCTATTCCACCGCACCCACTCCTAGGGCTCACCTTGGGCGACCTTAGCCTTCACGAGCTCCAATCCAGCCTCTGCCTGCGGGCTGAGCGTGCGGGGAGGAGCTCCAAAGGAGGACTGCAAGCGGCGGTCTAAAACTAGCGGGGGAAGGCTCAGGCACAAGGAATAATGAACCTTTAAGCGGAATCTTGCTTTCTATTGCAGAAACTCGTGTTTTACTTATCTTTGCAATAGAGTAGCGCGCTCCCTAAAGGGATCGTACACTCTAATTGATTGTGTAACACCATACACGTATGCATATGAAAAAACTCTCTATCGTATTGTGCGCTTCGCTGCTCGCAGGTATCAGCAGCCAAGCTCTAGCACAGGTACAGGATGTCAGCTTCACCGTGGCCCCCGTCATCGGGTATACCCAGTGGAGCAAGAAGCTTAACCTTGGGGATGCTCCCTACTGGGGGATTCGTGCCGGCTTCGGCTTCGGTCCCCTCTTCGAGATCCGCGGGCTCTATGAGCGCAGCTATGACCTTAAGGGCAAGACCAAGGACACGCGTCCCGACTGGGCAGCTAAGTGGCTCGACAAGCTCGACGACTCCAACGCCGACATCGAGCGCATCGGCGGTGAGCTCAAGCTCAACCTCTGGTCCAACGCCGTCGTTACCCCCTACCTCACCGCAGGCGGTGGTGTGATGAAGTTCACCTACACGGGTAAGCCCGTCGGTGGTCTGACGCAGGACTACAAGGAAGAGCAGATCTACGGGGCAGGTGGCCTCGGTCTGAAGTTCAACATGGGTCAGCGCGTCGCCCTCTCCCTCGAGGGGAAGGACCTGATGTTCAACGTCAACGGCAACAACCGCTTCCTCACCGACGCGACCAACGGCAGCAAGCTGCTGCACAACTGGACGGGTCAGGCCTCGCTGGACATCTACTTCGGGGGCTCCTCCTCACAGCCTAGCGACGCCGTATCTCGCGCCTACAAGAACCTCTACACCGACGGCTTCCGCGGCCTCAAGTTCGTCCTCGAGCCTGGCGTAGCCTATGTAGACTTCGCCAACAACACGGGCTACGCTGACCAGTGGTTCGTCGGGGGATCTGCAGGGGTAGACTTCAGCAGCATCTTCGGCCTGCGTGGGTTCTACTATCAGGCTACCGAGAAGCCCCAGACGCTCAAGCTGAACTTCAACGATCAGCTAGCTATGTACGGGGGGAACTTCATCGCTCGCCTCAACATGCCCCTAGGTCTGACGCCTAGCCTCAATATCGGTGCAGGTTACCTGGACGCAGGTAAGAAGTACGTCGGTGACGGCAGCGCAGTCAAGGCCGAGAGCGGTCTCTTCCTCTTCGGTGGTGCTGGGCTCGAGATCCCCCTGCACCGCTACGTCGCCCTCTACGGGAATGTCAACGCCATGCTGACGCAGCGCGGCAATCCCGACATCACGGAGGTGACGAACCCCGAGCAGGTCAAGGTCGCTACCTTCTACCAGGCTGGCCTGCGCTTCAACCTCGGTCGCTCTGCACGCGATGGCCGCGCTCTCTACGAGAACTACAGCCAGGAGCAAGTGAACAGCGCCCTTGCTGAGGCCAACGAAGCCAACCTACAGGAGCTGAACAAGCTGCGCGCCAAGTACGACGCACGCATCCAGAAGCTCAACAAGCAGCTGGAGGAAGCTGTAGCCCGTCAGGACACGGCCTCCGCTGTACGTATCCTCGAGGAGAAGCAGCGCGTGACAGCCAGCGCCAGCACCACCGAGAAGAAGGTGCAGCAGACACAGAATGCGCCCCGCACGGTGACGCTGACCACGACGCAGTTCGAGCAGCTCGTACGTCGCGTCATCAGCGACCTGGAGAAGAGCAAGACGCCCGCTAGCAACTCGCTCTCCGCCATCACCTCGAGCCAGCTCTCCGACCTCGACAAGATCCTCCTGCTGAATGCGCTCTACCACAACCCCCAGGCTACGCAGTTCGCGCTGCCCGCTCTGGCGCCCGCGCAGCCCGTACAGCAGGGTGCTGCTCAGCCCGACGCGCAGCAGGTAGATGCCAATATCGCGCTGGTCAAGCGCCTCGATCAGGTCATCGACCGCCTGGATGCCATCAACAGCAACCAGGAGGCTACCGCCAAGGCCACCACGACCGTAGCGCGCAAGGCCAGTGAGGCCACGACGGGCGCTACGCCTCTGGTGCAGCACGCACAGCAGCACATCATCGTCGCTGATCGTGACGCTGAGGGCAAGGTCCAGGCACAGGAGATCCGTGTCAAGGAGGCTAGCGAGCCCGTCTTCACGCTGACTCGTGCAGGCTTCTTCGTAGCCCCCAACTTCGGTGATCAGTTCCAGCTGAACGCTGGTGTACGTGCCTATGCCCAGATCGGCCAGTCGAAGTTCGACCTCGTGCCCGACGTCTACTACGGCTTCGGCAGCACCAATGGCTTCGGGCTCAATGCCAATCTGCACTACAACCTGCCTAAGTTCCTCGGCGCTGACTTCTCGCCCTACCTCGGCGTAGGTCTTGGCTACAACAAGGTCGGTGCTACCAAGCGCTTCCTCCCCAACTATATCCTCGGCGCTCGTCTAGAGAAGGTGCTGGGTGGGGCGCTCTCGCTCGACTACACGGTACGTGGTGCTCTGCGCAACAATCAGATCGCTGTCGGCTACAGCTTCAACCTCTAGTGCGCTATGAAGTCGCTTAAGACCAAGAGCCTGCTACTAGCCCTTACGCTCCTCGGAGCAGCGGGCACCGAGCTCCGTGCCCAGAGCACGGACTCGGTCGCCCAGCTCCAGGTGAGCCGCGTGGACAGCGTGATCACGCTGACCGAGGATGAGCTGGTGGCTGGCCTACGCGCCATCGCTGAGGCCTGGCAGGCTCGTCAGCAGCAGGTAGTCCCCCAGCAGACCGAGCTCGCTCGCGTGCTGAAGCTCCAGCTGCTGCTCAATAGCCTCGGGCTAAGTGCTGCCCAGCGCCCCGTGCAGCCCGTCGTGGCTGGGGCGGCGCCCGCACAGCGCGTGTACTACCCCGACGTCTATGGCTATGCGCGTCGCTACCAGCAGCCACAGCAGCAGTACCAGGACCTCACCAGTGGCGCTCGCATCGATCGCCTGGAGCGTCTCCTGGAGCTGAGCCTCCTGCAGCGCCAGGCGGAGCAGAAGGTGACGACGCTGCCCGCAGCACAGGCACGTGCAGCACGTCAGACCAATGACTCGCTGCTCTACGTCCTACGCCAGGAGCTCGGTGCCCTACGTCAGGAGCGTGAGGCGCTGCGTCAGCAGCCCAGCCAGGTGCAGCAGCAGCCTCAGCAGCAGCCCACCACGACGCAGATCGTGATGCCTGCCGTACCCCTGCAGCCCGCACAGCCTGTCCAGCAGCCCGTGATGCCCCTGCAGCCGCTGCAGCCCGCTCAGCCTACGAGCGAGCTATCGGATGCGCTGCTGGTGACCTACTTCAAGCGCCAGGTCTTCTTCGCCGTAGGCCGCAGCGAACTGCTGCCCGAGGCACGCCTGACGCTCAACGAGGTCTACCGCTTCCTCAGCCAGGACAGCCAGCTGCGCCTCTTCCTCACGGGCTTTGCCTCCCCTGAGGGAAACGCTAAGCGCAATGCGAGCCTAGCCGAGCAGCGCAGCCGCGCCGTCTTCGACTACCTCGTCAGCTGCGGTGTCTCCCGTGACCGCCTCGTGGCTGTCGCTGGAGGGGTAGACCGCAACACCGATCTCTACGGCGTCGCACGTCGCGTAGATATCGAGCTGAAGAAGTAAAGCCACTCCCCACGAGCACGCTCCATCTAAGGCGTGCCACATAAACAAGGAAGCCCCCGAGGCGCTCACCGATGTGAGCAGCCTCGGGGGCTTCGCTATTAGGATCGTATGCCTAGGGGCTAGGGGCGAAGGTCAGAGCAGGCTGAGCCTCCAGCCTCCTTAGACTAAGAACGGCCATGAGGGAGCCTCGAGGAGCGTCCTAGACGAGGGCGAGGCCTTGTCCACGAGCCGCCAGCGGGCAGCCTAGCAGCCCGAGCCGTCGATGCTGCAGGCAGTACCTGCGGCGACGCTCGCCGAGCGGCGCGACAGCCCAGCCTCCTCGGGACAGAGCGTCACCGTACCATCCTCGAGGACGAAGCAGGGGACCCCTGCCCAACCCTTGCGCTTGGCGACCTCAAAGGCAGGCTCGCTGTCACGGAGGCGAAGGAAGGCCTTGAGGTGGCTGATGTGCGCCCCGATATCTATTACTTCGTAGCGGGCGTCGCCCTTGACCTGCTCCTCGACAGCTGCGCAGTCGGGGCAGCTGGGCATACCATATATCTTGATCATGATGCTTGGTGATGGGATGAAACTTAATAATCTATGTACTCTAGTAACCTCTGAGAAGGCTCGGAGGTTGCGTCACAGCGAGCACTTAGCTCGGCGAAGGCTCGCCGAGGATGTCCGTCTTCCGCCCCCGAGGCTGGGCTAAGTGGCAAGCCTTCGCCCACCTACCTAAGCCCTCCCGCGATCGGGCAAGCTAAGGCGGAGCGCGGGCAGTGCCTACACCCCGCTCCCTAAGGGATATCCCTCAGAGGTCTGACTGCTATCCCTCACGGGCGTGACAGGCGTCCCTCAGCGCGCTGACTGATAGCTCTCAACACCCCTCCCCCTAGTACGAAGCGACTCCGCCCCCGCCGTGCTCCATACGAGCATAGCGGGGGCGGAGTCGTCCTATAGTACCTAATCGGAGGTAGCGGAGCTACTTGCCCAGCACCTCGACAGCCTTCAGTAGCTGCGTGTCGACGCCCTTGAGCACCTTCTCGGGATCGAGGGGGATGATGACGTCGGGGATCATCTGAGTATTCTCGAGATAGGTCCCCTCAGCCGTGCGGTAGCCTACGGCGGGGATGCCGTAGTAGAGGCTGGGGTCGAGGAGCGTATCCCAGTTCACGCTGGTCATCGTACCTGCCACGGGCATCCCGACGACCTTGCCGATATGCTGGTGCTGGTAGACCCAGGGCGTGCCGTGGGCATTGCTGTAGTCGGCTTCGCAGGTGAGCATGACGCTAGGCTTATTCCAGCGGCGGCTCGGCATCTCGCAGTAGTCCTTGCCACGCACCTCCTGCGTCAGGTACTGCTTGCCCGAGAAGAAGACCTCGATATCCTCATGCAGGCGCCCACCGCCGTTGTAGCGGATGTCGATGACGATGCCCTTGCGGTCGTAGTAGCGGCCGAGGGCCTCGGAGTACACGGTACGGAAGTGCTCGTCCGCCATCGAGGGGATATGCACATAGCCGTACTTGCCGCCCGAAGCCTTATCTACCTCGGCGGCACGCTGCTTGACCCAGCGGCGATATAGCAGCGCTGAGAGCTGCCCCGCCGTGATGGGGCGGATGACCTCCTCATGCTCGCTGCCATCGGCGCTGCGGAAGCGTACGAGGAGGCGCTTGCCCGCCTTGTCGCTCAGCAGCGGATAGTAGTCCATCCCCGCCTTGATCTGCTGCCCGTCCAGGGCCAGGATCAGCGCGCCCTGACGCAGACGCGAGTCGGAGCGGTCGAAGGGCCCCCCAGCGACCACCTCATCCACCACGAGCCCATCCCCCGCACGCGGCGAGGAGACGAATAGACCCAGCTCGGCGGTGGGGAAGGACGAGGGCGGAGTGCGGTAGCGCCCGCCCGTGTGGGAGACGTTCAGCTCGCCCAGCAGCTCAGCTAGCAGCTCGGCGAAGTCCTGTGAGTGGCTGATATAGGGCAGGTAGCGGCGGTAGTGGTCGGTGAGCTTGGGCCAGTTGACGCCGTGCATATCCTTGCGGTAGAAGCGGGCAGCCTCCTCACGCACGACCTCCTCATACATAGCGCGGCGCTCAGCAGCGCGGTCGATGGAGCGGCGTCCCGAGAGGCTGATGGGCTTGAGCGTCTCGCTGCGGGGGTCGAACTTCTGCGGGGAGGAGCCGAGGATGAAGTAGGTCTTGCCCTCGCGGTCGCTGTCGAAGAAGGCGGAGCTCAGCCCCAGCTTGCGCAGCAGCCCCGTCGTATGCTTCCTGAGGTCATGCACCCAGAGGTCGTAGCTGCCCTCCGTAGAGGAGAGGTAGTAGAGCTTCTGCCCGTCGGGGCTCATGATGAGGTCGCCGAGCGTGGCGGAGCGTGGGGTGAGGCGCACCGTGCGTAGGTCGAGGTCGTCCCACTCGAGGCGCGTCTCCTTCTTCGTCGCGGTGCTGGTCTTAGCCTCGGCCTTCGTGCTCGTGCTGTCGCTCTTAGCCTTGGCACGCTGCTTCTCCAGCTCCTTATAGAGCTCCTGCTCCTCCTCGCTGCGCAGGTACTGCTCGTGGGCTGCGCGGTTGAGGAAGATCATCATCACGTCGGTCTGCGAGCCCCAGGAGGCGTGGTTACGCATGCCATAGCGCTCGGTCAGGTAGACCAGCGACTGCCCGTCGCGACTCCAGCGAGGCGCCCAGCAGCGGTAGCCGCTGTTGGTGAGGTTGTAGACCTTGCCATCGCCCGAGGTGCTCACCAGGCCGATATCGCTATAGGGCGCATGGTCACGCGCCACGTAGGTAAGCGCCAGCCACTTGCCATCGGGCGACCAGTTGAAGTCAATCTCGCCCGAGCGCTCGTGGGCATAGCGCCCGTCGGTGACCTGGCGGGTCTTGCCTGTGCGGAGGTTGTGGATCATGATGCGCTCGCGGTCGAGGACGAAGGCCAGCTCCGTACCGTCGGGAGAGATCTGTGGGTACATCTGCTCGCCCGAGACGCCGAGCTCGAGGCGCCGCTCGGTGATCTGCGTCGCGTTGGGGAAGTTCGGGTCCTCGCTGCGGGCGATGCGCGCCTCGTAGAGCGCCCAGCTGCCGCCCTTACAGCTCGCGTAGATGAGGCTACGGCCATCGCGGCCGAAGGTCACCCCACGGTCTACCTGTGAGCCGAAGGTCACCTGCTTGGTCGTCGTGTAGTCGGCACTGGTGACGAAGACATCCCCACGGGAGATGAAGGCGATCTGCTTACCGTCGGGCGAGACAGAGGAGGAGCCCAGGCTGCGGCTCATTGAGAGCGTCAGCTGCTCGCCCTCGCTGGAGTCGCGCACGATGCTGATGGGTACGCGCTGCTCGCGCCCGCCAGGGGCCAGTGTATAGATCTCACCCGCGTAGCCGAAGCAGAGGAGCCCCGCCTGCGAACTGCTGAGGAAGCGGACGGGATCGCCCTTGAGCTGCGTGAGGGCGCGGGGCGTGGCGGCCGTATCGTAGAGCGCACGGCTGTAGACGTTCATCGAGCCCCCAGCGCGCTCACTGAGGAAGTAGAGGCTCTTGCCGTCGGGGCTGTAGATCGGGTTACGGTCCTCGCCGTCGTGCTGCACGATCGGGCGGTAGCTGCCTCGAGTGAGGTCGTACTCCCAGAGGTCACGGCTGGCGGAGGAGGTATGATGCTTGCGCCAGGTATCCTCGTAGCTCTTGATGTCCTGATAGAGGAAGCGCTTGCCGTCGGCACTGAAGTGGATCGCCTCGACGGGCGTAGCGGTGACGAGCTCGGGACGGCCGCCCGTGACGGGCACACGGTAGAGCTCGGTGAGGAAGCTCGCAGGGTAGAGCGCCGAGGCTGCAGGATCCTGTAGGTGCGCCTTGAAGACGAGGTAGCGCCCGTCGGGCGTGAAGCACTGGGGCGTCTCCGTACCCGAGTGTGTGGTCAGCTGGCGCAGCTCGCCCCCCGTGGCAGGGATGAGGTAGATATTCGTCCCCTCAGCATTGCGGTCGCTGGAGAAGGCGATATAGCGGCCATCGGGCGACCATACGGGCTGGCTCTCGTAGCTGGAGGCCGTGGTCAGGCGGCGCGCTTCGCCCCCCGTCGTAGGGACCGTATAGATATCCCCCTGATAGGCAAAGGCGATCTGCCGACCATCGGGCGAGATACTCGGGTAGCGCAGCCACAGCGGACGCTCCTGAGCTGCCAGCGTAGCCCCTGAAGCCAGGAGCAGCGTACATAGTACCGTGCGAAGAGTCATACGTGATAAGGAGTAAGGTGATAGATAGTAAAGCCACACAGGTGGACGAGGCAGGCCGCGCGCGGCCTAGTCCTTGTCCACCTGTGCTGCGTAGCCGCGCCAGCGCTCCAAGAGGAGCGCCAGATCGGACGGCAAATCACTGTCGAAGGTCAGCTCCTGCCCCGTGTGCGGATGGACGAAGCCAAGGGTCTTGGCATGGAGGGCCTGCCGCGGGCAGAGGGCGAGGCAGTTCTGGACGAACGGTCGGTAGCGGGCGAACTGATTGCCCCATAGGATGCGGTCGCCGCCGTAGCGCTCGTCGGCGAAGAGCGGGTGCCCGAGGTGCCGCATATGGGCACGTATCTGATGCGTGCGCCCCGTCTCGAGGCGACACTCCACCCAGGAGACATAGGCCAGCTCCTCGAGGACGGTGTAGTGCGTGACGGCGTGCTTGCCCTTGTCGCTACCCTCGGGGTAAACGGCCATCTGGAGGCGATCGCGCTCATCGCGGCCTATATTGCCGACGATGGTGCCCTCAGGGCTGTCGAAACGCCCCCAGACGAGGGCGCGGTAGGTGCGCTTGGTGGTCTTCTCGAAGAACTGACGCGAGAGATGCGCCTTCGTCTCGGGGCGCTTGGCCACGACGAGCAGCCCGCTCGTATCCTTGTCGATGCGGTGCACGAGCCCCAGGCGTGGATCCTCGGGGTCGTAGTGCGGGTCGTCCTTGAGGTAATAGGCCAGGGCATTGACCAGCGTCCCCGTATAGTTGCCATGCCCGGGATGGACGACGAGGCCCGCGGGCTTATTGACCACCAGGAGGTATTCGTCCTCGTAGACGATGTCCAGGGGGATATCCTCGGGGATGATCTCCAGCTGGCGGCGCGGACGGCGCAGCTGGAGCGTGACGACCTCGAGGGGCTTGATGCGGTAGTTGGCCTTGACGGGACGGTCACCGACGAAGACATAGCCGCCCTCCAGCGCCTGCTGGATACGGCTGCGGGAGGTGTGGGGCATGCGCGTGGCGAGGAACTTGTCGATGCGCAGCAGCTCCTGCCCCTTGTCGGCGACGACGCGGAAGTGCTCGTAGAGCGGCGTGCTGTCAGCGTGCGTCAGATAGGAGACGGCGGCGGGATCCCCCGCCTCGTCCTCCTCGTCCTCGAGGAGCTCCCCGTCCAGCTCGTCGGCTAGGGGTGCTTCGTCCCCTGTAGCCCCCAGCTGGCCTTTGCCCCCCTCGGGAGCGTGAGCTGATCCTTGGCTACGTAGCTCCTCGGCGAGCTCAAGTGCGAGCTCAGCCTCGAGCTCGTCTGCGGTAGGCTTGGGCGTGGCTACCACCAGTCCGTCGTATTTTCCTTCTTAGGCTCGGGGGCGACACTCACGCTATCGGCGAGGCTATCGCGTCCCCAGCCCTCGATGAGGCGATCCAGGCCGAGCGTGTCGACGACGGCCGTAGCTACATAGAGGTAGAGCTTGGTATTGACGGGCAGCTGCGTCCCCTGCGGGATGCTCTTGCCATCAGCCGTCTTGAGGTCGACGACCGAGCCCACGTAGCCCCCTGGGACGGTGCGCTGCTCGACCTCCTCGAAGCCTAGCCCGCGCAGCAGCGCCAGGATCTGGCGTGCCGACTGGTCCTTGTAGGCAGGGATGGTCTGATTGCGTGGGTGCAGCCCGTTGATGGCGATGAAGAGCAGACGCCCCGCCTTGACGCGGCTGCCTGGGGCGGGGACGACATCGCGGATCGTGCCGGGGCGGGCGGTCTTGGAGAAGGTCGAGTCGTTGATCTCGTACTCCAGCCCGACGGACTTCAGGATCTGCTCGGCCTCGGCCAGCGTCTTGCCCCTCAGGTCGGGGATGACGACGCTATCGCCATGCTTGGTATAGAGGTCGAGCCCGAAGGTGAGGATGAGGACAAAGAGCAGGCTTAGCCCTATCATAAGGGCCAGATGTGTGAGGAGGGAGTCCTTGGTGAAGAGCTTCTTCATAGATTTGCTAGGGAGAGCGCAGGCTAGAGGCGACCCGCGTTGACGAAGAGGGTGACGGACTCGGGCGTGTCGGGTGCGTCGATGGTGGCGCTACTGCCCTCCCACTCCTTGAGGCCGTTATGGATGTAGATGATCTTGTCCCCGATGGAGTGCACCGAGTTCATATCATGGGTGTTGACGATGGTGGTGATGCCGTACTCACGGGTGATCTCGTAGATGAGCTGGTCGATGACCATGGAGGTCTTGGGGTCAAGGCCCGAGTTCGGCTCGTCGCAGAAGAGGTAGCGAGGATTCAGGGCGATGGCGCGGGCGATGGCCGTGCGCTTCATCATTCCACCGCTGATCTCGGCAGGGTACTTATTGGCTGCGTCTGCCAGCCCGACGCGCTCCAGCAGCTCCATAGCTCGGTGGTAGCGGCGGTCGTAGCTCTCGCGGGAGAACATCTCCATAGGGAAGAGCACATTCTCCACCACCGTCATGCTGTCGAAGAGCGCCGAGCCCTGGAAGAGCATCCCCATCTCGCGGCGCAGGCCCAGCAGGCTAGGCTTGTCCATGCCCACTAGGTCGCGGCCGTCGTAGAGCACCTCCCCTACGTCGGGTGTGATGAGGCCGATCATACACTTGACGAAGACGGACTTCCCCGCTCCGCTACGCCCGATGACGAGGCTGGTCTTACCGGCCTCGAAGGTGGCATCAATACCCTTGAGCACCTCCTTCTCGCCGAAGCGCTTGTAGAGAGACTTTACCTGGATCATAGCGCTAGGTAAGCATGAGGTTGGTGAGCAGCACGTCGAAGAAAAGGATGAGCACGCTGCTATTGACGACGGCACGGGTGCTGGAGGAGCCCACCTGCAGGGCGCCGCCCTTGACGCAGTAGCCGTAGTAGGAGGCTACTGAGGAGATGATGAAGGCGTAGACCAGGCTCTTGATGATGGAGTGGCCTACGTAGGCGGGGGTGAAGAAGAGCTGCAGTCCGTAGACATAGTCCTGGTGCGTCAGCCCGTTGGCCAGGTCGCAGGCGATGTAGCCCCCGTAGATGCCCGTGATCATAGAGAAGATGGAGAGCACTGGGATGAAGCTCATGAAGCCGACGATCTTGGGCAGGATGAGGAAATTGGCTGAGTTGACCCCCATGATCTCCATGGCATCGATCTGCTCCGTGACGCGCATCGTCCCCAGCTCGGAGGCGATGCTGGAGCCTACCTTCCCCGAGAGGATGAGGCACATCACCGTCGAGGAGAACTCTAGGATCATGATCTCACGCGCCGAGTAGCCTATGGTGAAGCGCGGGATGAGCGGGCTGGTCATATTGATCGACAGCTGGATGGTGATCACCGCCCCTATAAAGAAGGAGATGATGAAGACGATCCATATCGAGCCCACACCGAGGCTGTAGATCTCCCGCACGACGGAGCGGTGGAACATGTGCCAGCGCAGCGGCAGGGCGAAGGTACGCCCCATGAGCTGCGTGTACTCACCGATGTTGGCTAGGACTTTGGATTGCATAGATGCACTGTAAGGGAAGGGGAAGGGACTCGACAGCTAGCGTAGGTCGATGACCTCGCAGCCGGGATAGCTACGCTCGCTGAGCACATAGAAGGAGGCCGCAGCTGCATTGCGGTGGCTGGGCGCCCCGAGCTCGGCCGTCAGGCGACTCCCATCGCGCGCCACGAAGACGAGGCGCGTGGGGCTGCCGCTCTTAGTCTGGAAGCTTGCCTCCACACTCCGTATATTACTCTTGCCCTGGGGCACGAAGCGCACAAGGGTCGTCGCTGCGGGAGCTGGGAGCTGGCTACTGGTGAAGCCCTGAGCACGCGAGCGCAGGAAGCGCAGCGGGTTGATCTGCAGCAGCTCCTCCTCCGTGGGGCGCGAATGGGTCAGTGTCTCCTCGGCCTTGTCATAGTAGCTCAGCGTCCCCGAGCTGTAGACAGCAGTGATGCTGCCATACTCGAGGCGGAAGGCATCCCCCTGTAGGTACATGCGCCCCTTGGTCGTGCCCTGCGGCTTGCCCGCACGGTCCTGGAGACGCGTCACGAACTCCACCTGCGCCATGCCCGAGCCGTAGAGGCTCGTCTCGGCGCGCTCGAGCAGCTGCGTCAGCTCTCGGGACTGCTGCGCCGAGGCGGGCAGCAGCCCGAGGATGAGGAGCAGTGCTCCGTATATCACTTGCTTCATATCTTGATCTCTAGAGTCAGCAGGCACGCCCTAGGCTACATCCTGTCGAGGAGCTGCTGTAGGCTGGCCTGATCCTTAATATATACCTCACGCGGCTTACTCCCCTCTTGCGGGCCGACGACACCTGCTCCCTCGAGCTGGTCCATCAGGCGCCCGGCACGGTTGTAGCCGATGTTGAACTTACGCTGTATGTAGGAGGTCGAGCCTACCTGCATCTGCACTACCAGGAGGGCCACCTCGTCGAAGAGGCTATCCTTCTCCTGGGGACTGAACCCCTTATCCTTAGCTCCATCCCCTCCCTCAGGAACGTACTCGGGCAGCTCATAGGCATATCCGAGGCTTTCCTGCGAGGCGATATGCTCGACGATGAGCTCCGTCTCGGGCGTGTCCATGAAGGCACACTGCACGCGTATCATATCCTTGCCCTGATAGAAGAGCATATCCCCGCGACCGATCAGCTGGTTGGCTCCCGGCGAATCGAGGACGGTACGGGAGTCGACCATGGAGAAGACCTTGAAGGCAATACGCGCTGGGAAGTTCGCCTTGATGAGCCCTGTGATGACATCGGTCGAAGGGCGCTGCGTGGCGATGACCATGTGTATCCCCGCGGCGCGCGCCTTCTGCGCCAGACGGGCGATGGGCTGCTCCACCTCCTTGCCGACGGTCATCATCAGATCGGCGAACTCGTCCACGATGAGCACGATGTAGGGCATCAGCTCGTGCCCATCCAGGCGGCTGAGCTCGCCCGAGCGTACCTGCTCGTTGTACTCCTTGATATTGCGCACGGCGCGCCCTGCCGTCTGGAGCTTGCGGTAGCGGTTGTCCATCTCGACGCAGAGCGAATTGAGCGTAGCCACCACCCTACTCATGTCGGTGATGATCGCCTTGTCGGAGTCGGGCAGCTTGGCTAGGAACTGGTGCTCGATCTCCTCGTAGATGGAGAACTCCAGCATCTTGGGGTCCACCATGACGAACTTGAGTTCCTCGGGGCGCTTGCTGTAGAGCAGCGAGGTGATCAGGGCGTTCAGCCCGACACTCTTCCCCTGCCCCGTCGCCCCTGCAATGAGGAGGTGGGGCATCTTCACGAGGTCGAAGATGAAGGGCTCATTGGTGATCGTCTTCCCTATACCTACGGGGAGCTCCATGCGCTCCTGCTGCTCGCGATACTTGCGCGAGGCGAGGATGCTGCGCATCGAGACGGTCTGCGGATTGGAGTTAGGCACCTCGATACCGATCGTCCCCTGGCCAGGCATGGGGGCGATGATACGCACGCCCTCGCTCTTGAGCCCCATGGCGATGTCGTCGTCCATAGCCTTGATGCGCGAGACCTTAATCCCCGAGTCGGGGATGACCTCGTAGAGCGTCACCGTCGGGCCGACGGTCGCCTTGCAGGGCGTGACGGGCATCTTGAAGCTCGCCAGCGTGTCGATGATCCGCTGCTTGTTGTGCTCGATCTCGTCCATGTCTATGCCCGTGGCGCTCTGCTCGTAGTCGCGCAGCAGGTCGATCGAGGGCTTCTGATAGTGCGCCAGCTGTATGCCTGGGGCAAGCGGAGCACGCTCAGGCAGCTCCTCCTCCACAAGGTCATCGGCGGGCGCCTGCTCGACGATCATCCCCTGGCTGGGGTCGAGGTCCGCCGTAGGCTCGGCGCTGAAGACGGGATCAGACGTCCTATAGGGGCTATAGCTGTCGTGCTCGGCCTCGGCACGCAAGGGCGCCTCGTGCGCCTGCTCCATCATCGATGTGTAGGGCAGCTCCTCCTCGTAGAGCTCGTCAGCCAAGCGCTCGGTGTGCTCCTCGGCTGCAGGGCCAGCGGCCTCGTCAGCCTCGGGGGCGACTTCCCCAGGCTTACGCGTCCAGCGCTCCCAGAGGCTCGGACGGCGGAGATGAAGCTCGGGCGCCTTGATCGGCGGATGCTGCACGGCCTTAAGGACACGGTCGGAGCAGAGGATGCTCACGATGATGACCGTCCCCAAGAGCAGCAAGAGGAGCCCCGAAGTCCCCAGGTGCAGCGCGAGCTGCTGGTAGTAGTGTGCGCCCCAGGCTCCGCCGAAGACCAGGAAGGTATCCGAGGGCCAGAGCTGCTGCAGGCCTGTCAGAGCGATCGCGCTCCACAGGGCGAGGAAGCCCCAGAAGAGGAAGCGAGCCAGCGCACGGATCAGGCGCGAATGGCGGTCAAAGACGACATAGAGCGCCGTCTGGAAGCCAAAGGCGAAGAGGGCAAAGGTACCGAAGCCGAAGAGCTCGTTGAAGAGGTAGTTCCCCATGCGTGCCCCGAGGAGGCCAAAGGGATTGCGCACCTCGAGCCCCAGCTCCTGCAGCTGCTGCGGTGTCAGGCTCGGGTCGAGCAGACTCTGGTCTGCGCCCCCCGAGAAGAGGAAGCCCAGGACGGAGCAGAGGCAGAAGGCCAAGAGGAGAAGGAAGCTAAGCGCCAGGACGACGGCCATGCGGTTGTTGTCTCTATTCTTGGAGACGAGCCCACGCAGCCACTGCATGAGGCCTGCTGCCAGCGAGCCCCGCCCGTCGGTCGAGGACGTGCGCTTGGCCTGCGATGATCGTTGTGCTTGCTTTGTCTGGGGTTGTTTCGCCATTGTGAGGATCTACTGGGGCCTAGCACCCATGCTTCTTTATCCTGCAAAAATACTCAAACGGCGGCACTTGCTCAAACGGCTCCTCCCCTCGCTCCCTACCCGAGTGCGCCGCTGGGGCAAGCCGTCCAGCAGCCTAGCTCCAGCCGCTCCCAGCCGCCGCCCGCACAAGACTCCCAGCCCACCGCCCCACGCCTCCCCCAAAGCTACTCCCAGCCCCACCACGAGCTGACTGCCTTACCCAAGCTCTGCGAGAGATATCCCTCAGCCTCGCCACTGGCGACACCCAGCGCTCCGACTGGCGGCACTCAGCGCGCTGACTGGCGGCACTCAGCGCGCTGACTGATATCCTTCACCGCCCCCTCCCCACTAGAGGAGCTGCGCGGTGTGCTTAGGATGGAGGGCGAGCAGGGTATGCTCCCTCCAGCCCTAGGAGGCGGCTTTCCCCACGTCTCATTTCCTAGGAGGCAAGGCAGGGCGGTACGCCTGGCGAAGGGGGTGCGGGCTAAGGCGGGGACTTGTCGTATCTTTGTGGGAAGAACGATCAAGAACATCACCCACTCGCATTATGGAGCACCCACTGCACATATATAATAGCTTGACGCGCCGTCGGGAGCAGTTCGTCCCCCTGGCTGAGCCCCACGTCGGGCTGTACGTCTGCGGGCCTACGGTCTACGGCGATGCCCACCTAGGACACGCCCGCCCCGCCATCACCTTCGACATCCTCTTCCGCTTCCTCCGCCACCTCGGCTATAAGGTGCGCTACGTGCGCAACATCACTGACGTGGGCCATCTGGAGCACGACGCCGATTCGGGCGAAGACAAGATCGCCAAGAAGGCACGCCTCGAGCAGCTCGAGCCCATGGAGGTCGTGCAGTACTACCTCACGCGCTACCACGAGGCGATGGCCCAGCTCGGCGTCCTGCCCCCCAGCATCGAGCCGCAGGCCTCGGGGCACATCCTCGAGCAGATCGCTCTGACGCAGCAGATCCTCGATGCGGGCTTCGCCTACGTCAGCGAAGGCTCGGTCTACTTCGACGTCACGAAGTACGACAAGGTCTACGGCTATGGCGAGCTCAGCGGCCGACGTATCGAGGATATGCTCTCCAACACGCGCAGCCTCGACGGGCAGGACGAGAAGCGCAATCCACTGGACTTCGCCCTGTGGAAGAAGGCCCAGCCCGAGCACATCATGCGCTGGCCCAGCCCTTGGGGCGAAGGCTTCCCGGGCTGGCATGCCGAGTGCACGGCCATGGGGCGTAAGTACCTCGGGGAGCACTTCGACATCCACGGCGGAGGGATGGACCTCGTCTTCCCGCACCACGAGTGCGAGATCGCTCAGGCCAAGGCCTCCCAGGGGGGGCACGAGCTGGTGCGCTACTGGATGCACAATAACATGATCACCATCGAGGGGCAGAAGATGGGCAAGTCGCTGGGCAACTTCATCACCCTGGAGCAGTTCTTCACGGGCGACCATCCCAAGCTGGCGCAGGCCTACAGCCCGATGACGATCCGCTTCTTCATCCTCAGCGCGCACTACCGCGGGACGGTGGACTTCAGCAACGAGGCCCTGCAGGCTGCCCAGAAGGGACTCGGCCGGCTGCTGGATGCCGCAGCCCTCATCGACGGGCTCAAGGCCAGCGCCACGAGCACGGTCGACATCACGGGCCTAGCCCAGCGCTGCCACGAGGCACTCTGTGACGACCTCAATACGCCTATGGTCATCGCCGAGCTCTTCGATGCGGCGCGGGTCATCAATGCCGTACACAACCATCAGGCGACCATCACTGCGGCTGAGATCGAGGAGCTCAGCAACACCTATCGCCTCTACCTCACCGAACTGCTCGGGCTGGTGGATGAGCGCCAGGGCGATGGGGCTGCGCACGAAGCCTTCAGCGGCGCCGTGGAGCTGCTGCTGAGCCTGCGTCAGGATGCCAAGAGCCGCAAGGACTGGACGACCTCCGACCGCATACGTGACGAGCTGACGGCCCTCGGCTTCACCATCAAGGATACCAAGGAGGGGACCGAGTGGTCGCTCTAGCCATGCACTACAGCTTCGTCATCCCCGTCTACAACCGCCCTGAGGAGCTCGAGGAGCTGCTCGGGAGCATCGTGCGGCTCAGAGGGGACTACGCCTACGAGGTCGTCATCGTGGAGGACGGATCGACGCGCAGCAGCGAGGCAGTGGTAGCCCGCTACCGTGACCAGCTGCCTGCCCTCGTCTACCTCGTCGTACCCAATGGCGGCCCCTCTCGGGCACGCAACCTCGGCGTAGCTCAGGCCAGCGGGGAGTACGTCCTCATCCTCGACTCGGACGTCGTCCTACCCGAGGGCTACCTCGCAGCCGTCGACACCGCGCTGCAGGACACGACGGTGGAGGCCTTCGGCGGGCCCGATGCCGCCTCCCCCGACTTCAGTCCCGTGCAGCAGGCCATCAACTACGCGATGACTTCGCCCCTCACCACGGGCGGCATACGCGGGGGCAGCGCTGGGGCGATGGAGCAGTTCAAGCCCCGCAGCTTCAACCTCGGCTGCCGCCGCGAGCGTTACCTCGCCTTGGGCGGCTTCGATGAGCGGATGCGCTTCGGCGAGGATATAGACTTCAGCCTCCGCCTCCTCGAGGCTGGGGCACGGACGATCCTCATCCCTGGGGCTTGGGTCTATCACAAGCGGCGCGTGGACTTCCGCAAGTTCTTCCGTCAGGTGCATAACTCCGGCATCGCCCGTATCCACCTCGAGACACGCCACCCGGGGAGCACGCGTCTAGTGCACCTGCTACCCGCGGCCTTCACGGTCGGCTCCCTCCTGGCGCTTACCTTTGGCTGGGGACGCTGGGGGCTTGTGGCTCTGGCGCTCCTATGGTTCGTCGATGCCCTACAGCGCACGCGAGGCGGGGTGGAGGTCGCCGCACTCTCGGTCGTGGCCTGCTTCGTGCAGCTCTGGGGCTACGGCTCAGGCTTCCTGCGCGCCTGGTGGGGCAAGTACGTCCAGCACAAGCCCGAGTTCACGGCCTTCAAGGATAACTTCTATGACTAGCGCGCAGCTCGTCCTCTCCCTCTCGCTTGGCCTCCTGCTGAGCGCTGCGAGCTGTCGCCCCCAGCTGCAGCCCGACACGCGCTCTGGGCTGGTCATCCCCGAGCGCATCATCAGCCCGCAGGCACGCCTCGACTACGCCATAGTCCACTACTGGGACAAGAGCCCCCAGTGGACACCCGAGCGCGCGGCCGAGCTGGAGCTATGGATCGCCGACTACAGCGGGCTGATCGCAGGCCAAGCCCCCAGCAAGGTGCGCCAGCCGCTCATCAGTAGTCTGGACTACATCCCCAGCGAACTGATCCCGCTGACGCTGGCTAGCTATCGCCGTCAGCTCCTCGACTCGGCCTCACTCCTCCACGACGAGCACAGCTACGCCCTGCTGCTCCTCTGGGCGCGCCACAGCCCCAAGCTCGACTCGGCTCAGCAGGAGGGGGCGCTCGAGGAGCTACGCCTGCTGCGTAAGCGCTGGAGCGGCCCTGCCCCCATCGACAGCCTCATCCTGCAGGACAGCCTGACTCGTGCGGACAGCCTTGCCGCTAGCCCTCAGCCCCTTCCCCGCCCCCGACGAACCAAGCCACGCCCTATAGCCGATGAAGAGTAAGCGACTCCTCACCCAGCTCATCGAATACGTAGAGCTCTTCGAAGCCGCCTTCCCCGAGGCCGAGGAGCTGCACCTGGCGAGCTTCATCACCTTCGTGCAAAGTCTGCTGGAGGACCATAAGGCAGAGCAGTCCCAGCGCCCGAGCCTCGGCCAAGCGATGCCCCTAGAGGTCGACATAGCACGGCATCTGGCCCTGCTGCAGCGCTACTCCAAGAGCTACACCAAGCGTGCTCTGGCCGCCTCCGACACGCTGCAGAGCGAGGAGGAATACTCCTACCTCGTGAGCCTCATCAGCGGTCAGCCCCTGACGAAGACGGAGCTGAACACCCTCAACGCCCTAGAGAAGACCTCGGGCTCAGAGATCATCCGCCGCCTCGTGCAGAAGGGGCTCGCCACCGAGCAGCCCGACGAACGAGATCGCCGCAGCGTACTCGTCTCCATCACCCCACGCGGTAGGGCCGAGCTGCAGAAGGTCTTCCCCCAGCTACATATAGCGGCCTCGCTTCTCTCCCAGCCCCTGCTACCCGAGCAGAAGTCCACGCTGGGGCTCCTACTGAGCTACCTCTGTCAGGAGCACGGCACCCTCTACCCAGCCAAGAGCGATACACCCCTGGAGGAGCTGCTCCATAAGCCCTAGACGAGTAGCGAGCAAGTGCTGACTTGCCTGCCATCTAGGCACAAGGCAAGTTCCCCTTTCCCTTTCGTTCACTTAGGGATAAGTACGAGAATAAGGATAAAAGGCCGCGGGCCCGAGTCTCATAGGTAGACTTGGGCCCGCGGCCTTTATGCTAGCTCAGCTCTCGCAGAGCTGCCGTGGAGGTGGCGCGCAGCTAGGTGCTACGTCTGGGGCGACGCTAGAGGACGTTCAGCACCTGCTCCTTGATCTGCTCCAGCTCATCCTTCATCTGCACGACGAGCTGCTGCATAGCGGCGTGATTGCTCTTAGAGCCCATGGTGTTGATCTCGCGGCCGATCTCCTGAGCAATGAAGCCGAGCGTCTTACCCTGCCCGGGCTGGGGCGCGTCCAGCACCTCCATGAAGTAGCTGAGGTGGTGCGCCAGGCGCGACTTCTCCTCGTTGATATCGAGCTTCTCGATGTAGTAGATGAGCTCCTGCTCGAGGCGTGAGCGATCGTAGTCCCCGCTGGGCATGAGCTTGCGCAGGCCTTCCTCGAGGCGCTGACGCACCTGCTGGATGCGCTCGGCCTCAGGGTAGGTGATCTCCGCCAGCAGTGCCGTGATGCGCTGGATACGCTCGGCGAGCACCTCGTAGAGCATGACGCCTTCCTGACGGCGAAACTCCATAAGCTCGTCCACTGCCTGCTGCGTAGCCTGGCGAAGCACCGCCAGCTCCTCCTCCCCGAGCTCGGGCTGACGCGTGCTCTCGGTATCGAGGACGCCGGGCAGGCGAAGAAGCGCTGCCGTGTCGAGGGGAAGCTCCTGCCCCAGCTCGCTGCTCAGCGCTCTCAGCTGATGGACATAGCCCAGGAGTGCCTCGCGGTTGATGAGGCTGGCGTTGCCCTCGAGGGCGTCGTCATCGATGCTGATGCTGAGGTCAATCTTGCCCCGCTGTAGCTGGCTGGTGATGAGGCTACGCAGCTCGAGCTCGGCCGTGCGGTAGGCCGAGGGGACACGTGCCGAGAGGTCGGCCTGCTTGCTGTTGAGGGACTTGATGGCTACGGTGATGGTACGCGAGCCGTAGCGCAGGGCGGCCTTACCGAAGCCCGTCATGGAGTATATCATAGCTGTGGAAGTATTTGAGAGCGTCTACTTAGTTCGTTTCTTGAGCGCCTCACGGCGGGCACGCTGACGGGCCTCCAGCTCGTGCTGATACTGGGCGGCCTTCTTCTGCCCACGCTTGCTGGAGGCAAAGGCATTATAGTTGAAGATCTCGGGAAGGGCACGGGCGCGGTCGACGAACTTCAGTTCGCCCGTCTCCGTACGGCGCAGCACGAGCTCATCATAGAGGCTATCCCGAGCGGCCAGGCTATCGGGCGGTGCGGTGCCGAGGCGATAGGCGCTGTAGTGCAGCTGGCGGCGGCTGACGACGATATGCTGGTAGAGCGCCAGGCCCGTACCGAGGCGATCATAGCCCTTGTCGAAGGTGTTGTGCGCCTCCTGGCTTACGGCTGGGCTCACCACGAGGACCGGGGAGATCGTGTCCCCCGCAGCACTACGCTGCGAGGCGCGGCCGTAGCAGCCGTCGTGCCCCTGCAGGATCAGGTCGGCCCCCGCAGCGATGAGCTCATCGCGGAGGAAGTAGTGCATCACCAGGTGCTGCTGCTCCTCGAGCACGCGGTCTACGGGCAGGTGCAGCAGCACGATACGCCACTGGCGCTCGTCGCACTGCAGGGCCTGCCTCAGCCAGCTGCGCTGCACCTGGATGCCGCCCCAGCTGATGAGGCGCGCCGCGTCCAGCACGACGAAGCGCACATAGGGGTAGTCAACATAGTAGCTACGCCCTAGATAGCCCTCGGGACCATTGGCAGGGTAAGGGTACTGCGCCCGCCAGCGCGGGTCGAGGGCATAGCCCGTATGTTCCTTGATGTAGGAGGCGGTGCCAGGCACGACGAGCTGCGGCAAGCGGCTGGAGCGTCTGCCAAGGAGCTCGTACCATTCCCTCCAGGCGGCATCATTAGCTCCCGTGAGGTAGTTGCCCGTGAGGGCGTAGAGGTCTAGGTCGGGGAAGCTGCGGTCGATACGCTCCAGCAGCTGGCGCTTCTGCTGGGGGGTGGCTGTGTCCAGAGCCCCAAGGTAAACGAGCTGCAGAGAGTCCGCGGCCTCTATGGGCGTACGGAAGCTGTAGACCTCGGACTGCACGCCGCCCGTCACCAGACGATAGCGGTACTGCGTCCCAGGCTGGAGGCTGTCGAGGGCTACCTGATAGTAGCAGCCGCGCCCCGAGGCGGTCACGACCTGCTGCCCCTCGGCCTGATAGCGTAGCGTCTCGGTCTGCAGGCGGCCACGACGTCCCTTGGGGCGCTCGTAGCTCAGCAGGAGGTAGCTCTCTGCGAGCTCCTCCCCGCAGCGCCAGCTCACCACACGGCTCTGGGCGTAGTCCTCACCTGGCAGCAGCTGCACGCGCTCGATACGCATCGGGCTGCGGTAGCTGGGCTCGTCGGGATCGGCCTGCAGGAGGAAGAAGAGGCCGCAGGCGATGAGCGCCAGCCCAAGCACCAGCAGCGCCAGCACCCACAGGCGCAGACCGAGATAGGTCTTCGGCTTGGGGGGCAGCGGCTTGGGCTTCTTGGGTGATTGGCGACGTGGCATCCCTAGGGGCTTCGATGAATAGGGCTAAGAGCGGTAGCAGGCTAATAGCTGCGCGCTGCGATGTAGTCGGCCAGCGCCAGGAGCGACTGCCTATAGGCGCTGTCGGGGTAGTGTAGGATGAGCTGCTTGGCCTCGTCGATGTAGTGCATGAGGCGCTCCTCGGCATAGCGGATTCCTCCGCCCTCGATGGCGAGCTCCGTCAGCCGCGCTACGCCCTCCTCGCTCAGCGGATGCTGGCTAAGGGTCGCCAGCGCCTCCTTGGTCTCGGGGCTGTCGGGCTGCTGGAGTAGGACGTGAAGCAGGGGCAGCGTGACCTTACCCTCACGCAGGTCGTTGCCCGTGGGCTTACCCACGTCGCCCTTGTAGTAGTCGAAGATATCGTCTCGTATCTGGAAGGCCATCCCCAGGAGCTCACCGATCAGGGTGAAGCGCTCCTTGTCCTCCGTGCTTGCCTCCGTGGTGATAGCGGCAATGCGAGCACAGCTGGCGAAGAGCACCGCCGTCTTCTGCCTGATGATCTCGTAGTAGTTCGCCTCGTCTAGGCGCAGGCTGTCGGCACTCTCGAACTGGCGGATCTCGCCCTCCGTGAGCTCGCGCCCGATGCCCGAGACGATAGCCATCACCTCGAGGTCACGCAGCGCGATAGCGCCGATCAGTGCCGAGGAGAGGATGAAGTCACCCATCAGAACGGCCACGCGATTGTCGAAGATCGCCCCGAGCGTAGGGCGTCCGCGGCGTGTCTTGGCCTCGTCGATGACGTCGTCATGGATGAGGGTCGCGGTATGGATCAGCTCCAGCAGGACGGCGGCATCGATGCTGCGCTGCGCGGGGCTCTTCCCCTCGGGAAGCCCCGAGAGAAGCGCCACGAGGATAGGGCGCACCTTTTTGCCCGTGGAGGCACTGAGCAGCTCGATGGCACGTCCCAGCCACTCCGACTTGGTCGCGAGTATCTCGGCAAATTGGCTATGGAAGTTGTCCACCAGCGTTGCGATGGGCGCCTTGATCTTATCTAGTTGATCCATGAGCAGTCCTTAGTTATCTATTAGTGCAAAAATACGGATAATCCGACAGACGCCTGACGGTCAAGTATAATTTTGCTTAAGTGCAAGGATGCTAGCCATAAGCCCCAGCCTCGCAGCGAGGATCGAACAGCCCCGCCCCAAGGCGACACCCCTACTCCAGCGAGGCGTCAGCCTTACCCGAGCTCCGTGAGGGATAGCCGTCACGGCGCTGAGTGATACCCCTCAGCCTCGCCACTGGCGGCACTCAGCGCTTTGACTGGCGGCACTCAGCGGGCTGACTGATACCCCTCACGGGGGCTCCCTCACTAGAAGCGTAGCGCGGTGTGCTTAGGATGGAGGACGGGCAGGGTATGCTCCCTCCAGCCCTAGGAGGCGGCTTTCCCCACGGCTCATTCAATAGGAGGCAAGGCACACTCCTTAGCGCTACAGGAGGACGCTTGCACCCTGCTGAAGAATTCTCTACCTTCGTTGAGACTTTTTAACACTAAGCAAAAATGAAACAACTAGCAAGCATACTACTGGCAGCAGCAGCCCTGGGCTCCTGCTCCAAGGGGAATGACACCCCCATCGTCCCGACGCCCCCAGCACCAGCCCCGCAGGTAGACTACATCGCCAAGATCGAAGAGTTCGAGCAGGGAAAGCCCGAGAAGCGCTACGAGATCAGCTTCGCCTACGACGCCCAGAAGCGGCTCAGCTCCTTTGTCGAGACCTACCCTCAGGCCACTCCCGCGCAGGTCATCAAGGGCACACTATCCTACTCCGATGAGGCCATCACCCTTGTGTACGAGGAGCATAAGACTCAGGAAGTATTCGTGAAGCCTGCGGAATATCGCCTAGCACTGGACGCCAAAGGCAAAGCCAGCAAACTGCAGGAGACGCATCACTACGCGGGAGGTGAAGACATCCACGCAGAGGAGGGCTATAGCTACAAGGGCGATGGACAGCTCGTGGGCTACAAGCCTTGGTACTACGACACCGCGACCCTAAGCTGGCACAATGGCGATATGACGAAGGTCGTCTATAGCTATAGCTACCTGGGCGTGGATCAGTCACGCACCGATACGAGGACCTATACGACCACGACGAACCGCAGCTACCCCGACCTCAACCTCTTCCTAGCGACTACAGCCCCCACGACGAAGACGAAGGACCTTTGGTCGGACCAGCTCGGCCTACGCTCTACACACCTACTCTCCAGCTTTACAGAGCACTTTAGTCACTCGGGGTCAACCACCAAGAAGACCTTTGCCTACAAGCTGGACGCCAAGGGGAGACCCACCGAGGTAGCGCTAAGCGATAGCGAGGGTACCCCACGCACCTTCATCATCACCTACCTCGAGAAGTAGCTCACGCTATATTCGCTAAGCCGTCAGAGGGAGGGAGCAGATCTGCTCCCTCCCTCTGGTGTATTCTACAGACAGGCTTCGATACCTGAACCTAGATACGACAACTACCAGCGTACGCATTAGCCTCTCCTCGGGCGGCGCCAAGGCTTGGAGTGCGCCGTCAGCCTTGCCCGGAGCTCCGCGAGGAATAGCCGTCACAGCGCTGACTGCTATCCCTCAGCTATTTGACTGGCGGCACTCGGCGCCGTGACTGGCGGCACTCAGAGGGCTGAGGGATATCCCTCACGGGGGCTCCGCCAGTAGAGGTGTGCCGCTGGAGGGCGAAGGGGAGCAGCGCTTGAAGGAGCCGCAGGCGGGAGATCTTAGCCTAGTGCCGAGCAAGCAGGGGCAGGACGCGACGAGCCTAGCGAATTAGTGTTACCTTTGCTCACACTTAGCGACAAGATATGAAGCATCTAGTATCGATCAATCAGCTAGACAGCTCGGAGATCATCCGCCTGCTCGACCGAGCTGCGCTCTTCGAGAACTGCCCCAATCGTAAGCTCCTGGAGGGACGTATCGTGGCGACCCTCTTCTTCGAGCCCTCCACCCGTACGCGCTTGAGCTTCGAGACCGCCGTCAATCGGCTCGGCGGACGCGTCATCGGCTTCTCCGACGCAGCGACCTCCAGCTCCTCCAAGGGCGAGTCGCTCAAGGACACCATCTCCATGGTCGCCAACTACGCCGATGTCATCGTCATGCGACACTTCCTCGAGGGCGCTGCCCTCTATGCCTCGGAGCTTGACCGCACGCCTATCGTCAACGCGGGCGACGGGGCCAACCAGCATCCCTCGCAGACGCTGCTGGACCTCTACTCCATACGCAAGACGCAGGGCACACTCTTCGACCGCACCATTGCCCTGGTGGGGGACCTCAAGTACGGGCGTACGGTGCACTCGCTCATCGAGGGAATGGCGCACTTCCGCCCCCGCTTCATCTTCGTCTCGCCCCCCGAGCTGCGTATGCCGGAGGAGTGCAAGGACTTCTGCCGCCTGCACGGTATCCCCTTCACCGAGACGACGGACTTCGGCCCCGAGGTCATCCAGTCGGTAGACATCCTCTATATGACGCGCGTGCAGCGTGAGCGCTTCATAGATCCCGAGGAGTATGAGCGCGTCAAGAACGTCTACGTGCTGACCCGCTCCATGCTCGAGGGGTGCCGCCCGACGATGCGCATCCTCCACCCGCTGCCGCGCGTCGGGGAGATCGCGCAGGACGTGGATGACACGCCTCAGGCCTACTTCGTCCAGCAGGCGCAGAACGGGCTCTACGTGCGCCAGTCCATCCTCTGCGAGGTGCTCAACATAGAGATAGACAACTAAGCCTCCCTGCCCCATGCCTAAAGAGAAAATGCTGGTCGAAGCGATCCAAGACGGCATCGTCCTCGACCATATACCCGCCGACAAGCTCTTCGCCATCGTCTCGCTGCTGCGCCTACAGCAGCTGACGACCCCCGTGACTATAGGCAACAATCTGCAGAGTGCCCGCCAGCAGCGCAAGGGCGTCATCAAGCTATCCGACCACAAGGTCTCCTCGCGCGAGCTCGACAAGATAGCCCTCATCGCCCCCGAGGTACACCTCAATCGCATCCAGGACTATGAGGTGATCGAGAAGCGCCAGGTCGAGCTCCCCCACGAGGTCTACGACCTAGCACGCTGCCCCAATCCTAAGTGCATCACCAATGCCGAGCCCATGCGCACGCACTTCCACGTGGCGACGCATCCCGAGGACGGCACCGTGATCCTCGAGTGCCACTACTGTGGGCGCAAGACGCCCGCCGAGCAGGCCGAGCTGCTATGAGGACGGACTGGAAGCCCGGGACCCTCATCTACCCGCTCCCTGCTGTGCTGATCAGCTGCGGCGGTATGGGCGAGGGCGAGGAGAGCAATCTCCTGACGGCCTCCTGGGTCAGCACCGTCTGCACCAATCCGCCGATGTGCGTAGTGGGCATACGCCCTGAGCGCCACTCCTACCACATCATCAAGGAGCGGGGCGCCTTCGGCATCAACCTCACCACGCGCGCCATGGCACGGGAGACCGACTGGTGCGGCGTCGTCTCGGGGCGTAGGGAGGACAAGTTCGACCGCTGTGGCTTCACCAAGGAGGCAGGCAGCGTACTCGGCGTGCCCCTGGTGCTCGAGTCCCCCATCAGCATCGAGTGCCGCGTGCGCGAGATCACGCCTCTAGGTAGCCACGACATGTTCCTCTCGGAGGTCGTAGGCGTGCGCGCCGACGAGCAGTACATAGATCCCGAGACGGGCGCCTTCGACATGCAGCGCGCTGGCCTCTTGGTCTACGCGCACGGCCAGTACTTCGGCCTAGGCGAATACCTCGGGCACTTCGGCTGGTCGGTGCGTAAGAAGAAGACCAAGCGCCGTTAGGGCACAGCTCACCACCACACTGGGGAGGAGCAGGCTGCTCCGCCCCTAGAGGCGAGGGCAAGCCGTACCGACGGCCTGCCCTCTCCCCTATTATATATATGGTATGAACGTCCAGACACTAGACCTATATCCCCATAACTACGTCGACAAGATCGGCTTCGTAGAGCTGCGCCAGCTGCTGGCTGCCCACTGCGCCTCCTCGCTAGGGCGCGAGCGCATGCTCTCCCTAGAGGCCTCTGCCGACTACGAGCGTATCTCCCTCGAGCTGGAGGAGACGCGCGAGATGATGCAGCTCCTCACGAGCGAGCACCAGCTGCCCAGCCTCCAGATCGTGGACTGCCGCGAGGCGCTCCACCGCATACGCCCTCAGGGCACCTATGTCGAGGAGCTGGAGCTGCAGGACCTGCTACGCATGCTGGAGACGCTGCACGCCCTGCACCGATTCTTCACCGAGGAGCAGAGCACGGGGGAGCGCGCCGATGAGAGCCTCGTCTACCTCTACCCCCGCCTTACGGCGCTGCTCGAGGACCGACCTACCTTCCCCAAGGTCGAGCAGCATCTGAGGAGCCTCCTGACCGAGGAAGGACGCCTGAGAGACAATGCCTCGCGCGAGCTGCTGCAGATACGCCGCACGCTCGCCGAGACCGAGCGCAGCCTCTCGGGCATGCTGCAGCGCATCCTCACAGGCGCCCGCCGCGAAGGCTGGGTGGAGCAGGACGTGCAGCCCGCCCTACGTGATGGGCGCCTCGTGATCCCCGTCAGCCCGATGCACAAGCGTAAGATTCGCGGCATCGTCCACGATGAGTCCGCCACGGGGAAGACCGTCTACATCGAGCCCGTAGAGCTCGTCGAGGCCAACAACCGTATCCGCGAGCTGGAGAGCGAGGAGCGTCGCGAGGTCATCCGCATCCTTACCGAGGTGGCCAATAGACTACGCCCCAACCTCCGCCACCTGCTGGAGAGCTACGAGCTGCTGGCGACCTACGACTTCGTCTATGCCAAGGCGCACTGGGCGCTGGAGCTGGGGGCGCAGTGTCCGCGCCTTAGCCCCGAGCCGCGTCTGGAATGGTACGGCGCACGCCACCCCCTGCTGCAGCGCTC
Organism: Porphyromonas sp. oral taxon 275; assembly: GCF_018127745.1. Classification (NCBI taxonomy): domain Bacteria; kingdom Pseudomonadati; phylum Bacteroidota; class Bacteroidia; order Bacteroidales; family Porphyromonadaceae; genus Porphyromonas; species Porphyromonas sp. oral taxon 275. The sequence goes on from NZ_CP072333.1 coordinate 1,590,604, forward strand.
GCTCAGCGCCTCGGGGCGGAGCATCGTCCCCCTAGACATCACGCTCCAGGCCCCCGATGCGCGTATCCTCCTGATCTCGGGGCCCAACGCTGGGGGTAAGTCCGTATGCCTCAAGACCGTGGGCCTACTGCAGTACCTCCTACAGTGCGGGCTGCCCATCCCCGTGCAGGATCACTCCGAGGCAGGGATCTTCGAGCGGCTCTACATCGACATCGGCGACGAGCAGAGCATAGATGACGACCTCAGCACCTATAGCTCGCACCTGAGGAACATGAAGCACTTCGTGCGCCACGCCGACCGTGCGAGCCTGCTGCTAATCGACGAATTCGGCGGCGGCACCGAGCCCACCATAGGCGGCGCCATAGCTCAGGCGCTGCTGCACCGCTTCAATGACCAAGGGGCCTTCGGCGTCATCACGACGCACTACCAGAACCTCAAGACCTACGCCGAGGACCATCCCGGGCTCATCAACGGCGCCATGCTCTACGACCGCCACGAGATGCGCCCCCTCTTCCGCCTCTCCATTGGGCGCCCGGGGAGCTCCTTCGCCATCGAGATCGCCCGCAAGATCGGCCTCCCCGAGGACGTCATCGCCGAGGTCTCCGAGCAGGTAGGCAGCGAGTACATCGACATGGATAAGTACCTGCAGGACATTATCCGCGACAAGCGCTACTGGGAGACCAAGCGCCAGAGCATACGTCAGGACGAGCGCGCGCTGCAGGAGGCACGACAGCGCTTCGACGAGGGTACCGAGCACCTCAAGAGCGAGCGCAAGAAGATCCTCGAGGAGGCACGCCGCGAGGCAGCCCGCATCATCCAGGAGGCGGGCGGACGCATCGAGCGCACCATCCGCGAGATCCGTGAGGCCGAGGCCGCCAAGGACCAGACACGCCTCATCCGCCAGCAGCTCACCGAGTACAAGGAGGGGCTATCGGCTGAGGAAGAAGCCCTGCAGCTAGCTGCGGCCAAGAAGACGCAGCGAGAGGTGGAGCGCCTCTTGGCGCGCCGTGAGCGTCGTGCCAAGGGCAAGACCCAGCCCAAGGAGCAGCCTCGCCTGGCCGCCCTCGTCACCGACACCGAGCGCGAGGCCGTCGCTAGCCATAGCGTGCTGGGGGAGATCAGCGTCGGCAGCACCGTCCGTATCGAGGGACAGAAAGCGCTGGGGCAGGTCCTCTCGCTCAGCGACCGTGAGGCCGTCGTCGCCCTCGGCGCGCTCAAGACCACCGTCCCGCTGAGCCGCCTGCAGCTCGCCACCAAGGGCGAGGCAGGGCGTCTCAAGCACCAGCAGCATCAGCAGCCCATACAGCCGCAGGCCTCGAGCATCATCGACCAGATCCATCAGAAGCGCTTGCACTTCCGCCACGAGCTGGATGTGCGCGGCTTCCGAGCTGGTGAGGCGCTGGATGCCGTAGGCTACTACGTCGACGAGGCCCTGCAGCTCGGGGTCGGGCAGGTACGTATCCTGCACGGCACGGGCACGGGGGCGCTACGCGAGGCCATACGCAGCTACCTCGGCGGTGTGCGTGGCGTGGCGAACTTCCACGACGAAGATGTACGCTTCGGCGGGGCAGGCATTACCGTCGTCCACATGGAGTAGCCGAGGGCTATCGAGGCTAAGGTAGAGGAAGGCTTTAGGCTTCGCTGGCCGCTACGAGCGGTAAGGGAGGCGAAGCGCCCGCCCCTTGGGACGCTCCCGAGCTTAGCCCCCTGCCCAAGCCGAGCGCAGCCCTTATCCTTATCCTCTCTACCCAGTGAACCGAGCGTGGAGCACCTGCCCCGCTGTGGTCACACGCTAGGGGGAGGGCCGCTGAGGGATATCCCTGAGGAGGCTGAGGGACGGCAGTCAGCACGCTGAGGGACGACAGTCAGCAGGCTGAGGGATATCCCTCACGGAGCTGCGGCGAGGCCATCCGCTCGCTGGGCAACACGCCACGGCAGATTATCGTATCTTTGTACGAACAAGGACATATAATAGCACGTCAATGAGTTCAATGATCAAAGTCACCTTCCCAGACGGCAGCCAGCGGGAGTACCCCGCAGGGACGACCTCTTGGGATATAGCTGGATCGATCAGCCCCCGCCTGCAGCAGGATGTCCTAGCTGCTGGGGTTAATGGTCAGATCTGGGACCTGATGCGCCCCCTCAAGGAGGATACCGAGCTGAAGCTCTATAAGTGGGAAGACCCCGAGGGGAAGTTCGCCTACTGGCACTCCAGCGCCCACCTCATGGCCGAGGCGCTACAGGAGATCTATCCCGAGGTCAAGTTCGGGATCGGCCCCCCCATCGAGAACGGCTTCTACTACGATATAGACCTGGGCGAGGGCGTCCAGATCAAGGATGCAGACCTAGCGGCCATCGAGGCCAAGATGCTCGAGGCGGCAGCGCGCAAGGAGCCCATCATCCGCCGCGACATCACCAAGGCGGAGGTCACGGAGTTCTTCCGTCAGAAGGGCGACGAGTACAAGCTCGAGCTCATCGCGGACCTACCCGACGGCTCGATCACGACCTACACGCAGGGCGGCTTCACCGACCTTTGCCGTGGGCCACACGTCCCCAACACGGGCTACATCAAGGCCGTCAAGCTGCTCAGCGTGGCTGGTGCCTACTGGCGCGGCGACGAGAAGCGCAAGCAGCTGACGCGTATCTACGGGATCACCTTCCCCAAGAAGAAGATGCTCGACGAATACCTGCAGCTCCTCGAGGAGGCCAAGAAGCGCGACCACCGCAAGATCGGCAAGGAGCTCGGGCTCTTCGCCTTCTCGCAGAACGTAGGCTCGGGGCTGCCCCTCTGGCTGCCCCGCGGGACGCAGCTCCGCCTGCGTCTGGAGGACTTCCTCAAGCAGATCCAGAAGCAGTTCGGCTACCAGCAGGTCATCTCCCCACACATCGGCTCCAAGCAGCTCTACGTGACCTCTGGGCACTGGGCGAAGTACGGTGCGGACTCCTTCCGCCCCATCACCACACCCCAGGAGGGAGAGGAATTCATGCTCAAGCCCATGAACTGCCCGCACCACTGCGAGATCTATAAGGCTATGGGCCCCCACTCCTACCGCGACCTGCCGCAGCGCCTGGCAGAGTTCGGCACCGTCTACCGCTACGAGCAGAGCGGAGAGCTGCATGGGCTCACCCGCGTACGTGGCTTCACGCAGGACGACGCGCACCTCTTCTGCCGTCCCGACCAGATCAAGGAGGAGTTCTGCAAGGTGATGGACATCATCTTCATCATCTTCAAGGCACTCAACTTCCAGAACTTCGAGGCCCAGATCTCCCTACGTGACAAGGTCAATAGGGATAAGTATATCGGCAGTGAGGAGAACTGGGAGCGCGCCGAGCAGGCCATCATCGACGCTTGCGCCGAGAAGGGGCTCCCCGCCGTCATCGAGTACGGTGAGGCAGCCTTCTACGGGCCTAAGCTCGACTTCATGGTCAAGGATGCCCTCGGCCGTCGCTGGCAGCTGGGTACGATCCAGGTGGACTACAACCTCCCCGAGCGCTTCGAGCTGGAGTACACGGGCGCGGATAACCGCAAGCATCGTCCCGTGATGATCCACCGCGCGCCCTTCGGCTCTATGGAGCGCTTCGTCGCCGTGCTCATCGAGCATACGGCTGGTCACTTCCCCCTGTGGCTGACGCCCGACCAGGTCGTCATCCTGCCCATCAGCGAGAAGTACAACGACTACGCCTACGAGGTGGCTGCCCAGCTCAACAAGCAGGACATCCGCACGCAGGTGGACGATCGCAACGAGAAGATCGGCCGCAAGATCCGCGACAACGAGCTCAAGCGTATCCCCTACATGCTCATCGTAGGCGAGAAGGAAGCCCAGGAAGGCGAAGTCTCGGTACGTGTGCAGGGTGAGGGTGATAAGGGTTCGCTGAAAATTGCTACCTTTGCAGAGCAAATCGCCGCTGAGGTGGATCGCCAGCTCAACGCTTGGCACACCGAGCAGCAAGCCTAAGAGATAACTTACTTTAAGTAGTCACACAGCAACACTTAAGTAGGGTGCTCCCCTAGCTCGGGGAGCGCCCTACATATAATATACTGAATGGCAGTAGACAACAAACAAAAGTTCCAGTACCGGACGAACGAGGCCATCCGCGTCAAGGAGGTACGTCTCGTCGGGGACAATGTAGAGCAGGGCGTATATCCCATCCAGCAGGCGCTACGCATCGCCGCGGACCAAGAGCTAGACCTGGTAGAGATCTCGCCCAACGTCAACCCACCAGTTTGCCGTGTCGTAGACTACTCTAAGTTCATCTTCCAGCTGAAGAAGAAGCAGAAGGAGCAGAAGGCGAAGAGCGTCAAGGTCGTCGTCAAGGAGATCCGCTTCGGTCCCCAGACTGATGACCACGACTACAACTTCAAGCTCAAGCACGCTAAGGGCTTCCTCAGCGAGGGCGCGAAGGTCAAGGCCTACGTATTCTTCCGTGGACGCTCCATCCTATTTAAGGATCAGGGAGAGGTGCTTCTCTTGCGCTTCGCCAACGACCTTGAGGACTACGGCCGCGTAGAGAGCATGCCCGTCCTGGAAGGTAAGCGCATGACCATCATGCTTGCCCCCAAGAAGGTCGCCACCCCTGCTCCTAAGAAGGACAAGACTAAGGACGAGGAAGACGAGGACTAGTCCCCGCCCCCTCCGACACCATACCCCATCCCACTCCTCGCGCATAGGCTGCGTCAGTGGAGTAGGGCTATAAGTAATCACTCATATAACGAAAAGAAAATGCCTAAGCTGAAGACAAACTCCAGCGCCAAGAAGCGCTTCGCGCTCACGGGCTCTGGTAAGATCAAGCGCAAACATGCCTTCAAGAGTCACATCCTAACCAAGAAGACGAAGAAGCAGAAGCGTAACCTCACCTACTTCACCACCGTGGATCAAGCTGACGTACGCGAAGTCAAGGAGCTCCTCCGTCTCCGCTAGTCTCCGAGAGGTAAGTAAGCCACGATTATTCAGTAACAGAGAGGTAAGCCCACAAGTATCAGCTCGTCCCGAGGCCCTGCCCCGAGCCGCCTGGTCGCTACCAATCACAAAGAAGTAACATCATGCCAAGATCAGTCAATCACGTAGCTTCGCGCGCTAAGAGAAAGCGTATCCTCAAGCTCACTCGTGGGTACTACGGTGCTCGCAAGAACGTCTGGACCGTCGCCAAGAACACTTGGGAGAAGGGTCTGACCTACGCTTTCCGTGACCGCAAGAACAAGAAGCGCAACTTCCGCGCCCTGTGGATCCAGCGTATCAACGCTGCTGCACGCCTGGAGGGACTCTCCTACTCCCGCCTGATGGGCGCCCTGCACGCTCAGGGTATCGAGATCAACCGTAAGGTCCTCGCTGACCTGGCGGTCAATCACCCCGAGGCCTTCAAGGCTATCGTAGCTAAGGTGAAGTAAGCGCCTCGAGCCTCTTAGATATAGAGCAGCCCAGTGGAATGACCTCCGTCATCCCGCTGGGCTGCTCTCTTTGTACCCCGTCCGAGCGGTAGCCTGCGCCCAGTCAAGCGAGGCCAAACTGTAGCAGTCAGCGAGCCGGGAGACAACAGCGGCGAGGGTGAGGAGTTTCAATCAGCGAAACGAAGGATAGCCATCAGCGAAACAACGCTGTAGCAGTCAATGAGCTGAAAGACGGCTGTGGCGAGCTTGAGGGGCGTCAGTCAGCGCCGTAAGGGACGGCAGTCAGCGAGCTGAGGGATATCCCTCACGAAGGCGGGGCGAAGGTGAGACTTCGCTCCGCCTTCGTACTTTTATCGCGCCTCACCCTGCTTGAGCTGGGGGGAGGCTTGCTCTAGAGCGCGAGGCCCTTAGCTCTCGGGGCATGCTGGGATAGGAGCCTCGGGGAGGCAGCCCCAGCACGCCCCCAAGAGGACACCCGAGCCTTAGCCCCAGCAAGCTGTGCTGCGCTCGGGGCTTTTCAGTACCTTTGTTCTAGTCAATTAACTATACGCATGCACACAAGACTATGAAGCAACTCATCCCACTGGCCATCATCGGCTGCCTGACACTGGGCACCCTCGGTAGCCTGAGCGCCCAGAGCTCCCAGCGCCCCCTCTGGCTGCGCCATCAGCAGATCAGCCCCGACGGCCGCAGCATCGCCTTCTGCTACCGCGGTGATATCTATACCGTACCTACCGAAGGAGGGCGCGCGCTGCGTCTGACCTCCAATGCCGCCTACGATGGCACCCCCATCTGGAGCCCCGACAGCCGACAGATCGCCTTCTCCTCCGACCGCGAGGGTGGGCGTGACGTCTTCCTCATCGGTGCCGACGGCACTGAGCTGCGCCGCATCACCTCCAACAGTGCCAAGGAGGTCCCCGTAGCCTTCCTCGATGCCAAGACCCTCCTCTTCCAGGCCGACATCATGCCCACGGTGCAGCTCTCCCTGCATCCCACCCAGGGCTTCGTACAGACCTACGCCGTCAAGCTCGACGCCCAGGAGGCGCGCCCCAAGCTCTGGAACCCCTACCCCATGCTGCAGCCCTCGCTCTCGGGCAAGCAGCTCCTCTACACCGACCATAAGGGCTACGAGGATCAGTGGCGCAAGCACGCCCACTCACCCATCACACGCGACATCTGGCTGCGTGACGAGCAGGGCAAGCACACCAAGCTCACCAGCTTCGACGGCGAGGACCGCAATGCCGTCTGGGACGGGCAGGGCGGCTTCTACTACCTCAGTGAGCGCGAGGGCAACTCCAACATCTACCACCGCACCACCGCGAGCCCCACGGCTGCCGACACACGTCTGACGGACTTCAAGAAAGATCCCGTCCGCTTCCTTTCGCGCGCCACCGACGGCACGCTCTGCTTCGGCTACGACGGCGAGATCTACACGCTGCGCCCTGGCTCGAGCCCGCGCAGAGTGCCCGTACAGATCGTTACCGACGAGGAGGAGCCTAAGGTACAGTACCGTCAGTACAGCTCGGGCGTGAGCTCCTTCGCCGTCGCGCCCTCGGGCAAGGAGATCGCCTTCGTCGTCCACGGCGAGGTCTACGTGACGCACACCGAGTACAAGACCACCAAGCGCATCACCAATACCCCCGTGCAGGAGCGTAGCGTCAGCTTCAGCCCCGACGGCCGCCAGATCGTCTACGCCGCAGAGCGCGATGGGCACTGGAATATCTACATGACCGAGCTGGAGCGCAAGGACGATAAGCTCTTCGTCTACGCTCGTGGGCTCAAGGAGCGCCAGCTGACCCGCAGCCAGGAAGCTTGCTTCCAGCCCACCTTCAGCCCCGACGGCAAGAAGGTCGCCTTCCTACGTGACCGCACCGGCATCTACGTCTACGACCTCGCCTCGGGCAAGGAGACCAAGATACTGGATAAGAGCTACAACTATAGCTACGCCGACGGCGACCAGCACTACCAGTGGAGCCCCGACAGCCAGTGGATCCTGACGAACTACGGCGGCGAGGGCGGCTGGATGCACATCGACTGTGCGCTGGTCAAGGCCGACGGCTCGGGCGAGCGGATCAACCTCACCGAGAGCGGCTACAGGGAGGGCGAGGGCAAGTTCGCCTTCGGCGGCAAGGCCATTCTCTTCAGCTCCGACCGCGCGGGCTACCGCAGCCACGGCAGCTGGGGCTCCGAGAAGGACCTCTACCTGATGTTCCTCGACCGCGAGGCCTACGAGCACTTCCGCCAGACGAAGGAGGAGCGTGAGCTCCGCAAGCAGCAGGGCGAGGATAAGGACAAGGATAAGGACAAGAAGACGGGCGCTGGCGTCTTCGACCTCGAGGACGAGGACTACAGCCCCATCTCCAGCGGCATCCTACGCATAGGCAAGAAGGCCAAGAAGAGCACCCAGACGGCGGCCAAGGACGGCGACAAGAAGAAGGAGGAAGAGCAGAAGAAGCCCTTCAAACCCGACTTCACCGACCGTGAGGACCGTATCGTACGCCTCACCTACGCCTCGGGCTCTATCTCGGACGCCGTCATCAACGGCGAGGGCACCAAGCTCTACTACATCGCCCGCTACGGCACCTCCACCGACCTCTGGGAGCGCGACCTGGAGACGCAGGCCACCCGTATCCTCTCCCCCGGCATCGGTGGCGGCGAACTGATCCTAGGCCAGGACGGCAAGACCGTCTATCTCGGTACGCAGTCGGGACTGAAGAAGCTAGAGAACGGCACGCTGAAGAACATCGAGTTCGCCGCTGACTTCGAGCACCGCCCAGCCGAGGAGCGTAGCTACATCTTCGATCACAGCTGGCAGCAGGTCAAGGAGAAGTTCTACGACGTCAAGCTGCATGGCGTGGACTGGGACTACTACCGCACGACCTACCGCAAGTTCCTCCCGCATATCAACAACGATCAGGACTTTGCCGAGATGCTCTCCGAGCTCCTCGGCGAGCTCAATGCCTCCCACACGGGGGCTCGTGCCTACTCCCGCAGCCAGACTCAGGCCACGGCTAGCCTCGGCGCCTTCTACGACCCCGACTACGAGGGTCGAGGGCTGCGCATCCTCGAGGTGCTCGACTCGGGGCCGCTGGCGCATGGCGAGCGCAAGGTCACCTCTGGCATGATCATCAAGAGCATTGACGGCGAGGACATCCTGCCCGGGCGCGCCCTCGAGCCCTACTTCAATGGCAAGGTCGGCAAGCGCGTCAACCTCAGCATCCTCGATCCCAAGACGGGCAAGACCTTCGAGCACATCGTCAAGCCCATCTCCCAGGAGCAGCAGCGCGAGCTGCTGTACCGCCGCTGGCTACGCCACTGCGAGGAGCTGGTACGTCAGCGCAGCGGGGGCCGTATCGCCTACGTCTACGTGCGGGCAATGAATAGCAGCAGCTTCCGCACCGTCTTCCAGGATCTGCTAGGTAAGTACCGCAATGCCGAGGCGGCCATCGTCGACACCCGCTTCAACGGCGGCGGCTGGCTGCATGAGGATCTCACGCACCTCCTGAGTGGGAAGAAGTACCTCAGCTTCACCCCGCGTGGGCAGTATATCGGCGACGACCCCTTCATGCAGTGGAACAAGCCCAGCTGCGTCCTCATGAGCGAGGGCAACTACAGCAACGGCCACGGCTTCCCCTGGGCCTACAAGACCCTCGGCCTCGGCAAGCTCATCGGCGCCCCCGTCGCGGGGACGATGACGGCCGTATGGTGGGAGTCGCAGATCAATCCCCACATCGTCTTCGGCATCCCGCAGGTCACCTGCTCGGATGAGCAGGGACGCCCGCTGGAGAACCAGACCCTGCAGCCCGACATCCTCATCTACAACACCCCCGAGCAGAGCCTCTCGGGCTACGATGCCCAGCTGATCCGTGCGGTCGATGAGATGATGAAGACCCTACCACAGAAGTAGTAGGCTAGCGCCTGACTTCGCCCCAGGACAGCCCCCAGTGGACAGCGCTCCCGCGACGCCTCCGCTGGGGGCTGTCTGCATCCCGTCCCCCAGCTTATCCACCGACCTATCCCCACTATCCACCGCCCTAGGCTGCAGCACCGCCCCACGCTGCCCCTCCACTACTCCGCATCAAGGACAGGCGCAGGAGCGCCCCCTACCCAGCGCGCTGCGCCTCTAGGGGAGGCGTGCTGAGGGATATCAGTGGGCGCCGTGAGGGACGTCCGTGAGCCGCGTGAGGGATAGCAGTCAGCCCCGTGAGGGATATCAGTCAGCAAGCTGAGCGCAGGCTGTCGCGGCACTGAGTCTTGGCACGGCCTTTGCTAAGAGTCTTAGAGGAGCGGCGGCGAGAGCTATAGGCGGGCGCGCCCTTAGCCTAGGAGGCAGGGGCTGCGAGGCCACTCACCCCGCCTAACCTCCGAAGCAGCTAGCGCGGGCTCAGCCCCAAGGGCACGGGAATACAAGTAGGCGAAATTTGAGCTACTTTTGTATAATAAAAGATTTAAGGAAGCCAGATGAGTAGTATTCCCCACGACCTAAGCCAAATCAAGGCCTTCGTCCTAGACATGGACGGCGTAGTGAGTGCCAACGTCAGCCCCGTCGGGCCCGACGGCATGCCCATGCGTACGGTCAACGTCAAGGACGGCTATGCCATGCAGTACGCCGTGAAGCAAGGCTATACGCTGGCCGTCATCTCGGGTGGCGCGAGCGAAGCGATGACGGAGCGATTCCGCAACCTCGGCGCCAAGTACATCTATATGCGCATCTCCGACAAGGCGCGCCAGCTCGAGCTCCTATGCCAGGAGTCAGGGCTGCGACCCGAGGAGATCGCCTACATCGGAGACGACATCCCCGACATCCCCGTCATGCGCCTAGTGGCCCTCCCCTGCGCCCCTGCCGACGCCGCCCCCGAGGTCAAGTCCATCGCCAAGTACATCTCCCTCTACAATGGGGGCTACGGCGTAGTGCGTGACGTCATCGAGCAGACGCTCAAGGCCAACAGCTGCTGGTCGCTCTCCGAGGGCTTCGGCTGGTAAAGAGGCCCTAGACATGGATCAGATCACACAAGCCGCCGCCACAGCACATCCCCTACTGCAGGGGCTGGCAGGCTGGCGCATCCTCCTCGGCTCGCAGTCGCCGCGCCGCGTGGAGCTGCTGCGGGGGCTAGGCTTACCCTTCGAGCAGCAGGTGCTGCCCGACATCGACGAGTCCTTCCCCGCCACGATGCCGCTCCCCGAGATCCCTGCCTACATCGCAGGGCAGAAGGCCGCGGCCTACCGCGGTGCCCTGGACGAGCGGACGCTCCTCATCACGGCCGACACGCTGGTCTTCGTCGATGACGAGCCGCTGGGCAAGCCTCGGACGCGGGAAGAGGCTGCCGCCATGCTGCGCCGCCTCAGCGGACGCAGGCACTGGGTCACCACGGGACTGGTCTTCACCACTCTCTCCCAGCAGGACAGCTACAGCGATACAGCGGCCGTGGACTTCGCCCCCCTCACGGAGGCCGATATCAGCTACTACCTCGAGCACTACGCCCCGCTAGACAAGGCAGGCGCCTATGGCATCCAGGAGTGGATAGGCTACCGCGCCATCGAGCGTATCGAGGGGAGCTTCTACACGGTCATGGGGCTGCCCGTGCACCTCGTGAGTCATTACCTAAGCACATTTAACAAAACACTATCGTCATGTATACACAAATAGTAGGAGGACGTATCTATACGCCCTCTGGCTGGATCGATGGGGGCTCCGTCCTCATCGAAGGCAAGCAGATCAAGGCAGTGCTGAATACCGAGCTCCCCGTCGTGGGGGCCCGCCTCATCAACGCACGTGGCTCCTACATCATCCCCGGCGGCATCGAGACGCACGTACACGGGGCCGCAGGTGCGGACTTCATGGACGGCACCGTCGAGGCCTTCCGCACGGCAGCGGACTACCACCTGCAGAACGGGACGACGACCATCTACCCCACCCTCTCCACCTCGACCTACGAGACGATCATGAAGGGCATCGAGTGCACCGAGGTACTGCTCGCGGACGAGACCTCCTCGGTCGAAGGCCTGCACCTCGAGGGGCCTTACTTCTCCGTCAAGATGGCCGGTGCCCAGCTCCCCGAGCTGATCCGCCCCGCCCGCCCCGAGGAGTACACCAAGATCATGGAGCGCGGTAAGGGCATCATCAAGCGCTGGGACGCAGCCCCCGAGATCGAGGGTACGCTGGACTTCGGACGCTATGTCAAGGAGTTCGGCGTCGTCACCGCCATCGCCCACACCGAGGCTGGCGAACCCGAGATCAAGGCTGCCTGGGAGCATGGCTATACGCTGGCCACGCACTTCTACAACGCGATGAAGGTCTCCCACAAGAAGGGCGTCTATAAGGTCCCTGGTGCGGTAGAGACGATCCTCGACCTGCCTGACTTCGACATCGAGGTCATCTGCGACGGCATCCACGTGCCCCCGCTGATGGTCAACCTCGCCTACAAGGTCAAGGGTCGCGAACGTATGGCGCTCACCACCGACGCCCTGCTGTACACGGGTACCCCCGCGGACTTCAAGGATCCTACGGGGCACGCCATCGTCGAGGACGGCGTGTGCAAGCTCTCCGACCACTCGGCACTGGCGGGCAGCGTCGCTACGATGGATAGACTCATCCGCACGGCCGTACAGCAGTGCGACATCCCTCTGATCGACGCCGTCTATATGGCCTCGACGACGCCCGCCCGCATCATGAGCATCACCGACACCAAGGGGGCAATCGAGGCAGGCAAGGATGCCGATATCCTCTTCCTCGACGAGGAGCTGCAGCTGCACTTCGTCATGCACCGCGGTCGCGTCGTCCGTGGCGAGGAGTACTGGGCTTAGTACCGCACTCCCCTAGAGCTATGAGAGGCTAGACACGTCCGATCGCGGCGTGCCTAGCCTCTTGGCTTTAGTTCCCTCACAGCACGCCCACTACACAGCACACACTACACCCATCACGCTATGCGCTCTACCCTTCTCCTCAGTCTCGGGAGTGGCCTCCTGCTCCCCGCTACGCTCCTCAGCGCTGCCCAGCCCCTCCCCGCGCGGCGCCCCAATATCCTCCTCTTCCTCGTGGATGATATGGGCTGGCAGGATACCTCCGTATCCTTCGGGAGCGATACGACGGCGCTCAATAGGCGCTACCACACCCCTGCCATGGAGCGCCTGGCGCGCCGTGGCGTGCGCTTCACCGACGCCTACGCTGCACCCGTCTCCTCCCCCAGCCGCTGCAGCCTCCTGACGGGGGCGCACGCCGCACGTCACCGCGTGACCAACTGGACACTGCGCTACGACATGCCCTCCGACCATGCCGACAGCACGCTGCAGGCCCCCGAGTGGAATGTCAATGGCCTCAGCCCGCGCCCCGACACACCCCACACCTACTACGCACGTATGCTGCCCGAGCTGCTGCGTGCGGCGGGCTACCACACGATACACTGCGGCAAGGCGCACTTCGGCGCTATCGGTACACCCGCGGCCGACCCGCTGCAGCTGGGCTTCGAGGTCAATATCGCGGGGCACGCTGCTGGCGGGCCTGCCTCCTTCCTCGGGCGAGCGCGCTACGGACACGACTCGCTGGGCAAGCCCGTCTCTCCTATGGCTGTGCCGGGACTAGAGCGCTACTGGGATACCGACACCTACCTCAGCGAAGCCCTGACGCTGGAGGCCATACAGGCACTGCGGGCGCAGCGTAGCGCAGGCGACCGCCGTCCCTTCTTCCTCTACATGTCGCACTACGCCGTGCACGTGCCCTTCGACAGGGATCAGCGCTTCTATCAGCGCTACCTCGGCGAGGGCTTAGACCCCAAGGAGGCCGCCTACGCCGCGCTCGTCGAGGGCATGGACAAGAGCCTCGGGGATCTGATGGACGAACTGGAGCGCGCAGGTCAGCTCGACGACACGCTCATCCTCTTCATGAGTGACAATGGCGGCCTGGCGGCCTCGGCCTACTGGCACTCGGGGCAGCTGCACTGGCAGAACGCGCCCCTCTACAGCGGCAAGGGCTCCGTCTACGAAGGCGGCATACGCGTGCCGCTCATCGTCGCTGGGCCTGGGGTCGTAGGGCGCGACCGACGCGACAGCCATCCCGTGATGATCGAGGACCTCTTCCCCACGCTGCTGGAGGTCGCTGGAGTCCGCCCCGAGCACCTGCCGCAGCAGGTGGATGGCCGCAGCCTCATCCCGCTACTCGAGGCCAAGCGCCAGCCTCGGGAGCGGACACTCTACTGGACTTATCCACACAACTGGGGATTGGACGGGCCAGGGATCAACTTCCACGCCGCCCTGCGCCAAGGCCGCTGGAAGCTCCTCTACAACTACCGTACGGGCCGCCATCAACTCTATGACCTCACGCACGACCTCGGGGAGCAGCGGGATCTCAGCACGACTTATCCACAGCGTGTACGGCAGCTCGCTCGGCAGCTCGGCCGCTACCTGCGTAGCGTGGGGGCACAGCGCCCCAGCATCAAGGCTACGGGCCAGCCCTGCCCTTGGCCCGACGAAGCCCTACGCTAGCCCCCTGGCTGACCTTAGTGCCAAGGGAAGCCCCCAAGTCCCGAGGCTAAGACCTTCTAAGGGCTCCGCCCTCCCCTCTATACCTGCGCCCCACTGAAGCTCCTAGGCCTCAGCGGGGCGCAGGCATAAGGGGGAGCTCGTCTGAAGGATATCAGTCAGGGCGCTGAGGGACGTCAGTCAGCACCTCGAGGGATATCAGTCAAGGAGCTAAGGGCTATCCCTCGCGAAGCGGGGAGCAAGCGGACAGCAGGCGCCAACGCAGCAGCGGACGCCTCGAGGGGACGCTTGGGACAGCGCCCACACCCCCTCTCCGCCTTAGCCTAAGGGAGGCCTTAGGCCGCTCAGCCTGAGGACGAAGCCCCGAGGCAGCTTAGCCCGAGCCGAAGCGCTCAGTTAGGTACGAGCTTCGCCCGCGCCCATAAAGAAGCCCCCGAGGAATGCTGGATTCCTCGGGGGCTTGCTTATCGGGATGGCGGCGGAGGCAGAGCGCGTGCGCCTGACGGCCTACTCTGTCTTGAGCTCAGAGGTGGTCCGCTGCTCGGGCGATACCGCCGTATGGGCGCTATACTCCGAGACGTAGAGGCTCTCCAGTGTCGTGACGACACCACTATATACCCCGGGGCGCGTCACCCACTGGTCATAGTAGAGCTCCGTCGTCCCTGAGGTCAGCCGATCGACGAAGATATCCGTCCGTCCATCGCGAGGCACGACGTAGGCGTTGCCATATCTGATGGAGGGATAGAAGGGCTTCTGCTCGACGGGCTCGGCATAGCCTGGACGCGGGTCGCTGATCTTGACGTAGTCGAGGCCTTGCTTGAGCTTGATGACGAGCTGGGTGCGTATGCGGGCCCCGATGGGGAGCAGCTCGCCCTCCTCGAGGGGACGGAGGACATCGCGCCCGCCCTCCGTCGTCACGAGATATTGCTGCCGTGTGAGGCTCAGGCCTTCGCCCCAGGCCTTGACCGCTGCCGTAGGGATGCTGTAGTGCAGGCGAGCGGCGCCCCAGATGAGGCTGCCATCCTTCTTGATGACCTGCAGCGCACCCTTGGGACGACGGCTGGGGCTAAGCTCAAGGCTCGCCGTACGCTGGCTGCCCGTGAGCCTGAAGTCCTCCCCGCCCTCGAGCGCGAGTCTGAGTTCCGTGGCCTGAGCTGTGCCCCATGCCTCGAGCTGGGGCTCCGTCAGCGCCTCCAGCGCCAGGACGCTGCAGAGGGGATCCTTCCAGACCATCGTGCGGCGCTGGGTCAAGAGCCAGCGCTGCAGGCGCGGCACGAGGGAGCTATAGGCAGGGTCGAGGCGGAAGGCGCGTAGGGTCTCGACGGCCAGCGGCACCCCTGCCGAGCGACTCCAGTAGGGGATCTCCGCGGGCTGGGCAAAGAAGCTCATCGCGCCCTCATCCGAGAGGTGCTGGGCGAGGACCTTCAGCAGTATAGGCAGCTGCGCTCTGTGCTGCGGGGCTTGCTTGAGGACGTAGGCGATCTTCGCCAGATCCGTGACGGGGGCTTCCTTAGCCCGCTCACTCAGCAGACGCTGGTAGTGGCCGAGCATCGCCGCCAGCGCAGCCGAGCTCGGCACCGCTAGCTGCTGCGTGAGCTGCGCCCGCATATAGAGGTAGTCGAGCGGGATGTCGTAGTAGCCCCAGGGCCCGGGCTTGGATACACGAGCACGGTCCTCCTTGAGGCGCTGGTAGCGCTCGAGTTCCTCACGATCCATATAGGGCTGTGCCTCCCTCAGGAGCCCGAGGAGCTCCTGACGCTGGGGGGACTTAGCCTCCAGCAGCTCCAGCGTGGGCAGCAGGATGGCGATGACCTGCTGGCTGATATAGGCATCAGGCCTCCAGCCCTCGAACCATCCCCAGGTCGCCTCATTGCGTGCGGCCTTGAGCTCAGCGATACGCTGGCGCAGCTCGTGGGCATGATCCTTGGCGGCGAGGAAGTCCAGCAGCCTGCGCTCGGCCTCGAGCTCCCGCTTGAGCTCGTGGTACCAGGGGCTCTTGGCCGCCTCTACGGTGCGTGCCGCCACGAGGCTATCGCTGCGGTGTAGGCTCTGTCTACGGGCGGCGAGCCAAGCAGCGAAGCCGCGCGTCTGCTGTAGGCGCAGCACCTTGGCCTCGGCATAGAGACTGGCGGCCAGCGCGGGCGTACTCTTGTCCTCAGGCTCGGCGAGCTGGGGCAGCGCACCGAGGGCGAGGGCGAGCGGACTGGTCTCGAGCTGCAGCTCCAGGCGTGCTCGGCCGAGCCCCTGACCTAGGGGAGCCAGCAGGCTATCTAGGAAAAGCGTCTTCGTGCCCGCGCCCTCGAAGCTGAAGCTGAGGCCATCACTGAGCTGGGTCTCGTCACTGAGTAGCGGCAGTCTGTGCTGCTCCCCATCGCTGTAGCGGCGCCCCTGGGCCAGTACGCGCAGGCCGATCGAGTCGGCCGAGAGCGTAGGGATCGAGAGGGGCAGCTGCAGCGTTTGGCTGCCCTGAGGCGCTAGGCGGAAGGGCTGCGAGTTCTCGGAGAGGACGCGCTGCGTGCTTAGGTCGAAGAGCTCGAGTCGCAGCGTGCCCTGCTCCTCTTCACGGCTCATATTCACCAGCGTAGCGCTGAGGACAGGCCTATCCCCACGGCGCAGGAAGCGCGGCAGCTGGGGGCGGAGGGAGAAGTCACGGTAGCTAGTCACTAGGCGCTGCTCCTGATAGCGGCGCATATCGGGCGTGTGTGCCAGCAGCACGAGGCGCCAGCGGGTCAGGGCCTCAGGCATGCGGAAGCTCCAGCTGGCCGTCCCCGAGGCATCCGTCGTCAGCCGTGGGAGGAAGTAGGCACTCTCGGCGAAGTCCTGACGCAGGGCCTTCGGCTCCTCTGCCACGTCTATCGGCGCAGCCTGATCCGCCTTCGCCGCAGCGCCTCGGAGCACGCTGGGAGCAGCGGCGAAGGCAGGCCCTATGATGCCGTCCATCCTCCCGGAGAACACCTCGGGCAGCTGGATATCCCCCCTGCCCATGCGTATGGGCATGCGTCGGCCACGGCCCAGCCAGCGGTAGCGGCGAGGCTGCGGCCCCGCTGCGAGGGCGTCGTGGACGAAGGAGCCACCACCTCTCTGAGCCTCACCCCATAGGTCCTCACCATAGACCGAGCGGGCGGGGCTCAGCCCCCAGCGATAGCCTCGGGGGAGCCTCGGCTCCATGTAGGACGGGTATTCGTCCATGAGCTGAAGGCTCGGCCTACTGAGTCTGAGGCGGCCGAAGATATCCAGCGCCGCATCGTACATCCAGGTGGAGACGGCAGCGCCAGCTACGGGCTTGCCTCCCGAGGTCAGCTGCACGCTCCAGCGCTCCTCGGCTCCGGGCTGCGTGCGGTCACGGAGGCTGGTCCACTTGAGCTCCAGCAGCGGTGCGGGCTGCTCTAGGGTGAAGCGCTCACTCGCACGGTAGAGACGGCCCTGATAGACGGTGTAGAGCTGGACCTCCAGCTGGTCGGGCAGCTTATCCTTAGCGGGGAGAGGGAGGGTGAAGAGCTCGATGCGGCCAGCCTTGCTCCGCAGCACACCGCGCGCCAGCTCCCCATAGCGGTGATGGACGACGTAGTGGATGTAGCCACCCTCAAGCCCGCTCACCCAGTGCAGACGGGCTGGGCGCTGGGCGCTGTAGGTCGAGTCTGCACGGAGGGCTAAGAGTGGGGGCACGAAGCCCGCGATCTGCTGATCGCGGCGGCTATCGAAGAGGTAAACGCGGCGATAGCCCTCGTAGCGCGTGCCGCCCTTATAGTGCGCCTTGTAGCGCAGCGTATAGAGGCCCGCCGCTAGCTCTTGGGGCTCGAGCCAGGGGCTGAAGGCTTGGCCTAGGGTTGTCTGCCCGCTGTGACGTAGCCTATCCCCCTCGTAGAGCTCGTAGTCGACCCGCATCGTGGAGTCCACCCACGCCGTCATGGGGTAGGTGAAGCGCAGCTCGGGCAGCGGGCGCGACAGATCCAGGAGCTCGGGGAGGTCTAGCTGGACCTCCCCGAGCACCTCGCCTAGGGCAAGGCTCAGGCTACGCTGTGTCGTCTCGCCTGCCTCGTCTGTGGCCGTCACCTCCACGCGGTAGCTATAGCTGCCGTGGTCCTGCTCGTCCTGCTCTAGCTGACGGCGCAGGGCGCCTAGATCCAGCGGCAGGGCGAAGGCGCCATCTGCCCCCGAGCGCAGCGTGCTATCCAGGAGCACACGGGGCGAGGCATAGTCATAGATCGAGCGCCACGGGCGCCACAGCTGCTCGGCACGCAGTACGCAGCGTAGGCGTGCCCGCTCGACGGGCTCACCACTGAGGCGGCGCAGCTGCCCCTTGACGCTCAGCAGGGCATCCGCGGGATAGGGCCTGGGCGGCTCCTCGAGCTGGAGCTCGAGGGCGTGACGCTTGTACTCGAGGAGCTGTGCGAAGGCCTGCGCCTGGGGCTGTCGGTACTGATAGCCCTGGGGCTCGACGAAGCGCGCACGCAGGTACAGCTGCCCGAGGAGGACCTCTGGAGCTAGGCGATGACTAGCATGATAGCGGCCCAGCTCATCGCTCCGTACCTCCTCGGACCACAGCAGCCCATCACGGGCATCACTCAGCTCGAGGCGTATGCGCTGCCCTCGAGCAGGGCGTGCCTGCCGTGCAAGGAAGCCCACATCGACAGCCTCCCCATAGATATGCATCACTTGGCCTGGGCGGTAGGCGGGGCGGTCAGTCGTCACCCACAGCTGGAGCCCGCGGGCTGCGAAGTCGATGGCAGGCTGGGGCTTCTCGCCATAGCCGTAGTACTTGATACGCAGTGGATCCCTGAGGTCGCGTGCCTGCAGGACGCTCGTCTGCGACTCATGGCGGTCGAGCAGGATGAGCCCGAGGCTATCGGTACGTAGGCTACCCGCTAGTGTGGGCAGGCTCTCGTGGCGCTTGTCATACCTATACTGAGCCAGCTCGAGCCCCGAGAGCGGGCGGCCCGTAGCTGCGTCGAGCCACTGCCGCGGCACGTGATTGGGGCTAGCGGAGGACCAGAGATCTAGCACCATGAAGGCACTGCTGACGAAGGTCTCCTCATGCACCAAGGCGCGCTTCTGCGAGGCGCGGGGATCGAGCTCGGCGCGTACACGGACGAAGTAGTTGCGTCGCTGGGGTAGCTTGAGCTCTAGGACAAGATGCTTCCCCACCTTGGCGAGGCTATCGACGGGGAGCGAGCACTGCTTGACCAGCATGGGCTTATCCTGGGCACTCGGCCTCCAGTCCTCCCCGCGCTCGGTAGGCCTATAGACGCGTGGCGCCTCGTAGAGACTCACCTGCAGGCCACGTACGAGGTAGGCCGTGTCGAGACGTAGGGAGACCTTGTCTGGCATCCCCCAGGGCTGCTCCAGCTGGAGGGACATACTCGGCTCGAGGCGCTCAGCACGCGCCTGCCGCAGCTGCTTCAGTTCGTCGGGCTGCAGCTGCCCCGCCTGGCTGAGGAGGCGATCAGCGAAGCGCGCGGCCTCCAGCGGCTCGCTGCTGTAGAGGTCGACGAGATTGGGCGCTACGGAGCCAAAGTAGTGCTGGTGCTGATAGCGCTGGGCGAAGTGCTCGATACGCTCCATGGCCTGCCGCGCCGTCAGCCTCCCCGACTGGCTCTTCAGCTCGCGCTCCAGCACGAGGAAGTCCGCCAGGAGCGCGCTATAGCTGGTAGTCCCTGCACTGCGAGCCAAGGTGAGGAGCGCTGGCTGGGTGGGGAGTAAGCCCTCGGGATACCTACTGCCTCCCCCGCGCATATCGTGCAGGTAGTCGAGGAGCTCGAGGAGCGCCGAGATGCCCGTTTGCCCCGAGGCCTTCGTCCCCCCAGCTAGATCCAGCAGCTCAAGGTAAGGAGCAGGGATCGGCTGCATGAGGGCAGAGCCCGCTCCTCGGAGCTGCTCCACCAGCTGGAGGTAGTAGCGATCCAGGTCGGCCTGATGCCAGTGCATGAGCTGGGAGAGCGGACGCGCCTTGACGGGAAGCGGCGTATCGAAGGCTGCGCCTCCACGCGTGCTATAGTTCGAGATCATACGTAGGCTGTAGAGCCCGAGGAGGATACGCTCACGGGGGCTGAGCCAAGGCGCTTGCTCGATGGAGGCTAGGGAAATCCCCAGCTGGGACTCCGCCGTACTCGGCCCCTTGAGGGAGTTCTTCACCTCTACCAGTGCCGTAGTGGCCTCGAGGAGTACATCGAGGCGGCGCTGACCCGAGGCAGCATCGAAGAGCTCCTCTGCGGCCGTCACCGCGTCGCGGAGGTGACGCTGTGCCTGGGCTGCCTTGAGCTTGGTGCGCAGCTGCTCGAGGCTAGGCTGTGCCTTGGTCTGCGTGCTCTGTATGCCCTGGGTCTGAGCCTTTAGCCCGAGGGGTACGCCCAGCGAGCCAAGCAGGCCCAGGCTGAGCATCCATATAGCAATCGAAGATCGTCGTGACATCGGATAGTGCTTTAGTAAGTGAAGGAGCCGTGCTCTAGCTCCCGTGAGGACTTTGCACAAATGTACAAAGAAAGCGCTACCCCTTATCCCTGAGCCGCACCCCACCGAGCCACCGCCTGACATCGCGAGCTAAGTGCCCGCCGCCTGACCGATATCCGTCAGGCGGCTGAGGGATAAGTATGACGGCGCTGAGGGATAGCTGTCAGAGTGCTGACTGCTATCCATGAGGGAGCTGAGGTATAGCGGGGACGAGCCGGAGCGCAAGGGGGGACGAGGCTAAGACCCAGCTCAGCCCCCAGCGAATAGGGGCATGAAAAGGCAGCGGCCGCAGTGCCCGTCGAGACGGGACAGCTGCGGCCGCTGCGCTAGAGGTGGGGAGGGAGCTCAGGAGGAGCTGCTCCCCACAGGATGGATAGGCTTAGTAGCCCTCGGTCTGCTTGATCAGCGGGTCGTTATTGAGCACCGTGCGGTCCACAGGCCAGAGGAGCTTCTGACGCTCCGTCGTCTTGAGGATAGGCGTAGGAGCTGTCCCCGTCAGATGGTCGTCGGAGTAAGCAGCAGCAGCGGAGAAGACCAGGGGCTGCTTGCTGGCATCCTGCAGACGAAGCAGGTCATACCAGCGCTTGTACTCCCCTGCGAACTCGTGGTCACGCTCCTTGAGGATAGCCAGCTCGTTGGCCGCGAAGTCGCCGCTGACGAACTCATGCCCTGCGAACTTCGTCCCGAAGGCACGCTTGCGGATCAGGTTGAGCTCCGCCGAGGGATCTTCGCCCAGGGCATTCTTCACCTCAGCCAGCAGCAGCAGGACATCGGCATAGCGGTAGAGGATGACATTGCTGTCATAGATGTGCGCATTGTCCGAGTAGAGCTGTCCCTGATACTTGAGGAATACCGAGCCGGGGAGCAGGTTACCTGGCGTACCGACCGTGAACTCGAAGAAGGTAGCGCTACGACGCGTGTCATCCTCATCGAAGCTAGCCACGAAGCTAGGCTTGTACTCGTTGTAGAGGATCCCCGTGCTCATCGCCTTGAGCGTATCCCCAGGGAAGAGCACCCCGTCCTTATCGCGGGCCGAGCCTACGAAGAGACGGTTCTGGTACATGTAGTGACCGTAGTCATTGGTGGCCTCCTGACGGTCGAAGTAAAGGTTGAGGATGATCTCCTTACCGTTCTTCTTCTTGGCGTCGAAGTTCGCAGCGAACTTATCCTCCAGCTCGAAGGCCTGGCTGCCGACGATACCCTCAAGGGCGGTCTTCGCCTTGCGCAGGTCAGCCTCACCCGTGGCGGTATGGTTGCCCGTGGTCACCTTAGCCGACCAGAGGTATACCTCAGCCTTGAGGAGCTCGGTAGCAGCACGCGACCACTCGGTCTTGATGCTCTTCCAGGGGCTCGTGGCCAGCAGCTCGGAGGACTTCTCTACATCCTTCTTGATGAAGTCCAGCGTCTCCTCGGCCGAGGAGCGCGCCTTGTGGTAGCTCGTGGGGTCGGTGATCGCCTCCTCGGCTACACGGGGCTCCGTCTCGAGGACTACCCCCCCGTAGCTCTTGTAGAGCACGAAGTAGATGTAGGCGCGGATACCGTAGGCCTTACCTAGATAGGTCTTGCGCTCGGCGTCCGTGAGGAAGGGGCACTGCGTCTCTACCTTCTTGATGAAGAGGTTGATGTGCAGCAGGTCACCGTAGAGGCCGCCCCAGTTGGAGATCCCAGGACGGTCAGCATCCAGGACGCTCTGCTTTACCTCCACGGAGGACTGACTCTCGCCTGTGGCCGATACGGTGAACTTCATCGTACCGGCGCGCAGCTCGCCAAAGACGCGGAAGACAGAGTAGTTGTTGCGCAGGATACCATTGAGGGCCTGGTAGTTCGCCTCTACCTGAGCGAGGTTGTTCCAGTAGTTGTTGGTGCCGTAGTGGTCAAGGGGCTTAAGGTCCAGCAGATCACTCTTACAGGAGGACAGTGCAGTCAGCGAGAGGGCGCATGCTACGATCGCCCATAGTCTATACTTATTCATAGAGAGCATACACATTAGAATCCGACATTGAGCCCGAAGACCAGCGTACGAGGCAGGCTGTAGCCACCCATGGTGTCAGCACCTGGCTCAGGCGAATAGACGAGCTTGGCTGCGGTGAGGTAGCCGAGGTTCTGCGCCGTCAGCGAGAGCTCGAGGCTATTCATGGCCATCTTCTTGGTGAGGAACTCGGGCACACGGTAGCTGAGAGAGATCTCACGGAAGGCGAGGTAGTCGCCACGGTAGATGAACTGTGAGGAGCTGCGGTAGAAGTTGGACTTCCCGAGCTGGTCGGCCCAGACGTAGGGCGAGTACTTGGCGTTGGGGTTCTCAGCGCTGAAGGTCTTATCACGGGCGATCGTCAGCGTGTTGAAGGTCCCCTGCATGTTCCCCAGGATCCAAGGCGTACGGCCGTCGATCACGTGGTGGCCGAGCGCGTAGTCTAGGCGAGCCGAGAGGGTGAGCTGGCGCCAGGTGAGCTGCGTGTTGAATCCGCCCGTCACCAGAGGCGTCGAGCGACCGATGTAGACGCGGTCGTACTGGTCGATCACGCCGTCGCCGTTGACGTCGCGCCAGCGTACATCACCGGGCTGGATGGGCAGGGCCTTGATGGCGTCCTTGGTAGCGGCGTCGAGATTAGCCCAGGCCTTAGGCCCGTAGAGGTTCTTGCCAGGGACCTTGTCGATGAGGTTCTCGGGAATCTCTGCCTCGGTGCGGTAGAGGCCCTCGGCCTTGAAGGCGTAGATGTCGCCAGGGCTCTGGCCTTCCTGATAGCCGCCTACCCACTTCTTCTCGTTGCCGTTACCGGTGTAGACCTCATAGGCACCCTGACGGTTGCGCTCTAGGCCGTTATTCGGCAGCTTGAGGATGGTGTTCTTGTTGAAGCCACCATTGAGGCTCGCATTCCAGGTCCAGTCCTTGGTGGAGATGATGCGTGCCGTGAGGTCGAACTCGAAGCCTCGGTTGCGCAGCGAGCCGTTGTTGGTGCTGTAGCCCGAGATCCCTGAGTGCGAGGTGATGGGCATGCTGGCGAACTTGTCGACCGTGATACGATTGTAGTAGGTCAGGTTTGCCATCAGGCGGTTGTTGAAGAAGCCGAGGTCAGCCCCTAGCTCGAAGGTGTTGGTCTTCTCCCAACGGAGGCCGTAGTTAGGCAGGCTGGTGAGGGAGATGGCTTCGTTGCCGCCGTACTTGGACAGGCCATAGCGGCCGTAGAGGTCGTAGGCGCCGATGCCGGAGACGTTACCATTGCTCCCGTAGCTGACGCGGAGCTTGGCGAAGTTAAGCACGTCCTTCAGCCCGCTGAGCTGATTGTAGAAGTTCTCGCGCGAAAGGACCCAGCCAGCAGAGAGTCCAGGGAAGAAGCCCCAGCGGTTATCCACGAGCTTGGAGTAGCCGTCGTAGCGAGCGACCAGCGAGAGGAGGTAGCGGCCATCGTAGTCATAGTTGGCACGGCCGAAGTAGGAGAGGATACGCAGATGCGTGTGGGAGCTGACGGTAGAGCGCTTGCCCTTCTCGTCGGAGGTGTAGCCGAGGGCGGCGAAGTCGTCCACCTTAGCCTCCGAGCCCGAGGCGCTGAGTCCCTTGTAGTAGCTGTCGTAGTACTCGGTACCGGCCATGAGGCTGAGGTTGTGCTTCTCGAAGAGCGTCTTGTTGTAGTTCAGCACCGCATTGTAGGTCTGGTCGAGGGTCTCCGAGGCACCAGCGTAGCTATAGCGCGAGCGATACCACTGTCCAGGAGCCGTGAGGCGGTCACGGTTGAAGGACTCATCCCACGCCTGAGAGAAGTACCAGTTACCGCTCAGCTTCAGCGTCAGCTCCTTGAGGAAGTTGATGGTGAAGGCCTGGCTCATGCTGAACTTATTGGTCTTGTTGTCGCGGAGGTAGCTATCCTTGACGACCTTGTAGTTGATATCCCCGCCACCGAGGCCGATGAGCAGCTGACCCTGGGCATTGCGTAGGCGGAGCGTCGGGGGCAGACCCAGGGCACGGCCGAAGTAGTTGGCATCATCATTACCCAGCTTATTCCAGTCAGCACGCGTGAAGGCAAAGCTGGAGTTGGACGTCAGCCAAGGGCGGATCTTGTAGTCGGCGTTGAGGGCGAAGTTGATACGCTTGTACCAGTCGACCAGCGCATTACCATTGCTGTGGTTGTAGCCGATGTTGGCGTAGTAGTTCCCCCTATCATTACCGCCCGTGAAGCTCAGGTTGTAGTCCTGGCTCATGGCTACGTCCTTGATGTTGTGCTGGCGCAGGCCACCTTCCTCAGAGAAGATGAGCTTCTTGCCCGTCACAGGGTCGGTCATGGTCTTCCAGCCCTGATCGAGGAGGAACTTGAGGTTGTCGTTGTACTCATAGAGGCCGTAGGTCGCCAGGGCGTTCTTGTTCCCATCGAGCGGAGTGACGCCATCCTGATCGAAGTAGGAGCGTCCCGTACCGTAGCCGACATTACCCGACAGCGAGCTGGGATTGGTATAGCCGACGAGCTGACCGCGGGAGTTGGTGAAGACCTCCGAGGAGCGCTTGATGGCCATGCGCTGCATGCGGATGTAGTCCTCCGAGCCGAGGAACTCGTAGAGGTCGTGGAAGTAGTTGGCACTGACCTTAGCCTTGAAGCGGATCTCGCTGAAGCCAGCCTTACCGCGCTTGGTGGTGATGAGGATCACCCCGTTATTGGCACGAGCACCGTAGATAGCCGTAGCCCCAGCGTCCTTCATGACCTCCATGGACTCGATGTCCTCGGGGTTGATGTCATTCAGACCGCTGCGCACCTGCCCGTCGATGACGACCAGAGGCGAGCCCGAGCCATCGAGGTTGGTCCCCCCACGCAGTACGAGAGTAGGTGCCGCACCTGGGCTACCGGAGGTCTGCTGGACACGGAGCCCAGAGACAGCACCCGAGAGGGCCTGTGCGGGGTTGGAGAAGAGCCCCTGCTTGAGACTCTCGTTGCGTACCGTGGCTACGGAGTTGGTCATCTTACTACGCAGCTGACGACCGCCATAGGCTGTGACGACCACCTCATCCGTGACGCGTGCCTCGTCGACGAGGCGTACGGTGATCGGCTTGCTGAGGTCCAGACCTACGAGCTGGATCTTCTGCGTCTGATAGCCGACACTGGAGATGGTGAGGATGGACTTCGTGTTCCGTAGGGTGAGCTTGAAGCGCCCCTCGATGTCGGTAAGGCTACCGTTGGTCGTCCCGACCTCCAGCACGCTAGCGCCGATAACGGCCTCGCCTGCCTTGTCGAGGACGCGCCCCGTGATCACCTTACCCTGAGCCCAAGCAGCGATCGTCGTCATGCAGAGGATGACGAGCGACAGTAATGCTCGTTTCATGTGAGTAGAGTTTTAGTGAATAATAGAGAGTTTAGTGAAGTATTATACGATAGGACGAGCATGTCCGTACGAGTAATCCGTTAGCAGTGTAGTGAGGCTATGGGGGCTCCTAGTCCTGAGCAGAGCGGCCCGAGGGAGCATCTTGCAGGCAATGCGGCCTGTGCATATCGCGTCATGCGGTAGCGCTGTATTGTATAACTATGTGTAGTAAGGAGGCCTCCAACGCCCCATTTGTCGTTCGGCAAAGATAGGCTATTTCGCCGAACTACAAAGTCTCCACTGAGCCTCTAGCACCCTTGGGCCCAGCTGCTCGTCCGAGCGAGCTGCCGAGGTGCTAAGGTAAGTTTTTGAAAGCAAGCCCCCGAAGTGTGAAGATTCCTCATCCCTCAGCGTGCCACGCGCCCACCCCACGCCGAGCGAAGGCAGGACGTAGCTCCAAGCTCGCCCCTGGCGACTGCTCCGCTCGCCCCCGAAGGGGCTGGGGGACGCCAAGTGCTCCCTGCTGGCTCCGCAAGGGATATCCCTCAGCCTCGTGACTGACGTCCCTCACGGCGCTGACTGACGACCCTCACGGCGCCCACTGATATCCCTCAGCGACCCTCCCCCTTAGGCCGAGACTCTGTGGCGAGGCTTCGTCGCCTCCTCAAGACGCATGGAAGGGGGCGAAGCGAGTAGAACAAAGGATAAAAGACGAGCGCCCGCAGCACCACGGATAGAGATACTGCGGGCGCTCGCCCTATACTGGTCTAGCGCTCTAGAGCGCCTCGCGGGAAGGGCTGTGCTAGAAGCCCTTCGTAATCATCCCGCTGCCGAAGCAGAGGTGATGATCCTCCGAATAGACGACAGCATACTGCCCTGGGGCAATGCCCTGAATGGGCTCGGTGCTATCGATGCGGTAGCCCGTCGCGGGATCGTAGCTGAGGACGCCGCGGGTGAACTCGGGCGTGTGGCGGATCTTGAAGCTCACGGCTATAGGCTGGCGCTCGGCAGGCGGCACCACGACCGCCGTCCCCGCCGCGAGGCTCGCCGCACGGCTCCAGGGATCGAGGCTGATGAAGTCGCACTGCTCCATCACCACGTGCTCACCATACTGGTCGGCAGGGTCGTAGCCCTGGCTGACGAGGATGATATTGCGGCGGATATTCTTCTTCACGACGAACCACGGCCCGCCGCTCAGCCCCAGCCCCTTGCGCTGGCCGATCGTGTGGAACCAGTAGCCGCGGTGCTTGCCCAGTACCTTACCCGTCTCGCGCTCGATGATGAGCCCCTCGCGCGTGCCGAGGGCGCGCTCGATGAACTCATTATAGTTGACCTTCCCGAGGAAGCAGATCCCCTGGCTGTCCTTACGCTTGGCACTCAGCAGATGCGCCTCCTCGGCCAGCTGCCGCACCTCGCTCTTGAGGAGGTGCCCCGTGGGGAAGAGGAGCTTGCTGACCTGGGCAAAGTTGATCTGCGCCAGGAAGTCCGTCTGGTCCTTCACCGGGTCGGGCGCCGTACTCAGGTAGAGCTGATCGCCCTCGTAGCAGGTCGTGGCATAGTGCCCCGTGGCGATGAAGTCGAAGTCATGCCCCCACTTCTCCTCGAAGCAACCGAACTTGATGAGCTTATTGCACATCATGTCGGGATTGGGCGTTAGCCCCTTCTTCACCGTGTCTATCGTGTACTGCACCACGCTCGCCCAGTATTCCTCGTGCAGCGAGACGACCTCCAGCGGACAGTCGTAGCGGCGCGCCAGGTGCTGGACGATCTCTAGATCATCCTCCCAGCTGCAGTCCGCGAAGCCGCGCTCCTCCATCCCGATCTGGATATAGAAGAGCGTAGGGCGGTAGCCCGCCGCGCACAGCAGGTGCACGACGACCGAGCTGTCCACACCGCCCGAGACGAGGGCGGCGATGCGGGGCTCAGCGATCCCGCTTCGTGCGAGGCGCTCTTGTAGAGGCGCGATAGCCTGACTTAGGGTCATAATAATATAGGTATATAGAGAGCTGTGAAGGGAGGATACTAGCGGGGGAGGCGCGGGGCGGGCACGCCTACCCCAAGGTGCTGGGCCGAGACCTCGATACAGAGGGCGTCGTAGAGCCCGCTGTCGACGAAGCGCTGCAGGGTTGCTCCTCCACCCTCGACCAGCAGCGACTGGATGCCGTAATCTGCATAGAGGCGCTGCAGGAGCTGCTGCGGCTCGATACGCTCACCCTCGAGGGCGAGGTAGCGGAGGTGCGTCTCATCTACCCCCTCACGGCCGCGCGAGCGCGCAGCCTCCAGGTGGACGATGAGCGTCGGGGCGCCTGCGTCCGAGAAGAGGCGCAGCTCTGGAGGGAGCTGCAGCTGGGGGTCGAGCACCACGCGCAGCGGCGAGCGGCCGTACCACAGGCGGTTGGAGAGCTGGGGATCATCCAGCAGCGCCGTGCGGTAGCCCACGAGGATGGCCTCGTGCTCCATACGCGCGGCGTGCACCGAGCGCTGCTGCAGCGGGGAGCTGAAGGTGACGGGCGCGAGGCTGCGATCTTGACGCGGAGCGTCCATGAAGGCGTCGAAGCTCTGCGCCCACTTGAGCGTGACGAAGGGACGGTGCAGGGTGTGCGCGGTGAAGAAGGGGGCATTGAGCGCCCGTGCCTCGGCCTCCAGCACGCCCAGCGTCACCTCGATGCCTGCACGGCGCAGGCGCTCGATGCCGCGGCCAGAGACCTCAGGGAAGGGGTCGAGCGTGGCCACGACCACGCGCGGGATGCCCACCGTGCAGATGAGCTCGGCACAGGGGGGTGTCTTGCCATAGTGTGCGCAGGGCTCGAGGGTCACGTATAGCGTCGCCTCCCCGAGGAGCTCGGGCTCGGTGACACTACGCACGGCCATCACCTCGGCATGCGGCTGTCCGTAGCTATGGTGGTAGCCCTCGCCGATGATACGCCCCTCATGCACGAGCACCGCCCCCACCATAGGATTGGTCCCCGTCTGTCCCTGCCCTAGAGCTGCCAGCTCCAGCGCACGTCGCATATACTGCTGCGCCTCTGTCATTACTTATCCTTACTTTTGCTCCTAATGGATACGATACATGCCTATTACACGGCAGCGGCCGAGGTCCTCAGCCCGCTCTACGAGCGCAGTGAGGCCCGAGAGATCGCACGGCGCCTCTTAGAGGACGCCCTGGGCTACTCCCGCTCGCAGCTGCTTGTCGTCGACAAAGATACGCTTTTGCCGCCCCACTGCCGGGAGCGCCTCTCCCAGCAGCTCCAGGCGCTGGGCTCGGGACGCCCCCTGCAGTACGTCCTCGGCTACGCGCCTTTCCTCCAGCACAGCCTCTTCGTAGCCCCAGGGGTGCTCATCCCGCGCCCCGAGACGGAGGAGCTCGTGGAGCTCGTCCTCGAGGAGGCATCTAAAGCGGGCTACCGCAGCTTCGTAGACATCGGTACGGGCAGCGGCTGTATCGCCTACGCGCTAGCTGCAGAGCTACCTGAGCTGCAGGCCGCCTATGCCCTTGAGCTCTCGGAGGAGGCGCTGCAGGTCGCCGCGCGCAACTTCGACGCCCTCCGAGCCGCCACGGGGCGCAGCGTACAGCTCTATAGGGAAGACCTCTTCCGCCTCGTCCAGAGCGCAGAGGGCGCCCTACCCCGAGGCCTCGACCTCATCGTCAGCAATCCCCCCTACATTCACCCCGAGGAGGCCGCCGCCATGAGCCCGCAGGTGCTGGAGCACGAGCCGCACCTGGCGCTCTTCGCCCCCGAGACGAGCCCCATAGCCTATTACCTAGCACTGGCCCGGCTCGTGCAGCAGGGCTACCTACGCCCTGGCGGCAGCCTCTGGGTAGAGCTCAACCCCCGCTACGCCGAGGAGACGCTGGAGGCCATGCGCCGTATCGTCGGGCCCGAGGCCTGCACGGCCGAGCTGCTCCGTGACCTCAGCGGCAAGCTCCGCTTCGTCCACCTCCACTACAGCCCACAGCCATGAAGCAGACCGAGCTCACCCCCCAGGAGGCCTACGCCCGTCTAGCCAACTACTGCGCCCAGGCTGAGCGCTCGCCGAGTGACCTACGCCGCCGCATGCAGCGCCTCGAGCTGGCGGAGGAGCTGCAGGCCGAGCTCCTCACGCGCCTCGAGGCTGAGGGCTTCGTGAGCGGCGAACGCTTCGCCCGCGCCTTCGTCCACGACAAGCACCGCTTCAACGGCTGGGGCCCGCGCCGCCTCGAGCACGAGCTACGCCGCCACGGCATCGCCTCCTCCGTGATCGCGGCGGCCCTCGAGGAGCTCGAGGAGGAGACAAGCGCCGAGGACGAGGAGCCCCGCGTCCTCGAGCTGCTGCGTACCAAGCAGCGCAGCCTCCCCGCAGGGCTGGAGCGCCGCAAGGCCTTCGACCGACTGATGCGCTTCGGCCTCTACCGCGGCTACGACTACGACGAAGTGCGGGAGGCCATCACCCAGCTCCTCGACACGGACGAGCCCGACTGGGAGGAGGACTAAGCGATGAGCCAGCCTAAGGAGGGAGCCCACGAGCAGCAGCCGCGGCAAGAGCCATCAAGGTCGCGGGAGCAAGCGCTCCCAGTAGGGCAGGCGCCCCAGAGCCGCTCCGCCCTAGGCCGCTGGGCACGACTCAGCCTTGGCCTCGCCCTAGACCTCCTCTATCCGCGTCCCTGCGCGATCTGCGGGCGGCGCCTAGCCCTCAGCGAGCGCTGCCTCTGCCTCGAGTGCGCCAGCCGCCTGCCCCGCTACCATGAGGAGCATACCTGCGCCCGCGAGCGCCTCCTCGGCTCGCCCCTCATCCGCAGCCTCTCAGCCCTCTCCATCTACCACCATGACGAGGACAGCCACCGCCTGATCACGGCGCTCAAGTACTCAGGCTACCGCGAGCTCGCCCCCTTCATCATCCGCACGGCCCTCAGCGAGGGGCGCCTCCGCCCCCAGCGGGGCGACATCGACCTCATCCTCCCCGTCCCGATAGAGTCCCAGCGTCTCGCCTACCGCGGCTACAACCAAGCGATGCTGCTGGCCGAGGCGCTCGCCCAGCACTACGGCTGCCCCGCCCGTGCCGACTACCTAGGGCGCTACCGCGGGAGCCATTCGCAGACCACGCTCCACCGACAGCAGCGTATGCTCAATGCCCAGCGCGCCTTCTACCTAACTAAAGCGGCCCTGCAGCAAGGGGTGCTACAGGGCCAGCGTGTCCTCCTGGTGGACGACCTCCTGACGACGGGCTCGACGCTACACGCCCTCTGCGACCTACTGGAGGAGGCAGGCGTGGCGGAGGTGCACGTCTTCGTCGCCGCGGTGGCTATACGCGCCGTATGACGAGCTCGGGCGGCGGGAGAAGCGGTGCCGCCTCCAGCGGCATCATCGCATTGATCAGATAGACGCCCCGGCAGGCCGAGAGGTCGGCCACCCCCAGCGGCGCGGTACTGATCCGCCCCGCCTCGAGGAGCCTCCTGCGCTCCGTCCCCTCCAGCAGCGGGCGCTCGGGCGTCCTATAGCCCGCCGCCGTCCACAGCACGATATTGGTATAGCTCGTGTCGCTTAGGCTCCCATCAGGGCGCACGAAGAGCGGTAGCTCCCCCTGCTGCAGCTCCGCCTGCACGGCCTCGAAGAAGCTGCGATCGGCATACTTATAGCTGTAGTCGAAGCCCTCAGGCAGTTCCCAGAGTACGAGCCGCTCCAGCCTGCGAGGCACGTAGGCGAGGCAGCGCAGCTCCTGCACCCCCTCGCGGTCGTAGCTATAGCTCAGGCGGTAGAGTTGCTCGGCGCGATAGCCCTCCCCTAGCTCTGCTCTAAGACGCGCCACGAGGCGCTCGTGGACAAGCTCCTCCAGGAGCGGATGCCCCTCGGGCGCCGCCCCAGCATGAAGCAGCGTACGGCGCACCCGATCGCGGTGTAGCTCGAGGGCATGCGCCTCCTCGCCCCGCAGCCCTAGGGTCTCGAGGTAGCGGCAAGGGGGCATCGGGGAAGTTAGTTCGTCTGTAGGCAAGGCTTGGCTAGGCTAAGGGGAGACTTCGACGCATAGGGCTGGTGAGCGCTCCGATCTTTGCGGGGCAAGGGGAGCAGAGGTAAGAGGAGCCTGGGACACAGGCCTACTGTGGGATGTAGATCTTCTGCAGGCATTCGCGCCACTCGTCCTCGGCCTGGCTGTTGATGGTGATGCCGCCGCCCGAGCGGTAGTAGTAGCGCCTCGTCTCCGCCTCGTACTCGAGGTAGCGAATGAGGACGGCTGTATCCAGGTGCTCCCCATCGAAGTAACCCCACACCCCCGTATAGAAGCCGCGAGGCGCGCCCTCGGCGCTACGGATGAGCTCCAGCGTCGCCCCCTTGGGCGCGCCACTGATGGAGCCCGCAGGCAGGAGCTCCAGCAGAAGATCCCCCAGCCTCAGCGCACTGCGGTCAATGTGCCCGACGACCTCCGAGCTCATCTGCAGCAGCGGCCCGCGCGAGGTCGTGAGCTCGGTGAGGTACTTGAAGCGCTCGACCCGCACCCGCTCGGCCACACGGCTCAGGTCATTGCGCATCAGGTCGACGATGGTATGGTGCTCGCAGCTCTCCTTATAGTCCGAGTGTAGGCGCTCCGCTGCATCAGGCAGGCGGGCGTCGATCGTGCCCTTCATCGGATAGGTACTGAGACGCTCGCCCTCGAGGCGCACGAAGCACTCGGGGGAGAAGGAGACGAAGCGCCCAGGCACGAGGAGGCGGTAGTCCGCACGGCTCGTGACGTAGACTTCCTCCAGCGTGGCCTCGAGCTCGACGGGCGTCCTAAGCGCTAGGTTCACGAGGAAGCTATCCCCGTACATCAGTCCTCTGTGTACCTTCGCGAAGCGCTCGCGGTAACGCTCCAGTGGCTCTACCGTCGGGACGAGGTCAAGCCTAGGGCGCCGAGGGACGGCAGGGCTCGCCGTGCTGTAGCCTGGCAGGGAGAAGAAGTAGCGCGGCTCGGGCTGCTCCAAGGGACGCAACTCGAAGAGCGCCTCCCGCAGCTCGAAGTCCAGGGCAAAGAAGAAGGCCTCACCGCGTAGCGAGGCCTCATTCATCTGCTCCAGCACCTGGGCGACCTGGGGCGAGGGCACAAGGAGGGCGCTCATCGCTTACCCTCCTTGCTGAGGCGTACCGACGTAGGGCTTAGCTCGATGCGGCGTGCCTTGTAGAGCGCCCCTAGAGTCATCTTGAAGGTCTTCTTACTCATGCCCGTCTGCCGCAGGATCTCCTCGGCAGGGCTCTTATCCCCGAGGGTCAGCTGTCCGCCTGCCTGCTCCAGCAGCTCCAGGAGCCGCTCCTGAGCGCCGTCCACCTTGGCATAGCCCACAGGACGCAGCGATAGATCGACCTTATTATCCTCTCGTACCCGCACCACGTAGGCCTCGAGCTGCTCGCCACGGCGAAGCATGCGCGGGGCCGCATCTGTATAGACGAAGCCCCAGTGCTGCCCCTCAATGACGCAGCGGTAGCCCTCCTCGTGCTGCTCGGTGACGATGCAGTGCACCAGCGAGCCGGGGGCGTAGTCCGCAGGGCTACCGCCGAGGTGCTTGGAGAGGCGTGCCGAGCCGACGATCTTCCCACTCATCTGGTCGACGTAGAGATAGACGGCGTAGCTGTAGCCGAGGAGCATCTTGCTGCTCTGCTCACGGAAGGGGACGAAGAGATCACGGTGTATGCCCCACTCCATGAAGGCTCCCGCCTCGGATACGCTGGCGCAGCGGAGGAAGGCCACCTCGCCCACCTGGGCCAGCGGGCGCAGCGTCGTGGCGATGAGGCGCCCTTCATTGTCGTGGTAGACGAAGACCTCTACCTCATCCCCCACCTTTGCATCCTTGGGCAGATACCTAAGCGGCAGGAGGATATCCTGTATCCCGCCATCGAGGTAGGCGCCTATGGAGACAAGGCGTAGGATGGGCAGGCGCTGCACGCGCCCGAGCTGATAGGTCTTCAGCGCTTGGGGCTCACTATTCATCTAACTATTGATCTAAGGGAATGAGGGTAGACTCCTGTCGCAGCTCGGGCTGCAGCTGGAGCGTGTAGCGCTCGCCCGAGCGCTCGATCTCTAGGGTCAGCAGGCCTCCCCGATCCTCGCTCACATAGGGGCGGAAGGCAAAGAGGTAGCTGTAGGGCTGGCTGGCGAAGGCCTTACGTAGCGCGCCGTAGGCCTTGGGGCTCCAGTAGCCGAAGGGCCCTGCCTCACGGTAGCTCTCGGTCTCACGCACGAAGCGGCGATGCTCCTCGGAGAGGTGCGTGAGGTCGGTGTCGCCTAGCGTGTGGCCGTTGATCGCGAGGATGCGATCCCCTGGCTGCAGGCCTGTCGCGAAGGCGGGCGAAGCCTCCTCTACCTCCACCACACACCCTAGATCCTGGAGCGCGTAGTGCAGCCCCGTATAGAGGTAGCGGGAGCGGCGGGCCGTGAAGTGCTGGCGGCTGCCACTAGGGGCGAAGGGGAAGGGGCGCAGCATCACGGGCAGGGTGTAGCGGGCAAAGTCCTTGAGCGTCATCGGCTCACTCAGCCCCTCGCGCGTCTCGGCCAGCCATACGGGGCGCTGCGGATCGGTGGGGCGCGTCATCTGCACGCTGAGCTTGACCTGATAGCTGCCCTCGTCGGGCCCAGCCTCGGGGATGATGGGCAGGAGCTGTACGCGCTCCTCCTCGGGGTGGTAGCGTAGGCTCTGGGCGGGCTTGGCAGCATCGAGGCGCGGGCTCGCCGTAGGCTGCAGCTCGTAGTAGCACTCGATGATGAGGTCGGGCGCAGCCTTGTCCTCCTGCAGTCCGAGGGCCTGCAGCTGGCGGGCGATCATGCTGTAGAGGGCATCGTCCAGCTCCCTATTCTGTTCGCTGGAGGGCGCGAAGGCATAGCGACGCACCGTAGCGAAGTCAAAGCCCGGCTGCACCTGGTAGCTCAGCTGATAGCTCAGCGGCCACTCCGCCTGGTCCTCGGGGCTGTAGGCGGCATAGGCACGTGCCAGCTCACGCTCGGTACGCGCCGCACGACTCTTCGCCTCAGGGATGAGGAGCAGGGTCTCAGGCTTAGGCTGCCCGAGGCGGCGCAGCGTCACGAGGTGCTTCCCCGTGGGGCGCTGCAGCAGTTCGTCTACCTCGCGGGCACTAAGCCCCGCAGTCCCCACCCCATCAATACTAAGTAAGAGGTCACCGACCCGAAGGCCAGCGCGTGTCGCGGGGCTCTCGGGCTGTAGGGCCGTGATGCGTGCGGCGCCCTGCCCCCAGCTCGTGGGGCTGGTGGGGCGCTGCTCCAGACCGAGGCGATAGACGAGCTCGGGCTGCTGGGCGCTGAGGACGCTGGGGCTGCCGAGGGCGAGGAGTGCTGAGGTGAGGCTAAGGATGAGGGGAGAGAGGATACGATACTTCTTCATACCATATTAGTAGTAGATCGTCGCGTCGGACGTGTCGGAGGTGATGAGGCTGTAGGCGAGCTGGTGCATCGCCTCTACGGCGGCCTCGATATTGGCGGTGCGATCGCCGTCTAGGTGCAGGCAGAGCGAGACCTCACGCGGGGAGCCCTTGGGGCGTCGTAGCCAGGCGCCGAGGCAGATCATCCCTACGGGGTGGGTCTCGTCGGCTCCTGTGGGGCCTGCCAGACCCGTAGTACCGAGCCCGAGGTCGGCGCCGAGTCGCTCGGCAGCGCCGCGGGCCATAGCGCGGGCGACCTCCTCACTGACGACATGGCGCTCGGCGATGAGGCGCTCGGGCACCCCGAGGAGGCTGACCTTGAGCTCGGGATGATAGGCGAGGATGCCTCCACGTAGCCAGCCCGAGGCACCCGCGGGTGCGCCTAGGCTAGCTGCTACACGACCTAGCGTGCAGCTCTCGCCCGTGGCGACGGTCAGCTGCTGACGCTCCAGCTCCTCACGGAGTCTCTGGAGCACGGATTCCTGTCCCATAGTTGTAGTCTCTTTAGCTGTAAGGTAGCCACCCCTGGAGCGGCTACATGGTCACGCGGGCGAAGGGCACGGCATCAAGCTCCGTACGCTTGCCCTCTAGGTAGCTGAAGTACCCGTTCATCGCCACCATCGCAGCATTGTCTGTGGTGTAGGCGAACTTCGGGATGAAGATCTCCCAGCCGTAGCGGCAGGCATGATCCTCGAAGGCAGCACGCAGCCCCGTATTGGCCGAGACGCCCCCGGCGACGGCAACCTGGCGTATGCCGAGGTCCTTGGCTGCGGCACGTAGTTTCTTCATCAAGATATCGATGACGGTGGCCTGGAGCGAGGCGCAGAGGTCGGCCTTGCGCTCCTCGATAAAGTTGGGGTTCTCCGCGAGCGCATCCCTCAGCGTGTAGAGGAAGGAGGTCTTGAGCCCGCTGAAGCTATAGTCATAGCCTGGGATGTTGGGCTTGCTGAAGGCGAAGGCCTTGGGATCGCCCTCATTCGCCAGGCGATTGACGACGGGGCCTCCGGGGTAGCCCAGGCCCATGACCTTGGCGCACTTATCGAAGGCCTCACCCGCCGCATCGTCTATAGTCTGCCCGATGATCTCCATATCGGAGGCCGAGCGCACGAGGATGATCTGCGAGTTGCCCCCCGAGACCAAGAGGCAGAGGAAGGGGAAGCTGGGGCTACGATGCTCCTCGCCCTCCTCCTCGATGAAGTGCGCCAGCACGTGGGCATGCAGGTGGTTGACCTCGACCATGGGGATACCGAGGGAGAGGCTGAGCCCCTTGGCAAAGTTGGTCCCCACCAGCAGCGAGCCCAGCAGTCCGGGGCCGCGGGTGAAGGCGATGGCATCGAGCTCATCGGGGCGAATGCCCGCGCGACGTATCGCCTCGCTGACGACGGGGACGATGTTCTGCTCGTGGGCACGGGAGGCGAGCTCGGGCACGACGCCGCCGTAGGCCGCATGTACGGCCTGCGAGGCGATGACATTGCTCAGCAGCTGACGGCCGCGCAGTACGGCCGCCGAGGTGTCGTCGCAGGAGCTCTCTATACCTAATATAATGGGTTCTTCTTTCATTACTGTCTTACACTACCAGCACTCAGCTGGGATTACACAAAAATACGATAATATCCGCGTACACGAGACGGGCTACGCTGCTCGCCCGAGGGGGCTTCCTCGCCGAGTGAGCGCGGCAGCTCCGTCCCCCCTTATCCCTCAGCCTTTGTCACCGATATCCCTCAGCTCGTCCACTGATATCCCTTAGCCTAGCCGACTGGCATCCCTCAGCCGCTCGATGGGTATCCCTCAGCTGCCTCAGGGATGTCGGTCAGCCTAGCCCCAGCATGGGCTCCGCACACGCGCTGCCCGTCGAGAGCCCCGCCCCACAGTGCTCACAGAGGCAGCCAAGGGCGGCACAAGGCACCCACCGAGGAGGCAGAGAGCGAGCCCCCGAAGCCTCGGCCAGCGGCCTCAGAGCTGACAGGGGCAACCGGGATGGCATGTTTTTTGTTACCTTTACATCTAGTGCTATCCGCGCCAGGATAGCCGTGCAGATAGCAAACAACGAATAGACATGATAGAATCAAGTAAGCCAAACAAGCCGCGCCGAGGCTTCAACCTCTTCGGTAAGGAGCTTTGGATCTACGCCATCATCCTCGGGATCCTGGGCGCGCTCTTCCTATGGGACGGCGGCTCGGCCGAGACCAAGAGCGTGAGCTGGGACGAGTTCCAGCGCCTAGCCAAGCAGGAGTCCTTCAGCAAGATCATCGTCGATCGAGGCGAGCACACCGCTGTAGGGATGCTGCGCCCCAGCCAGTCCGACAGCCTCTACAGCGTAGGCAAGAGCCCCATCTTCGGCCGTGTTCAGCCCGAGCGCACGCGCAGCGTCGAGACCGAGATCCCGAGCGTAGACCGCTTCGACAAGTTCTACGAGGAGCAGGCCATCCGCGCACGCGTACAGTATAAGGAGAGTCGCTCGGGGCTGCTGAGCCTCGTGCTGAACTTCCTCCCGCTGGTCATCATCATTGGCTTCTGGATCATCATGCTGCGCCGCCAGTCCAGTGCTATGGGCGGCGGCATGGGTGGTGCGCTGAGCATCGGCAAGAGTAAGGCCCGCCTCTTCGACAAGGACACCGCCTCGGTGACCTTCAAGGACGTCGCTGGCCTGCACGAGGCCAAGGAGGAGGTCGAGGAGATCGTCCACTTCCTCAAGAACCCGGCTAAGTACACGCAGCTCGGGGGTAAGATCCCCAAGGGAGCCCTTCTAGTCGGCCCTCCAGGGACGGGGAAGACGCTACTAGCCAAGGCTGTGGCGGGCGAGGCGCACGTGCCCTTCTTCTCGCTCGCAGGCTCGGACTTCGTCGAGATGTTCGTCGGCGTCGGCGCCAGCCGTGTACGTGACCTCTTCGAGACGGCCAAGCAGAAGGCCCCCTGCATCATCTTCATCGACGAGATCGACGCCATCGGGCGCGCCCGCGGCCAGAAGAACAGCCTCGGCGGCAACGATGAGCGGGAGAACACGCTCAACCAGCTGCTGACCGAGATGGACGGCTTCGGCACCAATAGCGGTATCATCATCCTGGCGGCCACCAACCGCGCCGAGATCCTCGACCCCGCGCTGCTACGTGCGGGACGCTTCGACCGCCAGATCTACGTAGACCTGCCGGACGTCAACGATCGCAAGGAGATCTTCCTCGTCCACCTACGTCCGCTGAAGATCGACGAGACTGTGGACATCGAGCTACTGGCTCGTCGCACCCCCGGCTTCTCAGGGGCGGACATCGCCAATATCTGTAACGAGGCCGCCCTCATCGCCGCCCGTGCGGGTAAGGACTTCGTCTCCCGCGAAGACTTCATGAACGCCATCGACCGCGTCGTCGGCGGGCTGGAGAAGAAGAACAAGATTACCACCGAGGAGGAGCGCCGCAGCATCGCCCTGCACGAGGCAGGGCACGCCACCGTCAGCTGGCACCTGCGCTATGCCAACCCGCTGGTCAAGGTCACCATCGTCCCCCGCGGTAAGGCTCTCGGCGCCGCCTGGTACCTCCCCGAGGAGCGACAGATCACCACGACCCAGGCCCTACGGGATCAGATATGTGCCACTCTGGCAGGGCGCGCCGCCGAGGAGCTCCTCCTAGGACGCATCTCTACGGGCGCGGCCAACGACCTCGAGCATACGACCAAGATCGCCTATGCTATGGTAGCCTACTACGGCATGAGTGAGCGCCTGCCGAACCTCAACTACTACGACATGCAGAGCGATGGCTATGGCCTCACCAAGCCCTACAGCGACAAGACGGCCGAGCTCATCGACCAGGAGGCCAGCCGCATCGTCCAGGAAGAGTACGACCGTGCTAAGGCCACCATCCTCGCCCATCGCGCTGGCCTCGAGGCTCTTGCCGAGCTGCTGCTGGAGCGCGAGGTCATCTACACCGAGGACGTCGAGCATATCTTCGGCAAGCGTGCCTGGGAGAGCCGCGCCGATGAGCTGATGCGCCTCAATGCCGAGCAGCAGCCCGCACCCTCTACCGAGACGAGCAGCCCCGCCCCAGCCTCCGACACCGACCGAGCCGCGGAGACCGAGCCGCCTGCCCCTAGCGATGTATAGCCCTCACCTACTATATTGATCTATGAGCAATCTAGTCAAGCGCACCATCTTCGGCGCCCTCTACGCAGCCCTCATCCTAGCGGCGCTCCTCCTAGGGAGTAGCTCGCTCTACCTGGCCGTCTTCGGCGTCCTGGTCTTCCTGGCGAACTGGGAGTTCTCCAACCTCGTATCCACGCACCGCATCTACCCCCTGCGTCGCATCACCGACGCCGTGGCTGCGGTCTACCTCTTCTGGACGACGCAGTGCATCGCCACCGAGGGCCTCGGGGCGACGATCTACCTGCTGCCCTACGCTGCCTTCCTCCTCTACTCGCTGGTGCGCAGCCTCTACAGCGAGCGCGAGCTCATGCCGGGCGACCTGGCGAAGGTCATCTTCGGGCAGATCTATACGGGCGGCTTCCTCAGCATCGCCCACCTGCTGCACAGCTCACAGATGAGCAGCGGCTACAGCCTGCTCTTCCTCGCCTTCATCGCCATCTGGGTCAATGACTCGGGCGCCTACCTGGCGGGCTCGCAGCTGGGACGGCACAAGCTCTTCCCCAGCCTATCGCCGAACAAGAGCTGGGAGGGCTTCGTCGGCGGCTTCATCGCCTCCGTCCTCGTCTCCTACTTCCTCATGGAGGGCAGCCTCCTCGGACTCGTCTACGGCGCTGTGATCTCGGTGGCAGCCACCTGGGGCGACCTCTTCGAGTCGATGCTCAAGCGTAAGGCGGGCGTCAAGGACTCGGGTAAGGTGATCCCGGGGCACGGCGGTATCCTCGACCGCATCGATAGTCTGCTCTTCGTCCTGCCCTTCCTGGCCTTCGTCGAGTGGATCATCTACGTCTATCAGCACCTACATCTGAGCTAATGCACCGACGCTACACCGAGGCACGCCGCCTACTGCCTGCGCTCCTTCTGTCGCTGCTGCTCCTCTCCTCCTGCGGCCTCAGCCGCGGGCGTGGGACGAAGCTGCCCGATCCGCGCCAGCCGCTCAAGCGTGAGCTGCGCGCCGCTTGGCTCCCCACGATCTACAGGAGCGAATACGCCCAGCTCAGTCCCTACGATGCGGCCGACCTCCTGCTGCGCCGCGTCGAGACGCTGCACCAGCTCGGCTGCAACGCCCTCTTCTTCCAGGTGCGCGCCGAGGGGGATGCCTGGTACCCCAGCACCCTAGAGCCCTGGAGCAAGTACCTGACGGGGCACCAAGGGCAGGCTCCCGAGGAACCCTGGGACCCGCTGGAGCTGGTCCTCGAGGCCTGCCACGAGCGCGGCATGGAGCTCCACGCCTGGATCAACCCCTATCGCGGAGCCTCCAATGCCTCGACCGAACTAGCGCCGACCCACCCCGCACGCCGCTACCCCGAGCTCTTCCTCCGCTACGGCGGGCAGCTCCTGATGAACCCCGGGCACCCGCAGAGCATCCCCTACATCACCAGCGTCGTCAAGAATCTGGTGACGCGCTACGACCTCGACGGCCTGCACTTCGACGACTACTTCTACCCCTACCCTAAGGCGGGCGAGGAGCTGCAGGACGAGGAGACCTTCCGCGCCTATGGCCTCGGCAAGGGCTACGCCCGCGGTGAGAAGGCGCGCTGGCGTAGGGACAAGGTCAATGAGCTGATCCGCGCTACCCGCGAGACGCTCCTCGAGCTGAGGCCGTGGATGCGCTTCGGGGTAAGCCCCTTCGGCATCTACCGCAATGCCAGCAGCGCCCCTGAGGGCAGCCAGACGGCGGGCCTACAGTCCTACGATGACCTCTCGGCCGACGTCCTCTACTGGGCGCACGAGGGCTGGGTAGACTACGTCGTGCCGCAGGTCTACTGGAACCGCGGGCACAAGGTCGCCGACTACGACGTCCTCGTCCCCTGGTGGGCCGAGCAGCTCCCCCGTACGACGCAGCTCTATATCGGGCAGCACGTGGGGCGCACCATGGAGGGACGCCAGCTCGGGGAGAAGCTCCAGCTGAGCCGCCACTACGCCCAGGGCAATGTATGGTGGCCTGCCGACGACCTCCTGCGGAATGTGGGCGGCATCGGCGACAGTCTCTCCATCAGCTACCAGCGCTACCCAGCGCTCCTGCCCGTACAGCACGGTGCTCTGGGCAAGACGAAGGCACCCGCAGCCCCCAGCCGTATCTGGCTGGAGGACGACCGAGAGGGCTTCAGCCTCTGCTGGGAGGATCGCCATCAGAAGGACGATCCCGAGAGCCCCTACCTCTATGTGGTCTACGCCTTCCCCCGCGGGGCGAAGGCCAGCATCAAGGATCCCCGCTACATCCGTCAGATCTCGCGCAGCAGCCGCTACCGCCTGACGATCGACGAGCTGCTGGACGGGGAGCATCAGTTCCTCGTCACGGCGCTCAACCGCTTCTGGCAGGAGAGCAAGCCCCACAAGCTCAAGATACGTCCCTAGCAGGGCGGGGAGCCCCTCACTCCTTAGCTCCGGAGGCAGGCCGCGAAGCCAGTCAAAGGACGAGACTAAGCGCTCATTACGAGTTTCTTAACTCTCTTCCATCGTGCCAGGAGCCTAAGCAGAGCGCGCCGACAGCCCTCCGCCAGAGCTCTGATGGATATCCATCAAGGCGCTGACGGACGTCCCTCGCGCGCCTGACTGCCGTCCCTCAGAGAGCTGACAGATATCCCTCACACTCCCTCCCCCTTGGGCCTCGGTTTCAGCAGCGTAGCTTCGCCCTCCACTCCAGTCCTAGGTAGGGCGGGGCTCCTAGAGGAGGCAAGGAGGTGCTGCGGCTTAGCCGAGGACGCGGCTCGGGGCTGGCTGGACGATTTTGCCTATTTTTGTAGCGCAGAAGTAAACAACAACTTAATATATATCTATGGCTACTACAGCAGATTTCCGCAACGGTATGTGCCTCGACATCGACGGGCAGTACTACTTCATCGTCGAGTTCCTCCACGTCAAGCCTGGGAA
Source organism: Porphyromonas sp. oral taxon 275 (assembly GCF_018127745.1). NCBI lineage: Bacteria > Pseudomonadati > Bacteroidota > Bacteroidia > Bacteroidales > Porphyromonadaceae > Porphyromonas > Porphyromonas sp. oral taxon 275. The sequence goes on from NZ_CP072333.1 coordinate 1,632,572, forward strand.
GGGCCCTGCCTTCGTTCGCTCCAAGCTCAAGAACATCGCCACGGGTCGTGTCATCGACAAGACCTGGAATAGCGGGGTCAAGGTCGAGGAGGTGCGCATCGAGCGCCGCCCCTACCAGTACCTCTACAAGGACGAGATGGGGCTGAACTTCATGCACCCTGAGACCTTCGAGCAGATCACCATCCCCGAGGCAGTCATCGACGGCGTGCAGTTCCTCAAGGACGGCGACATGGTAGAGGCTATGGTACATGCTGCTACGGAGACCGTACTGACCTGCGAGCTGCCCGCCCATGTCACGCTGCGCGTCACCTACACCGAGCCCGGCCTCAAGGGCGATACGGCGACCAACACGCTCAAGCCTGCTACCGTCGAGACGGGTGCTGAGGTACGCGTGCCCCTCTTCATCACCGAGGGCGAGCTGATCACCATCGACACGCGTGACGGATCCTACGTAGGGCGCGTCAAGGAGGCCTAAGGACAAGGCTCCACAGCTAACCAGGACGCCCGACGAACCGATGGGTTCGCCGGGCGTCTTCGCATTCGAGAATATTCTTACCTTTGCCCCTAGCTGTGGGTAGCGCAGACAGGCGGGGGACTCCCCACCCTACTACCGACAGGCCGTAACTACATTATTATATACAGCAATGGCACATATCCAAGGGCTGCTCGTAGCCCCCTTCACGCCCTTCGACAAGAACGGCGACGTCAATCTCGAGCCTATCGCTCGCTACGCAGAGATGCTGCACCGCAATGGCCTCAAGGGCGTCTTCATCAACGGCTCATCGGGTGAGGGCTACATGCTCAGCGACGAGGAGCGTATGCTCCTAGCCGAGAAGTGGGTCGAGGTAGCACCCAAGGACTTCAAGGTCATCGTCCACGTGGGCAGCACCAGCGTCCGCTCGGCGCATCGTCTGGCACAGCACGCCCAGAAGATCGGTGCCTGGGGGATCGGCTCCATGGCCTCGCCCTTCCCCAAGGTCGGCCGCATCGAGGAGCTCGTCAAGTACTGCGAAGAGATCGCTTCGGGTGCGCCCAATCTCCCCTTCTACTACTACCACATCCCTGTCTTCAACGGCGCCTACCTGCCGATGACGGACTTCCTGCAGGCGGTCGACGGCCGTATCCCCAACTTCGCTGGGATCAAGTTCACCAACGAGAACCTCTATGAGTTCAACCAGTGCAAGCTCTACAAGGACGGCAAGTACGACCTGCTCCACGGCCTCGACGAGACGCTGCTGGCAGGGCTTGCTGCCTGCGACGTACAGGGCGGTATCAGCGGTACGGCCAACTACTGCGGTAATGTGCTGGTAGGCGTCATCGAGGCCTTCCGCGCTGGTGACCTCGAGAAGGCACGTGAGCTGCAGAACTACAATCAGGACGTCATCAACGTCATCGCACGCTACCGCGGCAATATCGTCGCTGGCAAGCGCATCATGAAGCTCATGGGCCTCGACCTCGGGGGCAACCGCACGCCCTTCCGCAACATCACCGACGAGGAGGAGGCACAGATCAAGGCCGAGCTCGAGGCGATCGACTTCTTCAACAAGGGCAACAAGCTCTAGAGCGACGTGGGACAGATCAGCAACTACCTCCGCGCCACGCGTGACCGCTACCGTGAGGACCTAGTGGAGAATATCCTCCCCTTCTGGCTCCAGCACGGGCTCGACCGCAAGCACGGCGGCATCTACACCTGCGTAGATCGGGATGGGACGCTCATGGACACGACCAAGAGCGTATGGTTCCAGGGCCGCTTCGCCTTCGTCGCCTCCTTCGCCTACAATCAGATCGAGCAGCGCCCCGAGTGGCTCGAGGCCGCCCGTACGACCATCGAGTTCATCGAGCGGCACTGCTTCGACACGGATGGGCGTATGTTCTTCGAGGTCACGGAGGACGGCCGCGGCCTGCGTAGGCGCCGCTATGTCTTCAGTGAGAGCTTCGCGGCCATCGCCTTCAGCGAGTATGCCCTAGCCTCGGGAGACAAGCGCTATGCAGAGAAGGCCGTCCAGCTCTTCAAGGACATCCAGCGCTTCCTCACCACCCCCGGCATCCTCGAGCCCAAGTACACCGAGGAGCTCCAGGCACAGGGTCACTCCATCGTGATGATCCTGATCAATACGGCTAGCCGTATCCGTGAGGCGCTGCCCGACCCTGTGCTGGACGCGCAGATCGCCGAGTCGCTGGACAAGCTGGAGCGCTACTTCCTCCACCCCGAGTACAAGGCGCTGCTGGAGATGGTGGGCCCGAATGGGGAGTTCATCGACAGCCTCAGCGGTCGCCTCATCAACCCTGGGCACTGCATCGAGACGGCTTGGTTCATCCTCGAGGAGGCTAAGTATCGCGGGGGTGACAAGCACCTCATCGAGCTCGGCTGCAAGATCCTAGACTGGTCCTGGGACTGGGGCTGGGACGAGCTCTACGGTGGGATCATCAACTTCCGTGACTGCAAGGGCCTGCCCTGTCAGGACTACGCGCAGGACATGAAGTTCTGGTGGCCACAGACCGAGGCCGTCATCGCCACGCTCTACGCCTATCAGATGACGGGTGAGGAGCGCTACCTGAAGATGCACCGACAGATCAGTGACTGGATGTACGCCCACCTCCCCGACCACGAGTACGGCGAGTGGTACGGCTACCTGCACCGCGATGGCTCGGTGGCGCAGCCTGCCAAGGGCAACCTCTTCAAGGGGCCCTTCCACATCCCCCGCATGATGATCAAGGGCTACCAGCTGTGTAGCGAGCTCCTCGCTGCAGAAGAGCGCTAGCCCACTGCCTCAAGCCCCTTAAATAGCTTCGCCCCTGTCTCCCTTCATCGAGGGAGGCAGGGGCGAAGTCCTTTATAGCAGGCGCTCAGCGAGCTAAGGCAGGGATCGGGGAGTCCTTAGACAAGGCGAAGAGAGGAGGGCTAAGCCGCAGACAAACAAGCGCTAAGCAGGACGGGAGGAAGCGCCCAGCAAGGGCTAAGGAGTTCCTAGGCTAAGCAAGCGCACCTTCCGAGCTATCCGTCACGGCGCCGACTGCTATCAGTCGTGCGGCTCAGGGACGGCAGTGCCGACTGCCCGAGCCTAGGGGGACGAGCGGCATGCCTTAGGGGGAGCTTCGCCCACCCTTGAGAGGCCGTGCGGGAGCCACCGAAGGCTGGGGAGCACCTCGCCCTTGAGGCTACTTCCCTCCAGTACGGGCTGTCCCCTGAGCTCTAGGCGCGTCTTCCCTTTGGGAAAAGCCGTATCTTTGTCGCACTACAATATATAAGCTATCCTGCACGCGAGCCCTCTGGACGCGTCCACGGTAGCACCCATCGTCATCAACAGGTATAGCTCAGCTATGTGTCCTCGCTCTAGGTCAGCATCGCACGCGCTCCGTATGGGGCTCTTCATCTTCGTCCTCGGTCTGCTCTGCCCCCAGTGGGCGGATGCGCAGCGCCTATTCACCGTCGTCCTGGATGCAGGACACGGGGGCAAGGACTCGGGTACCGTAGGCAATGGAGGTAAGGAGAAGGACATCACGCTGGCCGTGGCCAAGCTCGTCGGGGCGAAGATCCAGGCTACCCACCCTGAGGTGCGCGTCCTCTACACGCGCCGTACCGACGTCTTCGTCGGGCTACAGGAGCGTGCGGACTTCGCCAACCGCAACCAAGCCTCGATGATGCTCAGCATCCACGTCAATAGCGCCCCGTCCAAGAGCGTCTACGGCACCGAGACCTACGTCCTCGGCGTCGCCAAGCTCGCCAATAACCTCAGCGTAGCGATGCGCGAGAACAAGGCCATGCTCCTGGAGAGCGACTATAAGACGACCTACCGAGGCTTCGACCCGACCTCGACGGAGAGCTACATCATGTTTGACCTCATGCAGGACGCCTACTTCAACAAGAGTATTGACCTGGCGAACCATATACAGCGGCACTACCGCCGCTCAGGCCGCTACAGCCGCGGCGTGCGTCAGGACATCCTCTGGGTACTCAGCCAGTCCGCTATGCCCAGTGTGCTCACCGAGATCGGCTTCCTCTCCAACGCCAGCGAGGCCACCTACATGCTCTCCGCCCAGGGGCAGGAGGAGCTCGCCAGCTCCATCGCGGGAGCCTTCTCCAGCTACTACGCCGCCTGGCGCGGCAAGGCCAGCCCCCGCAGTGCCCGACGCGAGAGCGCCACGACGGCCCCCGAGCCCGAGGCCGAGCCCAGCACTCAGGTCGAGGATACGGCTGATAGCATCACGGCTCATCCCGCCAAGTCCAGTAGCCCGAGCCCTGCTCGTAGCGAGCGCAGCAGCTCCAGCTCCTCAGCCAGCTCCAGCGTCGCCACAAAGGTCAAGGAGGCCTTCAAGAAGCAGCCCGAGGCCAAGCTCACCGAGGGTCTACACTACCGCGTGCAGTTCCTCTCCTCCCCCGAGAAGATCGACACCAAGGACGCGCGCTTCCGCCGCTTCCCCCAGCCCATCGAACGACAGCAGGCGGGTAAGGCTTATATCTACCTACTACCCGCCTGCAAGACCAAGGCCGAAGCCCAAGCTCAGATCAAAGCGCTACCTAAGGCCTACCAGGATGCCTACATCGTCCCCTACAAGGGCTCGCAGCGCCTGCGCTAGCCCGCTCACCCACATTCATCCGATTCATCACTACTGCTCAGCCCGCTCTATATGAAGTTCAAGAAAGAAGTACAGATAGGTCTCCTCACCGTCCTAGCCCTCGTCCTCGGCTACATCGGGATCAACTACCTCAAGGGGATCGAGATCTTCAAGAAGACGACGACCTACTACGCACACTTCGATAACCTCAACAGCGTCACCGTCGCGACGCCCGTCATCGTCAGTGGCTTCAAGGTCGGCTCGGTGCGTGAAGTGCGCTTCGACTACAACCGAGGCTACGGCGCGACCGTAGAGCTAGCGCTGGACCCCCACGTACGCGTCAGCTCCAAGAGCGTCGTCAAGATCAAGATGAACCCTCTGAGTGGCTCCGAGCTCGTCCTCACCATCGACGGCCACGATCCCCGCACCCTCTCCGACGGCGACACCATCTCCAGCGTCTCCCCCGCAGGCGACCTGCTGTCCATAGCGACAGATCAGATCCTCCCCGCCGTCAACAACATGATGCCCACCATCACGCAGACCCTCGTCCGCCTGGACACGCTGCTGCACGACAAGAGTATCGACAGCGTGCTCCTAGCCCTCAAGGGATCCTCCATGCAGCTGCATGCGATGATGGCTGCCCTCAACCAATCCAGCCAGAGCCTCAAGCCCGTGATGGACAACGTGCATGGCCTCACCGGCAACCTCCACGCCTTCAGCGCACAGCTCACCCAGCTCAAGCTCGACTCCATGATGCAGCATCTCAACGAGACGACGCGCCAGCTGCAGCAGGTCACGGCACAGCTCCGCAGCAAGGACAACACGGCAGGGCTCCTGCTCAGCGACCCCAGCCTCTACAACCGTCTGGATAGCCTGGTGAACAATGCCGACCGCCTGATGCGTGACCTCAAGGAGAACCCCAAGCGCTACGTACACTTCTCCGTCTTCTAGCCCCGCCTAGACCGTCCCTACGCTATAGAGCTAGACCATGAGCAGCACACCCCGCCTACTGATCACCGGCTCCTCGGGCTTCATCGGCAGCCATATGCTGCGCGAGGCTCGGGCTGCCGGCTACGAGCTCTGGGTAGCCGTACGCGCTGGCGCCCAGCTGGAGCGCCTCAAGCGCGAGGGCATACGCTACGTGGAGGTCGACTACTACGACGCCGAGCAGATGCGCTCGGCCTTCCACGCCCTCAGCGCCCACTACCCAGGCGAGCCCCTGTGGCACTACGTCATCCACAACGCGGGCATCACCAAGACGGCACGCCTCGAGGAGTTCCAGGAGGTCAACGCCGAGCATACGCTGCGCCTGCTGTCGGCGCTCATCGACCTGCCGCAGCCGCCCGAGCGCTTCGTCCTGATGAGTAGCCTCAGCAGCTACGGCGACATCCACCGCGACGACACGCCGCTACGCGCTGACGATCCGCAGCGCCCGACGACGCGCTACGGCCGCAGCAAGTGCCTGGCGGAGCACTACACCGAGCAGTCGGGCCTCCCCTTCACCATCCTCCTGCCCACAGGCGTCTACGGCCCTGGGGACAAGGACTACCTGATGTCCCTGCGTGGGATCGCTGGCGGCATCAACGCTATGGCGGGCTGCCAGACGCAGTACCTGACCTTCGTCCACGGCGCCGATGTGGCTCGTGCCGCGCTGCACGTCCTCTCTCGGCCCGAGGCTGAGGGCGAGCGCTACATCGTCTCCGACGGCGCTACCTATACGGATATAGAGTACGGGCGGCTCGTCCAGCGTCTGCTAGGACGCCGCCGCGTGCTGCACCTACGCGTCCCGCTACCGCTGCTGTGGGGCGTCTGTCAGCTCGGCTCGCTCTGGGCGCGGCTCAGCGGAAAGGTCACGCCCCTGAATAGGGACAAGTACCCGATCCTGGCCCAGCGCAACTGGCGCTGCGATCCCTCCCCGCTGCTGGCTCTGGGCTGGCAGCCGCGCTACGACCTCGAGGAAGGTCTCCGAGATACCCTAGAGGTAGCCCGAGCCCAAGGGCTCCTCTAGTCCCCCACCGCAAGAATACACAATAGATATACCATCCAAAACGTCTACTACACCGACATGAATCGCTACACCAAGAAGCGTCTCGTGCTGCTCGCAGCAGCCGCGCTGCTCCTAGGCCGTGGAGTAGACCTCGGCGCTCAGGCACTGCTGCCTGGCTACTCCTTCCGTACGGAGGCCGCCCCCACAGGGCAGGAGTGGCAGAACCCCGAGGACTACGCACGCAACAAGCAGCTCCCCCACAGCTATTTCTTCTCCTTCGCCGCGGGCGACCGTGCCGAGCGTGTACTGCCCGAGCACAGCAGCCTCTACCGCAGCCTCGACGGCCGCTGGCGCTTCCACTGGGTACGCACCCCTGAGGAGCGTCCCCAGGACTTCTACCGTCTGGGCTACGATGTCTCCCGCTGGGATGAGGTCAATGTCCCGATGAGCTGGAACGTCTACGGCCTGCAGAAGGACGGCACGCAGCGCTACGGCACGCCTATCTACGTCAATCAGCCCGTGATCTTCTACCACGAGGTCAAGGTCGGCGACTGGAAGAAGGGCGTCATGCGCACGCCGCCCAAGGACTGGACGACCTACCGCGATCGCAACGAGGTGGGCTCCTATCTGCGCCACTTCAGCGTCCCCAGTGACTGGGCGGGCAAGGCCGTCTACATCAACTTCGACGGCGTAGACTCCTTTTTCTATCTCTGGATCGACGGGCGCTACGTGGGCTTCTCGAAGAACTCGCGCAACCTCGCCTCCTTCGATATCTCCCCCTACCTCGACCCCAAGCTCAAGGAGCATACGGTGGCCGTCGAGGTCTACCGCAGCAGCGATGGCTCCTTCCTCGAGGCGCAGGACATGTTCCGCCTGCCGGGGATCTTCCGCTCCGTCTACCTGACGGCCAAGCCCCAGACGCAGCTGCGTGACCTACGTGTACTGCCAGGTCTCACGAAGGACTACCAGACGGGCACGCTGAGCATCACCGCGGAGGTCAGCTCGCTGAGCAAGAAGGCTAAGCCTGGGCAGCAACTCCGCTACAGCCTCTACGGCCTACCGCTCTACTCGGACGAGGCTGAGGCACGCCCCGTAGCTACGGCCACGGCGAAGGTAAGCGCCTTCGGCACGACGGAGGCGCAGCTGACCCTTTCTGAGCCTAGAGTGTGGTCTGCTGAAGCACCTTGGCGCTATGTCCTGGTGGCCGAGCTCTACGACGCTGGGGGCAAGACGCTCCTAGATAAGGCCTCGCTCTACACAGGCTTCCGCACGGTGGAGATCAAGGACACACCTGCCTCGGAGGATGAGTTCGGTATCGCTGGGCGCTACTACTATGTCAATGGCAAGCCCGTCAAGCTCAAGGGGACGAACCGCCACGAGACCAACCCCGCCCTAGGCCATGCCATCACCAAGGAGCAGATGGAGCGCGAGGTCATGATGATGAAGCGCGCCAACATCAACCACGTGCGCAACTCGCACTACCCTCCCAGCCCCTACTGGTACTACCTCTGCGACAAGTACGGCATCTACCTCGAGGACGAGGCCAATATCGAGTCGCACGAGTACTACTACGGCGCGGCCTCGCTCTCGCACGTCCCCGAGTGGGAGACGCAGCACGTGGCGCGCATGCTGGAGATGGTGCATGCCAACTATAACCACCCCTCCATCGTCATCTGGTCGCTCGGGAACGAAGCAGGCCCAGGCGTGAACTTCGTCAAGAGCTACCAGGCTACCAAGAAGCTCGACACCTCGCGCCCCATACAGTACGAGCGCAACAACGAGATCGTCGACATGGGCTCCAACCAGTACCCCTCCGTCTCCTGGGTGCAGGGCGCGGCGAAGGGCGGCTACAAGATCAAGTACCCCTTCCACATCTCGGAGTACGCCCACTCCATGGGTAATGCCTGTGGCGGCCTCAGCGACATGTGGCCGGCCATCGAGAGCACCAACTTCATCTGCGGCGGTGCCATCTGGGACTGGGTCGACCAGGCGCTCTACAACTATAAGCCCGACGGCACGCGCTACCTAGCCTACGGCGGTGACTTCGGCGACAAGCCCAATAGCGGGATGTTCGTCATGAACGGCCTGGTCTTCGCTGACCTCGAGCCCAAGCCTCAGTACTACGAGGTCAAGAAGGTGTATCAGAATGTAGGCTTCGCCTGGGCCGACCGTGCGGCGCACCGCCTGCGCATCAGCAATAAGAACTACTTCACCGACCTCTCCGACTACGAGCTACGCTGGCGCCTCATCGAGGACGGCGTCGTCACCAGGAGCGGCACGCAGCAGCTCCCCGCCATCGGGGCACGCCGGTCGGCCGAGCTCAGCCTCGATCCCAGCCAACTGGGACAGACCTCGCCCGAGAAGGAGTACTTCCTCACCCTCGAGCTCGTCCTCAAGGTAGACAAGCCCTGGGCTAAGGCCGGCTACGTGCAGGCCGACGAGCAGCTCCCCTATCAGAGCAAGCGCCCTGAGGTCGCCCAGCCCTCCAGCGGACTGCGCCTCACGAAGGTCGCCAAGGAGGGGGATAGCTACAGCGTCACGGGTAGGGACTTCTCCGCGGCCTTCGACCTCAAGGAGGGTACGCTCTCCAGCCTCGTCTACGCAGGTGACACGCTGCTGCGCCCTGGTCAGGGTCCCCGCCTGAACGCCTTCCGCGCCCCTGCCGACAATGATATCTGGGCACGCAGACGCTGGGTAGCCAACGGCCTTCACAACCTGCGCCATCAGGTACAGCAGTACAGGGTGCAGCGCCTCGCCGACGGCTCACTGCAGCTCTTCTTCACCGTGCGCTCGCAGGCGCCGAACGCTGCCGTCCTCAAGATGGAGCGCGCCTCAGGCCGCTACGAGATCATCGAGGACACGACGCAGCGCTTCGGTCCCGAGGACTTCCACTTCACCTCGCAGGTCGTCTGGACGGTACGCCCCGACGGGACGATCCAGCTGAACTCGGGCATCAGCTCCAACAAGCCGAACCTCGTCCTGGCGCGTCTCGGCTACGAGTTCGTCCTGCCCAAGAGCTACGACCAGTACCGCTACTACGGCCGCGGCCCGATCAATAACTACGGCGACCGCAAGAGCGGCCAGTTCGTCCAGCTCCACCAGAGCACTGTCGCGGGCCAGTTCATCTCCTTCCCCAAGCCCCAGACGATGGCCAACCGCGAGGACGTACGCTGGACGAGCCTCACCAACGCCGCAGGCAATGGCCTCCTCTTCATCTCCGACAGCCTGATGACGAGCTCCGCCCTGCCCTACTCGGCACTGGATCTGCTGCTCGCCCCGCACCCCACCGAGCTGCCCCCTGCAGGGGACACGCACCTCGTGCTGGGGATCAGCTCCACAGGCCTCGGCGGCTTCAGCTGCGGTCAGGGTCCTCCCACCGAGCAGTACCAGACGAAGGCCGAGCCTCACTACTTCGGCCTGACAATCCGCCCGCTGCGTGGTATCAAGCCTCAGCAGACGCACAGCACGACGGTGCCCCAAGCAGCCGCTGCCCCCATCATCGCCCGCGGGCTGGATGGCATGCTCAGCCTGAAGGCACGCCCCGGCGCCGAGCTGATGATCCAGATCGGCAAGGCTAAGGCGCAGCGCTACACGGGTCCCGTGCTGATGCGCGAGCCCGTCCAGGTCAAGGCCTGGGATAGGCGTCACCCCGAGCTGGTGAGCATCGAGCACTTCACCCGCGTAGAGACGGTGCAGGCAACCATCCTCTCCGCCAGCAGCGAGGAGGTACCCTACGGCGACGAGGCAGCGAACCTCCTCGACTTCGACCCCGGGACGATCTGGCACAGCATGTACTCCGTGACGGTGACCAAGTACCCCCACTGGATCGACTTCGACGTCCTGGACACCAAGCTCATCCGTGCCTTCACCTACCTACCACGTCAGGATGAGAACTGGACGGGCGACATCAAGGACTACGCCATCTCCATCAGTCAGGACGGCAAGACCTGGACGGAGGTGCAGAAGGGGACCTTCGCCAAGGACAAGAAGCTCAAGCGCGTCGACCTCAGCCAGCCTCAGCGCGCCCGCTACCTCCGCTTCACGGCCCTCTCGGCGCAGAACGGTGGCGACTACGCCAGCGGTGCCGAGATGAGCATCATCGCCGACTAGCGCCGCAGCTCAGCACAGCTACTACAGACAGCGCCCGCCTTCCCTAGCTGGGGAGGCGGGCGCTGTCGTATTTAGATACCGGAGCGTCAGGCGGGGGTTAGCCCTGCTGCTTGTACTCGCGGCTTAGTCGGGAGAGGAAGTGCTGCGTCCGTGCAGCTGCTGCGGGCAGACAGAGCACGAAGGCGAGCAGCGGCAGGAAGCTCCGATAGGCCTCCCTGAGGCTCATCCCCTCCTGATAGTAGAAGAGTCCCCAGCCGATGAAGCTGTAGACGATGAGGAGTATCGTACGTACGACGGTGGGGGATAGGAGTTGCTTGGGCTTCATACTTGTGAGCGTATTTGTAGTCATTATGTTAGGAGCAAATGTACACATCTATTCCTATTCGGCGAGCGAGTCGCGGCGCGCGCCGCTGGGGGAGCGACAGCCCCCTGGCCTAAGGGGGAGCCCCACCAGCGCGGCCCAGCCTTTACCGAGCTCGCCACCAAGCGAACGAAGCCCCACAGCCGCGCTGCGGATCGCCCTCACGAAGGCCTGCGGTTGCCGCCAGCGGCAAGGGGCGGCGAGCGCCCAGCCTCCCCAGAGGCGCGCTGAGGGATATCCCTCAGACAGCTGATGGGCATCCCTCACGCGTCTGAAGGACGTCCCTCGAGGAGCTGATGGATATCCCTCAGGAGGCCTCCCTCGATGCCGAGCACGGGCGGTAAGGCTAGGGGAAGCAGCCCTGCGGCGGGTAGAGCACGGGGGACGTAACCTTTTGCGCGCGTGGGCGGTTCTATCCCTGCAGACGAATAAAGACGTATTTAGCTATTCCAATCTATGAGCATCAATATCCCCAGCTCCTCGCTGCCGCGTGTGGTCATCGCAGGTGGAGGCTTCGGCGGGCTCAAGCTCGCCCAGGAGCTCGATAGTAGTCGCTTCCAGATCGTCCTCATCGATCAGAACAACTACCACCAGTTCCCCCCGCTGATCTACCAGGTGGCCTCCTCGGGGCTCGAGCCCAGCAGCATTGCCTTCCCCTTCCGCTCGGCCTTCCGCCGCAAGGGGAACTTCCTCTTCCGCCTAGCATCGGTGGAGGCGGTCGACGCCGAGCACAAGCAGCTCCTCACCTCCGTGGGGCCCGTCAGCTACGACTACCTCGTGCTGGCCTGCGGCGGGACGACGAACTTCTTCGGCAAGGAGCAGGTGGCGCGCCACGCCCTACCGATGAAGACACTCTACGAGTCGATGAACCTGCGTAACGTGCTCCTACAGAATATCGAGCAGGCCCTAGTGGCGGACCATCCCGAGGAGCAGGCCGCCCTACAGCGCGTCATCATCGTCGGTGGTGGCCCCTCAGGGGTCGAGATCGCTGGGGCACTGGCGGAGATGAAGCGCTACGTCCTGCCCAAGGACTACCCCGGGATGGATATCGACGCCTTCGAGATCCATCTGGTGGATGCCGCACCGCGCCTCCTAGGGGCGATGAGTGAGAAGAGCTCCGAGGCCGCAGCCCGTGGGCTGAGGAGCCTAGGGGTGGAGCTGCACTTCGGCAAGATGGTCACCGACTACGACGGGCTGACGCTCTCCTTCGCCGACGGCGAGGCCATGCGCTCCCGCACCGTCATCTGGGTGAGCGGCATCACGGCCAACGAGGTGGCAGGCCTCTCGGCTGAGACCCTCGGCCGTGGCCGCCGTATCCTCGTCGACGCCCATAGCGAGGTCCTCGGCTACCCCGACATCTTCGCCCTCGGCGACCAGAGCCTCATGACCACCGACCCCAACTATCCGCAGGGGCATCCCCAGCTGGCACAGGTAGCCCTACAGCAGGCTAAGCTCCTGGCTGCCAACCTCAAGGCACGCCTCGACGGCCGCTCCCAGCGTCCCTTCGCCTACCGCGACCTCGGCTCTATGGCGACCATCGGGCGTAATAAGGCTGTGGCCGAGATCGGTCGTATGAAGTGGGGCGGCTTCTCCGCCTGGCTGCTCTGGCTGGTCGTGCACCTACGCTCCATCCTCTCGGTGCGCAATAAGATCATCGTCCTGCTGAACTGGGTCTGGAACTACATCACCTACGACCGCTCGCTGCGCCTGATCCTCAAGCGCAATATCCCCGTCGAGCCGCGCGACCTCCACTCTTAGCCGAGCGCTCCCGATATGCCTCCTATAGCTATGATCGTGACGGCTCTCGCCGTCCTTCTCCTCGGCCTCGGCTACTCCAGCTGGCGCCTGGTGACCATTGCCCCCATGACGCCTGCCCTACGCTGGATCGTCCTGGGGCTGTGGCTCGGGGCCTTCGCCCTCAGCCTCGGCAGCCTCCTCCTCAGGGGCGGGCTGTCGGTAGCCCTGACGCGCTACACCTATCCCTTCAGCACGTCCTGGATCTTCTGGCTGCTCTACCTCGTCCTCCTCTTCCTGGCGCTCGACCTGCTGCGCCTCATCCCCCAGCTACGGCCGCTCCTCGCCCCGAGCTGGCCACTGGCGGGCGTGCTGGGGCTCCTCATCGTCGGCATCTTCGCCTGGGGCAGCTACCGCTACCAGCAGAAGGTGCGCGTAGCACTGGAGCTCACCATGGCCAAGCAGCTGGAGCGCCCGATCAAGATCGTCGGCATCAGTGACCTGCACCTAGGCTACACCATAGGGCGCGAGGAGCTGAGCCGCTGGGTGCAGCTGATCAATGCCGAGCGCCCCGACCTCATCCTCATCGCGGGCGACCTCGTGGATGGCGACGTGCGCCCCGTGCTGGAGGATCGTCTCGCCGAACTGGTGAATCAGCTCGAGGCCCCGGTCTACGCCTGCCTCGGCAATCATGAGTACCTCGGCGGCGAGGCGCGGGAGAAGGGCTTCATCCGTCAGACGAAGATCCAGCTGCTGCAGGACTCGGTGGCCACCTTCGAGGACAAGCTCTACATCATCGGGCGCGATGACGCGACGAACCGCCGTCGCCGCTCGCTGCGGGAGCTGACGGCAGGGCTCGACCGCACGAGGCTCATCCTCCTGCTCGACCACCAGCCCCATCACCTCGAGGAGGCTGAGCAGGCGGGCATAGACCTCCAGCTCTCGGGGCACACGCACCGCGGACAGGTCTTCCCCATCAACCTCATCGTGGACCAGCTCTACGAGCGATCACACGGCTACCACCGTCGCGGCGCCACGCAGTACTACGTCTCGAGCGGCATAGGCATCTGGGGCGGCAAGTACCGCATAGGCACCCAGAGCGAATACGCCGTCATCACGCTCCGTCCCCAGGCGAACTAGCCCGAGCGCGCCCCCATCCCAAGGCAGGCCGCAGAGCCTAGCCCTACCCCCATCCTTCCCCAAGCTCAGGGGGCTAACACGGACGCTGTTAGCCCCCTGAACTCTTAGGGACACCAGCACCTTGCGCAGTGCGGGTAATTCCTATATCTTTGCTCCTGCTACACCCCGCCACTGGCCTAAGCGGCGAAGCGACGGGCGCCCCCTGCAGCCGCGGGGAGGCTGTCAGCTACACTACTTATTAAGATCAATATGAAGAAAACAATCCTACAGCTAGGGCTCGCCCTAGCCCTTGGGACAGGCACACTTCTAGCGCAGGAGGCTGAGGCTCCCCTGCAGCGCCACCAATACGGCTTCGAGCTCGGCTCACATAATGGATTCGGCTACGAGTTCCGACTCTCTCGGCGCTTCTCCCTCACGGCTCGGACGGGCTTGGGGATCGGGCTAAGCTATGGTAAAGGGGCTAGCGGAAAGGTAGAGCTGAGCTTCAGCGGTGTAGGCCCTTACCTAGAGTTCGCCCCGCGCTGGTACTTCTCCAAGGCCTCCACTAGCCCCTACTATCAGAAGGGGGGCTACCTGAGCTTCCGCCTAGGGATAGAGGGAGGAGACAAGCTCACCCTCTTCGGCTCCAAGCCGAGTGAGTATCTCTGGACAGACTACAGCCTCTTACAATCCCTGAGCTTCGGATGGACCTTCGGCCTGAGCCAAAAGAGCTACCTGCGCACCTCCCTAGGGCTGGGCTACGCTCGTTACCGCCAGCACGTGTATGATGGCACGAAGTATTGGGTCACGAGCCGCGATCTGAGCGAGATCCCCGTCCTCATGGAGCTGCAGTACGGGATTAGGCTCTAGAGCTGTGTCCCCCCGCGCCGCAGTCTTCCTCCTAGCGTAAGCAGCGGCGGGAGACAGCCAAGGCCTAAGCGCCCTATCGAGGCCACCGAGCGACCCTGCTCGGTGGCCTCCTCGCTATCCAGCCCTAGGGGGCTCAGGGCACCTCAGCGCCAGGCGAGCTGAGCCTACAGCCTAGGCAGCTCAGGGCCGAAGCCGTGCGGCAGGGCGCGGTCGGTCAATTCTTCGTACTTTTGCGCTAGAGACAACACCATACAATAGATATAGCTATGTATCGCACTACTACCTGCGGCGCGCTGCGCCTCAGCCAGGTCGGGGAGCAGGTCACGCTCGCCGGCTGGGTACAGAAGGCACGTCGCATGGGCGGCATGATCTTCGTCGATCTGCGTGACCGCTACGGCATCACGCAGCTGGTCTTCAACGAGAGCCTCGTCGGCCCCGACCTCATCGCCCAGGCTGAGAAGCTGGGGCGCGAATACGTCATCCAGGTCTCGGGCAAGGTCGCCGAGCGTGAGAACAAGAACCCCAAGCTCGACACGGGCGACATCGAGATCCTCGTCGAGCGCCTCAGCGTGCTCAACGCCTCGGAGGTCCCCCCCTTCACCATCGAGGACGAGACCGACGGCGGTGATGACCTGCGTATGAAGTACCGCTACCTCGACCTACGCCGCAGCTGCGTGCGCTCCAACCTCGAGCTGCGTCACCGCTTCGCCCTGGCCGTACGTCGCTACCTCGACGCCCAGGGCTTCCTCGAGGTCGAGACACCCGTACTGATCAAGTCTACCCCTGAGGGCGCCCGCGACTTCGTCGTGCCCTCGCGCATGAACCCCAATCAGTTCTACGCCCTGCCGCAGTCGCCACAGACCTTCAAGCAGCTGCTCATGGTCAGTGGCTTCGACCGCTACTTTCAGATCGTGAAGTGCTTCCGCGACGAAGACCTGCGCGCCGACCGCCAGCCCGAGTTCACGCAGATCGACTGCGAGATGAGCTTTGTGGAGCAGGAGGACGTGCTGACCATCTTCGAGGGCATGACGAAGTACCTCTTCCAGGAGCTGCTGGGCGTGGAGGTCGCCACTCCCTTCCCCCGCATGAGCTGGCAGGAGGCGATGAGCCGCTATGGGTCGGACAAGCCCGACACGCGCTTTGGCATGGAGTTTGTAGAGCTCAAGGATACGCTCTCGGGCTTCGGCTTCGGGGTCTTCGACGATGCCGCCTACATCGGGGGTATCTGTGCCCAGGGTGCCGCCAGCTACACGCGTAAGCAGCTGGATGCCCTGACGGACTTCGTCAAGCGCCCGCAGATCGGCGCTAAGGGCATGGTCTACGCACGCGTCGAGGCCGACGGCACGGTCAAGAGCAGCGTGGACAAGTTCTACAGCCAAGAGACGCTACAGGCACTGGCCTCCAAGATGCAGGCCGCACCCGGCGACCTCATCCTCATCCTCTCGGGGGACGAGCCGATGAAGGTACGCAAGCAGCTCTGCGAGCTCCGTCTTGAGATGGGCTCACAGCTTGGGCTCAGAGACAAGCGCCAGTTCTCCTGCCTCTGGGTGGTGGACTTCCCGCTCTTCGAGTGGGATGAGGAGACGCAGCGCTTCTACGCCATGCACCACCCCTTCACCTCGCCCAAGCCCGAGGACATCCCCCTACTGGCGACCGACCCAGGAGCCGTGCGGGCCAATGCCTACGACATGGTCATCAACGGCGTCGAGGTCGGTGGCGGCTCGATCCGTATCCACGACAGCGGGCTGCAGGCACAGATGTTCGACCTCCTGGGCTTCACCCCCGAGAAGGCTCAGGAGCAGTTCGGCTTCCTGATGAATGCCTTCAAGTACGGGGCTCCTCCCCACGGCGGGCTGGCCTACGGGCTGGATCGCTTCGTCTCGCTCTTCGCTGGGCTGGACAGCATCCGTGACTGTATCGCCTTCCCCAAGAATAATTCCGGCCGCGACGTGATGATCGATGCGCCCTCGCTCATCGACCAGGAGCAGCTCGACGAGCTCTGCCTCTCCCTCTCGCAGCCCAAGTAGCGCCCCCGCAGTAGCACAGGCCCCCCGATGGGCTGTGCTGCCCTTGGGGCTGCACCCGCACCTAGATCCCATCTATATTATGGTATACCGCTTATCCCTACTCTCGGACGAGAACGACTTCTTCCGCCGCGAGCTACTCATCGACTCCGAGGCGAGCTTCCTGCTGCTCAATGACTTCATCCTCGACAGCCTAGGCTACCGTCCCGACGAGCTGACGAGCTTCTACGTCTGCGACGAGGACTGGCAGAAGGAGGAGGAGATCACCCGTATGGACATGGGCTCACGCCCCGACGAGGACAGCCTGCTGATGGCCGACACGCTGCTGGAGGACAAGCTCGAGCGCCGTGGCGACCACCTCTTCTTCGTCTTCGACATGCTCAGTGAGCGCGGCCTCTTCATCGAGGTCGAGGAGCTGCAGCCAGGCAAGAGCCTCGAGACCCCCCAGATGATCCTCAGCGAGGGCAAGGCGCCGAAGCAGATCGCCTCCTTCGAGGAGTCGCTGACACGCGCTGCGGCCATCTCTGGGACGCCCTTCGAGGGCGAGGACTTCGGGGATGAGTCCTTCAGCGAGGACGAGCTGGACCTCGAGGGCTTCGATATCGCGGATGCCGAGAGCCTCTACTAGCAGCCCGCTGCTCCTAGTCCTCGTGGGGCCCACGGGGGTAGGCAAGACGGAGCTAAGCATCCGCCTCGGAGAGCGGCTCTCCACGAGCATCCTCTCGGCTGACTCGCGGCAGATCTATCGCGAGCTCCCTATAGGCACAGCTGCCCCCTCCCTCGAGGAGCGGGCGGCTGTGCCTCATTACTTCGTAGGCACACGCAGCATCCACGACTACTACAGCGCTGCCGACTACGAGCGCGAGGCACTGGAGACGCTGGCGGAGCTCTTCGCCGAGCAGCCCGTCGTCCTCGTCTCGGGCGGCTCAATGATGTACGTCGATGCCCTCTGTCGCGGGCTCGACGCCGTGCCGAGCGTGCCCGAGGACCTGCGCCGTGCCGTGTGGCAGCGCTACGAGGCCGAGGGGCTGGAGGGCATACGCCACGACCTGGAGCAGGTCGACCCCGACTACCTAGGTCAGGTCGACCCAGCCAACTACAAGCGCCTCCTCCACGCCTGGGAGGTCTACCTCGCCACAGGGAGCCCCTTCACCAGCTACCACCGAGGAGAGCCCAAGCAGCGCCCCTTCCGCATCCTGAGGGTGGGGCTGGAGCGACCACGCCCCGAGCTCTACGCCCGCATTGATCGGCGTGTGGAGCTCATGCTCGAGGCGGGGCTGGAGGCCGAGGCGCGCGCCGTCTACCCCTACCGCGCGCTCAACGCGCTCAACACCGTCGGCTACAAGGAGCTCTTCGCCTACTTCGACGGCACCATCGACCGCGCCGAGGCCATCCGCCTAATCCAGCGCAATAGCCGCCACTACGCCCGCAAGCAGCTCAGCTGGTGGCAGCGCGACCCCTCCATCCACTGGCTCGACGCCAGCGCCCCCGACCTCCTCGAGTCCGTCCTAGCCTTACTCGAGGCCCCCATAGCCCCCTTGGACTAAGCGCTGAGCAAGCGCCCCCTCCTCCCCGACCAAGGGCGATTTCCCCTCCCCATAAGCACCACGACACCTGTCCAAGCGGCCTCGCTTGATGCCGCTTAGGCCGCTCAGCGCGGCACCAGCCCGCGGCTCGCTCCGCGAGGGATAGCCCTCAGCCCGCTGACTGCCGTCCCTCACGGCGCTGACTGCCGTCCGTCGGGCGGCTGACGGATATCCCTCAGGAGCCCTTTTCCCCTTGGCTTAGAGCCCCTCTGAGGCGTCTTCGACCTCCTGCCTCGCCCCTAGCCGAGCGAGGTAGGAGGACATTATGCGTCGAGGCCTAGCTGCGCTTAGGTGATGTGGATAAATTTCCGTAAATTTGCGGAGCAAAAGGCGGGTATGCCCTACGGGCTGCCTCGACCAGCGCACCAAAGCAGTATAAATAGTATTCACGTATAAGTAATAAGTAAGATGATTAAAGTAGGTATTAACGGCTTCGGACGTATCGGCCGTTTCGTCTTCCGTGCAGCTCAGAAGCGTACGGACATCGAGATCGTAGGTATCAATGACCTCCTCGACGCAGAGTACATGGCATACATGCTGAAGTACGACACGATGCACGGTCGCTTCGACGGCACGGTAGAAGTCAAGGATGGTAACCTCGTGGTCAACGGCAAGACGATCCGCATCACCGCTGAGCGCAACCCCGCTGACCTGAAGTGGGACGCTATCGGTGCTGAGTACGTCGTCGAGTCTACCGGCCTCTTCCTCTCCAAGGACAAGGCTCAGGGTCACATCGACGCTGGTGCTAAGTATGTCGTAATGTCTGCTCCCTCCAAGGACGACACGCCTATGTTCGTCGTAGGGGTCAACACCGACAAGTACGTCAAGGGCACGCAGTTCGTATCCAACGCTTCGTGCACGACGAACTGTCTCGCTCCCCTGGCTAAGGTCCTGCACGACAACTTCGGCATCACCGACGGTCTGATGACGACGGTACACGCTACGACGGCTACGCAGAAGACGGTAGACGGTCCTAGCGCTAAGGACTGGCGTGGTGGCCGCGCTGCTGCCGGCAACATCATCCCCTCCTCCACGGGTGCTGCTAAGGCTGTAGGTAAGGTTATCCCCGAGCTCAACGGTAAGCTGACGGGTATGAGCTTCCGCGTGCCTACCCTCGACGTCTCTGTCGTTGACCTCACGGTGAACCTCGCTAAGCCTGCTAGCTACGCAGAGATCTGCGAAGTCATCAAGAAGGCTTCTGAAGGCGAACTGAAGGGTATCCTCGGCTACACGGACGAAGACGTTGTATCCAGCGACTTCCTCGGTGACACGCGTACGTCTATCTTCGACGCCAAGGCTGGTATCGCTCTGACGGACAAGTTCGTCAAGCTCGTCAGCTGGTACGACAACGAGATCGGTTACTCCAACAAGGTGCTTGACCTGATCGCTGTCATGGCTAAGGTAAACGGCTAATCGCCCGACACCCCACTATCACGAGCGTCCCGAGACCACGCCCCAGGCGTCTGGTCTCGGGACGCGCTTTTTTTACCCCTAGCCTAAGCCTCACCCACGCTCGCCTCCTCTCAGAGCTAATGTATACGTCGAACTGGGTATAGAGGAAGAGTACTTCGAGCTTTACCTAGACGTAGCTCCTCGAGGAATAAGTATCCTCCCCTCTAGCTTGCTCAAACGGGGAGGACAAGCCCCAACGGGGCGACCCATACAAAGCCCAGGGTGCGTAGCCCTGCAAGGGCGACCAAACCCTGGGTAGGCTAGATAAATAGCTATGAAGCCCTACAGGGGCGACCCTTAAAACGCTCGTAGCGCCGAGGAATGCTGCTCCGACTTCACAGCTGCTCCTTCTAAGGGTCGCCCCTGTAGGGCTCTTTATGTTTGGGGAACTTAACCCAGGGTTCCGTCACGCCTACAGCGTTCCCTCACCCTGGGCTTTGTATGGGTCGCCCCGCTGGGGCTTACCAAGCCGCTTGACCTTAGCGAGTGACACAGATCGCCCCGCTGGGGCTTACTCAGCCGCTTGACCTTAGCGAATAGCAGGGATCAAAGGAGGCTTACTCTATAGCTTCGCGCTCCCCTCCTCGCTCGCAGCGGGTAAAGGAAGGCAGCGCCCGAGGGGCGCGCGGCAGAAGACAGCTGCTGGGCTGCCCGAGGGATGGAGCTCACTGGGTTAGTTAGCAGGCTGCACTGGCTGGTTGATAGACTGCGCTGGGCTAATTGGTAGGACGTGCACAATCGACGGGGAGGGCTGGCAAGGCTCATGGAAAGGGCTCACGCAGCGAAGCAATAGCCCTTAGCGGCCTGACCGATAGCCCTTAGCTGGCTGACCGACAGGCCTCAGGCAGCTCAGGGATCATCCTCGGCTCGCTGACCGATAGCCCTCGGCCGTCTGAGGGATACCCCTCACACCTCTGAGGGACGTCTCTCAAGGCTCTGACGGATACCCATCAGAGCGCCTCCCCTAGGAGCACACCCCACTGCGCGCCCTGCGCCCTCCAGGCAGGAGCAAGGCGCGGCAGGCGCTGGCAGCCTAGAGGAGCAGCCAGCCCCAAGGCAGAAGAAGGGCACTAGGAGGAATTAAGAAAATTGCACTACCTTTGGTAGCAGCGAAAGACGCTAGACACATTCACCCATTTACTAAGGATTACGGATATGGCTAATTGTTCGAAGGGGAATTTCTTCCTCGGCGTGCTCATTGGAGCCGCAGCAGGTGCAGCCGCCGCTTACTTCTCTGACCGTCGTAAGCGCGAGCTCTTCGCAGATAATGTATCCAGCTCTGTAGAGCGCGCCCGTGACAGCATCGTCGAGGGCTACTACGAAGCTAAGGAACGCTATCAGCGCTATCGCAATCGCCTGACCGATGAGACGCAGGAGCTCATCGATGAGCTGAAGGACGAGGAATAGCCCTCGCCCCGACGCACACCCAGCAGTATTAACCACGAGTAGCGCTACCAGAGTACTCAGGGTACCTCGAGTACGCTGAGCACCCTGGTAGCGCTCTCTATGCTACCCACCCCTATGGCTACCCTACAGTTAGACAGCTTCCTCATCAAGCTCTATCGCCTAGGTCGACGACAGCTCGACGTGTCGGTGCTCAGCATCGGCACCCAGATAGCTCGCCGTACCGGGAGTCTCCTCTTCTGGGTGATCATCGGCTTCTTCGCCTTCTTCCTCTTCCTCGCGCTCAATATCGCGGCAGGCTTCGCCCTAGCCTCATCCTTCGATGAGTCCCCCGCCTGGGGCTTCCTCTACCTCGCTCTGGGCTATGTCGGGCTTATCCTCCTGACGCTCCTCCTGCGCTCCTGGCTCCTCCACTGGGTGCGGCAGGCCGTAGCGCGGCGTGTGCTGGCGCGTGCTCGCAAGATCAACGACCAGCTGGATCGTATGACGCCCGAGATCAGCTACCAGTCGAGCCTCGACCGACCCGAGGGCGAAGTCCCCTACACGGCCTTGCAGCGCGGCCTCGGACGTAGCCTCGTCGAGCGAAGCCGCTCGACCGAGGAGATACTGCGCGACGTACGCTACATCAAGGAGAACTACAAGGGCATCCTGGCCAAGACGGCGCAGCGCGAGGCGATGAACTATGCTACGCAGCTGCCTGGGGTCAGCTCCGTCCTACACTTCTTCGGCTACAAGGGGAGCCCCGCGCGCCCCAGCCGCCTCAGTCGTCCTGCCGCCAGCAAGCCCAGCTCCCGCCTCACCAAGGTCCTCGAGACCCATGCCGCGGGCCTAGTCAAGTACGCCCCCTATGCACTCATCGCTTGGGACTTCGTACGCCCGACGCTGATGAGTATCGCCATAGGGCAGCTACAGCACGGCCTGCACCGCCTCTTCACGCGTCGCAAGCGCCGCTAGCCCTCCCCCCTTAGCCCCCCGTCTAGACACAGCACCCTATCTACGCACCAGCCACTATGCACACCATCGTCGGAATAGGAGAAAGCCTCTGGGATATCTTCCCTGACCGCAAGGCCATCGGCGGCGCGCCCGCCAACTTCGCCTACCACTGCCGTAGCCTCGGCCAAGAGGCCTACGCCGTCACAGCCCTCGGGCGAGATGCCCTCGGGGACGAACTGGCCGCAGAGCTCGACGCCCGTGGCCTCGGCCGCTACCTGCAGCGCGTAGACTACCCCACAGGGCGGGTACTCGTGCAGCTCCGCGAGGGACTCCCCAGCTATGAGATCAAGGAGGACGTCGCCTGGGACCACATCGCCTATACGGAGGAGCTGGCGGAGCTCGCCCGCCGCTGCGATGCGGTATGCTTCGGCACGCTGGCGCAGCGCTCGCCCATCAGTGCCGCCACCATCCAGCACTTCATCCAGGAGATGCCCGCAGGTAGTATCAAGGTCTTCGACATCAACCTCCGCCTGCACTACTACAGCCGTGAGATCGTCGAGCAATCCCTGGCGCACGCTACCATCCTCAAGCTCAATGATGAGGAACTGCCCGTCGTGGCCGAGCTTCTAAATATCCACGGCACCGAGCAGGAGATATGCCACACGCTGCTGGAGCGCTATGCGCTGGACAGCCTGCTGCTGACGCGCGGCGCCCTGGGGGTCAATGTCTACTACGTCACGGGCAGCTGCTACCACCCTGCCCTACCCATCGAGGTCGTCGATACGGTCGGTGCAGGCGACTCCTTCACCGCAGCCTACCTCTGCGCGACGCTCATGGGGCGTAGCCACGCCGAGGCCGTGCACAGCGCCTCGCACCTAGCGGCCTACGTCTGCACCTGCCGTGGGGCAATGCCCCAGCTCCCCGAGGAGCTGCGTTAGGGGGCGGGCTTCGCCTGAGGCGGGACAAGGGTGAAGGCTCTGTCGTGCAGCAGCTCCAGCTCACCTCGATGCTAGGGCTAAGGCTAGGCCGATAAAGCGAACAGGACCAACTCTCCCGAGCTGATCCTGTCCTTCGATTTATCACTTAAACGGTTTACTATTTACAAGAGTTACGCGGTCAGAAGCCTTATCACTCTCACAGCACAAAGGTAGATCCTCGGCTGAGATAGCACAATACCTATATGTGATGATTCGGGGGCTAAGGGCTACCTATAAGAGAGGATTGCGCACACGCCGCCTTAGACCTACCTTTGTCCTAGCATCTTCGTGAGGCCTCAGCCCTCACGCGCAGACATTCACCACGCGACGACATGAACTCATACAAGCAACTCCAGGGACAGACCCTGACCAGCCCCATCGGTGCCCTGACCAAGATGAGCGACCTCATCACCAGCAGCGCCGTAGCCCTCCTGATCATCACACGCATGGGCATACCGCTGGGCTTCGGGGAGAAGACCATCAAGCAGCTCTGCCAGGAGCACGGCGTAGACCTCAAGACACTACTGCTGCTGCTCAATAGCGCAGTCGTGGAGAACTATAGTCCCTCCCAGGAGCAGATCCGCAGCGTGCACCTCGACAGCCTGATCACCTACCTGTCGCAGTCGCACTCCTACTTCCTCGACTACCGCCTGCCCTCGATCCGTCAGCGCCTCCTCTCGGCGATCTCCGACTGCCCACAGGAGCTGGCCTACGTGATCCGTCGCTTCTTCGACGAGTATGCCGAGGAGGTACGCAAGCACATGGGCTACGAGGATCGTGTCGTCTTCCCCTATGCCCGCAAGCTCGCCGCTGGGGAGCGCGACAGCCACTACAGCATCGCCATCTTCAGCCGCCGCCATGACCAGATCGAGCTCAAGATCACTGAGCTGAAGAACCTGCTCATCAAGTACTACCCCATCCAGAGCGGCTACGAGCTGACGACCGTCCTATACGATATCTTCAGTATCGAGATGGAGCTAGCCTCGCACAACTATATCGAGGACGAGATCTTCACCCCACACATCAGCTATCTGGAGCAGCAGTTCGCCGACTAGCCCCACACTTCGCATAGCTCCTTATCCTTGCCTCCTATGCTCACCTCGGTCAAAATAGCCATCGCCGAGCCCTCCGCCATCGTGCGCGCGGGACTCGAGGCGCAGCTACGCAAGCTGCAGCACTACAAGGCGCAGATCATCTACCTCATGGACGAGCAGCGCCGTGAGTGGCAGGACGTGGCCGCCGTCATCTCGGCGGACATCTACCTCATCAACCCCATGCTCACCGGGGCCAACCCGCGCGCACAACTCCCCGATCTAGCCTTCGAGACCAAGCTCATGGCCATCGACTACGGGGGCTGCGACCCCGGCATCCTCCGCGAGTACGACGGCGTGATCCGCCTCACCGACAGCCCCGCACAGATCTCTGAGGCCATCGACATCCTGCTGCAGAACGAGCAGGCCGTTGCCTCGGCCAATCTCGAGGCACAGATGCTGACACCCCGCGAGCGCGAGATCATCATCTGCGTCGTCAAGGGGATGACCAATAAGGAGATCGCGGGACAGCTCTACCTCTCCACCCACACCGTCATCACCCATAGGCGCAACATCTCCAAGAAGCTACAGATCCACAGCCCCAGTGGCCTGACGATCTACGCCATCATGAACAAGCTCGTGGAGCTCGAGGACATCAAGGACGAGCTCTAGTCCCCCCTGTGGCGGAGGCTTCGCCCCCGCATCACAGCAGCGCCCCCTATCGCCCCAGCCTAGGCTCGGTCGGTAGGGGGCGCTGCTATTAGCGGTCTTAGGGCAGTATAAGGCTCCCTCGTCCACAAGCTGTCTCAAGGGGCGGAGGTCAGGCGAAGCGAAGACGGGACCAAGTCCCAGCCTGGTCTGAGGCTACTGACGGATATCCCTCAGCGCGCTGACCGATAGCCCTCACGCACGCCACTGACGTCCCTCAGGCGGCTGACTGATATCCCTCACGCGCGCCCCCCTTAGCCCTCTGCTGCGCCACTGCCGCCCCTCAGCGCCCTGGTTGCTATCTCTCAGCGTCCTAACTACTATCCCTCGGCCGAGCCCGCTTTAGCCCTTCGTCACGCACCACATCAAGCAGCCCACGACACGTACCCTAGACCAAGCTAAGTACAAACGGCCGCACAAGCCCCTGCGGGGCGGCCCGATCAAAGCCCAGGGTGAGGGAACGCTGCAGGCGTGACGGAACCCTGGGTTCAAGCAGCCCATACTTAAAGAGCCCTACAGGGGCGACCCTTCAAGCGAACAAAAGCAAAGTCGGAGTGAAACTACCTACGCACTACAGCTACTTTAAGGATCGCCCCTGTAGGGCTCTATCCTTTTTGCCTCGGGCTACCCAGGGTTTGGGCGCCCTTGCAGGGCTGCGCACCCTGGGCTTTGATCGGGTCGCCCCGCTGGGGCTTACCCTACCCGCCCCAGCACCGAGCCCGCCTTAGCCCTTCGCCACGCGCCTCATCAAGTAGCCTGCGACGCATACCCTAGACCAAGCTAAGTACGAGCGGCCGCACAAGCCCCCGCGGGGCGACCCCTTTCAAAGCCCAGGGTGAGGGAACGCCGCAGGCGTGACGGAACCCTGGGTCAAACCGCCCATACTTAAAGAGCCCTACA
Organism: Porphyromonas sp. oral taxon 275; assembly: GCF_018127745.1. Taxonomy (NCBI): domain Bacteria; kingdom Pseudomonadati; phylum Bacteroidota; class Bacteroidia; order Bacteroidales; family Porphyromonadaceae; genus Porphyromonas; species Porphyromonas sp. oral taxon 275. The sequence goes on from NZ_CP072333.1 coordinate 1,658,325, forward strand.
GGGGCGACCCTTCAAGCGAACAAAAGTAAAGTCGGAGTGAAACTACCTACGCACTACAGCTACTTTAAGGATCGCCCCTGTAGGGCTCTATCCTTTTTGCCTCGGGCTATCCAGGGTTTGGTCGCCCTTGCAGGGCTGCGCACCCTGGGCTTTGATCGGGTCGCCCCGCTAGGGCTTATCCTACCCACCCCAGCGCCGCGCCCGCTTTAGCCCTTCGCCACGCACCACATCAAGCAGCCCGCGACGCATACCCTAGACCAAGCTAAGTACAAACGGCCTCACAAGCCCCTGCGGGGCGACCCCTTTCAAAGCCCAGGGTGAGGGAACGCTGCAGGCGTGACGGAACCCTGGGTCAAACAGCCCATACCTAAAGAGCCCTACAGGGGCGACCCTTCAAGCGAACAAAAGCAAAGTCGGAGTGAAACTACCTACAGCACTACAGCTACTTTAAGGATCGCTCCTGTAGGGCTCTATCCTTTTTGTCTCGGGCTACTCAGGGTTTGGTCGCCCTTGCAGGGCTGCGCACCCTGGGCTTTGATCGGGTCGCCCCGCTGGGGCTTATCCTACCCGCCCCAGCACCGCGCCCGCCTTAGTCCTTCGCCACGCACCACATCAAGCAGCCCACGACGCATACCCTAGACCCAGCAAGATATAGGCAAGGCCTAGCAATTCCACTCAGCCCTATCCTGTGGTAAATATCAGAGCCTACCGAGTCGATCCTTCGGCCTGATATCCATCGGTCTCGAGCCTAGGCGCGGCACGCGGGCTAAGTCACCGCAATTCCGTATTTTTGCGCTGGTAAAAGCTTTTACAATTAACGTTAAACAAGATTGCAGATGAACATTGACCAGTTCAATTTCGCGGGCAAGAAGGCTTTCGTCCGCGTGGACTTCAACGTGCCCCTGGACGCAGACTTCAACATCACGGACGATACGCGTATCCGTGCTGCCCTGCCTACGCTCAAGAAGATCCTTGCCGACGGTGGCTCCGTCATCATCGGTTCGCACCTCGGCCGCCCCAAGAAGGTCGAGGATAAGTTCTCCCTCCGCCACATCCTCGCCCACGTCTCCAAGTGCCTTGGCGTAGACGTCAAGTTCGCCCCCGACTGCGTAGGCGAAGAGGCTCGCGAGCTCGCAGCCAACCTCAAGCCCGGTGAGGCCCTCCTGCTGGAGAACCTCCGCTTCTACGCTGAGGAGGAAGGCAAGCCCCGCGGCCTGGCTGAGGACGCTACGGACGAAGAGAAGGCCGCTGCCAAGAAGGCCATCAAGGAGAGCCAGAAGGAGTTCACCAAGAAGCTCGCTGCTCTGGCTGACGTCTATGTCAACGACGCCTTCGGTACGGCACACCGCGCACACGCCTCCACGGCACTCATCGCTGCTTACTTCGACGCCGACCACAAGCTCTTCGGCTACCTCATGGGTAAGGAGGTCGACGCCGTCAACAAGGTGATGCAGGACATCAAGCGCCCCTTCACCGCCATCATGGGTGGCTCCAAGGTATCGTCCAAGATCGACATCATCGAGAACCTGCTGGGTAAGGTCGACAACCTCATCCTCACCGGTGCCATGACCTATACCTTCTTCAAGGCTAACGGCGGCAACATCGGTGCCTCGCTCTGCGAAGAGGATAAGCTCGACCTGGCACGCGAGATCGTCGCTAAGGCGAAGGCCAACGGCGTGAACCTCGTCCTCTCGACGGACTCCAAGATCGCCGACGCCTTCAGCAACGACGCCAAGACCGCCTTCGCGCAGAACGACAACATCCCCGCGGGCTGGATCGGTATGGACATCGGCCCCGACAGCATCGAGGCCTACCGTAAGGTCATCCTCGAGTCCAAGACCATCCTCTGGAACGGTCCTACGGGTGTCTTCGAGATGGACAACTTCGCCGACGGCTCACGTGCTGTGGCTGCTGCCATCGCTGAGGCTACGGCCAAGGGTGCCTTCTCCCTCGTGGGTGGTGGCGACAGCGTAGCCTGCGTCAACAAGTTCGGCTACGCCGACAAGGTATCCTACGTCTCCACCGGTGGCGGCGCCCTGCTCGAGGCTATCGAGGGCAAGAAGCTCCCCGGCATCGCTGCCATCGAGGAATAAGCCCTCGCTGAGCTAAGCAAAAACAGAAAGCCCCCTAGCGTCCGAGTGACGCTAGGGGGCTTTGCTATTCTACGCTCCTAGGGAGGGGAGCCGAGCTGTGACGTGCTCCAGCGGAGGCTCGCGGCCACAGCTGGGGGCGGCACTACTTCTCGCGGATGAAGATGTTGATGGGCGTACCGGAGAAGTCCCAGTGGGCGCGGATCTGATTCTCGAGGAAGCGGCGGTAGGGCTCCTTGACCCACTGGGGAAGGTTGGCGAAGAAGGCGAAGCTCGGCACGGCCGTAGGCAGCTGCATCACGTACTTGATCTTGATGTACTTACCCTTGGTGGCAGGGGGCGGCGTGGCCTCGATGATGGGCAGCATCACCTCATTGAGCTTGGAGGTCGGGATACGCTTGCTGCGACGCTCGTAGACGGCCTGCACCTCCTCCAGCACCTTGAAGATACGCTGCTTCGTCAGCGCCGAGATGAAGATGATGGGGAAGTCGGTGAAGGGCGCCAGGCGCTGGCGGATAGCGTTCTCGAAGGTCTTGATCACGACCTGGCTCTTGTCCTCGACGAGGTCCCACTTATTGACGCAGACGATGAGGCCCTTGCTGTTCTTCTGTATGAGCGAGAAGATATTGAGGTCCTGCGCCTCGATGCCGCGCGTGGCGTCCAGCATGAGCACGCAGACGTCCGAGTTCTCGATCGCGCGGATGGAGCGGATGACCGAGTAGTACTCTAGGTCCTCGTTGACCTTACCGCGCTTGCGGATGCCGGCCGTATCTACCAGGTAGAAGTTCATGCCGAACTTCGTGTAGTGCGTGTAGATGGAGTCGCGCGTCGTGCCCGCCACGTTGGTGACGATGTTACGCTCCTCGCCGATGAAGGCGTTGATGAGGGAGGACTTCCCTGCGTTGGGGCGGCCGACGATGGCGATACGTGGGGCATCCAGCACCTCATCCTCTGTCGTGCCCTCGGGCAGCTCCTTGACGATGGCGTCCAGCAGATCGCCCGTACCGCTGCCGCTGATAGCCGAGATCGGCATGGGATCCCCGAGGCCGAAGGCGTAGAACTCGGAGGCGGCGTAGTGCTGGGCGAAGTTATCCGCCTTGTTCGCCACCAGCAGCACGGGTTTCTTGGTACGGCGGAGCTTGTGCGCGACCTCGTCGTCGAGGTCGGTGATGCCGTTCTCCACGTCGACGACGAAGAGGATGACGTCGGCCTCGTCCATGGCTACCTGCACCTGCTTATTGATCTCGCCCTCGAATACGTCCTCGCTGCCGACGACCCAGCCGCCCGTGTCGACGATGGAGAACTCGTGGTCGAGCCAGGTGACCTTGCCGTACTGACGGTCGCGCGTCGTACCGGCCTCCTCGCTGACGATGGCGCCACGCGACTGCGTCAGGCGGTTGAAGAGGGTGGACTTCCCGACGTTGGGGCGCCCTACTATTGCTACTAGATGACTCATTGATTCCTGTCTTTGCTGTTAATGTGGGCTCGCCTGGAGCTAGTCGAGGCGGTAGCCATAGGCGCGCAGCATATTGTCGCGGCTGCGCCAGTCCTTCTCTACCTTGACGAAGATCTCAAGGAAGATACGCTTGTCGAAGAAGCGCTCCATGTCCTTGCGCGCCATCATGCCGACCTTCTTGAGCGCTGCGCCCTTGTGCCCGATGATAATGCCCTTTTGGCTGTCACGCTCTACGATGATCAGCGCCTGGATGTGGATGCGCTCGTCCTCTTCCTTGAAGGACTCGACGACGACCTCCACCGAGTAGGGGATCTCCTTCTGGTAGTAGAGCAGCACCTTCTCGCGGATGATCTCGGTGACGAAGAAGCGGGCGGGCTTGTCCGTCAGCGCATCCTTGTCGAAGTACGGGGGTGAGGGTGGGATGAGGCTCTCGATACGGCGGCGTAGCGGCTGGACGTTGAAGTTATTCAGCGCCGATATGGGCACGATCTCCGCCTGGGGTAGCTCGCGGTGCCAGCGCTCGACCAGCTCCTCCAGCCCGCTCTGGGTGGTGAGGTCTACCTTATTGATGACGAGGAGTACGGGGCACTGGAGGCCGCGCACACGCTCGAGGAAGAACTCGTTCTTGTCCGGCGTCTCCACCGTGTCCGTCACGTAGAGCAGCACGTCGGCATCTCCTAGGGCGGACTCGCTGAACTCGAGCATGCTCTCCTGCAGCTTGTAGTTGGGCCGTAGCACGCCGGGCGTATCGCTGTAGACGATCTGCAGCTCGGGCGTATTGACGATACCCATGATGCGGTGGCGCGTGGTCTGTGCCTTGGCAGTGATGATGGAGACGCGCTCCCCTACCAGCAGGTTCATCAGGGTGGACTTCCCTACGTTGGGGTTGCCCACGATATTGACGAAGCCCGAGCGGTGGATGGGCTCTTGTACTACTTCGCTCATCGGTCTTGTAGCCTTATTATAATGATAAGAGCCTTACCAAGCTCCGCACCGCGGGAGGCGGCGCGAAGGCTGGTAAGGTTCTTCAGTGGTGATTGACGCCTTTAGTGCTTAGGCTCGTAGGCCCACTTGACGTAGACGGCACCCCAGGTGAAGCCAGCGCCGAAGGAGGTCAGGATGAGGTTGTCGCCCTTGTGGAGCTTCTTCTCGAACTCCCAAAGGCAGAGGGGGATCGTCGCCGAGCTCGTATTGCCGCGGTACTCGATATTGACCATCACGCGCTCCATAGGCACCTTCATCTCACGCGCCACGGCGTCGATGATACGCAGGTTGGCCTGGTGGGGCACGACCCAAGCGACGTCAGCGTCCGCTAGCCCATTGCGCTCCATGATGGCGCGGCAGCTGGAGGACATGCCCTTGACGGCGTGCTTGAAAACTGCAGCGCCCTCCTGATAGATGTAGTGCTGACGTGCCTCAACCGTCTCGTGCGAAGCGGGGTTGACCGAGCCACCAGCGCGGAGGATCAGGTTGTTACGCCCGATACCATCGGTGTGGAAGCTAGCGTCCATCACCCCGCAGGCCTCCTCGGTAGGCTCGAGGAGCACGCAGCCCGCGCCGTCGCCGAAGAGGGGGCAGGTAGCGCGGTCGGTGTAGTCGACGAAGGCCGTCATCTTCTCCGCCGCGACGACGAGGACACGCTTGTAGCGGCCCGAGCGGATGTAGTTCGCACCCGTCTCCAGCGCGTAGATGAAGCCTGGGCAGGCAGAGACGAGGTCGAAGGTAAAGGCATTGACACAGCCCGTATCGTGCGCTACGATGGAGGCCGTCGTCGGGAAGGTATGGTCGCCTGTATTGGTCGTCAGGATGAGCCCATCGATGGTCTTAGGATCGATGCCGCTGCGCGAGAGGAGGTCCTGGACGGCCTGCACCCCGAGGTAAGCGGCGCCCTTGGTCGGGTCCTTGAGGACGCGACGCTCCTTGATGCCTACGCGCGTAGTGATCCATTCATCGTTGGTATCTACCAGCTTCTCCAGGTCGGCATTGGTCAGCTTGTCTTCTGGCAGGTAGCCGCCGACGGCTGTGATGGCTGCGTTGATTATGCTCATAGTTAGTTATGATTGTTCTTAGAGTTATGATCCTAGCAGATGCAATATAGCACGAAGATACGAAAAAAGCCCCAAAGGCGTCCTTGGGGCTTCTTTCGCTAGTGGGGTCTTAGCCTAGTCCTGCTCGATGGCGAGCTTGCCACGGTAGTAGCCGCAGGCGCCGCATACGGTGTGGTACACGTGCCACTCACCGCAGTTAGCGCACTTAGCTAGCGTAGGCATTGCTGCCTTGTCATGCGTACGACGCTTGGCGGTACGGGTCTTGGACTGTCTTCTCTTAGGATGTGCCATAAGTCTATTTTTGTTTTGAATTACTACTCTTGCTTCAGTTGCTTCAGTGCCGCCCAGCGCTCATCGATACCGTCCTCATCGCGGACGATCTCCTGCTGCTGGGGCTGAGGCTCGTCTGCCGCCACCTTGCTGTAGGCGCGCATCATGTCCTCATTACACTCACCCTCCTCATGCATACGCTGCATCGGCAGGCTCAGCACGATATCCTCGTACATTGTCCACGTCAGGTCGAGGACGCCGTCTTGCTCGGGGATAATCAGGAGCTTCTCACTCTCCTCGCGATGCTCGTCGCCGAACTTCACCACCAGCTCGCGCTCGGTGTACACGTCCAGCTCCAGCGGATCGAGGCAGCGGTCGCAGGTCGTCCCCACGTAGCCGTCATACTCTAGCTCCAGGCTGAAGACCCCTCCGATGTGATGAATGTACACATCGACATACACCTCTCCCGAGGTAAAGTCCTCGGCTCCCAGGTGGTGGAAATAGTCATCCCCCAGCACCCAGTGTAGCTCGTGATCCCCCTCGGAGAGGCTCCTGAGGTTCACTTTATATAAATCGGTATGCATGTGAGGCTCCTTCAGCTATTTATAAAAATCGCCACAAAGATACGGAAAAGGGTGCACAATCACAAGCCAGCACCCAGTCCAAGCACTGCTCAGACTCCTGCCCCCAGAGCCGCCCCGAGTCCTCTCCCCGAGCACGCCGTCCAAGGCAAGCCCAGCGATGGCGAGCCCAACCCACGCTCTGCGGGTGCTCAGCCCCGACAGCGAAGCAGCTTCGTAGGGGCTCAAAGGCCCAGAGACGGGCATCCCTCAAGCTAGTCGAAGCGAGGAAGACAGCAACACAAGCAAAGGGAGAAGTCGCTCAGCATCAAGTCTAAGCGAGCCCCAAGACAAGGCGGGGCGCGCTGTGCCCCTACTCGGAGCGAGCTGCGAGCTAGGTCGGGCTGGGAAAAGTAATATAATATTCGGCGCTGAGGGACGCCAGTCAGCACGCTGAGGGATAAGGGGGAGGGCGAAAAGTTATATAAGAAATCTCGGCCCCACCTTGCTCGCGGCGCGCTGCGAGCTAAGGGGGCGCGCAGGCCGAGCCGCACCGCGGCTTACAGACAGCCTCCACCCACCTTGCCTCCACCCTATCCTTCAGCTTCGCCCGCCCTAGACCAGGAGGCCACTTGCCCGCCCTAGGCTCTGCGGGCTTTTCAGTATCTTTGTCTAGTTAAGATTATAGACACAATTCCACAAGAAGAATAAGAGACCCTATGTCAGAGACTAAGAAGATCAGAGCAGCCGTCGTCGGCTACGGCAATATCGGCCGCTACACCATCGAAGCCCTCAGCGCTGCTCCCGACTTCGAGATCGCAGGCGTCGTCCGCCGCGACCCCACACAGATCCCCCACGAGCTAGAGCCCTACCGCGTCGTCGGCTCCATCCAGGAGCTGGGACAGGTCGATGTGGCCATCCTCTCGACGCCGACGCGTCTGGTGGAGCAGACCGCCCTGGAGCTGCTTCCCCTAGGGATCAATACCGTCGATAGCTTCGACATCCACGGCGACATCCTCGCTCTACGCCGCTCACTGGGCGCTGCAGCTCGCGCCGCAGGCGCCGTCAGCGTCATCGCTGCAGGCTGGGACCCCGGTAGCGACTCCGTCGTGCGCACGCTGATGGAGGCCATCGTGCCCAAGGGAATTACCTATACCAACTTCGGCCCTGGGATGAGCATGGGGCACACCGTAGCCGTCAAGGCCATCGCAGGCGTACACAAGGCGCTCTCGATGACCATTCCCACGGGCACGGGCATCCACCGCCGCATGGTCTACATCGAGCTCGAGCCCGGCTACAAGGCTGACGAAGTCATCGCCGCCATCAAGCGAGACGAGTACTTCGCCCACGATGAGACGCACGTCAGCGTCGTCGACGACGTCGATCAGCTCATCGACATGGGGCACGGCGTGCACATGACGCGCAAGGGCGTCTCGGGCACGACGCAGAACCAGCTGCTGGAGTTCAACATGAAGATCAATAACCCCGCCCTCACGGCGCAGATCCTCGTGGCTGCAGCCCGCGCCGCCTCCCGCCAGCAGCCCGGCTGCTACACCATGCAGGAGCTCCCCGTCATCGACCTGCTGCCCGGCGAGCGCGAGCAGTGGATCGCCAAGCTCTGCTAGCCCCCTCCCCTTCCTCACGGGCTCGGCCCGATACGAACGCATACGCATAGACACCCTATAGATCACGATGCTAGGAGCCATTACATGGGACGTCGATCCCGTGATCTTCGAGATCCTCGGCCGCGACATACGCTGGTACGGCCTACTCTTCGCCCTCGGGCTGCTCATCCTCGGGCCTATGATCGAGGAGCGCATGTGGCGCCGCGAGCGCCTCGATCCCGAGTGGATGAACTCCCTATATATATATGTAGTGGTGGGCACCGTCGTCGGGGCGCGCCTAGGGCACGTCCTCTTCTACGACCCAGGCTACTACCTGGCGCACCCCGCGAAGATCTTCGCCATCTGGGAGGGTGGGCTCGCTAGCCACGGCGGCACACTGGGCATCATCCTCGCGGTATGGCTCTACTCGCGGCGCGTGACGAAGCGATCCATCCTCTGGACGCTCGACCGTCTGGCCGTGCCTACGGGGCTGGCGGCAGCACTCATTCGCCTAGGCAATCTGATGAATAGCGAGATCTTCGGCCGCCCGACAGACCTCCCTTGGGGCTTCCGCTTCCTGCGCGCCATCGAGTACCGAGGACTAGACCCCGAGGCTATCCCCGCCTGCCACCCGACGCAGCTCTACGAGGCGCTGGCCTACCTGGTGACCTTCGGCGTCTGTATGTATCTCTACTGGCAGCGCGATGCCGCACGGCGCTACTCGGGGCTCATCGTGGGCTGGTTCTTCGTGCTCGTCTTCGGCTTCCGCTTCCTCGTCGAGGGGATCAAGAACGTGCAGGAGCGCTGGGAGTACGACCTCATCGCCCAGTGGGGCATCAATATGGGGCAGCTGCTCAGCATCCCCTTCATCCTGGCAGGGCTGGCTCTCATCGTCTACGCCTACCGCCACCCAATCGCAGACCAAGCAAAATAGGATAGGCGCTAGCGGCTGTGGGAGCCCCGCTCCCCAGCCGCTAGCGCCGCACTCCAGCAAAGGAGGAACACTAACTACACACGACTATGTACCAAGTACCACAGATCACCGACTCGATCTACTACGTAGGGGTCAACGACAGGATGAAGGCGCTCTTCGAGAACATGTGGAGCCTCCCGCAGGGCGTCGCCTACAATGCCTACCTGATCGTCGACGAGCAGACCACGCTCATCGACACGGTGGACGTCTGCTACAGCGACATCTTCTTCCACAAGCTCGACCTTATCCTCCAGGGCCGTCCCCTCGACTACCTCATCATCAACCACATGGAGCCTGACCACGGCGGCTCCATCGGGCTGCTGCGCAAGCGCTACCCCGAGCTCAAGATCGTAGGCAATAAGAAGACCTTCGAGATGCTGCGCGGCTTCCACGGGATCACCGAGGGGCTGCACGAGGTCAAGAATGGGGACGCGCTGAGCATAGGCGGGCACGAGTTCTCCTTCCTCATGGCGCCCATGGTGCACTGGCCCGAGGTGATGTTCACCTACGAGCAGCGCAAGCGGGTGCTCTTCACGGCCGACGCCTTCGGCTCCTTCGGGGCGCTGGACGGCATCTTGCGCGACAGCGAGCTCGGCGACCGCTCGGCCTACCTCCGCGAGATGGAGCGCTACTACGCCTGCGTCATCGGCAAGTACGGCCCCTTCGTACAGAAGGCGCTGGCCAATATGGACAAGCAGGGCCTCGCCATCGACCACCTCTGCCCCGCACACGGCGTCGTCTGGACGCCCGAGGGCTTCGGGGAGGCGCGCCGCCTCTACGACCGTCTGTCACGCTTCGAGGCCGAGGACGGCGTGGTCATCCTCTACGGATCGATGTATGGCAATACGGAGCAGCTGGCGGACGTCATCGCCCAGAGCCTCTCGGCAGCGGGCATCAAGCGCATCGTCTGCCACAACGTGAGCAAGTCCGACCCCTCTGCTATCCTCGCCGATATCTTCCGCTACCGCGGCCTCATCATCGGCAGCCCGACCTACTGCGGGGAGCTCTTCACGCCGATCGCCAATCTAATGAACCTCATCCGCATCCGTGACGTCAAGGACAGACTCTACACGGCCTTCGGCTCCTACACCTGGGCGCCCGCCGCGGTCAAGAAGCTGATCCCCTTCGCCGAGGAGATGAAGTGGGAGTTCGTCGGTGAGGCCGTCGAGCTCAAGATGTCCGAGCTCAGCTCCGTGCTCGACCTCAGCTGGGCCCTCGGGCAGGCTATGGCCGCGCGCCTCCTTGCCCCCAAGGGCTAGCCTCCCCTAGCTCCCGCCTCCCTTCACATCAGCCAAGAATACTCACTCTACTAATAAAGATCAAGTAATGCGTCTTATCATCCAGCCTGACTACGCAGGCATCTCTCAGTGGGCGGCAGACTATGTCGTCGCCAAGATCAATGCTGCTCAGCCCAGCGCGGCTAAGCCCTTCGTCCTCGGCCTCCCCACAGGCTCCTCGCCCCTGGGCATGTACCGGGCGCTGGTAGCTGCTCATCAGGCCGGACGCGTGTCCTTCCAGCACGTCGTCACCTTCAACATGGACGAGTACGTCGGTATCCCTGAGAACCATCCTCAGAGCTACCACAGCTTCATGTGGGACAACTTCTTCCGCCACATCGACATCAAGAAGGAGAACGTCCACATCCTCAATGGCAACGCAGCTGACCTCGAGGCCGAGTGCGCCGCCTACGAGGCAGCCATCGAGGCAGCAGGCGGCATCGACCTCTTCCTCGGCGGTATCGGGCCCGACGGACACATCGCCTTCAACGAGCCCGGATCCTCGCTCAGCTCGCGTACCCGCATGAAGACACTGACGACGGACACGATCATCGCCAACAGCCGCTTCTTCGAGGGCGACGTCAACAAGGTACCCAAGACAGCCCTCACCGTCGGTGTCGGCACCGTCATGTCCGCCCGTGAGGTGCTCATCCTCGTCAATGGCCACGGCAAGGCACGCGCCCTGCAGCAGGCTGTCGAGGGCTCAGTGAACCAGATGTGGACTATCACCGCGCTGCAGCTCCACCCCAAGGGCATCATCGTCTGCGACGAGGCAGCCTGCATCGAGCTGAAGGTCGGTACCTACAACTACTTCAAGGACATCGAGCGCCTCTAGCCCACTACGGCTAGCGCCACACCAATACGCCATCAGGGGCGGCCTCGGGGATAGACTCCCTGGGGTCGCCCCTGCTGCTTCTGCTCGGGACGGAGTGCCGCCATAGCGAAGCGAAGGCGCGGCGCATCCACAGCTAGATTAAACCTTAGACCCTCGCTGCAGTCATAGCTGTATAACGTAAGGACAAGCTCTATGACAAAGACAGTGTATCATCTCCTCAGCCTATGCCTCCTCTGGCTCCTCGCCCTCGCGCCCCTCTCGGCGCAGACCACGGCGACGACGCACAGCGTGCAGGGGCAGGTGCTCGATGAGGAGCAGAAGCCCCTGACAGGGGCCAGCGTCAGCCTCCTGCTGCCCGACGGCAAGCTCAAGACGGGCGTGACGACCAGCCGCGACGGCTCCTTCCACCTGCGCTCCGTCGCCAGTGGCAGCTATACCCTCCGCATCACCTTCGTCGGCTACAAGGCCTATAGCAAGACCCTAAAGGTCGCGGGCAAGAACCTCCAGCTCGGTAAGATCAAGCTCGCCGAGGACGGCGCCCTCCTCTCCGAGGTCAAGGTCATCGGCAAGGCCGCCGAGGTCGTCGTCAAGGGCGACACCCTCGAGTTCAACGCCGGCAGCTACACCACGCAGCAGGGCGACGCCGTCGAGGAGCTGGTCAAGAAGCTCCCCGGCGCCACGATCAACGAGCAGGGACAGGTCACCATCAACGGTAAGACCGTCTCGCAGATCATGGTCGACGGCAAGCGCTTCTTCGAGGGCGACCCCAAGGTGGCGCTCAAGAACCTCCCTGCTGAGCTCGTCGACAAGATCCAGGTCGTAGACCGAGACAGCGAGGCCGCACGCCTCTCAGGATTCTCGGACGGCAACGAAGAGACCATCCTCAACCTCACCATCAAGGCGGGGAAGAAGCGCGGCACCTTCGGCACTGCCTTCGCTGGCCTCGGTACGGACAAGCGCTACGAGGGCAGCGCCATGCTCAGCCGCTTCACGGGAGACAACCAGATGACCCTCCTCGGCAGCCTCAACAACACCAATAGCGCAGGCTTCAGCGACGTCTCCTCCGAGCTCGCCTCCGCCAACATGATGCTCAGCATGGCGACCTCCGCACGCGGTAGCCGCCGTGGACCAGGCGGTGGGGGGAACTTCGGCCAGAACAACGGCATCCTCACCTCACGCGTCCTCGGGGGCAATATCAGCCATACCTTCAGCCCGAAGCTGACCTTCGGCGGGAATGCCCTCATCGGGCGCAACTCCCGCGACAAGCAGCTCGAGAGCACCGTGCAGAACATCCTCGGCACGGGCTCCACGACCGAGCGAGGCGGTACCAAGGAGCTCTCGACGAATGACTCCTACGCGGGGAACTTCCGCATCGAGTGGAAGCCCGACAGCCTCACCCAGTTCATCATCTCCCCCCAGCTACGCTACGGCCGCGGCGAGAGCACCTACAGCTCGGCCTACGAGACGCGCAATGACGACGCCACCCAGCAGTCCATCTCTAGCACCACGCAGAGCCAGCAGAGCGAGCAGCGCCAGACCAGCGGCGAGCTCCACCTCGACGCCAGCCGCCGCCTCTCCCAGAGCGGACGCACGCTGACGCTCTCGGCCGAGGGCTCCTTCGACCAGACGCTCGGCGAGGGTATGTACCGCTCTCTGCTGCACAGCCTAGCGCGGATCGAGTCCCTCGACCAGCGTATCGCCACCACCAAGCGCAGCCAGAGCTACCGCGCACGTCTGGGTTGGGTCGAGCCCCTCGGTAAGGGCTTCTTCACCCAGCTGACCTACCAGCTACGCGGTAGCCATTCCGAGAGCCAGCGTGAGGCCTTCGACACCGACGCCACGGGGCAGTACACGCAGCGCAATGCTGCCTACAGCAATGAGTTCCGCTCCGACTACTTCACCCAGCAGGCTGGCCTCGCCCTCAAGAAGAAGGGCAAGACCTACGACGTGACGGCTGGGCTCACCGTCGAGCACGCTCGTAGCAGCAGCTACTCACTGGTAGCTGGCACGGCCGCCCCGACCATCAGCCGCGCAGTGACCAACTTCGCCCCGCAGCTCCGCCTGAGCTACAAGCCGCAGCGCACTACCGAGCTGCGCCTCGACTACAACGGCCGCAGCACGCAGCCCACGACCGAGCAGCTCTCGCCCGTGCAGGACGTCACCAATCCGCTGGTCGTCTATCGCGGGAATCAGGACCTGAGCCCGAGCTTCCAGCATAACCTCTTCATGCGCTACAACAACTTCTGGACGAGCACGCAGACCTCGCTGGCGCTCTTCGGCCACGCGCAGCTGGTACAGGACGCCATCATCTCGCGCTCCGTCTACGACCTCAACACGGGGGTGCGCACCGTAGACTACACCAATGTCAATGGCAATGGGATGCTGGGCCTCGGGGGCTTCTTCACCCAGACGCTCCCAGGGAAGAAGTTCTCCCTGCGCCTGGGCTCGATGAACAACCTCATCCGTAGCAAGACCTTCATCAACGGTGAGGCCAATACCAGCCTCGCGCTGCGCCTCAATGAGAATATGACCCTCAGCTACCGCCATAGCTGGGTCGACCTCAGCCTACGCGGGGGCTGGGGCTACTACAATGCCTCCAATAGCCTCGGCAGCGTCTCTACACCTGCGACCAAGGACTACAGCCTCGGCTGGACCAGCACCTTCACCCTGCCGCTGGGCTTCACCATCGAGGGCGACGCGACCTACACCAAGACCACGGGCTACAGCAGTGGCTATGATCAGGAGCAGACGCTGCTGAATGCGGGGATCTCCTACAGCTTCCTCGCTGGGCGCAAGGCGACCATCCGCCTCAAGGGCTATGACCTCTTGGACAGCCGTCGAAGCATCTGGCGCAACATCACCGCCTCCAGCATCTCCACCGAGGAGACCAATACCCTCGGGCGCTACGCCATGCTGCACTTCATCTACCGCTTCGATAGCTTCGCGGGCGGCGGCAGCAAGAGCGACATGAAGACCAACCGTCAGGGCCCTCCAGGCCCACCTCCCTTCTAGCGCACTCGAGCCTCCTGCTAAGGGAAGGGCCGATTAGCTTCGCCCCCTAGCCTAAGTAAAAGCGCCCCGCTGTAGCCGATGAGCTGCAGCGGGGCGCTACTTTAGGTGGAGGCTCGCTGAGGGATATCAGTGGGGGAGCTGAGGGTCGTCCGTCAGCGCCGTGAGGGGTATCAGTCAGAGGGCTGAGGGATAGTCCTCACAGCGCGCGCAGCAGGCTCGCTCCCCGTCCCGCCTCGGTGCTTGGCTTACGGGAAGGCTTAGACTAAGCCCTCCCGCCCGGTTGCCCGACTCAGCTTCAGCCAAAGCCCAAGGCGGCTTTCCTTTCCCCCTAATTCCATTGACGCCCTAGTCGAGACCCACCCACTAAAGCCACCAAGGACTAGTCTAAGGACACCCGAAGCACCCTTGCAGTAGGGACAAAACGAAGCCAGGGCGCAGACGTCACGGATGACGTCTGCGCCCTGGCTAGTTATTCGGGGGAGTAGTGTGCGCTCGCTGCGCTAGGGGACGAGCTTCGCCAGCTCATCCACGATACGATCGGCCGCCTCCGTGAGAGCGAGCTTCTTGATCTCGGTGGAGAGGCTCTGACGCTGGGGCGCGTCGGCCAGCAGCGCAAGGGCCTTGGGCGTCAATACATCGTGCGCCTCGGCGTCGGTGACGAGGATGGCCGCACCACGCGTGGAGAGCGCCAGCGCGTTCTTCGTCTGATGGTCCTCCGCTACATTGGGTGAGGGGACGAGGATCGTGGGCTTGCCGAGGTGGCAGAGCTCGGAGATAGCGCTCGCCCCTGCACGCGATACGACGACGTCCGCCAGCGTATAGGCCAGATCCATGCGCTGGATGAAGGGCGCGCAGTAGACGGGGAAGCGGTAGCCTGCGAGCAGCTGCTGTGCCTTGTCGGCAAAGCCTGTCCCCGTCTGCCAGATGAGGGCTGCACCCGACTGCTCCCATTCCTGCAGTCGCGCACCGATGGCCTCGTTGATGCTGCGCGCACCGAGGCTGCCGCCTACGACGAGCACCACCTGCTCGGTGTCGGCAGGCAGGCGGAAGTACTCCAGCGCCTCTGCACGCGTCGCGCTGAGCTGCTCGATGGCGGGGCGAATCGGGTTGCCCGTCAGGACGATCTTATCCTTGGGGAAGAAGCGCTCCATCTCGGGATAGGCGACGCAGATCTTCGTCGCCCGCCGCGCGAGGAACTTATTCGTCACGCCCGCATAGGAGTTCTGCTCCTGGATGAGCGTGGGGATGCCGAGGCTCTGAGCTGCCTTGAGCGTCGGGGCACTGGCATAGCCCCCCACGCCGATGACGACCTGGGGCTCGAACTCGCGTATGAGGTCGCGGGCTGTGACCAGCGCGCGGAGGAAGTCCTTCAACACCCCTACGTTTCGCCAGATGCGCTTGCGATCCAGCCCACGTATGTGTAGCCCCTTGATGCGGAAGCCTGCCTGAGGCACGCGCTGCATCTCCATACGGCCTTCGGCGCCGATGAAGAGGATGTCGATCTGGGGATAGCGGCGCTGCAGCGCCTCGGCGATTGAGATGGCAGGGAAGATGTGCCCGCCCGTACCGCCGCCACTAATGATGGCTCGCTGTATCATACTCAGTGCTGGATAGAGAGGGGTGATAGGCCAGGGCCTGCTCGTCGGGAGCCTCGGCACGCTCCAGTGCTTCGGCGGCCTCCGCCTCCGCCAGACGTCGTGCCTCGAGCTGGCGCTGCTCCTCGGCCCAGAGCTTGTAGGCACGCTCGGAGCGGCTCATCCCGATCATGATGCCGAAGGCGATGCTGGTGGCGAAGATGGAGGAGCCCCCGAAGCTGAACATCGGCAGCGTCTGACCCGTATTGAAGAGCCCTGCGCCGACGGCTAGATTGACCAGCGCCTGCAGGGGGTAGATGATGGCGAAGCCGCGCAGCACGTTCGCCCTATAGGCGCTGGACTGACGCCGCGCCTCGCGTAGGATGAGCCACATCCATAGGACGTAGAGCCCCGGCAGGACGAGGAGGCCGAGCCAGCCGTATTCCTCGATGGCGATGGCGTAGATGTAGTCGGAGTAGGCCAGGGCTAGGGCGCTGCGGAACTTACTTTGCCCTGGACCGACGGGCAAGAGGTTCTTGGACGAGGCGATAGCCATGCGTCCCATGTCCTCCTGACCGCCCATATTGATCTCGCGCACCTCGCCCTTGGCGACGCTGTGCTCGTCCACCTTACGCTCGATACGGGCGCGCCAGGTCGAGGCACGGCCGGGCAGCCACGAGGGCGGCAGCGTCATCAGGGCGATCCCACCCAGTAGCGCCAGCCCCACGGTGACGCGGACGAACCAACGGAAGGAGCGCCAAGGCGCACGCAGCACGATGCTGTAGATGCCGATGAAGAGGACGAAGATGATCCCCGTAGAGAGGTTGCTGCTCGCCAGGATAGCGATCAGGATGCCCGAGAGGACGTAGTAGGCGGTGAACTGCTTCCAGCGCTTGGGGTTGCGCTTCCAGCTATTGCCCGCCGCTACGGCGCCCCACAGGACGAGAGCGATACGCATGAGCTCGGAGGGCTGCACCGAGATGCCAGCGATGTAGATCCAGCGCTCGGCGCCGTTCTTGCCCGAGCCCGCCACGAGCAGCCAGGCGATGAGCAGCGGCATGGCGAGCATCATGAGACGCGGCGCCCAGTTCCTCATGAAGCGCGAGGAGAACTGGCTGACGATGGCGCAGAGGACGAAGCCTCCGAAGAGGAAGAGGATATGCTTGAAGATAGGCATACCACTGCCTGCCTTGTACACCTCGCTGCTGATGGCGCTCGAGACGATGAGCGTCGAGAGGATCATGAAGGCGATGTAGAGCGCCCACAGAGCCCCGTTGCCATCCAGCAGGCGCTGCACCAGGCTGCGCCTATCGACTACCTCGTGCAGGCTATCCATGGGCCTCGGCGTCCTGGATGAGGCGCTGCACGACGCTGCGGAAGCTATCCCCGCGGTGGATGTAGCTCTTGAAGAGGTCGAAGCTAGCACAGGCAGGCGAGAGCAGCACCGTATCTCCAGGCTGCGCCATAGCACGGGCATGGTCGATGGCCTCCTCCATGCTGAGGGCGGAGGCGATCTGGGGTACCTCGCCGTGGAAGGTCTGGTAGAGCTTCAGGACGTCGGTCGTGAGGAAGACGAGGCCACGCGCCCCAGCCTTCACCAGCTCGCTGATGTCCATGTAGTCGTTGCCCTTGTCCTGCCCCCCGAGGATGAGCACGTAGGGTGTGGTCATGGTGCGCAGGGCGTAGTAGGTGCTGCTGACGTTGGTCGCCTTGGAGTCATTGATGTAGCGCACGCCGTCCAGCACGCCGACCTTCTCGAGGCGGTGAGGGACGTTGACGAAGTCCGTCAGTGCACCACGAAGCACCTCCTCACTGACGCCGAGCCGTAGGGCGGCGATGGAGGCAGCCATAGCGTTCTGCAGGTTGTGCGGCCCCTGGAGGGCGAGCTGATCCAGCGGGAAGGAGAAGTCGTGCCCCTCGAAGTGGATGCGCATCGTGCCCTCGTCGCTCTTGTCCGCTGCCGAGCCTACCTGCGGGTAGGTCAGGAAGGGCAAGCACTGCATGGGCATAGGCTGGTGCGTCATCACGTAGCGGGAGACGAACTCGTCCTCGCCCCAGTAGATGAAGGCGTCGTCGCTGGTCTGATTCTGCAGGATGCGCATCTTGGACAGGGCGTACTCCTCGAAGTTGTAGTGATAGCGGTCGAGGTGGTCGGGCGTGATGTTCATCAAGAGGGCGACGTGCACGCGGAACTCGTGCATATCGTCCAGCTGGAAGCTGCTGAGCTCGATGACGAAGTAGTCGGGCTGCTCGTCGGTCATGACCTGACGGGCGAGGCTGAAGCCCACATTACCCGCCAGTCCCACGGAGAGCCCTGCCTCGGAGAGGATGTGGTGCAGCCACATCGTGGTGGTCGTCTTGCCATTGCTCCCCGTGATGCCGATGACCTTCGTCCCAGGGCGCAGGTAGCGACCCGCCAGCTCAATCTCCGAGATCACGGGGATGCCTGCAGCGCGTATAGCCTGCATGATCGGTGCCTTCTCGGGGATCCCGGGGCTCTTGACGATCTCGTGAGCGCGTAGGATCAGCTCAGTGCTGTGCACGCCCTCCTCGTAGGGGATGGCAGCGGCCTCGAGCTCCGCCTTATACTTATCTGCTATCGTGCCATAGTCCGACACGAAGACCGTGAGGCCACGGCTCTTGTAGAGGAGCGCTGCCCCTACACCACTCTCGCCTGCTCCGAGGACTACGGCCTCGTACTTGACTTCCATCATGATTGTCCTGAGATATCTAGCTTGTGTCCGCTCGGCTAGGGCCCTACGTGAGGGGCTAGCTGGGTGCGGGCTACTTGTCCTACAATTTTAATCATTTCCCCCCACATAGCCAAGGCACTAGCCACGCTCGGGCGACACGGTACCGCCCGCAGCTGCCAGCATCTCGCATGAGGCTAGGGGCGAAGGCAGGCCCTCTGGCAGAGCGCCCCCGCCTAAGCTCAGGGGAAGCGAAGGCCTCAAGCCTCACCAAGCTCGCTGCGAGCACCCCTATATATAAGGAGTACCAAGCCCGCCGCCTCCCAAAGGCCAGCGGGGCGACAGCCCTACCCCGAGGCACGCTGTCGCCCCGCTAGGAGCTATACTATAGTAGATCGCGGGCGCGCCCGCGAGTCTCTTGGGAGGGCTAGCCGAGGGCTACCCAGCGTACGAGTGCGAAGTCCATCTGGTGGGGCAACTCGGGGTGCGTGGGCAGGATGCGCAGGGCACGCTTGAAGTGCCCGGGCTTGCTCTGGACAAAGTTCAGCTCGTAGGTGCAGCGGCTGCCCGTGCTGTCGATCAGGCGCAGCGGCGTCTTCTCGACCAGCTTGAGCTGCCCCTTATCGTCCTCGGCGGCATCGACGAGCTCGACCAGCAGGTCGCAGCTGAGGGCGCCCTTGTCGAGGACGAGCTGGATCGTCTCGGTGCTGCCCGTGTGGCGCTGACCCGAGCTACCGATGCTGTGGCCATCGTTGCTGACGCTGACGATCTGCAGGCTATCCCAGTGCGCCAGGACGCCGTGCTTCCAGCCGACCAGCTCGTGGGCGATGGCGTTGTTATCCGCATGCAGGCGTGCCGAGCGAGCGGCCAGCTTGCAGTAGAAGCGCTCGAAGTAGTCGTCCATCATACGGCGCATCGTGTAGTGCGGCGCGATGTAGTTCATCGAGTTCTTCATCGTCTGGACCCAGCCCTCAGAGAAGGCCTTGCCCTCGCGGTTGAAGTAGAGGGGTACGATCTCCTTCTCCAGCAAGTCGTAGATGGTCGTAGCGTCGAGCTTGTCCTGCAGGCTCTGGTCGGTGAAGGTACGCTTGTCCGTCAGGGCCCAGCCAGCCCCCTCACGATAGCCTTCATACCACCAGCCGTCGAGGACGGAGAGGTTGAGCACGCCGTTCATCTCGGCCTTCTCCCCCGAGGTCCCCGAGGCCTCCAGCGGACGTGTAGGCGTATTCAGCCAGATGTCGACGCCCGCGATGAGCTTGCTCGCCAGACGCATATCGTAGTTCTCCAGGAAGATGATCTTGCCGACGAACTCAGGGCGGCGGCTGATCTCCAGGATATACTTGATGAGCCCCTGCCCCCCGCCGTCGGCAGGGTGCGCCTTACCCGTGAAGAGGAACTGCACGGGGTACTTAGGATTGTTGACGATACGCTCCAGACGCTCCAGGTCGGTGAAGAGCAGGTGCGCACGCTTGTAGGTAGCGAAGCGGCGACCGAAGCCGATGAGCAGCGCGTTGGGGTTGATGCCCTCCAGTACGCTCATCGTCGTCTCGGGCGCAGCACTGCCGCGCAGCCACTTCTCCCCGTAGAAGGTACGGATATGCTCGATGAGGCGGTGCTTGATCGTCAGGTGCGTATCCCACAGCTCCTCGCTGGGGACGGACTGCACGCGCGACCAGGTCTCCTCGCTCGTCTGCTGCTTGATGAAGTCCTCACCGAGGTGCTTGCGGTAGAAGGCCTGCCACTCGGGCGCAGCCCAGGTGGGGAGGTGTACGCCGTTGGTGACGTAGCCCACGTGCAGCTCCTCGGGGAAGAAGCCTCGCCATACGGGGGCGAACATCTGCTGCGACACACGGCCGTGGAGCAGGCTCACCCCGTTGGCCTCCTGGCAGGTGTTGAGGGCGAAGACGCTCATGGAGAACTTCTCATCGCTCCCGGGATGCTCACGACCGAGGTCGACGAACTCGCCCCAGGAGATCCCGAGGCGCTGAGGCAGATGGCCGAGGTACTTACCGAGGAGGTCCTCTGCGAAGTAGTCGTGCCCTGCAGGTACAGGCGTATGCACGGTGTAGAGCGAGGAGGCGCGCACCAGCTCGAGGGCCTCGTCGAAGCTACGACCCTCGCCCTCGACGTAGTCCAGCAGACGCTGGGCGTTCATGAAGGCCGCGTGGCCCTCGTTCATGTGGTAGACGTCCTTCTTGATGCCGAGCTTGGTGAGCAGCTGCACGCCCCCCATCCCGAGGAGGTACTCCTGCTTCATACGGTTCTCCCAGTCCCCACCATAGAGCTGGTGGGTGATGGAGCGATCCCATTCGCTATTCTGGGCGATGTCGGTATCGAGGAGGTAGAGGGAGATACGGCCGACCTTGACCTTCCACACATAGCAGTAGACGGTGTGGCTGGAGTAGGGTACCTCGAGGACGAAGGGCGTCTGCCCGTCCTGCTGGAAGACCTGCTCGAGGGGGAGCTGGGCGAAGTCCTGCGCCTCGTAGCTGGCCTGCTGCTGGCCCTCGGGGCTCAGCGTCTGGGTGAAGTAGCCATAGCGGTAGAGGAAGCCCACAGCCGTCATACGGACGTTGCTATCGCTGGCCTCCTTGAGGTAGTCCCCAGCCAGGACGCCGAGACCACCCGAGTAGATCTTGAGGACATTGGTCAGCCCGTACTCCATGCTGAAGTAGGCGACGCTGGGGCGCTCGGTGTCGGCGGGTTCGTCGATATAGGCCTTATAATCGGCATAGACAGCCTCGAGCTCGGCCATCAGGGCGGCATCGGTGGTGATGCGCTGGATATCCTCGCTGGAGAGCTGGCGGAGCAGCATGACGGGGTTCCCCTCCGTGGACTCCCACAGCTCGGGCGAAAGAGTCTTGTAGAGGTGGTGGGCACGTGGGTTCCATACCCACCAGAGGTTGTGTGCTAGTTCTTCTAGTCGTGCCAGCTCAGCGGGGAGCTGGGCATAAGCGTAGATACTGGTCCATACAGGATCATTCGCGCGCTTGCTTGCGATCATAGTGCAATGATGATTCAGTCCAATCGTATTAAAGTGGGCGTACCCCTCTATTTTTGTCGCACAAAGATACATAAATCTCTCTGCCCCTGCCTCCCGAGCGGCTCAAAGCGCCCCGCCCTCGGGGCACTCCGCTCGCCCCCACCCCAGGCAAAACATTTCCCACAGCCAAATAATCGCTCCCCCAGCCCCCAGCGCGCCCTCCCCTCCCCCTTAAGGCAGCTCCCATCCAAAGCCCAAGCTAAGCCGCATCCGCACACAAGTCCGCCCGTCCCCCTGCTCCGCTGCGGCGTGCACTGCACCCCGCCTCCTAGCCTCGCTGACCCCTATCCCTCAGCACGCTGAGGGATACCCCTCACGCCCGCCACGGATGTCCCTCACGGCGCTGACTGATATCCCTCAGCACCCCCTCCCCTTATCCCCAGCCGCGACGCGAAGCTCTTCGGCCCTATGCTTAGCCCTGGGGAGGAATAGCTGCCCAAGGACGGGACGAGACACCTCTCGGTAGGCTGGGCGGGGCCCTATTGCTTGTCCTAGAAAGATTTTATACTTTTGTTACAGTTCACCATACCTAACTTAACAACTCAAGCACATATGAAGAGACTAGCAAGCATACTACTCATAGCAGCGGCCCTCGGCTCCTGCTCCAAGGGGAATACGGACAGCCCTACGCCACCAGCGCCACCAGCACCCTCCACGTCCCAGATCTCCCTCGTACCCGCACAGCCGATAGACTACATCAGCAAGATCGAGGAATATGTAGTACATGGATATTCCAATCGTGGGAGGGCTCTTGTCAAGACATACACCTTCGAATATGACGGCCAAAAGCGTTTGATTTCCTTTTCTCTGAGCTCTGATCCTAAAGTGAAACATCCGTGGACGATCACGTACGATGACCGCACGATCACCATACGTGATAAGGATGGAATGCCCTCACAGATCTTGACACTCGACCCTCAGGGGAGAGTATCAAAGCACGAAGACATCTATTACAAAAAGAACAAGGAGGGGGGCTTAGTCCAGGGGGAGTCAGCGGTCGAGAAGGATTACACCTATGACAGCAAGGGATACTACCTATCCCATACCTCGCCACGATACGACTCCAGCGCAGAATGGCAGGACGGCAACTTGGTAAAGCGCACCTATACCAATTCAACTGAGACACCTAGTCGTATACCCCAGGTATTGACTCATGAGTATAGCTCCATACCTAATCGTTCCTTTCCCGACCTCAACTTTATCATAAAACGCTTCGTGGGCTGGTCTGGGGAGCCGCAGCCGTACCTTTGGTCTCACATTCAAGGGCTACGCTCTGCCAAGCTCATCTCCTCCCAAGCACTACCCCTCTACGAGAATGATGGAACTCCCCGAGGGCCGATGGAGAGTCGATGGGCCTACAAATTAGATGCTAAGGGGAGACCCATCGACCTCGAGATGAGCTTATTCTTTCACAACTTCTGGGATAGAGGTATGGCCTATGTCATCACCTATCTAGACAAGTAGTCTTCGCTACATCCGCATACCTCATCCTCAGAGGGAGGCGCCTCTTTAGGTGCCTCCCTCTGATGCTTCTAAGGAGAGCGCACCCCGCTCCTAGCTCGATCTTGCGAAACAGGCAAATCCCCCTTAATGCCGCTTGCTCCCCGAGCCACAGCACCTCCCCCTCCGCTTCGGCGTGCGCTGCGCCCCGCCCCCTATCCTCCCTGACCCCTATCCCTCAGCGCGCTGAGGGATACCCCTCACGCCCGCGACTGCCGTCCCTCACGGCGCTGACTGATACCCCTCAGCCCAGCCCAGCCCTTAAGGTTGTAGACCGTCAGCTTACCCCCTACCCGCTCGCACCCCGTGCAAAAGGAGCTCAGCCCTCAGAGTTATAGACCGTCAGCTTACCCCCCTACCCCGCTCGCAGCTCGTGCAAAAGGAGTCCAGCCCCTATAGGGGCGATCCATCCAAAGCCCAGGGTGCGTAGCCCTGCAAGGGCGACCAAACCCTGGGTAGCCTAGATAAAGAAAAAACAAAGCCCTGCAGGGGCGATCCTTAAAGCGTCCACAGGGCAGTAGTACGATACGCTCTCCCACTTGTCCGCTCTAGGGGTCGCCCCTGTAGGGCTACCTTGGAATGGGTATGACTAACCCAGGGTTTGGTCGCCCTTGCAGGGCTACGCACCCTGGGCTCTGAAAGGGTCGCCCCGCTAGGGCTTCGGAGGCGCTCGTCCAAAGCTAATGGCAAGGCACACGAAGCAACACGCTTGACCCGCCCCACTCGGAGGAACAGCAGTGGGCGGCCAAAGGCGCACCAGACTAGGCAACATAGGAGGGACGAGGTGCAGGGAGAGCTGCTCGCCATCGCACCATTAGCCTAGAGCAAAGCATAATGAGCTTGTCAGCCCCGTACTCAGCTTGTGCAGGAGGAGCTCAGCCCTCAGAGTCTAGACCATCAGCTCGCCCCCTACCCCGCTCGCAGCTCGTGCAAAAGGAGCTCAACCCTCAGATTTCTAGACCGTCAGCTTACCCTCTACCTCACTCGCAGCTCGTGCAAAAGGAGCTCAGCCCTCAGAGTTCTAGACCGTCAGCTCGCCCCCTACCCCGCTCGCAGCTCGAGCAAAAGGAGCTCAACCCTCAGAGTTCTAGACCGTCAGCTTACCCCCTACCCCGCTCGCAGCTCGTGCAAAAGGAGCTCAGCCCCTATAGGGGCGATCCCTCCAAAGCCCAGGGTGCGTAGCCCTGCAAGGGCGACCAAACCCTGGGTAACTTGGGTCAAACAAAGACAGAGCCCTGCAGGGGCGATCCTTAAAGCATCCGTAAAGCCGTAGTACGATGCGCTCCCCCGCTTATTCGCTCTATGGGTCGCCCCTGTAGGGCGCTTTCTTGGGGTGGATATGACTGACCCAGGGTTTGGTCGCCCTTGCAGGGCTACGCACCCTGGGCTCTGAGAGGGTCGCCCCGCTAGGGCTTCTGAGACTATTCGTCCTAAGCTAATAGCTAGGGCTACGACGCGGGGACGTTCGTCTTCGCAGCCTCATACGCGGGGGCGCGCTCTATTAAATACTGTAAAAGACTTATCTTTGCGGCCGATCGCCACTGCTAGGCTGGCGGATAATCACACAGACAGTAATCACAAAAACGACAACAAGATGAAGCAACTCTTTCTCTCTGCCCTCCTCCTGCTTTCCTCGGGAGTGGCTATGGCGCAGGACGCTCCTGCGACGACGGACTCCAAGTGGAAGGTCGGTGGTATCACGGGCCTCAACCTCGCCCAGACCTCGCTGACCAACTGGTCCGCTGGGGGTGAGAACTCCATGACCTGGAACCTCTACCTCAACGCTACGGCGAACTACAAGGGCGAGAAGTGGAGCTGGGACAACGCCCTGATCACCGACTTCGGGAAGACCTTCACCTCGAGCAACAAGTGGCTCAAGAGCATGGACAAGATCAACCTGACCAGCAAGCTCGGCCGCTCCATCTCGCAGCACTGGAACGTGTCGCTGCTCGGGGACTTCCTCTCGCAGTTCGACCTCGGCTACGACGCCTCTACCAATCCCAACATCGCGGGGAATAAGGACAAGTACATCTCCAAGTTCTTCGCCCCTGCCTACCTGACGGTCGCTGCAGGTATGGACTACAAGCCCAACGACAACTTCTCCCTGCTGCTCTCCCCCGCCACGGGTAAGATGACCTTCGTCCTGGACAAGAAGCTCTCCGACGCAGGTGCCTTCGGCGTAGAGCCCGGCAAGAAGCACCTGGCGCAGCTCGGTGCGCTGGCCGTAGCCAACTACAAGCAGGATCTGGCGTCCAACATCAAGCTCGTCACCAAGCTGACCCTCTTCACGCCCTACGACAAGGACTTCGGTAACGTCGACGTCAACTGGGATATGATGCTGGCCTTCAAGATCAATAAGTTCCTCACCACGACGCTGACGACCAACCTCATCTACGATGACAACGTCAAGACGGTCGACGGTGCAGGCAATCCCCGCGGTGCCAAGGTACAGTTCCGCGAGGTCCTCGGCCTCGGTCTGGCCTATAGCTTCTAGGAGCCGCGACTAGCCCCCAAACAAAGAGCCGCCCCCAGGTCACACGAGGTGACCTGGGGGCGGCTTCTTTACTTAGCCTCAGGCGGAGGACTAGAGGGCTGCGTCTACAGCCTTCTTGAGCGTGTCGTAGTCCTGGGCGCCGACGATCTTGTTGACGAGCTCACCGTTCTTGATGAAGAGGATGGTGGGGATGTTGCGGATACCGAAGCGGCTGGGCAGCTCCTGGTCACGGTCTACATCGCACTTGCCGATGACGGCCTTACCCTCGTACTCATGGGCGAGCTTCTCGATGTGGGGACCTACCAGCTGGCAGGGTCCGCACCACGTTGCCCAAAAGTCTACGACGACTAGCTGGCCGCTCGTAGCGAGCTGCTCGAAGTTCTGGCTGTTGATTTCTAGTGCCATGATTCTTTCCTTTCTTACTTAGTGTTACTATTATATTGGTCTATGCTCTCTAGCGTACCGACATCACGATACCACTGGCGCGACAGAAGTCCAGCAGCTGTGGCGTCGGCTTGATGGGATTGCGGTCGTAGCTGAGCTGTACGTCGTGGCGACCCGTCCCATCGGTGATACGAATAGATAACATAGCTTCTCCTGGATTGTTCGTAATGAACTGGCTAAGCTCCTCAATGACCTCTTGGCTGACGGCGCGCACATCGATCTCGAGGTGCACAGCGCTCATCGTCGTGTCGATGACCTCAGAGAGTAGGGAGATGCGACTGACCGAGAGCTCCAGCTCGTCGCCATAGCGGCGACGCTGTACCGTCCCCTGCACGAAGATGAAGAGCCCCTTGTGGCAATACTGCTGGAAGTTGACGTAGTTGCTGCTGAAGAGCGCTAGGTCAAAGGAGCCGAAGGTATCCTCGATCGTGATACGCGCATAGGGGTCGCCGCGCTTGGTGAAGCCGTTGTACACCTTGGAGACCATACCGCCGAAGGAGACCGTACGCCCTTCGCCGACCGCCTCGAGGTCGTTCAGCTCGAGGGCATTGACGGGGCAGTAGCACTCCAGCAGCACACGGTAGGGGTCCAGCGGATTGCCCGAGAGGTAGAGCCCGACGAGGTCGCGCTCGCGGTTGAGGCGCTCCAGATCGCTCAGCTCTACATAGTGCTCGGGCGGTGTGGGACGCGGTAGCTGCATGGCCTCCTCGTCTTCGCCGAAGAGCGAGGACTCATTGCGGCTCTGCTCGGACTGCAGCGTCTGGGCATAGCGCACGAGGGCGGAGAGGAAGTTGTCGTCCCTGAAGTTGCTCTCCAGAGGCGCCGTGTAGAGCTCGCGCTGGTAGCCGAAGCTATCGAAGCCGCCCGCGAAGATGAGGCTCTCGAGCGTCTTCTTATTGATCACCGAGATAGGCACGCGCTCGAAGAAGTCATAGACGTCGCTGAAGGGCCCGTGCTCCTCCCGCTCGCGGATGATGGCCTCGACGGCCGAGCTACCCACACCCTTGATGGCGTTGAGCCCGAAGCGGATGTTGCCCTCCTGGTTGACGGCGAACTTGAAGTCTGACTCATTGACATCGGGGCTCAGCACCTTGATGCCCATGGCGCGACACTCGTCCATCAGCTTGATGATCTCGGTGATGTTGCTGAGATTGCGGCTCAGCGCCCCAGCCATGTACTCGGCGGGATAGTTCGCCTTGAGGTAGGCCGTCTGGTAGGCAACCCAGCTGTAGCAGGTGGCATGACTCTTGTTGAAGGCGTAGGAGGCGAACTTGGCCCAGTCGGCCCATATCTTCTCCAGCGTCGCCTTGTCGTGGCCATTCTTGGTCCCCCCGTCGAGGAACTTCACCTTGAGGGCGGCCATCTTGTCCGCGAGCTTCTTCCCCATCGCCTTGCGGAGCTCATCGCTCTGCCCTCGGGTGAAGTCGGCGATCTCACGCGAGAGGAGCATCACCTGCTCCTGATAGACGGTGATGCCGTAGGTATCCTTGAGGTAGCGCTCCATGCAGGGCAGGTCATAGGTGATGTCCTTGCGTCCGTGCTTGCGGTCGATGAAGTCGGGGATGTAGTCCATAGGCCCCGGGCGGTAGAGGGCATTCATCGCGATGAGGTCCTCGAAGGTCGAGGGCTCCAGCTCGCGCAGGTACTTCTGCATGCCGGCGGACTCGAACTGGAAGGTCCCCACCGTCTTGCCCTCGGCGTAGAGCTGGTAGGTCTTAGCGTCGTCTATGGGGATGCGGTCGATGTCGATCTCTAGGCCGCGGCTCTTCTTGATATTGAGCAGGGCCTCCTTGATGACCGAGAGCGTCTTCAGCCCCAGGAAGTCCATCTTGATCAGCCCCGTGGACTCGATGACCGAGCCCTCGTACTGCGTCACCAGCATGCTCTCGCCCGTAGCCTTGTCCTCGGCCGTGCTGAGGGGCACGACATCGCTGATGTCCATCTTGCCGATGATAATCCCGCAGGCGTGGACACCCGTGCTGCGGATGTTGCCCTCCAGCATCTGGGCGTACTTCAGCGTATCGTGTAGCAGGGGATCAGGGCTCAGCGAAGCCTTCTTGAGCTCCTCGACGTACTCGATGGAGTCGGCGATGCTGACGCCCTTCTTGTCGGGGATCTTGTCGGGGATGAGCTTAGTGAGGCGATCGCTCTCGTTCAGGGGGAGCTTCTGCACACGAGCCACGTCCTTGATGGCGCTCTTGGCGGCCATCGTGCCATAGGTGACGATATGCGCCACGCGCTCATAGCCGTACTTATCCGTGACCCAGCGCAGGACATCGGCGCGACCATCGTCGTCGAAGTCCACATCGATATCGGGCATGGAGATACGGTCGGGGTTGAGGAAGCGCTCGAAGAGCAGGTCGTAGCGTATCGGGTCAATATCCGTGATGCCTAGACAGTAGGCCACGGCCGAGCCCGCAGCCGAGCCGCGCCCTGGGCCTACGAAGACGCCCATATCGCGAGCGGCAGCGATGAAGTCCTGCACGATGAGGAAGTAGCCGGGGAAGCCCATACCCTTGATCGTAGCCAGCTCGAAGTCGATGCGCTCCCGCACCTCCTCCGTCAGTCCCTCCTCGCCGTACTTGCGCCGAGCGCCCTCGTAGGTGAGGTGTCGCAGATAGTCGTCATCGTCTTCGTAGCCCTCGGGGATGGGGAAGTCGGGCATCAAGGGGCCGTGGTCGATGCTGTAGAGCTCGACCTTGTCGCAGATCTCCTGGGTCGCCGCCAGCACCTGGGGGACGTCGGCGAAGAGCTCGTACATCTCGCTCCGCGTCTTCATCCACTCCTGCTTGCTGTAGCGCATGCGCTTGGGATCATTGAGGTCCTTGCCCGTGCTGAGACAGATTAGGCGATCGTGCGCCTCGGCATCCTCCTCGTTGAGGAAATGGATATCGTTGGTCGCGATGACCTTCACCCCGTGCTTCTGCCCTAGCTCTAGCAGCACCGCATTGACGCGCTGCTGCAGCTCGTAGGTCTCCTGATTGCCCAGCGGGTTGGTCGTCTTGTGACGCTGCAGCTCCAGGTAGAAGTCCTCCCCGAAGATCCCCTGAAACCACTCGATGCTCCGCTCGGCCTCCTCGATGTTCCCATTAAGGATGTGCTGCGGGATCTCCCCGCCGAGGCAAGCTGAGGATACGATGATGCCCTCATGGTACTCCTCCAGCAGCTCCTTGTCGATGCGGGGGCGGTAGTAGTAGCCATCGATCCAGGCGCGGGAGACCATCTTGATGAGGTTCTTGTAGCCGGTGAGGTTCTTAGCCAGCAGGACGAGGTGCCAGCCGCTGTTGTCTATGGACTGGGTGGGGCGATAGGGGTTGGGGACGTTGGCCTCCTTCTTGAAGCGAGAGCGGCGGGCGCAGTAGACCTCGCAGCCGAGGATGGGCTTGAAGAGCGGCCGAGCCTCGGCCGCCGCCAGCTGCGCACGTAGCTCCTCGAGTCGTGCCTCCTCCTCAGTCGTGCGTGCCTCCTGTTCCTCGAAGGCAGCGATCTGCTTCGCGAGGTCCTTGCGCTCCCCGAGCAGCGGGGCGTTCTTCTTGCTGACGTAGTCGTAGAACTCCTTGATGCCGAACATCGCCCCGTGGTCGGTCAGGGCGATGCCACTCATGCCATCCTTGATGGCCTTATCTACCAGCCCCTTGACAGAGGCCTGACCATCGAGAAGCGAGAACTGGGAGTGCACATGTAGGTGTACGAAGGGCTGATTGTCCATTATCACGTGAGTAAGGGGAAGGAGGGCTGCGGCCGTCTCGCCGCTGCGGGATACAAAGATACGGGAATGCCCGCTATCGCTCGTCTTCCTTTACCCAAGCCGCTCTATATAAAGCATCCGCGCTCCGCCCCCTCAAGCGAGGGAGCGGAGCGCGGTGCATTTGGGGGGCAGCAGGGCAAGACGCCGTGCCGCTAGCGCGAGCTGCGAGCTACTTAGCCTGGTGGTACTTCGACCAGTCTACATTACGCATATCGCCCGAGGCTGCAGCCTCCTGGTGGAAGGCGAAGCAGCAGTCCAGCGCCTGAGGCGTGTGGCCCTTGACGCCGAGCTCGAGGTACTGACGCAGCAGATCGCGGTAGTCGGGGTGCACGCAGTTGTTGATGATCTCCTCGGCACGCTGGCGGGGATCCTTGCCGCGCAGGTCAGCCACCCCGTACTCGGTGATGATGACCTTGACCGAGTGCTCGCTGTGGTCGAGGTGCGAGACCATGGGGACGAAGGCCGAGATCTTACCGTCCTTAGCCGTCGATGGCGTGGTGAAGATGGAGAGGTAGCCGTTACGGGCGAAGTCACCCGAGCCCCCGAGGCCGTTCATCATGCGCGTACCATTGACGTGCGTGGAGTTGACGTTGCCGAAGATGTCGGCCTCCAGTGCCGTGTTGATGGTGATGATCCCGAGGCGGCGTACGATCTCAGGGTTGTTGGAGTACTCCTGGGGACGCAGCAGCAGCTTGTCCTTGAAGAAGTCGAGGTTGCCGTAGATGTCCTGGATCACCGAGCGCGAGACGGAGAGCGAGCAGCCGCTGGCAAACTTGACACGCCCCTTCTTCATCAGCGCGATGACGGCGTCCTGGATGACCTCCGTGTAGACCTCGAAGGCAGGGATCTGCTCGTTGTCCCCGAGGGCGCCGAGGACGGCGTTGGCAACGTTACCCACCCCACTCTGCAGGGGGAGGAACTCCTTGGGCAGGCGGCCAGCCTCCATCTCAGCGATGAGGAACTTCGCCACATTGTTCCCGATGGCCTGCGTGACCTCGTCCAGCGGAGCGAAGCCGCCCTCATCGTTGGGCTCGCTGGTGCGTACGACACCGACGATCTTGGCGGGGTCTACCTTGACGAAGGGCTGACCGACACGATCGCTGGGATGGTAGACGGGCATATCCTTGCGGTGGGGTGGATCCAGTGGCTCGGCGATGTCGTGGATACCGCGGATTTCCTTGGGGTGCTTATCGTTGAGCTCGACGATGATCTTGTCCGCCAGGCGGCAGATGGTAGGCAGGATGCCGACGCCCGAGGTGGGGACGATCTCGCCGTCCTCGGTGACGTCCGCTGCCTCGACGATGGCGACGTCGACCTTACCGAGGAAGCCGTAGCGCAGCTCCTGAGCGACCATCGAGAGGTGCATGTCGAAGTAAGGGTTCGTCCCGGCATTGATCCCGGTGCGCATGTCCTTATTGGACTGGTAGGGCGTGCGGAACTTGACAGCCTCGGCACGTGCTAGTGCGCCATCGAGGCGGTCGCCCGTGCTGGCGCCGGTGAACATACCGATCTTGAAGGGACGACCGGCGGCGTGCTCTGCTTCGGCACGCTTGGCGATAGCGCCGGGGACGACCTTAGGGCACCCTGCAGGGGTAAAGCCGCTAAAGCCCACATTGTCATTGTGCTGCACGAGGGCAGCTGCTTCGTCTGCTGTGATGAACTTCAAAGCCATGATTGCTGTATGAGTGTGGATACTTGTTTGTACTGGCAAATGTAAGGAAATACTCGCTATCGGCGGCTGCCCCCCTTATCGAGGAGGTCGGGCCGCAGGCGGCGCGTACGCTCGAGCGCCTGCTCCATCTTCCAGCTCTCGATGCGGGCGGCATGGCCGCTCAGTAGCACCTCGGGCACCGTCCAGCCCTTGTACTCGGCGGGGCGGGTGTAGATGGGCGGTGCTAGGAGGTCGTCCTGGAAGGTATCTGAGAGGGCGCTCTCGGCGTCACCGATGACCCCAGGCAGTAGGCGTACCACGGCGTCGGCGATGATCGCCGCGGGTAGCTCACCGCCCGTCAGCACGTAGTCGCCGACCGAGATCTCACGCGTGATGAGGTGCTCGCGTATGCGGTGGTCTATGCCCTTGTAGTGCCCACAGAGGATGATGATGTTCCCCTTGAGGCTCAGCTCGTTGGCTATGCCCTGATCGAAGGTCTCTCCATCGGGCGAGGTGTAGATGATCTCGTCGTAGGCACGCTGGCTGGTGAGCTCGCTGATCGCCCTATCTATGGGCTCGACCTGCAGGATCATACCCGCCTCGCCCCCGAAGGGGTAGTCATCCACCCGACGCCATCTATTGGTCGAGTAGTCGCGGAGATTGTGTACATGGAGCTCAGCGAGCCCCTTGGCCTGGGCACGCCCGAGGATGGAGTGCCTCAGCGGGCTCTCCAGCAGCTCGGGGATGACGGTGATGATGTCTATGCGCACGTATACCTATATATAATGTATGGTGGATGCTGGGCTACTCGGCGAAGCGTCGCGTACGTGCCAGCATGCAGGCCCCAACGAGCCCAGCGCGGTCGCCCAGCGTAGCCGTGGCGATGCGCGTGTCACGCGTGACGAGGCTCAGCGAATAGGTGCGTACCGAGGCCTCGATCTGCTGGGTGAAGTAGCCGCCTGCGTCGGCAAGGCTGCCGCCGACGATGACCAGCTCGGGGTTGAAGACGTTGATGAGATTGGCGATCTGCTTGCCCAGCTGTAGACCGATCTCGCTGAGCACCTGCAGGCAGAGCATATCCTCCTGGGCGCAGGCCTGCAGGAGATCCGAGAGCGTGATGCTACGTCCCTCGGCTAGCACTGCGGAGAGACTCGAACTCTCGCCAGCGCGGATGCGGGCCTCGAGCTTACGGCACATGGCCTGCCCGCTGACCTCGGTCTCGAGGCAACCCTTCTTCCCACAGTGGCAGAGGATCTGATTGTCGTAGACCGAGATGTGCCCCAGCTCACCCGAGAAGCCCGACTTCCCTAAGTAGATCTCGTGGTCGATGATCATCCCGAGGCCGAGCCCCCAGCTGACGTTGACGTAGAGGGCATTATGCACATCGGCCCCCTTACCGCAGCCCTGAGTGAACTCCCCGAAGGCCATGCCACGCGTGTCGTTGTCGATCGAGACGCGCGTGCCGAGGCGCTTACCGAGCACCTCGGAGAGGGCTTGGTCGGAGTAGAAGTTGAAGAGCGTGTAGCTATGCCCTGTAGCGGGGTTGATGCGCCCAGGGATGTTGATATTGATGTTGAGGATCTCGGAGCGCTGGCGTCCCGTGCGGGTGATGAACTCGTCGATGATGCGGCAGATCTCCTCCACCGCCTCGGGAGTATTCTCCAGCACGAAGGGCAGATCATACTCGACCTCGAGGAGCTCGCTCTGTAGGTTGATCAGGCCGATGTTGATGTAGGAGCGCTTGACGTCCACACCGATGAAGTAACCGCCCTCGGGCTTGAGCCCGAAGAGCATGGGGAAGCGGCCGGCCTCGATCTCCAGCTTGCCCTCCTCCTGCACGCAGCCCGCATCGATCAGCTCCTGCAGGATGCGCGAGGCGGTAGGCGCACTCACCGAGAGCTCCTTGGCGATGTCCGACATGGTAGCTGTGCGGTGGCGCAGTAGGTAGTTGATGACATGGAGCTTCAGCTGTCCGCGCTTAGCTCCTAGGGCGAGCTCCTCTAGTAGTTCTGCTGTCATAGGGATAGATAGGTAGTGTATAGCGAGGCTGCTGCAGCGTGCCGGAGCAAGCTCTGCGCTGCAGCAGCCTCTATAGGGTAGTGTGTATCATTGCTAGTGGAAGGGGAGGGCTAGAGGCTAGCTCGCGCTACCGCCTCCACTGGCGCCGCCCTGAGCCTCGCGGGGCTTGCGGCGCTTCTGGCCCTTGCCGTGGGCCCCCTTGGGGCGCTGACCCTCGCGGGGCTGTTGCCCTTCGGCCTTCGCCCCCTCGGGACGTGGACCGCGGCCGCCTTCCTTGCGCCCGCCGCCGCTACGGCCTCCACCACTGCGACCCGAGCCGCCACTGCGGCCTCCGCCACCACCGCTACGTCCGCCGCCGCGTCCGCTGGGGACACGCTTGGAGGGGTCATAGCTAGGCACAGGGCCGAAGGAGGGGTCCACGGGGATCTTGTAGATCTCGCGCCCGAGGAAGTCCTCGATACGGCCGAAGCCGTACTGCTCGCGCTCGCTAACGAAGGTGATGGCCAGCCCCTCATCATTGCCCCCACGCGCCGTACGCCCGATACGGTGAACGTAGTCCTCGGGGTCGTGTGGGATGTCGAAGTTGATGACCATACGGATGTTGTCGATGTCGATCCCGCGCGCCACGACGTCGGTGGCGACGAGGAGATCCACGGTGCCGGCCTTGAAGGAGCGCATGACCTCTTCGCGCTTCTCCTGCGTCAGGTCGCTGTGCATCTGCTCGACGCGGATGTCGAGCTTGCTGAGGGTGCGCGCCAGCTCCTTTACCTTGAGCTTGGAGGAGGAGAAGATGATGGTACGTGTGGGAGGCGTCTCATGGAAGAGCTGCGTCAGGATGGGCACCTTCTGCGCCTCGTAGCAGACATAGGCCGACTGCACGATGGACTCGGGCGGACGGGAGATCGCCAGCTCCACCTCTGCAGGGTTGCGCAGGATCGTGTGGGCGAACTTCTTGATCCTCGGCGGCATCGTCGCCGAGAACATCACGTGCTGGCAGTCCTCGGGCAGCGCCTTGTAGATCTGCAGGATGTCCTCCTGGAATCCCATGTCCAGCATGCGGTCAGCCTCGTCCAGGACGAAGTAGTGCACGCCCGAGAGGTCGGCCTGCTGCAGGTTGAGCAGCGAGATGAGGCGGCCTGGGGTGGCGATGACGATGTCGGCGCCCTTGTCCATGCCGCGGCGCTGCTGCTCCCAGGCGATGCCGTCGGTACCGCCATAGATGGCTACGGAGGAGATGGGGAGGAAGTAGGAGAAGCCCTCGACCTGCTGCTCGATCTGTATCGCCAGCTCGCGCGTGGGGGCCATGATGAGGGCATTCACCTTGGTGGGGTCGCCTTCGCCACGGCTTAGGCGGTTGATGATGGGTAGTAGGTAGGCGGCTGTCTTCCCCGTGCCCGTCTGGGCGCAGCCTATCATATCTCGCCCCTCGAGGAGCAGTGGGATGGTAGCCTCTTGTACGGGTGTGGTCTCGAAGAAGTTCATTGCCTCGAGTCCGTCCAGTACTTCGTCTTCCAGATCTAGTTCGTCAAAATACATATTCGCTAATGGCTTGATATACAAATATACCGCTTTTCTAGCGAACAGCCCCTGCCTCGAGGCCCTGCTGAGGCCTAAGGCCGCCCGCCGCTCCTCCCTACCTCGAATAGGCTCTGAGCCTTAGCCATCTCCCGCACAGCCCCGAGCGTCTCGCCGAGCCCTTCCTCCAGCCCCCCGCGTCTCTGCACTATCTCGGGCAGCGCTGGGGGATATCCTTTTCCCACGCCCCTCTACTCCGTCCTAGCGTCCTAAGACCAGCCCCCCGCGTCTCTGCACTATCTCGGGCGAAGCTGAGGGATAGAGCAAATCAGCTACTCAAAGGGCTGGCCGCGAGGTCGTCTCTTAGCCCTAGCGGAGCAAGACATGCTTGCCCGAGCAATCCATCAAGCGACCCGTGGAGCTAAGCCCCTATAGGGGCGACCCACCCAAAGCCCAGGGTGCGCAGCCCTGAAAGGGCGACCAAACCCTGGGTAGGATACAGCCAATGAAGACGAAGCCCTACAGGGGCGACCCTGGAAACCGCTGTGGCCAGCATCGGACAGCGTCCTCTCCCCTATTCCTGCTAAGGGTCGCCCCTGTAGGGCTCTAATCGCATGAATATGCTTGACCCAGGGTTCCGTCACACTTGCAGCGTTCCCTCACCCTGGGCTGTGAAGGGGTCGCCCCGCTAGGGCTTACGCAGCCGCTCGCATACCCCCTCTGTCGGAGGATGGTGCTACGGGTATCTTCCACGTCCCCCCCTCAATAAGGGCGCGGCGCTGAGGGGTCAGTCCCGCCCCCGCTCTCCCCTACCTCATCTAGGCTCTGAGCCCTAGCCTTTTCCCCTCACCGCCCTTACTCCGTCCTAGCGTCTTAGGGCCAGCCTCCCACGCCTCTGCGCTATCTCGGGCGGCGCTGAGGGATAGAGCAAATCAGCTACTCAAAGGGCTGTCCGCGAGGTCGTCTTTTAGCTCTGGCGGAGCAAGACATGCTTACTCGAGCCATCCATCAAGCGACCCGTGGAGCTAAGCCCCTATAGGGGCGACCCACCCAAAGCCCAGGGTGCGCAGCCCTGAAAGGGCGACCAAACCCTGGGCAGGATACAGCCAATGAAGACGAAGCCCTACAGGGGCGACCCTGGAAACCGCTGTGGCCAGCATCGGACAGCGTCCTCTCCCCTATTTCTACTAAGGGTCGCCCCTGTAGGGCTCTAGGTGCATGGGTATGCTTGACCCAGGGTTCCGTCACGCTTGCAGCGTTCCCTCACCCTGGGCTTTGGAGGGGTCGCCCCGCTAGGGCTTACGCAGCCGCTCGTGTACCCCCTCTGTCGGAGGATGGTGCTACGACTATCTTGCGCGTCTTCCCCCTTCAATGAGGGCGGCGCTGAAGGGTCAGCCCCGTCCGCGATCTCGCTACCTCATCTAGGCTCTGAGCCCTAGCCTTTTCCCCTCGCCGCCCTTACTCCGTCCTAGCGTCTTAAGGCCAGCCTCCCACGCCTCTGCGCTATCTCGGGCGGCGCTGAGGGATAGAGCAAATCAGCTACTCAAAGGGCTGTCCGCGAGGTCGTCTTTTAGCCCTGGCGGAGCAAGACATGCTTGCCCGAGCCATCCATCAAGCGACCCCTGGAGCTAAGCCCCCATAGGGGCGACCCACCCAAAGCCCAGGGTGCGCAGCCCTGAAAG
The DNA here is from genome assembly GCF_018127745.1 of Porphyromonas sp. oral taxon 275. Taxonomy (NCBI): domain Bacteria; kingdom Pseudomonadati; phylum Bacteroidota; class Bacteroidia; order Bacteroidales; family Porphyromonadaceae; genus Porphyromonas; species Porphyromonas sp. oral taxon 275. Next base: position 1,694,810 of record NZ_CP072333.1, read on the forward strand.
GGCGACCAAACCCTGGGTAGGCCAGTGGTATAAGAAACAGAGCCCTACAGGGGCGACCCTTGAAACCGCTATGGGCAGCATCGTGCAGCGCCCCCTCCCCTACTCCTGCTAAGGGTCGCCCCTGTAGGGCTCTAATCGCATGGATATGCTTGACCCAGGGTTCCGTCACGCTTGCAGCGTTCCCTCACCCTGGGCTTTGAAGGGATCGCCCCGCTGGGGCTTACGCAGCCGCTCGTGTGCTCCCTCGGTCGGAGGCTGGTGCTACGGGTATCTTGTGCGTCAAGCCCCCAAGGAGGGCGGCGCTGAAGGGTCAGCCCCGTCCGCGATCTCGCTACCTCATCTAGGCGTTAAGCCCTAGCCTTTTCCCGCGCCGCCCCTACTCCGCCCTAGCGGCCTAAGGCCAGCCGCCCACGCCTCTGCGCTATCTCGGGCAGCGCTGAGGGATAGCCTTCAGAGCGCTGACGGACGTCAGTGAGGCGGCTGACTGACGTCCCTCAGACGGCTGAGAGATATCCCTCGCCCTGCCTTCCCCTAGCGCGTGGCCTACCTTAGCCCATGCCCGAGGAGCTTTCCCCACGAAGGAAGGAGCACAAAGGAAGAGCCCCGAGCGCTATCCTAGGGATAGGGCTCTCGGGGCTCTGTACTTAGTGGGGGAAGGCTACTCGGGACGGGCGGCTAGCTAAGCAGACGGACGCGCTCCTCGAGGTGCTGAAGCTCGTTGCGCAGGCGCGCAGCCTCGATGAAGTCGAGCTCGGCAGCGGCAGCCATCATCTCGGAGCGCTTGAGCTCGACGAGCTTCTTGAGCTTGTCGACGCTCAGCACCTCCTCCAGCGGATCGGGCACAGCAGCCGTGGGGTCGGCCTCCATGTAGGCCACGGGCTGCCCTTCGTCCCCCTTGCGGTCGGGGAAGATAGAGCTGCTGTTCTTGACGATCTGCTGCGGCGTGATGCCGTGTGCCTCATTGTAGGCGATCTGCTTGCGACGGCGGCGCTCGGTCTCCTCTATGGTGCGGCGCATGCTGTCGGTGATCTTGTCCCCGTAGAAGATGACGCGGCCACGGACGTTACGCGCCGCGCGGCCTGCCGTCTGCGTCAGTGAGCGATGCGAGCGGAGGAAGCCTTCCTTATCGGCATCCAGCACCGCCACCAGCGCTACCTCGGGTAGGTCAAGCCCCTCACGCAGGAGGTTGACGCCGATGAGGACGTCGTACTTACCCGCGCGCAGGTCCTCCATGATCTGTATGCGGTCGAGGGTGCTGACGTCGCTATGGATATAGCTGCAGGCGACGCCATGGCGCAGCAGGTACTCCGAGAGCTCCTCGGCCATGCGCTTGGTGAGCGTCGTCACCAGCACGCGCTCCCCAGCCTCCACCGCCAGCTGGATCTCGTGCTCGAGGTCATCGACCTGATGCGCCGTGGGGCGCACCTCGATGATGGGATCTAGTAGACCCGTCGGGCGGATGAGCTGCTCGACCACCACGCCCTCGCTCTTGGCCAGCTCGTATTCGGCTGGCGTAGCACTGATGTAGAGGATACGCGGGGTCAGGCTGTCGAACTCCTCAAAGGTCAGCGGCCTATTATCCAGCGCGGCCGGCAGGCGGAAGCCGTGCTCCACGAGGCTGATCTTGCGGCTTCGGTCGCCGCCGTACATGGCGTGGATCTGCGGGACGGTGACGTGGCTCTCGTCGATAATAAGGAGGAAGTCCTTGGGGAAGTAGTCCAGCAGGCAGAAGGGGCGCTCGCCAGGCTTGCGCCCATCGAAGTAGCGGGAATAGTTCTCAATGCCCGAGCAATAGCCCAGCTCGCGTATCATCTCCAGGTCATAGGTGGTGCGCTCGTAGAGACGCTTGGCCTCGTAGGGCTTGTCCTCAGCCTCCAGCTCCGCCACGCGGGCACCGAGGTCGACGTCGATCTGCCCCACGGCGGTATTGACCTGCTCCTGGGTCGTGACGAAGAGGTTGGCGGGATGGATCACCAGACGCGACAGAGGGCCGTACTCGCGCCCACTGATGGGGTCGAAGGAAGCGATGCGCTCGATCTCTCCGTCCCAGAAGGTCACGCGGTAGGCCACGCCGTCGAAGCCTTCGATCGCGGGGAAGACATCCACCGTATCCCCCTTGACGCGGAAGTAGCCCGCCTCGAAGGTGATGCGGTCATTGACATAGTGGTTGAGCACGAGGTCACGCTTGAACTGCTCTAGACTATAGTGGTCGCCCTCGCTCAGGCGGATGATCTTCTCCTCGAAGGCCTTGGGGTCAGCCATACCATAGAGGCAGGAGACGGAGGAGATGACGATGACGTCCTGGCGCCCCGAGAGCAGCGAGGCCGTCGCCCTGAGGCGCAGCTTCTCGATCTCGGCATTGATGGCCATATCCTTCTCGATGTAGGTATCGGAGGCAGCGATATAGGCCTCGGGCTGGTAGTAGTCGTAGTAGGAGACGAAGTACTCGACGGCGTTGTCGGGGAAGAAGGCCTTGAACTCGGCGTAGAGCTGCGCGGCCAGCGTCTTGTTGTGGCTCAGCACGAGCGTCGGCTTCTGGACGCCCGCGATGACATTGGCCGCAGTGAAGGTCTTCCCCGAGCCCGTCACCCCGAGCAGCGTCTGGAAGGGCACGCCCTGCTCGAAGCCACGGACGAGCTCGTCGATGGCCTGCGGCTGGTCGCCTGTCGGGCGGAAGCGGGAGGTAAGCTGAAAAGGCATAGCGTGCTACTTACCCTGGTGGAGCGTCAGCTGTGGGAAGGGGAAGCCGATGCCCTGCTCGTTGAAGGCGGCGTAGACGCGCTCGTTGAAGTCCCAGTACACCGCCCAGAGGTCGCCCGAGGCGACCCAGGCACGCACGAGGATATCGACCGAGCTGCTATTGAGTTGGTGCAGGACGATGGTCGGCTCGGGGCTCGTCAGCACGCGCTCGTCCCGCTGGAGGAGGCTCTGGATGACGCCACGCACGCGGGGCACGTCCTCATCGTACTCGATGCCGATGGTCCACTCCACGCGGCGCAGCCCCTCGTGGGAGAAGTTGACGATGACATTGCTGCTGAGGACGCCGTTGGGTATGAAGGTCGTCTTATTATCAGGCGTCAGCACCTCGGTGTGGAAGAGCTTGACGGCGCGCACCGTCCCCTCGGAGCCTTGGGCGGAGATGAAGTCACCGATGCCGAAGGGCTTCGTGACCATGATGATGACCCCGCCGGCGAGGTTCTGCAGCTGGCCACTGAGCGCCATACCGACGGCCAGACCCATGGAGGCCAGCACGGCGGCGAAGGATACGGACTTGACCCCGAGGATGCCCGCCAGCGTGAGGCCGAGGGCGATGTAGCAGAGCGCGGAGAAGAGCGAGTCCAGTAGCGTGACGGCCACACCATCCAGCTGGCGACGGCGAAGGATGCCGTCGATGAGGCGCTGCAGGCGGCGGATGACGATGCGCCCGAGCCAGAAGAGCAGCAGGACGAGCAGCACCCGAAGGCCGAAGTTGATCAGGGCGTTGAGCCCCGCCTCTAGCTGCTCGTGGCCGAACCAACGCTTGACATCGAGGTTGAGAGGCTGCGTAGCGGTGTCGAGCGCGCTACGCATGTTGCTCGCCGCAGCCGTATCGGCAGGGAGCACACTAGTAAGGAGTAGTAGCTTCATAAGGGTATAAGGAATGATGATTGCGCCCTGCCTACAGCCCCTCGAGCTGGGCTGCGGCCTGACGGATATGCTGCTGGCGCTGCCAGAGATAGAAGCCGAGCATCACCAGCCCCTTGAGGATCGAGGAGAGACTGATGGCCCACCAGACGGCCTCGATTCCCCAGCCCCAGGAGGCGAAGAGGAGTGCCATAGGGATGCGCAGATAGGTGAGGACGAAGCTCACCGTGGCGGGGACGTAGGTGCGCCCCAGCCCGTAGAAGAGCCCGCCCGCCGTGATCTCCAGCATCATGAAGGCCTGCGACAGCCCCACGATACGCAGGTAGACACCGCCCGCCTCATAGGCCGCCCGCTCGGGGACGATGAAGGCGAAGATCTGCTCCCCAAGGAAGACGAAGAGCAGCGTCCCGACGATCCCCACCGAGAGGGTGAAGGTCAGCGCGCGGCGGAAGGCCTCGTAGACACGTGGCAGGCGCCGAGCGGCATAGTTCTGCCCGACGAGTGTCGTGAGCGCAGTAGTGACACCGCTGGCGGTATTCCACGTCAGGGACTCGATCTGTGCCCCTGAGGTCATCGTCGCCACGCCGATATGCCCGCCGAGGCTGGAGACCATGCGCCCCATGTAGATACTGACGAAGGCGAAGAGCACCTGGAGCGAGGCCACGGGCAGGCCTATCTGTAGGATGCGCAGCACATAGCTACGCTGCAGCCGCACTAGGAAGGGGAAGCCGCCGAAGAGGCGGTCGCGGCGCACCCGCTGCCAGAAGAGGATGAAGACCACCGCCTGGCTCGTCACCGTCGCCAGCGCTGCCCCCGAGACGCCCCAGCCCAGCGTGTGGATGAAGAGCGGGTCGAGGAGCATATTGCCCACCAGCCCCACGCAGGAGATGCGGAAGGGCGTGCGGCTGTCGCCTATGGCATTGTAGAGCCCCGTCAGCGCTGCCGTGAGGTAGACCTCGGGGAAGCCGATGAGCGAGATGTAAAAGTAATGTAGGGCATCGCTGCGCACCTCGGGCTCGAGCTGGTAGAGGTCGATCATCGGTGCGGCGAGCCCTGCGTAGAGGAGCAGCATCCCGAGGCCGAGCAGGAGGCTCATCAGCACATTGTGCGAGGCATAGCTACGTGCCTCGTCGAGGCGCCCTGCCCCTACGCTCTGCGAGATGGTGACCTCGCTGCCCGTCTTGGTAATCAGGGAGATGGAGGCAGCGATCCAGGAGAAGACCGCCGCAGCGCCCACCGCAGCCAGCGCCTTACTACTGAGCTGCCCCAGCCAGATCATGTCGGTGAAGCTATAGGCGATCTGTATGAAGGAGGTACCCATGATGGGCAGCGCCAGCTGATAGAGGTGGCGGCGCAGGTCGCCCTGCGTGAGGTCCTTGATCTTATCGTTCATCGAGCGGCTAATGGGTGGGCGTATGCGCGGCCTGAGCGGTGGGCTCCAGCGGTGCGACGAGGGTCAGCTTGTTCTCCCGCATACGCTGGGAGTAGGTCTGTAGATAGGCCTGGAGGCGGCGCAACATCGTCTGCTCGGGCGTGCCTAGGCGACCCTTGAGGTCGTGCTGCTGCAGGCGGTCACGCTTGAGATCGTAGAGCGCCAGCACCTTCTCCCCATCGTACTGCAGCAGCCACTGCCCCTCCTCCATCTGGTAGACCCCATCCATATAGTTGACGGCGAAGCGGGGGCGACTCGCATCGAAGACGCTGCTGCCGAAGGCGATCATCGGCCGCTCGTCCCCCACTAGGTCCAGTACCGTGGGGTAGATATCCGACTGCGAGACCACGGCCTCAGCCTCACGCCCCTGCAGCTCCCCACTGGGGTCGAAGAGGATAATGGGCACTCGGAAGGCGCCCGCCGAGGTCTTGTACTCCCTCAGGACCCCGGGCACGGCGTGGTCTGCCACGAGGACGAAGAGCGTGCGCTGATACCAGGGCTGACGGCTCGCGGTCTCGAAGAAACGCCGCAGCGCTAGATCCGTGTAGGCTATGCTCTGGTGGTAGGGGATCTCGCCCTTGGGCAGCTGCCCCTTGTACTGGTCAGGCACGCGGAAGGGATGGTGCGAGGAGAGGGTGAAGACCGTCGAGAAGAAGGGCTCGGGGAGCTGCGTCAGTTCGCGTGCCATATACTGCAGGAAGGGCTCGTCCCATATCCCCCAGTGCCCGTCATAGTCGGCGTCATGGCCGTACTCAGTCATACCGTAGTAGCGGCGGACGCCTGCCTGCTTGACGAAGGCGTCAAAGCCCATCGAGCCGTTGGGCGCGCCGTGGAAGAAGGCCGTCGTATAGCCCATCGAGTCGAGACGTGCTGGGAGCGAGGGCAGCTCATTACCCGAGTAGACGGAGAGGATGAAAGGGCTGCGGGGCTTGAGCAGGGAGGTGAGGATGGAGGGCATGGCGTCGATGGACTTCGAGCCATTGGCATAGGCCTCCTCGAAGACATAGGAGCGCTGCATCAGGCTATCGATGAAGGGCGTGTAGCCACGGTAGCCGGGGACGTCCCTATTGAGCCCCCCGACCCACTCACGTGCGAAGCTCTCCCAGATGATGAGCACGACATTGCGCCCGCGGAAGCTCCCCGAGCGCGGCGTCCCCCCAGGGCGATAGATGGGGTCGAAGTACTGCCGTGCCTCGGCCTCGCTGAAGTAGCGGTACTCGGGCAGCGCCTCCTTGCCCAGCGTGCGGATGAGGCAGAAGGGGGTGTTGAGCACCAGCGCACGCTGCTGTGGCTGCTCGATGTAGATGGCAGCATTGCTCAGCGTGATGGGGCGCGTCGTCCCTGCCGAGCCGCCGCGCATGCCGATGACGGCGAGCACTACCGTCACGATGAGCGCGAGGCTCCCAGCCAGCCTATAGGAGAGGAGCCGCACGCGAGGTGCCACTGCGGGACGCGGGAGACGCCTATCCACCACGACCAGCAGCAGGATGAGCCCCAGCCCCGTGAGCGTCACGCCCCAGTAGTCGACGAAGAAGCGAAGGAAGTGCAGCGGATTCTCATTGCCGAACTCTGCGAAGACGGAGCTCGTCGTACGCTTGAAGGTGAAGCGGTAGTAGACCGCATCCCCGAGGTTGAGGATGAGGGCCAGACTATTGACCGTGAGGTAGAGTGCCGAGAGGAAGTGCTGATAGCCGCGGCGGAAGGTAAAGGCCAGCGGCAGCAGGCTGAGCACCCCGAGCAGGACGTGCGTGTAGCTCAGCGCCGAGAGGTCAAAGTACAGTCCCCCCACGAACATCCGCCCGAGCTGTGCCGCGCTCGAGACATCCAAGAGGTCCTTATTATATAGGTAGAAGAAGGCACGCGCGGCGCTGTAGAGGGCCATGGCCAGGAGCAGGCGCAGCCCCAGGAGGCGACACTGTGCCCCGAGGGCCCGCAGCCAGTCCGTCTGTCTGCGATCTTGTAGACTCATATCGTATCTTGTTGATTAGCTTACAAAGGTACTACATTGGGTCCTATCACCGTGCTCCCCTGCCGCTCTGAGCCGCGAGCTAGCTAGCTCGCGGCGAGGGGACAGGTACTAAGCCCAGCGAGGGGCGACCGAGCGTAGGACACGCTGGGTCGCCCCTCGCTGGGCTTTCTTATTGGGGGCGCTTGCGAGCCGAGAGGGTGCGGGCGGCTAGGCCTCCTGCCCCTCGGCATCGAGGAGCGCGAGCTTCTGCTCGGCCAGCTTGATGTCCTCGATCAGCGCGCTACGCTTACGCTCCAGCTCCGTCAGGAGGCTGCTACCCGAGGCGCTGCTGATGCTCAGACGTGTGAGGTTGCTCTCGTAGGTCTCCAGCTCGCTGCGTAGGCGGTCGAGGTGACGCTGCATACGGCTGCGCTCACCCTGCAGGGTGCCGCCGCGCTCCTCGAGATGCTTGAGCGTGTCGCCGTAGCCCGAGAGGCGGCGAGCAGCGCGGTTCTTGCGCAGGATACCATGGAGCTGATCCAGCAGCTCACGGTAGCGGGCGTTGATCTCCTCCTTGTACTGCTGGGGGACGAAGCCTATGGCCTTCCACTTGGTGTTGTACTCCGCTAGGACGTCACTGAGGTTGGTCGGCAGCTCGCCCTCCAGGAGGGCAGCCAGCTCGTCGAGGATCTGACGCTTGGCGGTGAGGTGCTCCTGCGCAGCTCCACGGGGGGAGCTATGCTGGCGCCCTTCCTTGCGACGGCGCTCGAAGAAGTAGTCGAAGTGCTCGCGGAACTCGGACCAGATACGCTGGCTATAGCGCTGCGAGACCGAGCCGAGGGCCTTCCACTCCTCCTGCAGCTGGCGCAGCTCGGCCGCAGCAGCATCCCAGTCAGTGCGCTCGCGCAGCTCCTTGGCACGGGCGATGAGGGCGCGCTTCTGCGTCAGCACCTCGTGCTCCTGTGCGTGGCTGGCGCGGACGAACTCCCCGCGGTGCAGGAAGAAGGTATCGATCCCGGCGCGGAAGCGCTGCCATACCTGATCGTTGTCCTTGCGTGGCGCGTGGCCTATGGTCTTCCACTCCGCCTGCCAGGCCTTGATCTGCTCGACCCCCTTGGCCCAGGCGTTGTGCGTGGTGAAGCCGCCCTGCTCTAGGAGCGCCTCGACGGCCTCGCAGAGCTTGACCTTGGCCTGGAGGTTCTCCTCCTCGCTGGCCTTCTTCTGGTCGTGGAACTCCTGGTGGCGCTTGTGCTGCGCCGTTGTCAAGGCCTTGTACTCGGCCTGAATCTCGGCGCGCTGCTCCTTGGCCACAGGGCCGAGCTCATGCCACTGAGCGATGAGCTCGGTCAGCTGGCGGTGGGCTAGGATGGGGTCCTTGACGCTCTCCAGCGCGCGCAGCTCCTCGAGGAGGGCACGCTTGGCCTCCAGGTTCTTCTTGAAGTCCAGCTGGCGCAGGTCGTCGTTGATGGCCTTGAGATCGTAGAACTGGTCGCGCAGCTCGTAGAAGCGCTTGGAGAGCGGTCCCTGATCCTGCTGGGCGACCTCTCCGATCGCCTTCCATTCGTCGCGGAGCTGGACGAAGTCGCCATAGAGCTTGGCGAAGTCCTGGCCCTCCTCATTGCCCTTGAAGAGCTGCTCGAAGCGGCCGAGCAGCGCCTCGCGCTTCTCCTTATTCTCCTTATACAGCTGCTCGAGGAGCTCCTGACGCTTGCGGTCGCGCTCCTTGAAGGTGGTGAAGAGGTCCTCTAGGCGGCTCTCATGGATCTCGAGGGTCTCGCGCTCGGCGGGAGTGAGCTCGGCACTGAGGGCGGCCTTGCGACGCTGGAACTGGTTCTTGATGAGGTCTACCACCTTGCGATCGGGCAGCTCGTCCTGCTGGAGGAGTACCGCCAGATGATCCACGAGCTGCTGGGGGCTCATCGCCTGAAGGCTAGGGCTAGTAGTATCAACGACCTGGGGTGCAGCGTCTGGGGCTGCGAGCTCTGTGTGCGGAGCTTCGTGGGCATTCTGTGGTAGTTCCATATCTCTGATCTCCTTATTATATAGACGCGCCCTGCCCGAGCTGAGGAGCTAGCGAACAGCAGGCGTACGATGATGCGAATTCTTGCGTACTACAAAGAAAAGTATTTTTACACGTTATTCCAAGCCCCGCCTATAATCTCCGCGAGAAGTCACCCCACCCGCTCCCCCCAGCGGCACGGGACGAGCGTGCCCCCTCGGCTCGGAGCTCTCCGCCCTAGCCGCGCCTAGCCTAGCCCCTTAGCTCTCTGAGCAGCGCCCTCCCGAGGCTCCCAGCGCCTGCCTCGCGGGCCCCCGAGCGCCTCCTCCCCACGTGCCGAGCTGCCGCGAGGGATATCCCTCACGGGGGCTGAGGGCTATCCCTCAGCGCCGTCCCAGACGTCCCCCAGCGCCTCACCGATATCCCTCAGCTAGCCTCCCCTAAGGGGCGAGCTGGGCGCAGCACCACGGGCAGCCGCTGAGAATTGCGTATCTTCGCATCCCCCACCCCACCCTCAGCGCGGGGCGGGCATACCTAGCACCAAGAGCATAGAGATATGAAATATCTGATCGTAGGCCTCGGCAACATCGGGGCCGAGTATGAGGCCACGCGCCACAACATAGGCTTCCGCATCGCCGACGCGCTCGCGGCACGCATGGGCGCACGCTTCGAGACCAAGCGCTACGGCGCCGTAGCCACAGGGCGCATCAAGAGCGCGCAGCTCGTCCTCCTGAAGCCCTCGACCTACATGAACCTCAGCGGCGAGGCCGTGCGCTACTGGATGAGCACGGAGAAGATCCCCATCGAGCGCGTCCTCGTCCTCGTCGACGACCTCGCCCTACCCTTCGGCACGCTGCGGCTCAAGGGCAAGGGCAGCGACGCGGGGCACAATGGGCTGAAGAACATCGCCCAGCTCCTCGGCTCGCAGAGCTACCCGCGTCTACGCTTCGGTATAGGCAATGACTTCCCCCAGGGGGCGCAGATCGACTACGTCCTAGGGCGCTTCTCCCGCGAGGAGGAGACGGCGCTGCCCGAGCTGCTGGAGCGCTGCTGCGACATCACCGCCGCCTTCTGCCTCGAGGGCATCGGCCCGACGATGAACCGCTACAACTAGCCGCTACCCGCCCCTGAGCCTAAGGGGCTCGACCCTCCAAGTAAAATAAGCCAAGCCGCCCCACGAGCATCCTACTCGTGGGGCGGCTTGGCTTATTCATCGCTCTACCTACGGGCGTACCGCAGGGAGCTCAGCTAGAGCTAGTACTGCGCGGGGTGTGCTATAGAGCCCGCGCTGGGGGACTAGCCCTCGTAGGCAGCGAGCATCCAGATGCTCTTCTCCTGCTCGTCGAGGAGGGCGCTGATGAGGTCGCCCGTGACGATGTCGTCAGCGGCCTCGGCAGCAGCAGCCACCTTACGCTCCTGAGCGACGAGCACGCGGAGGCTGTCGAGCAGCTCGGGGAGGATCTGCTTGGGGTCGCGGACATCGTGCGACTCCTTGATGGTAGCGATCTTGAGGTACTCGCTGAAGCGGTTCTCAGGCGTAGCGCCCAGCTGCAGGAGACGCTCTGCGATCTCGTCTACATGCTCGGCAGCACCGTTGTAGTAGGACTCGAACTGTGCGTGCAGGGTGAAGAACTGGGGCCCACGTACGTGCCAGTGGTAGCCGCGCAGGTTGGTGTAGTAGACCTGGAAGTCTGCCAGGAGCTGTGCTAGTTCCTTTACCACAGCTGCGGCCTTGGTCTGGTCAATGCCAGTGATCGATAGTACGTTCATAGTCGTCTTGTATTGAGTTAAGTATTCCTATCAGTGATCTCTGCCCTCTTCTCTGGAGAGGACACTGCAAAGGTAAGACGAGACTCCTGGGCGACCAACAGCGTGTATCAATTTGTAAATAAACGGAGTCTATACCCCGCCCCTTGCCTACTATAGCTGAGGCTGGGGACTCATCGCGTCCTCGCTTGGCTCGCCGAAGAGCAGCGTCTTGGCCTCGGTGATCTCATCGACGGCAGCGATCAGTCGCGGGTAGAGATAGGAGGCCTGGCGCGCGCTCGGAGGCAGCTGCGACTGGCTATCATAGGGCGGTGTGGGCAGGATGCCCTCCACCAGCAGACAGCCGTAGCCCATGAGGTAGACCCCCACCAGCAGCCCGAGCACCAAGCCCAGGATGCGGTCCAGCACGCCGAGGAAGGTACCCTTGGTCAGCGAGGCAAACCAGCCCCCGACGACGCGGATGAGGATGTAGACGAGGGCGAAGGACAGCAGCGGCAGCAGCACCATCCAGCCGCCGAGCTGCTCCCCCTCCGCTCCGCCGAGGATCTGCTGCAGGTAGGGCGTCAGGTGCCAGGACTCGCGGAAGGCGATGACAAGGGCTGCAACCTGCAGGACGCGCTTGACAGCGCCCCCGAAGAGGCCCGAGAGGGCGAAGAGCAGCACTGCTCCGCCCAGGAAGATATCTAATTGGTTCATGTGTCGTATAGCTAGGGAGCGGGCGGCGCACCTTGGCCCGCCCGAGTGCTCTGAGCCGTCTAGCGCCAGAGCTGCTCCCAGTGGGTGAATAGTGGGAAGAGGTAGTGTACCCCCTCATCGATGACCTGCGGCTCGAGGCCCTGCCCCTGCCAGTAGCGCAGCTGGTGCGCGGGTGGGAGGATGCGGTCATCACCCCCGACATAGGCGCGCGTCCAGAGGCCGAGGGCGCTGGGCTTGGGGCTCGGGTGCTCCTCGGCGCGCATGAGGTGGTAGAGGGCATCGTGCTCGGCCTGCAGCTCGGCCGTGGTGCGGGCGTGCAGCGCCTCATAGAGGTGGCGCATGCTCCTTGCGCCGCAGAAGCGGCGATCGAAGCGCTGCCTATTGTCCTCCCTAAGCTCGCCGCGCATCATCTCGTAGTGCAGCTGCGGGATGCCGAGGCGGTCATCCATCGGATAGCCCGTACCCGCCACGGCCGTAGCCGAATGGATACGCGCCCGCAGCTCGGGGTGGGCCGCCACGAAGCTATCCACGGCCCACACGCCCATAGACCAGGCGACGATGCGGAGCTCACTGTAGCGACTGAAGTCGAAGTCCAGCGTCTCGGCGCCCTCGGCATAGTACCAGAGGCTCAGGAGGTCGTAGCCCTCGGGCCGCTCCAGGTGCTCCACTGCCACGGGTGTCATCCCCCAGCCCGAGAAGTAAAGGATCAGCCGCCCCTCGGGCACGGCAGCTGGCGTGAACTGCTGGTACATAGCGCTCGGCTCTTGGGCTACCGGGGGCTAGTCCTCATCCTCGTCCTGCTCCATCTGGAGCATCTCGCGGTAGTCCGTCCAGTCGGGGTCCTCCTGGCAGTCGATCTCCAGCGGGAGGGTCGGATAGGGCGCCAGGCAAGCGTTGAGCCGCTCGCCGAAGGTCGGCAGGTGACGCGTGTAGAAGGTCCAGTCCTTCGCCCCGCCCCCAGTATAGTTGCCCGTCATGATGGCGAGCTTGTCCCGCTCCATCGTCCGCCGCAGTAGGGGCTCGATCTCCTCGATGAGCTGTGCTGTCGCCTCGTCGGGCATCCCATCGGCCTCGGCCGCATAGGGCCAGGAGATGGCGACACGCACGCGCAGGCTGCCCGAGGCGATGAACTGCTCCAGCTCCTTGCGTACGGTCACGAAGACCAGTTGCCCGCCCTCGGTGTGGCTGAGCGAGGTGAACCATTCGTCCGTCAGTTTCATTGCTTATCCTATATATATGTATGGCGCTTGGCCAGGGCTAAAGGTAAGAAAAAAGCGAGGGATCCCGTATGGAATCCCCCACTCTAGATGTGAAGTCACAACAGAACTCCCCGAAGGGGTATCCTTATTGTGATTGGCTTCTCGTTTATGTACTGCAAAGGTACGCAGAATATCTCGCCCGCGCAATAGCCCCGAGGCCGAGGCGGTGCAGCCCCTCCGCGCTCAGCGCCTCGCCCCCCTTAGCCCCACCTCCACCCGCCCTACTGCGGGGGCACCGCTGAGGGATATCCATCACGGCGCTGAGGGCTATCCTTCACGGCGTCGAGGGACGTCCATCAGCGCGCTGAGGGCTATCAGTCAGGGCGGGGCGAGCTAGGGGCGGGTAAGGGGGAGCCTAGGCGAAGGGCAGCGGGACGAGGCTAGGAGCGGCAGCGGGGCGAGGCTATACAGCATATTTATCTACCTATAAACGCAGACGATTGGTAAGCTGGAGGGCTTAAACTATCTTTGCACTCGTAATCCCAATTACAGATTATTCAACATTCATTTAAGGACATACATCATGAGCATCATCAACAGCGAGCTCCCAGAATTCAAGGTCAACGCCTATCGCAAGGACAAGGGCTTCTTCGAAGTAACGCAGGAGGACCTCAAGGGCAAGTGGAGCATCTTCTTCTTCTACCCCGGTGACTTCACCTTCGTCTGCCCCACCGAGCTGGCCGACCTGGCTGACCACTACGAGGAGTTCCAGAAGCTGGGCGTAGACATCTACTCCATCAGTACGGACTCGCACTTCGTCCACAAGGCATGGGCTGACGCTACCGATACCATCGCCAAGGTCCAGTACACGATGCTTGCCGACATGACCTTCGAGCTGTCCTACGCTATGGGCGTACTCGGCGAGGAGTCTGGCCAGGCTTACCGCGGTACCTTCCTCTTCAACCCCGACGGACTGGTGAAGATCGCCGAGATCCACGACAATGGGATCGGGCGTGACGCTACCGAGCTGCTGCGCAAGGTCAAGGCTGCGAAGTTCGTCTACGAGCACCCCGGCCAGGTCTGCCCCGCTAAGTGGCAGGAAGGCGACGCTACCCTCCAGCCTAGCATCGACCTCGTAGGTAAGATCTAGACCAAGCGCGCGAGACCGAGCTAGTACCCATAGCTCCTCGAGCCATCTGCTAGGGGAGAAGGAGCCGCCTGAGGTGCGCTTCTTCTCCCCTAGCTTTACCCCACGGCTCCTCCCTAGTACCCCAAGACCCTAGCATCATCTAGCCTTTACCCCTATGACACTAGACCAGAATATCCTCGAGCAGCTGCGTGGTATCTTCGCCCAGCTCGAGCAGTCCTATACCCTCCTCGTCGAGAACGACGGCTCCCCCAAGGCCGCCGAGCTCCTCACCCTAGCACGTGACTTTGCCTCCACCAGCGAGCGCCTCAGCTACGAGGAGCGCCCCAGTGCGACGCTCCGCCTGAGCCTCCTGCGCGGCAGCGAGCCTACGGGCATCTCCTTCCGCGCCATCCCCGGCGGGCACGAGTTCACCTCCCTGATCCTGGCCGTACTGAATGCCGACGGCAAGGGTAAGAACCTACCCGAGGAGGTCTTCGTCCGTCGCATCGCTGCCCTCAAGACGCCGCTGCGCCTGACCACCTATGCCTCCCTCAGCTGTACCAACTGTCCCGAGGTCGTGCAGGCGCTCAACCTCATGGCCCTCTATAATCCTGGGCTCGAGCACGAGATGGTCGACGGCGCCCTCTTCCAGGCTGAGGTCGACCGCCTCGGCATCGCCAGCGTCCCCGCCGTATATATGGGGGACGAACTCGTCCACGTCGGTAAGGCCTCCCTCAGCGAACTCCTTCTCGCCCTCGAGGCTAAGGTAGGTGCCGAGGCCATCAGTGCCGAGCCCATCCGCCGCGCCTATGACCTCGTCGTCGTCGGGGGTGGCCCAGCAGGGATTGCCTCCGCCATCTACTCCGCGCGCAAGGGGCTCAAGGTAGCCGTCGTGGCCGAGCGCATCGGCGGTCAGGTCAATGAGACGACGGGCATCGAGAATATCCCCTCCGTCGCCCACACCACGGGCACGCAGCTGGCCGCGGACCTGCGTAAGCACGCCGAGGTCTACTCCATCGCCCTCCTGGACAACCGTCAGGTAGAGCGCATCGAGCTGGTGCAGGGGCTCAAGGAGCTACACACCAACCTCGGTGAGATCATCGCCACAGAGCAGGTCATCATCGCTACGGGCGCCAGCTGGCGCAAGCTCGGTGTCCCCGGCGAGGCCGAGTACATCGGCCGCGGGGTAGCCTTCTGCCCCCACTGCGACGGGCCCTTCTTCAAGGGCAAGGACATCGCTGTCATCGGCGGGGGCAACTCGGGCATCGAGGCCGCCATCGACCTGGCGGGCATCTGCAAGAGCGTCACCGTGCTGGAGTATGCCGACACGCTGCGCGCCGACACCGTCCTGCAGGAGAAGGCAGCCAGCCTCCCCAACGTCAGCATCCGCACCGCCATGGCCACCAAGGAGGTCCTCGGCGATGGCGCCAAGGTCACTGGGCTCAAGGTAGCCCCTCGTGACGGCGGCGATGAGGAGACGCTCGCGCTGGATGGCCTCTTCGTACAGATCGGGCTGGCAGCCAATACCAAGGCCTTCGACGGACTCCTCGAGCTACGCCGCGGGGAGATCATCATCGACGAGCGCTGCCGTACCTCGGTCGAGGGTATCTACGCTGCGGGCGACTGCACGACCGTGCCCTACAAGCAGATCGTCATCGCTATGGGCGAGGGTGCTAAGGCAGCCCTCACCGCCTTCGACGACCGCATCCGCTCGGGCAAGTAGTCCTGCCGCGGGCAGCACGCCAAGATCTCTTCTATATTCCAAGGCACAGCGCCCCGAGTCTCCGGAGAGACTCGGGGCGCTGTCTGTATAGGGCCCGCGCAGGCTGTGCCTCTCGGGCGGAGGTCCTCGGTAGGGCTGGGACTTAGGACTCCAGCACGTAGACCCATTCGTCCGCAGTCGACTCCGCCGCGCTGTAGACGAAGCCCTCGGGCGCAAGTGCCTGCACGGCCGCCAGATCCTCGGTAGGCTGGCGCAGCAGCGTCCCCGCCATCGTGCCGCGGGCCATCTTGGTATAGACGACGATCTGCTTGAGCCCGCCGTCGGGCCTACGTACGTAGAAGCTCGGGGTGATCACCCGCAGTGCCCGACGCACCTCCTCCCAGTGGAAGAGCCCCCGCATCTCGTCGCTGGCGAGGAAGAGCAGCGTCCCGCCGCAGGCCTGCCCCCGCTCGATGAGGACGGGCGTCAGCAGGTCACGCCAGTAGTCGAAAAGGCGCCCTTCGCCGATTTCAGGCAGGCGCACCGTCCCCTCCATACGGTAGGGACGAATGAGGTCGCTGGGGCGCAAGAGGCCGTAGGCGAAGGAGGTCATCAGGAGGTGCTCCGTAGCGTAGTGCCACTCCCCGGCGCTGAGCGTCGGCGCATCGAGCTTGCGATAGACCATACCCGAATAGCTGAGCAGCGCCTGCTGCTCGGGCGTACCCTCGTCGAAGAAGCTGCGCTGACGGCGGTAGACCTCCTCACTGAGCTTCGGGCTAAGGCCGAGGGCGCGCCCCAGCTCCTCGGCGCTGAGCCGCAGCGACTGGGCGATGATACGCTCGGCCTCGCTCTGGAAGCGTGCTCGAGTGTGGGTGAAGTGCGCGGCCAGCCGCTTGCGCTGGGTGAAGGTCTTGGCTGGGGAAATGAGTAGAAGCATCCTTGGCTGAATCTAGGTGAATGGCGGGCGGCGGCGCGCTGCGCCGCTGCCCTCGCCTCCACCAAAGGTAAGGCTTATCCCCCGAACGCCCCGCGTCGCCGCCCTCCTTCCTCCCCTTCGCCCTCTCCCCGCGAGCCAACCGCTAGGCTGCCGCCCTCCCTTCCGCAGCCTCCTGACCGATATCCCTCAACGCGCGCCACTGATACCCCTCACGCGCGCCACAGACGACCCTCAGCGCCCTGACTGATATCCCTCACAATCCCTCCCCCACTAGCCGCACCCCGCCGCCCCTTAGCTCCGCGCACCCGCTCCGCCAATTCGCCTTATCTTTATACCCATAAAACAGAGCACGATGAGCCCCAACGACGCCCCCCAAAACCAAGACGCAGGCAGCCCAAACCCAAGCCAGGAGGCCGCCCCCGAGCCCAAAGCCTCGCGCCTCAAGAAAGCCTACAAAGCTACCTCCAGCCTCCTCCGCAGGTGCTGGGACAAACGCCGAGCACTTCCTAGATTTATTCGCTGGAAGTTCCCCAGTATGGTTGAATATGCCTCTGACGTACTGGCTGAAGTACGTGTGCCCATCGTCCTTGGGGTATCCTTCGTTTTCCTCCACAAGCCTATCGAAGAGTTTGCGGTCAAGCGCCTCGTAGCCCCGCTCCTCGCTCACTTCGATACCGGATGGCTATCGAGCCTCCTAGCGCTAGGGCTAGCATTTATCCTATTCTTGCGTTTTATTCAACTCGGCAGGAGACGCTACATAGTAGGGGGCAAGGGTGTACTCAGCGCAATCCTTATCCTCCTAGGCTACGGCTACTACCGCTTTGTCCATCCCGACTTTGAGTTCTATGTACTCTTCGACAAAGCCTGCCCTATTGCCTTTGCTGACCTCATCCTGCTAGCTTGTCTTTTGACCATATTGCTCAAGGCATGGACACACTATACAAAGCCTACATCTTCACTAGAAGAGAAACATACCGAAGGACTCCTTATCGATCACCCGCTTACGGAAGAAGAAGAGGACATCTGTAGCTGGAGAGACTTTGCTGTAACCATAACTAAGCATCTCCTGGCTACAGATACCTCGCACGCGGCCTTTAGCCTCGGTATCGTTGCCTCCTGGGGCGAGGGTAAGTCCTCCTTCATGGGCATCATGCAGCGCTACCTACAGCAAGCGCAGCGCGAGGTCATCGTCATGCGCTTCAACCCTTGGCTCTACGATAAGGAGGCACAGCTGACGAAGGTCTTCTTCGAGGAGCTACGCCGTACACTTGCCCCCTACAGTAGCAAGCTCTCCAAGAGCATAGGCAACTACGCCGACCTGCTGCTCGCAGTAGATAGCAGCTGGCTAAAGCTCGCCCACCAGCTGCTCCGCTTGTCCCAGCGCAGCACTACGGAGCAGTTTGACCAGCTCTCTCAAGAGATCCAAAAGCTCGGCAGAAAGGTCGTCATCTTCATCGACGACGTAGACCGACTGACGCGGGAGGAACTGCTGGAGCTCTTCAACCTCGTGCGTAACTCCTCTAATCTACCTTGCCTCTACTTCGTCCTGGCCTACGACAAAAGCTACGTCCTCAAGACGCTCAAGGGTAACAGCGACGACCATATGAACCGCTACCCCGAGAAGATCCTCCAAGAGGAGTACCGCCTCCCCAAGCTTACCTCAGACAAAATATGGGCAGCCTTAAAACATTCCCTCCAGGAAATAGTCAGATATGATATTGCTCAGGATGTATACCTGATAATATCAGACATCCAGCAGCTCAATTTACCGTATCACCTAACAACCATTCGCATGGTTAGACGCGTGATTAACGGCTTTATATCACATGGAGCCTCGATACAAAGAAAAGGCTGGATTAACACTCAAGACTTCTTTATACTGGAGCTCATCCACTATGTCTACCCTGTTGTATATGAGTTCCTCTTAGACATGTACAAAGCAGCCGCCTTCCCTATAAGCCATCCGTTCCAGGACAACCCGCTATCTATATTTAAGATAAAGGAATCGCACATAAAGATTCTGTTTCCGTCCCACTCTACAGAGCAGCATCGACAAGGGTCTATGACCGTACATACAGGCTTATCCTCATTAGCTCAACTGATAGCTTGGTACTGGGGGGAGAAAAGAGAGGCATTTGAGGCCTGCCAGCTCAGTAAGGCCACCGAATGCCACATCGAACATCTGCTCAACCTTCTTTGGGGAGAGGATCGCCCATTAGAGGGGCGACAAATTAACCATACAGGTTATTGGGCTCGCTACTTCTACCGCGACTTTCTTGAAGCAGATTTAGCCGAACGCGACTTCGAAGCTCTCGCGAACGAACAAGATAGAGAGAAGCGAAAGGCACAATTAAGGAAATGGCAAGAAGCCAAAGGAGAAGGCTTCAAGCTAACCGTCACAGAGTACACTCCAGAGACCAGGCAAGAGGCAGCGAATATCATATGGGCTGCGCTTTACTGGAATAGTCTTCGCTTTACCCGTCCACGGATTGGACACATCGAGATTGATCGGCTCTTAGTAAGGGCAAGAATACCAGCGAAGAACGCACGAGAGCTCCTAGCTGGGCTATTAGAAGATAAAGATCTAGCCATAGGCGCTATGATCTACACTCGTAGATGGCTACTTGAGGAGGAGGCGGAGTTTCGGTATTTCACCCAAGAAGAACTCCAAGCAAAACAAATCTCTATCTTCGAGATGGCTATGACTAACGGCTGCAAGACTTCTGAGCTATATACTCTATGGTACCTTGCAGGAAAGCCAAACGGCTACGTTATCCAAAAGGGAAGCAGGCCAGATAGACTCAACGAACTCATGCGAGAAGCAGTAGCCCATGATCCTTGGAAGGTCATGTTCTGCTTCTTCCAAGAATTCCAGAATGGTCTTCATCTATGCCCAATTCCGTGGGACACCCTAGAGGAGTTTGAAGAATTCTTACTGGGGCTAGACTCACACTATACTAACGACCTTATCCCCATTATTCGGGAATACCGGAAAACGGGAAAAATAGAGGAGTTCCCCCGCCTTATGTCGGGCGGCCTCTCGACAGAGAAACTACTCCTTCTATTTGAATCTGACTTTATTGAACCCGCTCTTGATTATCTTAAGGGGTATTAGTTCCACCCCTAGCCCCCCACGCCATTAACCACACCTTATATATAGTATGCAGATCCGTACATTCATGATCAAGACGCACCGCCTGCTGGGGGCGGTGATGAGCGTCTTCTTTGTCGCGTGGTTCCTCTCAGGGATCGTGCTCATCTACAAGCCTTACCCGAAGTACACTCAGGACGAAGCGCTGGCCCATAGCGCACGTATCCCTGAGGCGCTGCCCAGCACGGACAGCCTCGCGGCCGTCCTTAGGGCGCGGGGGATGGACACACTGCAGCTCTCGAGCCTAAGCCTGCAGGGGGGCAGCTATGCCGACAGTCGTGCACGGCTCGTACTGCAGCCCGAGGAAGGCGAACGCGCGGAGCTGGCCTTCGACGGTGACAGCCTCCGCAGCCTCGTCCTCGACCGCGCCTACCTCGAGGACATCGCCAGCCGCTGGGGGCAGCGCATCGAGCGCATCGACACGATCCAGGAGCTGGACCAGTGGGTACCCTTCGGTCGTCTGCGGGCGGAGCTCCCCTTCTACCGCCTTCTACTCACGGGGGGCGCAGGGCACGAGGTCTATGTCTCGAGCCTCACGGGGCGCGTACTGCAGGAGTCCACACGCGTGGAGCGAGCCTGGGCCTGGGCAGGGGCGATCCCGCACTGGATCTACTTCACCTGGATCCGCAGCCAGCAGGAGCTGTGGCGCTGGGTCATCATCGTCCTCGGTGCGCTGGGCACGATGATGGCGGTGACGGGCTTCTACATCGGCATCTCCTACTACCGTATGCGGGGGCGGAGGAAGGGCAGCAAGCTCTATTCGCCCTTTACGAAGAAGCGCTACCAGTGGCACCACGCCTTCGGCACCGTGGGCGGACTACTCACCATCACCTGGGTGCTGACAGGGCTGCTGTCGGTGGTGCACTACCCACACACCGAGACCGAAGAGTACGCCGTGGAGCGCCTCGAGGGGGCGCCGCTTCGCCTGGAGGCCTACCGCACCGATCTGGAGGCGCTGCGACAGGCTGAGCCCGAGCTGCGCCGCCTCAGCTTCTACTCCTGGGGCGACATCCCCCTGCTGCAGGCCGAGGGAGGCGAAGAGGTGCACTACTACGATGCCCGCAGCGCGCAGCCCCGCCGTCTAGAGCTCACCGAGGCCGAGATCACGGGCGAGCTGCAGAAGGTCTTCGGCGCGGAGCACCAGTACCGACGCGACTTCCTCCAGGAGTACGACAGCTATTATATAGATCGCGCGCGTAAGCTGCCGCTGCCCGTCTGGCGCATCGCCATCGACACCAAGGAGCACCACAGCTACTACGTCTCGCCCGAGCGCGGACGCGGTAGGCTCATCGCCGACAACGAGCGGATCGACGCCTGGATGTTCTCCAAGCTGCACCGCCTGCAGTTCGCGAAGCTCGTCGCGCAGCCCTGGCTGTGGACGGTAGTGATGTGGGCCTTCCTCCTCATCGGTACGATCACCTCCGTGACGGGCCTATGGATGACGGGCGACTACCTCAAGCGGCTCTGGAGGAAGCGCCGCCGTAGACCCTAGCCCCACGAGGCCCCGAGGACGAGCCGCCCAGCATAGCCCCCTCTGCTGGTCGGCTCGTGGCATCTATCCCAAGGCCTAGCTGAGCCCGACCCAGGCTAAGGGACGCCGCCCCTCCCCCTTCCGAGCGCAAGCGAAGCAAGCTCCCCGCGCGGCTCCGCCCAAGGCCTCCCGAGGCGGCGACGAAGGGGGCAAAGCACGCCGACAGCCCGAGCGCAGCGCCGCGAGGGATATCCCTCAGCCTCCTCACCGACGTCCCTCACGCTCGCCACGGACGTTCCTCAGCCCGCTGACTGATATCCCTCGCGCGGCCTCCCCCTTAGCACGGGGCTCCGCTCGGGGCTCTGTGTCGCAGCACGCGAGGCCCTACACGAGGAGCGGGAGGAGGGGGCTAGGCGGCAGGCAATCGGACGCTTAGCCTAGGCGCGAAGCGGGGCAGAGGACGGCGCGAAGGGCAGGGCAGCAGGCTATTTGGTAGTGTCCGAAAGTCTTCTTATCTTTGCAGCGCTTTAGGGCAATCAGATGGTGGTTGTAGCTCAGTTGGTTAGAGCACTGGATTGTGGTTCCAGGTGTCGCGGGTTCGAGTCCCGTCTTCCACCCCAAGGCAAATGGGCATACGGCAGCGCCGTGTGCCCATCCTTCGTTTACGGCCCAGCATAGTCAGAGGATGTCCCATAGCCATCAGATCACCTTCCTCCGTAGCCTCAGCACCGAGGAGCAGCATCAGCTCGCGGAGCTCTGCCGTCCCCTCGGGGAGGCAGTGCTCCAGCCCCTACGCACTGCCCCCGAGCTCCATAGGCTGCAGCTCGAGCTGGATGCTGCCGAAGGTGCGCAGGAGCGGGCCGAGCGCCGCCGCCTGCTGGAGTGCCTCCTGCCCTGGGCACGCGGGCGCTCGCTGCCCTTCTACTACCCCAGCTCAGAGGCCGTGCGGCCGATCCGACGTGTGGCCTTCGACCTCGACGGCACACTCATCCGAGACGAACTCATGGTACTGCTGGCGGGGCAGAGGGGATGCGGCGAGGAGATGCAGCAGCTCACCGAGGCCGCCATGTGCGGCGCGCGTCCGTTCCGCGAGAGCTTCGTAGCACGCAGCCAGCTGCTCCTCGGCCTCAGCGAGGCGGAGCTACTGCGGCCGCTCGCTCAGCTGAGCTTCGCCCCCGATGCCGCCGAGCTCATCGCGCAGCTCCAGCAGCGGGGGCTCGAGCTCTGCCTCATCACGGGCGCCTACGAGCCTCTAGCGGCCGCCCTCGGCGCGCAGCTCGGCCTCCCGCTCGGCTGCGCCAGTGCCGTACGTATGGAGGGCGGGCGCCTGGCAGGACTCATCGAGGAGGCCATCGTCGACGCCGAGGCCAAGGCGCGCTACCTCGAGGCCTGGGCGGGCTGCGAGCTGCACGCCACGCTCGCCCTAGGGGACGGTGCCAACGATATCCACATGCTCTCCACCGCGGGCCACGCCCTGCACTACAGCTGTATAGCGCCCTCCGCACCCTCATTTATCCACCTGCTGGAGCTCCTCCAGCGCCTTAGCCACATCCTATGAACGTCCGTATCGAAGCCAGCTGGCGCGAGGCCCTCGCCGCCGAGTTCGACAAGCTCTACTTCGGCATCCTCACCGACAGGATACGCAGCGAGTACCAGAGCGGTCACGCCATCTACCCACCCGCAGGGCAGATCTTCCGCGCCCTCGACCTCTGTCCCCTCGATCGGGTACGCGTCGTCATCTTAGGCCAAGACCCCTACCACGGCGCGGGCCAAGCCGAGGGTCTCGCCTTCTCCGTCCCCCATGGCATCGCTGTGCCGCCGAGCCTGGTGAACATCAAGCAAGAGATCGCCGACGACCTCGGCCGCCCCTCCATCATCACCGGCGGCGAGCTCCTACCCTGGGTGGAGCAGGGCGTACTGCTGCTCAATACCACGCTCACCGTCCGCTCGGGCGAGGCCGCCTCCCATCAGGGGCTGGGCTGGGAGACCTTCACCGACGCCGTCATCCAGCTGGTCAGCCAGCGCTGCGACCATGTCGTCTTCCTCCTCTGGGGTAGCCCCGCTAGGCGTAAGGCCGCTATGATCGACGCCACGCGCCACTGCATTCTGGAGGCGCCGCACCCCTCGCCGCTGTCGGCGCACCGCGGCTTCTTCGGCTGCCGCCACTTCTCCCGCGCCAATGCCTACCTCCAGCAGCAGGGCCTTGCCCCTATCCAGTGGTAGCCTCTCCTAGGTATAGACGGGCTCAATAATCCCATTTAGTAGGCAGGCGGTAGGGCAGCGGAGAAGTCGTATCTTTGTAAAAAAGAAATAAGCCCCCGCAGTACCCTGCGACGCGGCTTGGACAGCTAAAAGAAAGGTAGCACTATGGACGTACTCCAGATACAAAAGGACCTCATCGGGATGCAGGACTATATGAAGAACTTCGCACGTAGCCTCACCAAGGACGAGGCCGATGCTGAGGACCTGACCCAGGACACGACGCTGCGCGTGCTGAACAACTATGATAAGTTCGTCGACAACGTCAACTTCAAGGGCTGGGTGCTGAAGATCATGCGCAACATCTTCATCAATAACTACCACAAGCTCGTACGTACACAGGAGCTCATCGACTATAATGTGGACGCCTACAACGTGCCCCTGATGAGCGACGGCGGGGAGAACACCCCCGAGGGCTCTATGGACATCAAGGAGATCACAGAGGCCATCTCGGCTCTACAGCCGACGCTCAAGGAACCCTTCTCCATGTACGTCTCAGGCTATAAGTACAGCGAGATCGCCGAGACCCTCGGTATACCTCTGGGCACGGTCAAGAGCCGTATCTTCTTCGCCCGCCAGGAGCTCCAGCGCAAGCTGCGCGACCTGCGCTAGGCGCCTTACACCCCTTTCCACCCCTTCCGAATCATAAGGAATACCATATATGAATAGAGAACATCGTCGCAGCCTGATCATTGGCTCAGGCCCAGCAGGCTACACCGCCGCCATCTATGCGGGACGCGCCAACCTCGCACCCCTCCTCTATGAGGGCATACAGCCCGGCGGCCAGCTCACACAGACCACAGAGGTGGAGAACTTCCCCGGCTACCCCGAGGGCGTCACGGGCCCCGTACTGATGCAGGACCTGCGCAAGCAGGCCGAGCGCTTCGGCACTGAGGTACGCTCGGGTCTGGCCACCAAGGTAGACCTCTCCCAGCGCCCCTATGTCGTGACCTTCAGCGACGGCGTAGAGGTCGAGGCTGACACGATCATCATCTCCACGGGAGCCTCCGCTAAGTACCTCGGCCTCGAGGATGAGACGAAGTACGCCGGTATGGGCGTCTCGGCCTGCGCTACCTGTGACGGCTTCTTCTACCGCGGCAAGACGGTCGCCGTCGTCGGTGGTGGCGACACCGCCTGCGAGGAGGCGCTCTATCTGGCAGGCCTCGCGTCCAAGGTCTACATGATCGTGCGCAAGGACCACCTCCGTGCCTCGGACATCATGCGCCAGCGCGTCGAGCAGCACGAGCGTATCACCATCCTCTACGAGCACAATACGGTGGGGCTCTTCGGGGACAATGGTGTCGAGGGGGCCCACCTCGTCAAGCGCCTCGGCCAGCCCGATGAGGAGCACGTGGATATCGCTATCGACGGCTTCTTCCTGGCAATCGGTCACCACCCCAACTCCGAGCTCTTCGCCGACTACCTCGACCTCGACGAGACGGGCTACATCATCACTGAGGGCGCTACCCCACGTACCAAGGTGCCTGGCGTCTTCGCTGCTGGGGACGTCGCCGACCCGCTCTACCGCCAGGCGATCACCGCTGCGGCCTCGGGCTGCAAGGCAGCTATGGAGGCCGAGCGCTACCTCAACGATCAGGGCCTCCTCTAGCGAGTGCCCGCTGAGGATCGGGAGCTAAGCCCACAAGGCACAGCCCCGAGCTCGACAAACGACAAAGGACAGCGCCTCATCCACACGTGTGGATGAGGCGCTGTCCTTTTTGCTTGGGCGAGGCCTGAGGCCGATCGAGCTACTTGAGCGGCTTGATGTCGAGGCGCACGGGCTGGATCATGTTCTCAGGCGCCAGCACCTTGTCCAGATCCTCCTGGGTAAGGATGCCGTGCTCGATGACCAGGTCGTAGACGCTACGCCCCGTCTCGAGGGCCTCCTTGGCGATCTTGGTGGAGTTCTTGTAGCCGATGATGGGGTTGAGGGCGGTGACGATACCGATGCTGTTGCGCACATAGCTGCGGCAGGTCTCCTCATTGGCCGTGATGCCCTCGATGCAGAGGGTACGCAGCGTGTCGAAGCCCTGGATCATCAGATCGATGGACTCGAAGCAGCACTGAGCCATCACGGGCTCCATAGCGTTGAGCTCCATCTGAGAGGCGTCGCCCGCCATGGTGACGCAGAGGTCGTTCCCCATGACCTTGTAGCAGACCTGGCTCATGACCTCGGGGATGACGGGGTTGACCTTGCCGGGCATGATGGACGAGCCAGGCTGCATGGCGGGCAGGTTGATCTCGCCGAGCCCACAGCGGGGGCCGCTGGAGAGCAGGCGCAGGTCATTACAGATCTTGTTGACCTTGACGGCGATGCGGCGTAGGGCGGAGCTGTAGCCGATCATCTCGCTGGTGTCGCTCGTGGCACCGACGAAGTCGTCCGTACGCGTGATAGGCCAGCCCGTGATCTCCGCCATAGCGGCCGTGCAGTAGTCGGCGTACTCGGGCTCAGAGGAGATCCCCGTGCCGATGGCCGTAGCCCCCATGTTGATGGCGAGGAACTGCTGGGCAGCGTAGTCAAGGTTGGCGATCTCGTGGCGCAGGATGGAGGCGAAGCCGCCGAAGGTCTGCCCCAGCGTCATGGGCACAGCGTCCTGCAGCTGCGTACGGCCCATCTTCACCACGTGGGCGAACTGGCGGGACTTAGCCTCCAGCGCCTCGATGAGCTGGATGAAGTGCGGGCGCAGCTTGAGGTGCGAGGCATAGAGGCCGAGGTGGATGGCCGTGGGGTAAGCGTCGTTGGTCGACTGCGAGCCGTTGACATGGTCATTGGGCGAGAGGTACTTGAACTCGCCCTTGGCGTGCCCCATCAGCTCGAGGGCACGGTTGCAGATGACCTCATTGGCGTTCATATTGGTCGTCGTGCCCGCCCCGCCCTGGATCATGTCCACGGGGAACTGGTCGTGGTGCTTGCCCTCGAGGAGCTCGTGACAGGCGGTGACGATGGCGTCCTTCTGCTGGTCGCTCAGCAGGCCGAGGCGGTGGTTGGCAATCGCCGCGGCCTCCTTCGTCCACGCGAGGCCGTGGATGAAGAGCGGGTAGTCAGAGAGGTGGAAGGCGCTGATGTTGAAGTTCTCTACTCCACGGAGCGTCTGCACGCCATAGAGCTTGTCGTTGCTGATCTGGCGTTCGCCGATCAGATCACTTTCTATGCGAAAGTCCTGGACTGATGTAGCCATAGTAGTGACTGGTATAGCTTGATGAATAGTTATCGGTAGAGCAAAGGTACTTATTTTTCCCTCCCAGCGCACCCCAAGTTTTAGGCTGTCAAAGGCTTATCCTAGGACAAAAGCACGCAGTCCCCGCACAAAAGGCAGCCCAAAACACGTCATTCTACCACAAAGCAAAGCCCGAAGCGCACCCAGAGCGAGCAAACAACGTCTTTTTACCACCTCTCGCAGCCTCCTCCCGCAGCTCGCTCAGCCGCCCCGCCTACTCCTCGCGCTGCCCTGCGACCAAGGCCTCCCCTTCCTGACCGATATGCCTCAGAGCACTGACTGATATCCCTCACGCCTCTGACTGCCGTCCCTCACGGCGCTGATGGATATTCCTCAGCGCAGCCCGACAGGCCTCGGAGCTGCGCTAGGGCTTATCCCCCCTGCCTTAGTCCTATCTCCAAGGCGACGGAGACAAGGGAAAAGAAAAAAGCCTACCTTTGCCCCAAGCAACTCAAAGGGGTGCTGGCTGTAGACCTCCGTCGTCTACCGCTGTGCTGAGATTATACCCGAGGACCTGATCCAGGTAATACTGGCGTAGGCATAGAGTGAAGGCAAGCACTTGCCGCTTATACTCCATGATCTTCATCTGACCCTCCGGTGCCGCGGTGTATCCCAGCCCGCTGCCGCCCCCACGTGCCGCTCCCAGCGCCGCCCGCGGGTGAGGCTGCTGCATCCCTAGAGCTGCCTCTATCATCACCTAGTAGCTCTCTCGATGCAGATCACCGTCAACGGCGAGCCCCACCAGCTCCCCACTCCCCTCAGCCTCCGTGAGGCCCTCGACAGCCTCGGCCTCACCCTCCCGACACACGCCGCCCTCGCCCTCAACGAGCGGGTCGTCCCCCGCAGCGCCCTCGACAGCACGCAGCTCCAGGCGGGCGACGCGCTCCTCATCATCCAGCCCACCTTCGGCGGATAGTCCCGAGGCGCCCCTTAGCCCTTAATTCTCACCCTACACTTCCCCCTAAGCCTATGAAGATCAAAGATGTCGTCACCCACGGCCCCCTCACCGGGTCAGAGAAGATCTACGTCACCAGCCCCCGTATGCCCCACGTGCGGGTAGGCATGCGCCGCATCCCCCTCTCGGACACCATAGAGGAGGACGGCAGCCGCAGCCCCAACGCCCCCGTCATCGTCTACGACACGGGCGGCCCCTACACCGACGCCGCCTATCAGGTAGACCTCGAGCGCGGCCTACCGCGCCTGCGCGAGCCCTGGATCGAGGGGCGCGGCGACACCCTCCAGAGCGAAGGCCTCGGCAGCAGCTATGCCCGCCAGCGTCTAGCCCAGCGCGCCCTCGACGGCCTGCGCTACCAGCACATCGTCCCCCACCCCCGTCGCGCCCAGGGCGACTGCGTGACCCAGCGCTACTACGCCGTGCGCGGCATCATCACCGAAGAGATGGAGTACGTGGCGCTGCGGGAGAACCAGCAGATCGAGGAGCTACGCGAGCGCCACAGCCGCGGCGGCGACCCCAAGGGCGCCGTGCTGCCTGAGCTGGTGACGGCAGAGTTCGTCCGAGAGGAGCTGGCCAGCGGCCGCGCCATCCTCCCAGCGAACATCAACCACCCCGAGAGCGAGCCCATGATCATCGGCCGCAACTTCCTCTGTAAGGTCAATGCCAACATCGGCAACTCCGCCATCACCAGCAGCATCGCCGAGGAGGTAGAGAAGGCCGTCTGGGCGACCCGCTGGGGCGCCGACACCGTCATGGACCTCTCCACAGGCCGTCATATCCACGAGACCCGCGAGTGGATCCTGCGCAATAGCCCCGTGCCCATCGGCACCGTCCCCCTCTATCAGGCGCTGGAGAAGGTACACGGGCGTGTCGAGGAGCTGAGCTGGGAGATCTACCGCGACACGCTCATCGAGCAGGCCGAGCAGGGCGTGGACTACTTCACCATCCACGCAGGCCTCAGGAAGGAGCACATCCCACTGACGCTCGGCCGCCTGACGGGTATCGTCAGCCGTGGAGGGGCGATCATGGCGGGCTGGTGCATCGCCCACGACCGCGAGAGCTTCCTCTACGAGCACTTCGAGGAGATCTGTCGGATCGCCGCGCGCTACGATGTCGCCCTCTCCCTCGGCGACGGTCTGCGCCCTGGCAGCATACAGGACGCCAACGACGCGGCGCAGATGGCCGAGCTCAAGACCCTAGGCGAACTGAACCGCATCGCCGCCCGCCACTACGTCCAGGTCATGATCGAGGGCCCGGGGCACATCCCCATGCACCTCATCCCTGAGAATATGACGCGCGAGCTCCTCGACTGCGACGAGGCGCCCTTCTACACCCTCGGGCCGCTGGTCTCGGATATCGGCGCGGGCTACGACCACATCACGGGCGCCATCGGGGCGGCCATGATCGGGCACCTCGGCACGGCTATGCTCTGCTACGTGACGCAGAAGGAGCACCTAGGCCTGCCCGAGCGCGAGGACGTACGTCAGGGCGTGGTGACCTACAAGCTCGCTGCCCACGCCGCCGACCTGGCGAAGGGACACCCCACGGCCTACATCCGTGACCACGCGATGAGCAAGGCGCGCTACGAGTTCCGCTGGCGGGATCAGTTCCACCTCGCCCTCGACCCTGAGCGCGCCCGTGAGTACCACGACCAGACGCTGCCCGACGACTCGCACAAGGAGCGGCACTTCTGCTCGATGTGCGGCGAGCACTTCTGCTCGATGCGCGTCAACCGTAGCTTCCGTCAGGCGCTGGCGGCACGTACCGTCGGCAAGGACGGCGTGCCCGTGGTCGGACTCGTGCGCCCCAGCGATGTCGCCCCTCATAGCTGCTCGGGCGGCCACTAGCCTATGCGCCGAGACCAAGTCATCGTCCTCACGCCCCCCGAGTGGCGGGGGGCTGTGGAGGCGAGCTGGATCGCCACGCTGCTGCGCCTCGGCGTGGGACGCGTGCACATCCGCAAGCCCAAGGCCAGCACCGCGGAGCTCAGCGCCCTCCTCGAGGCCATCCCCCGCGCCCTGAGGCGGCACTGCGTCCTCTCGCAGCAGCCCGAGCTCGTACGCCGCTACGGCCTCGGCGGCCTGCACCTCTCGGTACGCGGCTGGCGGGAGCTCAGCGCCCGCCCGTCCCTTGCCTCGGGGCAGCTCGTCGGTGTCAGCTGCCACAGCCGTGAGGAGCTCCAGGCGCTGCCCTTCGCCCCCGACTACGCCTACCTCAGCCCCGTGGCGCCCAGCCTCAGCAAGGCAGGCTACGGCGCGGCACAGCAGCTCTGGACGGAGCTGGAGCTCCAGGAGCTCTGCACCGAGACGCCCTTCCCGCTGATCGCCCTCGGGGGCATAGCGCCAGCCACCGCGGGGCGCTTCCTCCGCCTAGGCTTCGCGGGCGTGGCAAGCCTGGGCTACTGGCAGGGGCTGTCGCTCGAGGAGCTCCCCGAGGCACTGCGACGCCTCAGCGCCCCGCACCTGCTGCTCTGCGGAGGGCTCGACCCTACGGGCGGGGCGGGCATCACGGCCGACCTCTGCCACGCCGAGCGCCTCGGGGCCCTGAGCTACAGCCTCATCACGGCCGTCACGAGTCAGGACGCGGAGCACTTCTACGGCCTCACGCCGCTCGGGGAGGAGGAGCTCCGCGGGCAGCTGCGGAGCCTCGAGGCGCTGCCCCCGCCCGAGGTGGCCAAGATCGGCCTCGTGGCCTCGCTGGAGCAGCTGCAGACGCTCGCGGGGCTGATCCGCGCCCGCTACCCCCACTGCCTCATCCTCTGGGACCCGATCCTGCGCAGCAGCTCGGGCTATCAGCTCCTCCCGCCGCCCAGCGCCGAGGAGCTGGAGGCGGCGCTGCGGGAGGTGGACCTCCTCCTACCTAACGCCTACGAGCAGCGCCTGCTCCTCGGGGGACTTAGCCCCGCAGAGGCCGTACGCCGCTGGCGCTGCAGCATCATCTGTAAGGGCGCTCGACCGAGCCCCGCCCTTATCCCCAGTCTAGGCGCAAGGCACGACACGAAGGCAGGAGAGCGCGCTTCGACAGGACAGTCTGCCGACCTGGCCGCCAGCGGCAGCACCATCAGCGACCTCGGCTACACGCCCGAGGGCCAGTGTATAGCCAGCTGCTGCCCGCCCGCGGGCACCGACCGCCACGGCACGGGTTGCCTCTATGGCACGGAGCTTGCCCATGCGCTGGCCTCGGGGCTCGGCCTCGAGACCGCTATGCGGCGTGCCCAGCGTGCGGTGAGCCACTACCGCCAGGGACTAACTCCACCTGCCGCACGCCCTCGTCCGACGCTGGGGCGGCGTATGTTCGTCACCCACGGCAGCACGCCCGAGGAGCTCCTGCTGCAGACCGAGCGCGTGCTGAGCCTTGGCCTCTGCGACCTCGTGGAGCTGCGGATGAAGGCGGCGAGCGCACCCCTCCGAGAGGCCGCAGCCCGCCAGCTGCTCAGCCTCTGCCGCAGCTACGACGTCCCGCTGCTGATCAACGACGACGTGGAGCTGGCCTTCCGCATCGCCGCCGACGGCGTGCACCTCGGGCAAGAGGATTGCCCGCCCGAGCGCGCCCGCCAGCTGCTGGGCCCCGAGGCCCTCATCGGCCTGACCTGCAATGACGCCCAGCAGCTCGAGCGCGCCCTACAGCTACCCATAGACTACATAGGCCTCGGCCCCTGCCACTACACAGAGACCAAGCAGCGCCTAGCGCCCATCCTCGGGCACGAAGGCTACCGCCGCCTCCAGCTCCACGACTACCCGCTGCCCATCTACGCCATAGGCGGCATCGAGCCCCAGGAGGAGCCCGAGCTGCGCGCCCTCGGCCTCCACGGTATCGCCATGAGCCGCTCCCTACTTCGATTCACAGGGGAGGCTAAGACGCCCCTACCCCATACGCCTACTAGACCCTAGACCATGCTTACCATAGCTGATAAGACCTTCCACAGCCGGCTCTTCCTCGGGACGGGCAAGTTCGCCTCCTCCCAGCTGATGGCCGAGGCCGTGCGCGCCTCGGGCAGCCAGCTCGTGACCCTCGCCCTCAAGCGCCTCGAGCTCGACCGCCCCGAGAGCGATAGCCTCCTGAGCCCGCTCCTTACCGAGGGGCTTAGCCTCCTGCCCAATACCAGCGGCGCACGCACCGCACGTGAGGCCATCCTCGCGGCCGAACTCAGCCGCGAGGCGCTCCAGACGAACTGGCTCAAGCTCGAGATCCACCCCGACCCACGCTACCTCATGCCCGACCCCATAGAGACGCTGGAGGCCGCGACGGAGCTCGTGCGTCGTGGCTTCGTCGTCCTGCCCTACGTGCAGGCCGACCCCGTGCTCTGCAAGCGCCTCGAGGAGGCAGGCTGCGCCACCGTCATGCCGCTGGCCGCCCCAATAGGGAGCAACCGCGGACTCGACACCCGCGAGCTGCTGCGCATCATCATCGCCGAGAGCAGCATCCCCGTCGTCGTGGATGCGGGCCTAGGCTGCCCGAGTCACGCCGCCGAGTGCATGGAGCTGGGCGCAGACGCTGTGCTCGTGAATACCGCCATAGCCACCGCCGCCGATCCCGTAGCCATGGCCGAGGCCTTCCGCCTAGGCGTCGAGGCAGGACGTAAGGCCTACGAGGCACGCATCGCGCCCCAGCGTGGCTTCGCCCAAGCCTCCTCACCGCTGACCGCCTTCCTCTCCTGAGCCCGGCCGACGATGCTACCGACGAGTGCCTACGACTACCTGCAGCGCTATGACTTCGGTCGGCTGCAGGAGGCGATCTATAGCCAGCGCCCCGCCGACGTAGAGCGTGCGCTGAGCCGCCCCCACCGCGAGCTGACGGACTTCCTTGCCCTCATCTCGCCCGCAGCAGAGGCCTACCTCGAGCCCATGGCTCGAGAGGCGCAGCGCCTGACCCTCGAGCGCTACGGCCGCACCCTGCAGCTCTACCTGCCCCTCTACCTATCCAATGTGTGCTCCAATAGCTGCGTGTACTGCGGCTTCAGCGTCGAGCACCACATCCGCCGCCGCCGGCTGACGCTCTCGGAGATCGACCGCGAGGTGGCGGCGATCAAGGAGCTGGGCTTCCGCCACCTGCTGCTGGTGAGCGGCGAAGACCTGCGCGCCAGCTCCTGGCACTACTATCTGGAGGTGGTGAAGCACCTGCGGCCGCACTTCGCCCAGCTCTCGCTGGAGGTGCAGCCGCTGGAGACGGAGCAGTACGCCGCCCTCGGGGAGGCAGGCATCAGCTACGTCTGCGTCTATCAGGAGACCTACCACGAGGCGGCCTACCCTAAGTATCACCTCCAGGGGAAGAAGGCCGACTACCGCTACCGCCTCGAGACGCCCGACCGCATCGCCCAGGCAGGCATCCCCAAGATCGGGCTGGGTGCCCTCTTGGGCCTCGAGGAATGGCGCACCGACAGCGCCTTCACCGCCCTGCATCTGGACTACCTCAAGCACCGCTACCGCCAGACCCGCTACTCCGTCTCCCTCCCGCGCCTCAGGCCTGCCGTCGGGGGCTACGACCCCGCCTACCCCATCGATGACCGCGGCGTGCTGCAGCTGATCCTGGCCTACCGCCTACTGGATCCGCATCTCGAGATCTCGCTCTCGACGCGCGAGTCGGAGACCTTCCGCAACCATGTCCTCCCGCTGGGCATCACGAGCATGAGTGCGGGGAGCCACACCGAGCCCGGGGGCTACGCCGAGCAGCATGAGGATCTGGAGCAGTTCGCCATCGCCGACAGCCGCAGCCCCGCCGAGTTCGTGGCCTACCTGCGCTCTGTCGGCTACGAAGCCGTATGGAAGGACTGGGACAGCTGGCTCTAGGGGCGGAGCGAGGGGGCGAAGGCTGGACGGACGAGGCCGCCGAGCGCTACCAGCGGCAGCTCCTCCTCCCCGAGCTCGGGCTGGAGGGACAGCAGCGCCTCGGCCGTGCTCGGGTGGCGGTCGTCGGCGCGGGCGGGCTGGGCTCCACCCTGCTGCCGCTGCTGGTGGGCGCAGGCGTCGGGCAGCTGCGCCTCTGCGATGGGGATAGCGTCAGCCGCAGCAACCTCCCCCGACAGACCCTCTACCGCACGGCTGACCTCGGCGGGAGCAAGGCGCGGCTAGCTGCCGAGCGCCTCAGCTCCCTCAATCCCCACTGCCAGCTCATCGCCTCGGCGGAATACCTGAGCCCCGAGAACGCTCCGCGCCTCCTCGGCGGGGTCGATCTCATCCTCGACGCCACGGACAACGAGCCCGCCCGCCGCTGCCTCGACGCCTACAGCCGCGCCGCTAAGCTCCCTTGGCTCTACGCCTCGGCCGAAGGCTGGGGCGGGCAGCTGGCGCTCTTCCTCCCCGGGCGTCCAGGCTACGCCGAGCTCTTCCCCGAGGCGCCAGCACCCGCCCCGAGCGAGGCTGGCCAGGGCTCTACCGCGCCCGCTGCAGCCTCAGGCGGCCGCCCCATCCCCGTGCTGGCGACGACACCCGCCCTCATCGCTTCGCTCGCTGCCACCGAGGCGCTCAAGTACCTCCTCGGGCTCCCGACGACGCTCGCCGACAGCCTGCTCCTCGTCGACAGCCTCGGCATGCGCCTCCAGCGTATCCAGCGCTAAGCCCCCGCCCGACGGTTCGCACCGCCCTCCAGCCCCTGCCGCCTCGCCTCACCTCGAGCGCGGCAGGGGCTTTCTCTTTTCCTTACGCTCCTGCCTTAGCTCAGGGCTAAGGCTGGGAGGGCAAAGCTCCGACGAAGGGACAGCTAAGGGCGAGGCCTCGCAAGGGATATCAGTGAGGAGGCTGAGGGACGTCCGTAAGGAGCGTGAGGGATATCAGTGGGGGCGGCTGAGAGATATCCCTCACGGAGGCGGGACAAGGCCATCGCTACGCTCCGCCGCCCAGCGTACTGCCCTAGGAGGAGCGGGGCAAGGCGGGGCGAGGTGGGTAGCGAGATATTTCGTACCTTTATTTAAGCAAACCAATAGCCCTGCAGCCCATGCTCTACCTATCCATCCTCCTCGTCTGTCTCAGCCTCATCATCTTCGTCCTCCTCTACCAGCGTCAGGCAGCCATCCGTCAGGCGCTCGAGCCTAAGGACGAGCAGCTGAAGCGCCTCGACCTCGAGTGCCAGCGTCTGAGAGGCGAGCTCTCGCAGCGCGAGAGCCAGCTCGAGCAGCTGCGGCAGGAGCATAGCCAGCGCCTGCAGCAGCTGGCGCGCCTCGAGGAGCAGACCCAGCAGCAGGAGGCCCTCAAGGCCGAGCTCGCGAGCCTCCAGCAGGACTACCTCCAGAGCCAGACCAGCCTCAGCGCGCAGAGCCAGGAGCTGCGACAGCTGCGCGAGCAGCTCGCCGCCTCCCGCGCCGAGCAGGGCGAGATCAGCCAGACGCTGCGCGAGAGCTTCCGCAACCTCGCCACCGAGGTACTGCAGGGCCAGCGGGCCGAGCTCAGCACACGCAACCTTGAGCAGCTCGCCCCGCTGCGTGAGGAGCTCCAGCGCTTCAGCGAGCAGGTCGGAAAGGTCTACAATGAGGAGGCTCGCGAGCGCTTCTCCCTCCAGCGAGAGATCATGCAGCTGGTCGAGCGCAGCCAGGCGCTGAGCCAGGAGACCACGCAGCTGACGCAGGCACTCAAGGGCGACAGCAAGGTACAGGGCGACTGGGGCGAGATGATCCTGGAGCGCATCCTCGAGCAGAGTGGCCTGCGGCGCGACGAGGAGTACTTCGTCCAGCAGACCCTACGCGATGCCGAGGGGCGCGTCATCACCACAGAGGACAACAAGGGCGGCCTGCGCCCCGACGTGCTAGTGAAGTACCCCAACGGCGGGACGCTCGTCATCGACAGTAAGGTCAGCCTCACGGCCTACCTCAACTACCTAGGCGCCGAGACCGAGGAGCAGCGCGAGCAGGCTGCCGCCGCGCATCTGCTGAGCGTACGCCAC
The DNA here is from genome assembly GCF_018127745.1 of Porphyromonas sp. oral taxon 275. Lineage (NCBI taxonomy): Bacteria > Pseudomonadati > Bacteroidota > Bacteroidia > Bacteroidales > Porphyromonadaceae > Porphyromonas > Porphyromonas sp. oral taxon 275. Next base: position 1,730,169 of record NZ_CP072333.1, read on the forward strand.
CACATCGACGAGCTCGCGGCCAAGCGCTACGAGACGCATACGGCAGGCTCGCCGAACTTCGTCATGCTCTTCATCCCCAACGAGCCCGCCTACATGCTCGCCCTCAGCCGCGACAAGCAGCTCTGGGAGTACGCCTACCGCAAGAACGTCATCCTCATCAATGGCACCAACCTCATCGCCAGCCTCCGCCTGGCACAAGACATGTGGCAGCGCGAGCGTCAGGACCGCAACGTGGAGCAGATCCTCGAGCGGGCCAATCTGCTCTACGACAAGGTCGTCTCCTTCGGCGACCAGTTCGTCACCCTCGGCGACCGCCTCCAGAAGGCCCTCGAGAGCTATGAGGGGGCGAAGAAGTCCCTTGACTCGGGCCGGGGTAACCTCGTCTCGCAGTTCGAGAAGCTCCGTAAGCTGGGCCTGAATCCCAAGCGCAAGCTGAGCTCCGCCCTCCCTAGCGCAGAGCTAGGAGATGAGGAGGAGGACGAGCAGCAGCAGGAGGCTTAGCCTACGCCCCCCCCTAGGCTCCAGCACCCCGACGCTCGCCCCAGCCGAGGCTGCAAGCACATGCCTAGCTGAGCCTCGCTAAGGCCGCAGTGCACCTCTCGGCAGAGGGCCTTCGCCGCGCCCCATACGGAGCCCCTCAGCCGAGGCGCAGCCTATTCCCCCCTTAATTGTATATTTGTATAGATTCAATATATTAAGTGCATTATGGCATTCACACTAGGAGACCTAGTCCCCGACCTACTGGGGACGGACCAAGACGGTCGTGAGGTACGCCGCTCGGACTACCCCGGGCGCAAGATTATCCTCTATTTCTACCCCAAGGACAACACCTCGGGCTGCACCGCTCAGGCCTGCTCGCTACGCGACGGCTACAGCGAGCTACGCGCCGCAGGCTACGAGATCATCGGCGTCAGCCGTGACTCGGCCAAGAGCCACCAGAAGTTCATCACCCAGCACGAGCTGCCCTTCCGCCTCATCGTAGATAGTGACGTCCAGCTCAACGAGCTCTTCGGCACCTGGATCGAGAAGAGCATGTACGGGCGCAAGTACATGGGTACCGAGCGTACGACCTTCGTCCTCGACGAGGCGGGCCGCATCGAGCGCATCCTCCGCGGCAAGGAGATCTCCACCAAGGAGCACGCCCAGCAGCTGCTCCAGCATCAGTAGTCAATCATACACCCCAATAGCATCATGAGCGAAGAAGTAAAAGACATAAAGGTACGCGGACTCAAGTCTAAGGACAAGGAGCTCAGCCCCGAGGAGCGCCGTCGCCAGGCCCTCGAGACCACCCTAGCAGGTATCGACAAGGCCTACGGCAAGGGCGCCATCATCAACATGGCCGCCCGTCCCACCGAGCAGGTGGACAAGATCCCCACCGGCTCCATCACCCTGGACAACGCCCTCGGCATCGGTGGCTACCCCCGCGGCCGTATCATCGAGATCTTCGGCCCCGAATCCTCGGGTAAGACCACGCTCGCGATCCACGCCATCGCAGAGGTGCAGAAGGCGGGCGGCATGGCAGCCATCATCGACGCCGAGCACGCCTTCGACCCCACCTATGCCGAGGCCCTCGGCGTGAACATGGAGGACCTCTACATCTCCCAGCCCGACAACGGCGAGCAGGCCCTCGACATCGCCGAGCGCCTCATCCGCTCGGGCACGATGGACCTGGTGATCATCGACTCCGTCGCCGCCCTTGTCCCCAAGAGCGAGATCGAGGGCGATATGGGCGAGGCCAAGGTAGGGCTGCAGGCTCGCCTCATGTCGCAGGCCCTGCGCAAGATCACGGGTGCCATCAGCAAGTCCAATACCGCCTGCATCTTCATCAACCAGCTGCGTGAGAAGATCGGGGGTAATATGTACGGCCCGAGCGAGACGACCACGGGGGGGAACGCCCTCAAGTTCTACGCCTCGGTACGCCTAGACATCCGCCGCCGCTCACAGATCAAGGACGGCGACGAGGTGCTGGGGAACCAGACCACCGTCAAGGTCGTGAAGAACAAGGTAGCACCGCCCTTCCGCAGCGCCACCTTCGACATCATCTATGGCGAGGGTATCTCCCGCACGGGTGAGATCATCGACCTGGCAGAGAGCGCCGACATCATCAAGAAGAGCGGCGCCTGGTACAGCTACGGCGCTACCAAGCTCGGGCAGGGACGCGAGGCAGCCAAGACAACGCTGCTCGACAACCCTGAGCTGATGGAGGAGCTGACGGCCAAGATCAACGAAGGCCTCAAGGGAAACAGCATCGCCGCGGGCAAGAAGAAAAAGAGAAGCAAGGACGAAGACGAGGACGACGAAGCCTAGCCGCATGGGAAAGCTCATCATCATCTCCGCTCCCTCAGGTACGGGCAAGAGCACGCTCATCACTCGCCTGATGAGCGAGCACCCCGAGCTCCAGCTGCGCTTCTCTGTCTCGGCCACTAGCCGCGCCCCTCGCGGCGCCGAGCGCGACGGCGTGGAGTACCACTTCTTTAGCCCCGAGGAATTCGAGCAGCGCATCGCTCGCGGTGAGTTCCTCGAGTACGAGGAGGTCTACAGCGGCCGCTACTACGGTACGCTGCGCAGTGAGGTGGATGCTCGGCTCTCCGAGGGTGGGCGCGTGATCTTCGACGTGGACTACGTCGGGGGGCTCAACATCAAGCGCGCCTACGGCTCCGAGGCTCTCAGCATCTTCATCCTCCCGCCGAGCATCGACGAGCTCCGCCGTCGCCTCGTAGGGCGCTCTACCGACAGCCCTGAGGTCATCGAGGAGCGTATCGCCAAGGCCGAGCTGGAGCTGCAGCACGCGGGGGAATTCGACCTACAGCTGGTCAACTCCGACCTCGAGGAGTGCTACGAGCGCTTCTACGACGCCATCAGCCACTTCCTCGCCGAGTAGGCTCCGTCCCCCTACTTACCCAAAAGCCCTCGGGGCGCCCCAGCACAGCTGCTAGGGCGCCCCGAGGGCTTTTGTTACTTAGGCGCTAGGCGAGGGAGGCCGCGAGGCGAGGCTTAGAGCTCCAGCGTGCAGATCGCACCGTAGGGATCGAGCTGAGCGAAGGCCTCCTCCAGCGGACAGAGGCCAAGGGCGACACGTGCCGCCACCAGCACCCCGCCGTGGGCGAAGGCCAGCACCTCATGCGCCCCAGCGCCGAGCGCTTCCTTCCGTGCCGCCAGGCCACGCACGAAGTCCCCGACGCGCTCCACCTGCTCCACGAAGGATTCGCCCCCAGGCGGTGCTACGTGCAGGTAGTCGGCATACCAGCGCTCCAGCTGCGGGTCGCGGATGTCGTCGAAGCGCTGCAGCTCCCAGTCACCAAAGTTCAGCTCTAGAAGGCGTTCATCGAGCTCGGGCTCATAGCCACAGTAGCGCGCCAACCGACGGCTGCGGCTCAGCGGACTGCTGTAGACGGCGCGCGGCGCTTGGCTCTGGAGCAGCAGCCCGAGGCGCTGACGCACGGCATGCGCCTCGTCCATGAAGGTCGGGCGCAGCGGCACGTCCGTACGTCCGTAACAGACGCCCGCGGGGACGTCGACCGAGGTATGGCGTATGAGGTGGAGGCGCAGCGTGGGCGGCCTTAGATCCTTAGAGTCCATAGCGGTCAAGGAGTGCATGCATAGCGAGGACGGAGGCGAGGTAGCAGAGCTCCGAGAGGAGGCAGAGCGCCCCGCAGGTATCGCCCGTATAGCCCCCGATGCGGCGACGCAGATAGGCGATGAGGAGGAGACTTAGCCCAAGGGGCGTCAGCGCTAAGAGGCGCAGCCAGCCGAACTCCTCGGGTAGGCTCAGCAGCACGGCGCTGAGGCTCACAACCAATCCCAGGAGCAGCGGCACCGCGCTCGTCCGTCGGTAGACGACCTGCGTCTTGCTCTGCTCCTCGCGGCGCGCATAGGGCAGCAGCTGCACCTGGAGCTGCGCAGCGAACTTACCCATCAGATCCGCCGCCACCAGCACCCAGGGGAAGGGAACCCCGCCCTCAAGGGCGGTGCTGATCTCATCATAGAGCAGCAGCGTCTGCGCCATACCCACATAGCAGAGGTAGTAGAGGACAAAGCCGAGGACGGCATAGCTGCCCACATGGCTGTCCTTCATGATCGCCAGCACCCGCTCGCGATCGCGCCCCCCGCCGAAGCCGTCGAAGAAGTCCCCCAACCCGTCCTCATGGAAGGCGCCCGTCAGGATCATCCTGCAGCCGAGGGCCAGCACCAGCGCTACCTGCATGGAGAAGAGCTGCGCCAGGAGCCAGTAGCTGCCCGCCAGCGTCAGCGCCGTGAGGACGCCCACGACGGGCCACCAGCTGAGGGCGTCCTCATAGTCCTCCTTGGTGAGGCTGCGTAGGCGCCAGAAGGGCAGCCGCGTGAAGAGGCTTGCCGCGGCCACGAGGGCTCCGAGATGTGATCGCTTGTTCATCACGTATCGTATATCATTTACTTATCCTATAGCCTTAGCCTATCGCGGGAGCCCGCTGTAGCGTGCGGGACTAGCTGAGACAGGCCTCCGCTGAGCTCTATGGCTTAGTACCAGATGTGCCCGCGCTCGCTCGTCAGCTCGAAGCTCAGCTCCCCGCCACGCTGTAGCTCCTCCCAGCTGATGTAGGAGCGGCGTAGGGGCTGGCCGTTGAGGCGCACAGACTTGATGTAGCGCTTGCCCTGCTGGCGTCCCTCAGCCTTGATGCGCAGCACGGCACCCGAGCCCAGGCGCAGACGCGCCTCCTCGAAGAGCGGCGTCGTCAGCTCGTAGTGCCCCGACAGCGGGTCAAGGGGGTAGAAGCCGAGGGCTGTCATGACGTACCAGGCCGACATCTGCCCGCAGTCCTCATTGCCGCACAGACCGCTGGGCCGATCGTTGTAGAGCTCGGTGAGGATATGGAGATTGATCTCGGCGGTGCGCCAGGGCTGGCGCACCGCGTTGTAAAGGAAGCTATTGTGGTGCCCGGGCTCATTGCCATGGGCGTACTGCCCGATCATCCCCGTGGAGAAGATAGGCAGCTCGATCTCCTGCGGCGTCGGGCTCGTGAAGTACTCATCCAGACGACGCGCCAGGCCCTCGGCACCGCCCATCAGCTGCATCATCCCCTCCACATCGTGCTGCACGCTGAAGAGGTACTGATAGGCATTGCTCTCGGTATAGTCCTTGGTGTAGGCGAAGGGATTGAAGTCCGCACGCCACACGCCCGAGGCACTGCGGGCACGGAAGAAGCCGCGCTCAGCGTCCCAGAGCTTGCGGTAGCTCTGAGCACGTGCCTCGTAGCGCTTCGCCGTCGTCTCATCCCCCATCCAGCGGGCATAGGCGGCGATGGCAGCATCATCGTAGGCATACTCCAGCGTCTTGGAGACGCTCTCCTCCTCGGTGTCGTAGGGCACGTAGCCGAGGCGCTGGTATTCGTCTAGCCCGCGGTAGCCACGACGCTCGGCCGTGGAGCGCAGCAGCGCCAGCAGGGCGGCCTTATCGCGGGGCTTATAGATGCCCTTCAGCACCGCCTCCACGATGACGGGCACCGAGTGGTAGCCGATCATCATATCCGTCTCGGAGGCGAACATCGACCATACGGGCAAGTGGCCGCCGTGCTCACGGCCGAAGTCGACGAGCGAGCGTACGAGGTCGCGGCTCGTCTTAGGGTCAAGGAGATTATATAGCGGATGCGCGGTGCGGTAGGTGTCCCAGAGGGAGAAGGTCGAGTAGGCGGCCTGCCCCTTCGGTAGGTGATGCACCTTACGATCCGCCCCGAGGTAGGCGCCCGTGACATCGGAGCTCAGCGTGGGGCAGATCTGCGCGCGGTAGAGCGCCGTGTAGAAGGTCGTACGGAGGCTGTCGGGTGTGGACGCCGCGATCTCGATCTGCCCGAGACACGCCGCCCACGCAGCTTCGCTCTGTCTGCGGTAGCCGTCGAAGTCATCCCGCGGCGCCTCGGCCGCGAGGTTGGCACGGGCTCCCGCCTCGCTCACTCCAGAGAGAGCGGTCGTCACCGTGATCTGCTCGCCCGCCTTGACCTTATAGTAGAGATAGGCGCGGTGGCTTAGCCCCACGACCTTGCCCTCATGGCGCAGCGTGTCGGTCTTCAGCTCCCAGCGCAGCGGCTGACGCGAGAGGCGCGAGGCGAAAAAGATGCGCTGATCACGCGCCCAGCCATCGGAGAAGCGATAGCCCGCGAGCCTGCGCCCTCCCTCGGTGACGCGGATCTGACTCGCCATCGTACGGTCCCAGTTCATCGCCTTGGTGAGGTTGAGGATGATACAGGCCGAGTCGCTCCCGCGCTCGAAGGTATAGCGCTGCACGCCCACACGGGGCAGCGCTGTCAGCTCGACGCGGATCTGATAGGGCTGGAGCGTCACGGCGTAGTAGCCCGCCCGAGCCTGCTCTGTGCTGTGGCTGAAGCGTGCGTGCACACCGAGGTGCTCCTCCTTCGCCTCCCGACTATCGTCCAGCGCGGGAAGGAGGACGGGCAGGAAGGAGATATCATAGAGGTCACCCGCGCCCGTCCCGCTCAGGTGCGTATGGCTGAAGCCCGCGATCGTACTGTCTGGGTAGAAGTAGCCCGCAATGCGGTCCCAGCCTCCGATGCCGTTGTCAGGGCTGAGCTGCACCATCCCGAAGGGTGCCGAGGGGCCAGGGTAGACGTTCCCCACCCAGTCAGTCCCGATGAGGGGATTGACTGCGTAGCTCAACTGTCGGGGCTGCAGCAGCTGTGCCGAGAGCGGTAGCGCAAGAAGGATCGAAAGGAGGGCCAGCCGCACGAGGCTCCCTAGATAGTTAGTCGTAATGTAGCTCATCATCGTTTGTTTAAGTCCCCGCCAGCGGGCTCCGCTGACGGCAGCACTCCTCCTCGGGTCTAGTATCCACGGGAGAGAAGCGCCCTCGTCCACCGCCTCCAGTGGCGGCGCAAAGAAATCCGCGGGCCAGCCCGCGCGAGTAACAATCAGCCTGCAGCTTACGTCCTACAGCCCGAGAGCCTAGCCCGCAAGCCTGCCCGCAAGCGAACTCAAGGCTACTCCGCAAGCCTGCCCAAGGCCATCCCGCAAGCGAGCTCAAAGCTCGCCGAAGAGCAGGCAGCCGCACGAGCCGCCTAGGCAGCTGGCTCATCCACAGCCTCCGCTCACTGCATAGAGCCCTAGCTAACAGCTCCGCTCCACAAGTGCGAGACTCCACTAAAAGCCCTTGCCCACGAAGCAGAGGCCGCACTCAAAGCAGCTTCCTGGATCGGAAGCGAGCCTAGCGCAAAGCAGCTCCACCCGCGAGCCGAGGGGTACAAAAGCAAGAAAGGCGATAACTAGCAGCAGCTAATCATCGCCTCCTCGGATGGGTGAGAACATTGATATGACAGCAGAAGGTAGCACGCGCGCTAAAGGTCCAAAACCTAACACATCTATACGTACATACTACACTAACTATACTAAAGCCCATTTTCAGAACTCCAGAAAGGAGGTGTTCCAGCCGCACCTTCCGGTACGGCTACCTTGTTACGACTTAGCCCCAGTCACCTGTATTACCCTAGGCCGACCCTCGCGGTTACGGACTTTAGGTACTCCAGACTCCCATGGCTTGACGGGCGGTGTGTACAAGGCCCGGGAACGTATTCACCGCGCCATGGCTGATGCGCGATTACTAGCGAATCCAGCTTCACGGAGTCGAGTTGCAGACTCCGATCCGAACTGTGATGGGGTTTGGAGATTCGCATCCTGTCGCCAGGTAGCTGCCCTTTGTCCCCACCATTGTAACACGTGTGTCGCCCCGGATGTAAGGGCCGTGCTGATTTGACGTCATCCCCACCTTCCTCACGCCTTACGACGGCAGTCTCTACGGAGTTCCCAGCATCACCTGATGGCAACCGTAGACAGGGGTTGCGCTCGTTATGGCACTTAAGCCGACACCTCACGGCACGAGCTGACGACAACCATGCAGCACCTACATAGACGCCCCGAAGGGAAGCCGACTTTCACCGGCGGTCATCTACATTTCAATCCCGGGTAAGGTTCCTCGCGTATCATCGAATTAAACCACATGTTCCTCCGCTTGTGCGGGCCCCCGTCAATTCCTTTGAGTTTCACCGTTGCCGGCGTACTCCCCAGGTGGATAACTTAACGCTTTCGCTTAGGAGCATACTGTATATCGCATACGCCCAGTTATCATCGTTTACTGCGTGGACTACCAGGGTATCTAATCCTGTTTGATACCCACGCTTTCGTGCTTCAGCGTCAGTTGTACCTTAGTAAGCTGCCTTCGCAATCGGAGTTCTGCGTGATATCTATGCATTCCACCGCTACACCACGCATTCCGCCTACCTCATCTACACTCAAGCCCGCCAGTATCAATGGCAATTTAGGAGTTAAGCTCCTAGATTTCACCGCTGACTTAACAGGCCGCCTACGCACCCTTTAAACCCAATAAATCCGGATAACGCTCGCATCCTCCGTATTACCGCGGCTGCTGGCACGGAGTTAGCCGATGCTTATTCGTAGGGTACATTCACTGAGGCACGCGTGCCCCTCTTTATTCCCCTACAAAAGAAGTTTACAATCCATAAGACAGTCATCCTTCACGCGACTTGGCTGGTTCAGGCTCTCGCCCATTGACCAATATTCCTCACTGCTGCCTCCCGTAGGAGTCTGGTCCGTGTCTCAGTACCAGTGTGGGGGTTCAACCTCTCAGTTCCCCTACCCATCGTCGCCTTGGTGAGCCGTTACCTCACCAACTAGCTAATGGGACGCATGCCTATCTCACAGCGAATTTCATTTCCTTACCAAAGGATGCCCTCCGATAAGTGTACGCGGTATTAGTCCGTCTTTCGACGGGTTATCCCCCTCTGTGAGGCAAGTTGCATACGCGTTACGCACCCGTGCGCCGGTCGCCATCAGTCTTAGCAAGCTAAGACCATGCTGCCCCTCGACTTGCATGTGTTAAGCCTATCGCTAGCGTTCATCCTGAGCCAGGATCAAACTCTTCATTGTCAATATCTTTATTGTACTTTGTTTCTGTTTGTCTTGCTCCGAAGATGTTTCTTGCTTCAGATTCATTAGTGTTCTTACCTAAGTAAGGTTCGTATTGACGGTTAGGTCTTTTTGTTCCCTAAACGTTTGTTACTACACTTCTGTTTGTCAATATCAAATATCTCAAAGATCTCTCAAAGTCAGTCAGTAAGCATCTCTCAGCTTAGCTGCCCGTTTTTTTTGATTGCGAGTGCAAAGATAAGAGCTTTTATCCAAACCACCAAATCAGCGCGGTGATCTTTTGCTCTGCGCTCTGCTGTGACTTAGGCCTCAGCTAGCCTCGCTATCGTATCTCATTTCTATCGCACCCCTCGCTCGGTTTGCGGTTGCAAAGATAGAGCTTTTCCTGAATACAATCCAAATCAAAAACAAAAGTCACACGCAAGTGCGCTTAAATTAGGGGATTAGAGAAGGGGACTCAAGGCCAGGGAGGCGCTTCGAAGGGGCTTGCAGCACGGCGGATGGCTGAGAAGAAGGGCAGCTGAAAAGAATGGGAGCAGCGTTGCGAGGCAAGAAGAGCGAGCTACTTTATAGATCGCGGGGCACCTATATATAAGGGGTGGACGAGCCGAGGGATAAGGCAGCCCTCCCCCACCGATATCAGTCAGCCGCCCCGCAGACACCCCTCAGAGCGCTGACTGACGTTCCTCACAACGCTGAGGGATAGCTGTCACGGACGGCACAGCTAAAGGCGAGGCAGGCTGCACCTACAAAAAGCGAGCGCCCCAGGCAGGACTCCATCGGAGTCGCTGCCTGGGGCGCTTGGCCTTATACTTAGGTCTGTAGGACTACTCGTCGAGGTCCTCGCTAAGGGCTTCCAGCTCCTTAGCATAGCTCTTGTCCGCGAAGAGCGGAGCGAAGACAGAGTCACTCTGAGCCTTATAGAGAAGGAAGGACTCGAGCTTGACGGCCTCGCGCAGCGACTTCTTAGCTTCATCGACCTTACCCGAACGAGCCAGACAGAGCGCCTTGAGGTAGTTTACCTTCCCCGTGGAGTTGAGCTGATTGAGCACGATGAGGGCGCGCTCATCATCACCCATCCCTGCGAAGGCTACGGCGGCATTGTAGTCAGGATACTTGCGGAAGATCTCGAGGGCAGCCTTGTAGTCACGTGCTGCCATGCGCTCCAGACCCTGCTTGTACTCGATCGCAGCCTCGGGCTTGTCGCTCCAGCGCTCGATGAGGCTAGCGTCTACGAGGTCGTTGATCCCCGAGATGACGAAGCTCAGCGTATCGAGCCCGCGCTGTGCCCAGATACTGCGATCAAGGGCGGTGACGCGCGACTCCATGAGGACGCGCAGGCGGCGCTGCATCTTGGGCGTCACCTCGATATCGCGGCTGTAGAGGTAGACGAAGTCCTGGTCGGGCTTGATCTCCTCGGTAATGTGCGCATCGGGGATGAGCGGGAAGTGCAGGATATTGCGGTGATAGACGTCCTGATACTTACGGCGGCTCTCGTTGTGCGCGATCTTCTTGAAGTCGTAGGTGTGCACCGCGATATCGAGGGAGTCACGCTCCTGTAGGGTCTTGACTTGGATGGAGTCGATCGTCCAGCCACGCTCTACGAAGCTACGATAGCGGCGGGGCGTATTCCAGGGCTGGATGGAGCGCTCCTTGAGCCCCAGGATCTTCGCCTCGCGCTCGGGGGTATAGTACTCGTTGAAGCGCGTGTGCACAGCGGCGCTGTCACGGCCTGCCAGGTAAGCATTGTAGGCATTACGCAGCATACGGAGGCTGGCATCGTGGTAGCGGGTATCGTAGGCGCCCTTGGACTGGGCGTTGCTGCGGAGGTAGCGCTGCTCAGTGATGCTACGCCAGCGGTCATAGCTGAGGAAGCTCTTGATCTCGCGCTGATTGGCCTTGTAGTAGCTGCCCTGCAGACGGTGCATGAAGCGGCGGTACTTGGCGGGCTTGAAGTAAGCGCTATCGTACTTCGCGCTATCTACGATGCTCTCGTCGAAGGCCTTGACCTTATCGAGCTCCTTCTGCTGTGCCGCAGCGAAGAGCTTACCCTTGAGCACCATCGGGGGCAGCTTGTAGGTCGTATCCCCAGCATTGAGGGTAGGGCTCAGCACGACCTGATAGCGATCATCCATGAAGGCAGCGGGCACCTTGACAAGGAAGGTCAGGTTGATCATACCCTTGCGCAGGGTAGAGATCTTGACCTTGGGGCGCTCTGCTGTAATGGTCACGCCCTGCAGGGAAATGGTCTTGACGCCGTCATCCTTCTTGGGAGCAGCGGCCTCGCTGCTAGACTTCTTGCGCAGCGTATCGATGCGCTGCTGATAGGTGACGATCTCGGAGAGCTGCCCCGCACGACCAGCCTGCTCCTCCTTGTCGGTAGGGAGTAGCGCCTGGGGACGGCCCGTCTGATAATAAAGTTTATGGGTAAGGGGCTTGGAGCAGGCTCCGAGGAAGAGGAGTGCTGCCAGGCTCGTAAGTGAGGTCGTTAAACGCAAGCTTGACTTCATAGAATATACACTAGACTAAGACTAACACGGGTGGGAATCAGCAATGAGCGCTGCTGATCCGCTGCCTCAAGGGTACCATTACGGTGGTAGCGATCGTAGAGCGCCTGCACGAAGGAGCCGCCCAGCTCGCCCTCAATGTTCCAGCGAGGCGAGAGCTCATAGGCATAGCCCAGGGACATCCCTCCGCCAAAGAGGTAGCCCTTGGAGTAAGTGGGATCCCCTGTATAGGTACCGAACTTGTAGTAGCCAGCAATAAGGTTGAGCCCGATGAAGAAGCTACGATTGTACGCACCCTGCGCCCAGTAGCGGATCCCAGGCTGGATGAAGGCATGCTGCGTATGGTACACATTGTGAAACTTGAAGCGCTCGTCAGCACCTAGAGAACGGTCTGAATAGAAAGTATCCATAAGCCCCGTCGGCAGCGGGAACTTAAAGTCAATGGGCTTGGCCTGTATTCCGAGCTCGAGCGTAACCTTCTGCGTCAGCGCCATGGAAGGCTGGAGATTGATGGTCCCCGTGAGCCAATAGGGGAGGTTGGTACCTATGGCATAGTTCTGCGCCTCGGCCTTAAAGCTAATTCCCAGTAGGCAGAGCGCGCCCCATAGGGCAATACGTTTGATCATTATGCAAGCTGATTAGTTTCGTCACAAAGCGCGGGCACCTTGGTCCCGCATAGAGCCAGCAAAATTACAAAAAAGTGTTGATTCACAGCTCACCCAAGGCTGCATCATCCCCAAGAGGCCACTCCCTAGAGGCAGGAGCAAAAGCAGGAGCACCCTACTATAGAGGGACACAGCGTAGAGCATGCAGGCAAGGCCCTGCCCTCAAAGGCACCCTTACCCTAGCTCCCCCACCCCTATATACCTATATATAATGTACGCGCGCGAGCGAGAGGATAGGCACCAAGGATAGCTCCACACACGCCCTAGGAGCGACAGGCCAAGCACGGAGGCTCGGGCACAGGCAAGCGAGACGGGCAAATATCCTATCTTTGTAACAAACTAATACACTACGGATATGAAGCTATCAGACTCTAGAGGACTAAGCCTACTCCTGGTGGGCCTCCTCACACTCCTTCCCCTGCTGCGACTCAGCGCCCAGACAGGACAGACCACGCAGGCTGATAAGGACAAGTCCTTCAGCCTGAATGTCGATGGGCGCCTTACCTTCGACGCGGCTACCTACTTCGTCCCCGGGAGTAGCGACCTGCGCTACTCAGGAGCTCCCTTCCGTATGTCGCCCGCGAGCCAGGTCAGCCAAGCGCGCATCGCAGCAGTTCTAGGGCTCGACCGCTGGTCAGGACGCTTCGACCTCGACTTTGTTCGGGCTCGTGTCACGCTCTGTGATCTCTTCGTCCGCTACAGCTATGCGCCCCAGGCCAACATCACTGTAGGCTACATCTTCGACCCCATCAGCATAGGGATCAATACGGCTACCCGTCATCGATCGGTGAACCTCGCTCCCGCCGTCGCCCCCCTAGCGCAGAGCTCACGCCACTGGTCCATCCACTGGCGTCAATGGGGGCGCAACTACTGGCTCTCTGCAGCCCTCGCCGCTGGCGGCATCGAGAGCATCAATGCCAGCCCCAACCACTACAGCGAGGGCTACGGCATCTCAGCACGCGCCGTCTGGCTCCCTAGTCCCGAGCCCGACCGCCTCATCCATCTAGGTATCGCTGGGACCGTGCGCGCTGGTGACCGCAGCCAGAATCCTCTCGGGAGCTTCACCCTACGCGCAGCCCCGAGCTCTGATGTCGACGGCCGCAGCTTCATCCTCAGGACGCTGACGGGAGTGCAGCGCTACGAGATCCTCGGGCTGGAGGCAGCTCTGCGTACCCCCAAGGTCTACCTCCTTGGCGAAGGGCTCTACACCCGCGTAGGCTACGACCCGACGGTCACCGACCCCGAGAAGCTCCAGAGCGGCCTCTTCGTAAGTCCCCACAGCTACAGCAATCACTACGGGGGCTATATCGAGGGTAGCTACATGCTCCGCGGCACGCAGCGCAAGTACCTCAAGGCAGCCTCAGTCTTCAACAACGTCGCCGACGAAGTCAGCCCTGGGGGCAACCTCGAGCTGATGGCACGCCTCAGCTACATCAATGCCCGCACTGGTGGGGCGAGTACAGATGCTCTCGTCGCGCTCAACTGGTTCCCCTCGCCCAGCGTCCTCCTCGGGCTCAGCTACAGCTAGATGAACGCCTCGGCAAGCGATGGGGGCAAGATCACCCGTGTCGGCGCAGCCTATGATGGCCTCCAGGTACACTGCCTGCAGCTGCGTACCCAGTTCGTCTTCTAGCCTCCACGCTACTACCCCATACCCACATTATGACCCTCCTCCGCCCCTACCTCGCACTCGCGACGCTCCTTATAGCACTACCTCTCTCCGCAGGCACGCCCAAGAAACCCGCCAAGGCCAAGCCTCAGGTCACAGCCAAGACACCCCAAGCCCACCTCGAGGATGCACGCCAGCTCTACCGAGCCTACCGCATCAATGAGGCCATGGATCAGATCGCCGAGGCGATGGCAGCGGCTAAGGGTAAGCGCTTCGACGACGAGACGATGGCTGTGTACCGCGAGCTCCACGGGCAGATCAATCGTGCAGCCGTCATGAGCGACCGAGCAGATAGCCAAGTACTCCTAGACAGCATCGTCGTCCCCAAGGCAGACTGGCTGAAGCACCTCGCGGCCTACGAGCCTGGTCTCCAGCCGATGCAGGAGCCCCTACCTGGTGAGTCACAGATGCCCAGCGTCAGCTACCGCGACGCCCTGGAGCGCAACCAGCTACTCCCCTCGGGGCAGAGCCTCGTATGGCACTCCAAGGTCGGAGGCGCATGGGAGCCCCAGCCGCTGAGCACCCGAGCGCTCGACGAGGAGCAGCCGCTCGTCTGCCCCATCCTCCTAGAGGACGGCACAACGCTGCTCTTCGGACGCGAAGGAGCTAAGGGCATCGGAGGCTATGACCTCTATATCTCCCGCCTCAGAGATGGAGGGGGCGCCTTCCTCGAGCCTACACTCCTGGGGATGCCCTACAACTCGCCCTACAACGACTACCTCCTCTCCTGGCACGAGAGCGAAGGCTGGGGGACGCTCGTCAGCGACCGCTTCTGCGGCCCTGACTCCGTGCACATCTACCGCTTCGCCCAGAAGCCCAGCTTCCTCTCGGGGCAGACCAAGGTAGAGCCAAGAGAGGAGACAGCAGGAGAGGAGTTTGACTTCGCCCGCGCCTCCCTATCGGGCCTCCCTATCAGCAAGGACAAGGCAGCCGTCGCTAGCCCCAGCCGTCCAAGCCAAAAGGCAAGTAGCGAGCTCCACTTCGTCGTGCAGGGCGATCGTATCTACCGCCACTGGTCCGACTTCCGTTCGCCCGAGGCAATGAAGCGCTACAAGGCTGCTCAGGAGGCCGACCAGCGCCTAGCCGAGCGCCGCAAGCAGCTGGAGGAGCTACGCCGCAGCTGGAGCGCCAGCGCCGAGGATAGCACGCAGCGCCGCGAGCTCTCCGTACAGATCCGCCAGCTCGAGACCCAGCTCGAGACCGCTGCTGCCGAGCTCGAGGCACAGTACCAGACGGTACGCCGCCTCGAGGGTGCTCACTAGGCAGCCTACCCCTTACCCCATTTACATTGGAAGAATTAGCACAGATCATCCGACCGAGCATAGCCCTCTCGGCGTGGACTACCCTAGCCCTCAGTGGGCTACTACTCATCATCTCGGGCTTCATGTCCTCTAGCGAGGTAGCCTTCTTCTCCCTCTCACCGAGCGACATCGATGAGATCAAGGAAGAGGAGCACCCTGCCGACTCGGCACTGCTGGAGCTGCTGAAGGACTCGGAGCGCCTGCTGGCGACCATCCTCATCGGGAACAACCTCGTGAATGTAGCCATCGTCATCCTGACGGGCTACGCCTTCAGCCAGATCTTCGACTTCGGGACAAGCCCACTGCTGGGCTTCCTGGTGCAGACAGTCATCCTGACGCTGCTGCTGCTGCTCTTCGGGGAGATCATCCCCAAGGTCTACGCGCAGGCACGGCCGCTGGCCTTCAGCCGCTTCTCTGCCGGCAAGATGCGCCTCATCAGCCGCGTGCTCCGCCCCTTCGCCACGCTTCTGATGCGCACCACGAGCCTTGTGACCAGCCGCATGCAGCCCAAGAAGTACGACCTCTCGGTCGATGAGCTCTCGCAGGCCGTCGACCTACTGGAGGGACACGAGCCCGAGGAGAAGGAGCTCTTCGAGGAGATCATCAACTTCCATCACAAGACAGCCTCCGAGATCATGGTGCCGCGCGTGGATATGTGCGACATCGACATCAGCTGGGACTTCGCCCGCGTCCTGGCCTTCGCCATCGAGTGCGGCTACTCTCGTATCCCTATCTACGAGGACTCGGAGGACAATATCCGAGGCATCCTCTACATCAAGGACCTGCTGCCGCACAAGGATAAGCCCGCCGAGTTCGACTGGCGTGGGCTCATCCGCGAGGCCTACTTCATCCCCGAGAACAAGCCCCTGGATGACCTCCTCGAGGCCTTCCGCAGCAGCAAGAAGCACATCGCTGTCGTCGTCGACGAGTACGGCGGTACGAGTGGTATCGTGACGATGGAGGACCTACTGGAGGAGATCGTCGGGGAGATCTCGGACGAGTACGACGAGGAGGAGCTGCCCTACAAGCGGCTCCCCGACGGGAGCTACCTCTTCGAGGGTGGCACGCCGCTGACGGACGTCCTGCGCGCACTCAACCTCCCCTCTGGCACCTTCGGCAAGGGCGAGGACCAAGTAGACACCCTCGGGGGGCTCGTCCTCGAGCTGAAGCAAGACCTACCCCGCAAGGGCGATGTCGTGACGAGCGAAGGCTGGCGCCTGGAGGTGACGGGGCTGGAGAAGTTCCGCATCACCGAGGTCAAGCTCACCCCGCCGCCTGCCGCGACAAGCAGCTCCAGCTAGCATCATGGCTCTAGAGCTACAGCAGCTCGCCTGTGCCCTAGAGGGCGCACGACTTGTCCTCTGCCGCTTTGCCCCAGCTGCTGACCGCCGCGAGCGGCGAGCACTGGAGCAGGAGGCTACACAGGCGGCGCTGCACTACGCCCTCGGGAAGGCTAGCCCCCTAGCACACCACCCGCACGGAGCTCCCTATCTCCCCGAGGAGCCTGGCTGGGCCGTGAGTCTCAGCCACAGTGCGAGTGCCGTCGCCCTGCTCCTTGCCCCACAGCAATCCCCCCTCCACATAGGTATAGACATCGAGGAGGAGCGCGCCGAGCTCGAGCGCGTCCTGCCTCGCTTCGTCCATGGGCCCGAGCTGGTGCAGCTCGAGGCTAAGGGTCTCCCTCGAGCAACGGCCCTCGGCCTCCTCTGGACGGCCAAGGAAGCAGCCTACAAGGCGGTGAACCCACCGAGCGGCTCCCTCCTCAGCTTCGTCCTCGAGCGCTGTGACCCAGCCGAGGGGCTCCTCAGCCTCCGCTACGCTCCCCTAGAGCTCCAGCTCGAGCTGCATTACCTCCAGCTCGCGGGCTACCTCATCAACTATACCGAGCCTATCCCCGCAGCGCTCCTCTCCCCTCAGCTCCAGCTCTAGATCTAGATCTCATCCCGACATCCGCGACGACATGACCCTCTTCCGATACGAGGCCTTCACCAACCTCAGCTACCTAGGCGTCGGCATCCTCTGGCTGCTGATGCTCGTCCTGTGGCTCTATACGCCTGGGCTACTCGCCGTAGCCGTGCATAGCCTCCGTAGCCGTGGCCGTGATACGGGGATGGGCTATATCGCCCGCTTCGCCCCGATCAACCTTTTCCGCTTCCTCGTCTACCTCGTCAATAGTCTAGGGATAGGCTTCCTATCGCTACGGTTGATGGGCTTGATGGGCGCACTTCCCGCGGGCAAGCAGGACTACCAGGGGATGCTGCTCTTTGTCGGGGGCGTCAGCCTCGGCTGCTATGCCTTCCTCTTCCTACGCTCTCGGCTCTTCTGGCTCTGGCGCTACCTCTTCTTCGGAGGGCTCGTAGGTGAGGCGCTGAGGCAGGACTACTTCTTCCTCGACTGGCTGCGCGCGCTGTGTCTAGCACCACTGGGACTACTCTGCCTAAGCCCCCTCCCCGCGCCCCTCCTCCTGCAGCTCACGCTGGGCCTGCTCCTCCTCATACAAGGGCTAGGTATCCTCCAGCTTATCCGCAGGTTAGCCGCGTCTTCGGCTGGCTATGTGCTCCTTTTTTTGTACCTTTGCGCCCACGAATTAGCGCCCTTCCTCTACTTGCTAGGCCTCGGGCGCTATCTAGGTATGTATTCATGAGCATCAAGAAGATCCTAATCTCTCAGCCCAAGCCCGAGTCAGGGAAGTCCCCTTACTTCGACATCGCAGCGCGCCATGATGCCGAGGCTACCTTCCGCCCCTTCATAGTCGTCGAGTCGGTATCCAGCCGTGAGTTCCGCGACCAGAAGGTGAATATCCTCGATCATACGGCCATCGTCTTCACCTCGCGCATCGCGATGGAGCACTTCTTCAAGCTCGCTGAGGAGCTACGCGTCAGCCTGTCGGAGGACATGAAGTACTTCTGCATCAACGAGCAGGTAGCCCACTACCTCCAGAAGTTCATCGTCTACCGCAAGCGCAAGGTCTTCTATCCCGAGGCTGGCGGACAGACCGAGCTCGTGGCCCTGATGCACAAGCACGCCAAGGAGCACTACTTCCTCCCCGTGGCCGAGGACCACAAGGCCGATCTCATCGATCTACTGGAGGCCAAGAAGCTCCAGTACAGCAAGGCCGTCATGTACCGCACCGTCAGCGCCGAGTTCAGCCCCGAGGAGAAGGCCGAGCGCTACGACATGATCATCTTCTTCAGCCCCGCAGGGGTGACCTCCCTCCTACACAACCATCCGGACTTCGAGCAGGGCAAGACCGTGCTGGCTGCCTTCGGCCCCGCGACGACCGCCGCTGTAGAGCAGGCTGGGCTACGCCTCGACCTGGCGGCTCCTACGCCAGGTGCGCCCTCCATGGCCATGGTACTCGACCAGTACCTCGGTCAGGTCAATAAGTAAGCCGCCTCCTGCCGTGGACAGCCCTAGCCTAGTCCTTCGCAATACGCTATCCAAGGAAGAGCGTCTGCATCTCAAGCGAGATGTAGACGCCCTTTTTGCTTCGGGCTCAGCCTTCATCGCCTACCCGCTGCGTGTCGTCGTGCACGTCCGCCCTGCCCTCGAGGGCGAGCGCCCTGGGGCTGCTATCCTCGTCGTCGTAGCCAAGAAGTACTTCAAGCGCGCCAATAAGCGCAACCGCATCAAGCGCCTCATCCGCGAGAGCTACCGCGTGCAGAAGCATCCCCTCACCGAGCAGGCACAGCGCCACGGCCTCAGGGTACACCTCGGCTTCCTCTCGGTGGCAAAGACCCTCCCCAGCTATGCCGAGGTCTCCCGTGGTATGGAGAAGGCGCTGGCACGTGTCCTCGAGCGCCTCAGCGAGGCCCCGCACCCAGCAGCCCCCGAGTCCCATGAGTAGCACACACCTCAGGCAGTTCCCGCGGCTGATGCTCAGCGGACTACGTCGCCTCTTCATCCTCCTGCTGACGCTGCCCATCCTCTTCTACAAGGGCGCTATCTCCCCCCTCACGCCACCCTCCTGCCGCTTTACCCCCTCCTGCTCGACCTATGCGCTGGAGGCCATACGTCGGCACGGCCCCATCTACGGGCTCTACCTTGCGCTCAGACGTATCCTGCGCTGCCATCCCTGGGGCGGCAGTGGCTACGATCCCGTACCCTAATACCCCTCTCGCTCCTCCCCGCTATGGAGGTTCCCTTCATCGACCTACATACCCACCACGAGGCAGCCCCCAGCGCGGAGGCCTGGCAACTGATCAGCCGTAGCCTCAGCGAGGGACTCTCCCCAGCCCCGCCTCCCCGCAGCGCCTACAGCCTAGGGATACACCCTTGGCAGATTAATGCGCTCGGCGAAGAGCCCCTGCCCCAGCTCGAGCAAGCCCTCAGCCAAGGTCATTTCCTTGCCCTCGGCGAAGCAGGTCTCGACAAGCGCTGCGGCACGGACTACACGCGCCAGCAGCAGCTACTCCGTGGGGAGATCGAGCTCTCGGAGCGCCTCCAGCTGCCCCTCATCCTACACCTGGTCAAGGGTACGACCGAGCTCCTCGCCCTACGGCGCGAGCTTCGTCCCCACATGCCCTGGGTCGTCCACGGCTTCAGAGGCAAGGCTACGGAGGCGGCCCAGCTCCTAGGCCAAGGACTCTACCTCAGCTTCGGCCGCTACTACCATCCCGAGAGCCTCGCCCTAGCCCATAGGGCGGATGCCGCCTTCCTAGAGACAGACGAGGCGCCCCTCCCGATCGAGGACATCTACACCGAGGCCGCTAGCACCCTCGGCCTCCCCCTCTCCGAGCTCCGCCACCAGCTCTACGAGCGCTGCCAGCGCCTCCTCGCCCTCCCTCCAGCCAAGTAAGCAAGTCCACCACAGCCCCCAAAGGCAACTAGCGTCCAAGGCTCACGCTTGGTTTTATTCACAGAATTAGCTACCTTAGCTGCGCTACTAAACGACAATACGTACCTTCCGTGAGGGCATGGCTCAGCCTCAGATCAAGGAAAGGCTAGAGGCCTCAGCAGGAACTCACGGACAAACTAAAAGAGCTACTCAAGCGTTCTATCCAAAAACAGATTCAGTCCTATGAACATTATTAACGTGCTACTCGGCGGGCTCTGTGCCATGTTTGGCACGTCGCAGCCCCCCAAAGACGAAGGCATCGAGCTCCTCAAGCGAGAGCTCGAGAGCTATAGCCGCGTCTCGGACAGGGAGCGTCTCGCAGGTGACTGGCGCACTGTCCGAAGCGATATGAACAAAGCCTGGCAACGCATCAAAGCAGAGTATGAGCAGAACTAGTCTCAAGCGAGCGGGTGCCAAGATTGAGCCCCAAGCATCCTTGGAGGACCAGAGCCTCATCCAGACACTCCAAGCAGAACATGTAGTCATTGACGACAGCCCCATACCCTCCGCCGACGAGCTGGCCAAGTACAAAGAGCTCGACCCAAGACTGGTAGACTACTTCATGCGAATCGCGGACGAAGAGCGAGCGATGCGACACGAAGCTACCAAGCAGAGCATGGACATTATCGCTAAGGATAGCAAGGGGAAGCACCAAGAGCGTATGCTCGGCCTCATCTTTGCATTCGTCTCGCTTCTCGGCTTCCTCGGTACGACCATCCTAGCCCTCTACCTCGATAAGCCTTGGCTGGCGGCCATCTTCAGCACGCTATCCATCGCGGGTATTGTCTCAGCCTTCGTCACAGGAGCCAAGAAAAGCGAATAGCCCACCCCCACACAACACAGCAGCGCCCCTGCATCCGTCACGGATGTAGGGGCGCTGTTGTTTTTAGCCGAGCGGGCTAGCGGGGGAGCTAGCCCGCTTAGTTGATCTCGCAGGCACCGCCGACACAGGACTGAGAGGCCTGTTCGTCAGCGTTGGCATAGCGCTTGCCGCCGAAGTCCACCAGCTTCCAGTCTACGGGCTTGTAGGTCTTCTTCAGCAGCTCGAAGAGGTGAAGGTTGTTGACGCTCTTCAGCAGGTTCACCGCCTTGTACACATCGCCGCGGCAGTAGTTGGCCGCGAACTTGATGATACGACGTACAATATCGCGCTTGGCCGCGAGGTTCTCCACCTTATCGTTGAGCTTGGCATTGAGCGTCGCTAGGATGTGCTTGCGCTCCTCCTCGGTGATCGTCGCCTCGTCCAGATCATTCTTCTGCAGGTAGTCCACGAGCGCATGATCGGAGACGAAGAGCTGCTCGCCACGACCCTGCGCCGACTCACAGGCCTTCCACAGGTCGCCGAAGACCTCAATCGCCTCGACCACGAGCCCAGAGGCGAACATGCTGCCGACCCCGTACTCACGCAGGATCTCCTCAGGCGTCGCCACGCGGCACATAGGTGCCTGCGGCAGATCCATATCCCCGTAGGAGGAGAGGAAGGTCACGCCTGCGATGTAGTCCTGATTCTCCCACACCCAGTCGCGGACGACATCCCACTGGTCGTTGGGGACGTCGACCGTATTGGACACATTGTTCTTGATGGGCGAACTCATATCCGTCATCCCGGGGATAACCCAGCTCTGCTGGACGAGCTTGACGTACTCCAGCAGCTTGAGGCCAGCCAGCTCGGAGCGCAGCAGCGTCTCCTCTGACTCCTCGATGGGGAAGAAGATCTTCTTATCCGTCGTGGGCTTGAAGATATTGGGCTGTACAGCCTTGGGGTTGGCCTCCTCATAGGCCTTGAGGTTGGGCTCCTCGATGTTGGCCTCGACGCTGCGCAGGTAGCGCTTGGCGTAGGCGCCGTGGATACCCGAGGTCATCCCGAGCAGCAGGCTCACCGTACCGTCGGGCTTGACGCAGGTCGTGCGCGTGGCGGGGTTGATGCCGAGGATGCGGGCGACCTTGGCATTCTGCTGACGCACCTGCATGGCGCCGACCGAGAGGATATTAGGATTGGTCAGCACCTGGGGATTATTCATGATCCCACCGATGGAGACCCCAATCAGCGGATCGGACTCGATGATATTGCGCGTGGCGGGGCTGAGGTAGGCGAAGTCCATGTAGGTAGCCTGCACCGTAGCCAGCGTAGAGGCACAGCGGCAGATCTTGTAGAACTCCTCCTCCGTCGTGCAGCACAGACCATTGATGGACACGAGGTTGCACACCTGCCAGCCCGTATTGCCGTACTGGTCTACGGGGCGGAAGCCGATCTCACAGCAGGGGTTGCAGCCGATGCCGAACTCATCACGCCAGTAGAGCCCTGGGTCGCCGCTCGTGCGCATAGCCTCGAAGAGACGCTCATAGACCTCGCGCGCTACCTGGCCGCGATCCAGAGCAGCCGACATATTGAAGCGCGCACGTTGGGGATTGGTCGAGAACCAGTCGCCGTGCTTACAGTTCACCATCTCCTCATCCTCGGGGCTGAAGAGGATCATCAGTGCCGAGCGACGTACCCCACCCGAGAGGACGGAGTCCGCCAGGTGCGCGATGATGTCGGTGCACTGCAGCGCTGAGAGACGGCGCTGACCTGCCGTGACGGCCTCGCGCAGGAGCTTGCGGATATTATCCAGCGCGATACGCAGGCCATCGGGCCCGGGGGCGAGGAAGCGCCCAGCGATCTTGGAGCCCTTGGGGCGGATATCCGTGTAGTCAAAGACAGGGCGCGTCGTGCCAGGGACGAAGAAGAACTCCAGCAGGCGGTGGATGGCATCCGACCAGCCCTCGATGCTATCGGGGATGCGGAAGACTTCGCTCTCCTCCAGCAGTTCCTCCAGGGGCAGCAGGTCGGGCAGCTTGTCCACGTGCGCCTGCTCTACCGAGAGCCCGCAGCCGCAGCCACTCAGCAGCAGCCACTCCGTCTCGCGGAAGACCTCCAGGCGATCGCAGTGCGAGTAGCTACAGTTGTACGATTTGGCAGACGACTTGAGCACGGGCTCACCCCCGAACTGGAGGTTGCGCTGCGAGCCGACGAACTTCTTCTGCTTGTAGTAGTCAATGGCCTCATGGAGCTGCTCCATGAACCACTCATCCTGCAGAGCTGCTGGAGCGTGGATCCCTAGGTGCGTGAGGTGCATCTGGTAGATGCGCTCGACGCTCTCCTCCCAGACCTCCTTACGGCCGAGATCCTCGCGATAGAGCGAGTACTTACTCTGGTAGATGTAGTCCGACAAGGCGCGTTTACTTTCTGTCATGATGTGTACCCTGTGATGGTTTGTCTATAAGTGTGGTTTATTATATCTCTAGTATAAAGCGACATACAGCACACCCACGGATGAGGTGCGACGTCTATGTATAAGGGATGAGGCCGCCTTGGCAGCCTCCTGTGCCCCAGCTGCTAGTCTAGTCTAGACCAGCCCCGGGGCGCTGTGGTTCTGGATCTCAAAGGCAAAGATAAGGTAAAAAAGAACAAATTTCAGCCCCTCTGCCCAATCGTCAGAGCCGCCTCCCAGCGTGGTCAAAGAGGCCCCAAGAGGCCCCTAATCCTCACCCCACCAAGCTGCCCTCAGAAGCCCCGAGCAGCACAAGGATCAGACAGAATACGAGCTCCGAAGCGGGCAAAAACGCCGTCCGAAGCACCCGAAATTGCCCCCTCCCTCGCTGGGCCGGATCTGCCGTTTTGTCCGAGTGCTCCCCTCCTCCATCGCTCCCCCCATCCTCCCCCCAAGGCCGCGGAAGCTCTCCCAAGCTAGGGCACGGCTCGGGGAAGCTAGGCCCTAGCCTCCCCGACCCCAGCCTCCAGCCTCCGGCACGGATATCCCTCAGCGCCCCGACTGACGTCCTTCAGCGCGCGAACTGATATCCATCGACGATCTGAGGGATATCCCTCAGCCCCGCTCCCCCTTATGCAAGAGCCATGGCCCCCCTATATGCAGAGAGCTTCGCCCCCCGAGAGGGAGACGAAGCTCTCTGCTTAGACGGCCTTTGATCCGTCTAAGACATGCAGCGACTGGCTTAGCCTTGATGCCCTAGGACTAACTTGCCCAGCCCTTGACCTCACTAAGGAGCTAAGCGGCTAAGCTACCGTTGATGATGTAGCGGCGCCGCTTCGTGCGATACGTCAGCTCCAGGAAAGGCCCGCGCTGATCTGCGACGAAGAGGCTACAGAGACCTCGCTTCGGCAGCCAGAAGAAGCCCGTGAAGCCGAGGTAGCCACCCGAAGCGAAAATCCGAATACCACCCAGTATCGGCTGCTGCTCAAGCGCCCTGACTTCGTAGTCCGCCAGCAGGAAGGTCTTGCGCCATAGAAGGCAATGCAGCACGATCCTATCCTCATGCAGCTCATAGCCGCGAGGCAAGTAGATCAGCGGCACCAGCATCAGCGACAGCAAGAGGTAGCTGATCCAGCTCACGGAGAAGTAGCAGGCCCCCAGCAGCAAGACCAAGCAGCTCGCCGTGATGACCTTCACCATCGGCGAATAAGAATACCCGTAATACATAAGCCCATCTATTATATGCGTCCAACAATATCTATCCCTTAGCTCCCGCAGCTCCTCCGCCGTCGCCTCTCTTTATGCGTCTCGAGGGGCGCCCCTATCCCAAGCAAGGCCAGCGCCCCAATCTAGGGCCCTCCTCCCTCTAAGCCAAGCAAGAGCCCGACGCACGGAACAAAGCCACGGCCTTCAAGCAAGGCGTGCCTCAGCCCCTATACACAAAGCCACAGCACAAAGTTATTCAAAAAAGTACGCCCCTGCACCGACCGCTCTCCCCCAACGCTCGCCCCGCACGAGCCCTAGCCAGGAAGCTCCGCCCTCCTCCCTTCGCCACCGCTTTGACGAAGATCAAGGGCCGTACGGAGCATCGACAAATGGCCTTACAAGCAACAAGCAGGGCAGCTGTACCCCAAGCTAGAGGAGCCCTGCAAGGACTGGGGAGACTGAGTGTGCAGCTGGGTCTAGGTCAGTTCACGCTAAGCTGAACAGCCCGCCTGCAGCCGAATGGCAGGCGAGCTGAAAGAAACTTTGAAAGTGCGGGCGTGTCCAGCTGACGACAGCGGAGCAGTCGAGTGGCGGCTGATATGCGCTAGACTGACGGCGCACATCATGCGAAGAGGAGACTGCACTTAGGTAAGGCGGACGAGTAGGCTCGCGCTAAACTGACGACGTGCGTCCCGCGAATAGGGAAATAGACTTGGGCAAGGTTAGCAGGCCTACTCCCCCTAAGCTACAGACTGATTTAGGCAAGGGGGTAGGCGGCTTGTACTTGGCGGGTAGCTCGGTCTATGCACGGGTGGCAGCAGGCTTTGACGCTGTTAGTCGGAGTGTTGGCGCTACTGGGCGGCAGCGCTTGGGTTCCAGATTTTGGGCGGCTTGTGCTTGCTGGCTGTGCGGTCGACCTGCGGCTGGCCGCTGGCGGAGGCTTTGTTGGTGGAGCGGGGCGTATGCAGGCTGAGGTAAGCGGCGGCGCTGCTGGCAGGAGCGCGGGCGCCCTTGCGCGGTGATCTGAGTGCCAGCTCGCAGCAGGGCACAAAAAAAGAGCGGGTGCGATCGCTTCTGCAATCACACCCGCTCATCCTAAAATGGCGGCTACCTACTCTCCCACTTTCGCAGTACCATCGGCACAATTGGGCTTAACTTCTCTGTTCGGAATGGGAAGAGGTGGAACCCCAACGTTATAACCACCTAAATATCTCAATATCTAGACAATCATTGACTTGATAAAAACATCCGATACTCACCACCGTAGCGCTAAGTCGGTATACAACCACTCGCGCAAAAACTTTCGGGCTATTAGTACTACTCGGCTTTGATGTCACCATCTTTACACCTGTAGCCTATCAAGGTCATCGTCTTTAACCACCCTTATAATGAGATCTAATCTTGAGGCAAGCTTCGTACTTAGATGCTTTCAGCACTTATCTCAACCGAACGTAGCTACTCGGCACTACACCTGGCGGTATAACCGATAGACCAGCGGTTCGTCCAACACGGTCCTCTCGTACTAGTGTCAGGCCCCCTCAAATCTCAAACGCCCACAACAGATAGAGACCGAACTGTCTCACGACGTTCTGAACCCAGCTCGCGTGCCACTTTAATGGGCGAACAGCCCAACCCTTGGGACCTTCTCCAGCCCCAGGATGTGACGAGCCGACATCGAGGTGCCAAACCGCTCCGTCGATATGAGCTCTTGGGAGCGATCAGCCTGTTATCCCCGGAGTACCTTTTATCCTTTGAGCGATGGCCCTTCCATACGGAACCACCGGATCACTATGCTCTAGTTTCCTACCTGTGCGACTTGTTAGTCTCCCAGTCAAGCACCCTTGTGCCATTACACTCTACGACCGGTTACCAATCGGTCTGAGGGTACCTTTAGAAGCCTCCGTTACTCTTTTGGAGGCGACCACCCCAGTCAAACTACCCACCATGCAATGTCCTCGCATCCGCGAGTTAGAACCCAAATAACAAAAGGGCCGTATTTCAACGGCGACTCCACGAATACTGGCGTACCCGATTCATAGTCTCCGGCCTATCCTACACATTTGTTACCCAAATCCAATGCAAAGCTATAGTAAAGGTTCACGGGGTCTTTTCGTCCCGTTGCGGGTAATCGGCATCTTCACCGATACTACAATTTCACCGAGCTCGCGGTTGAGACAGTACCCAGATCGTTACACCATTCGTGCAGGTCGGAACTTACCCGACAAGGAATTTCGCTACCTTAGGACCGTTATAGTTACGGCCGCCGTTTACTGGGGCTTCAATTCAATGCTTCTCTTGCGATGACATCTCCTCTTAACCTTCCAGCACCGGGCAGGTGTCAGGCTATATACAGTATCTTTCGATTTAGCATAGCCATGTGTTTTTGTTAAACAGTCGCCTGGGCCTATTCTCTGCGGCTCACCTTTAGAGTGAGCGTTCTTTTTCCCGAAGTTACAGAACCATTTTGCCTAGTTCCTTAACCGCGAATCACTCGAGCGCCTTAGTATACTCAACCCAACCACCTGTGTCGGTTTATGGTACGGGTAATCATGCAATATGCTTAGCGGATTTTCTTGGGAGCGCCGTTACTCTGTCCATATCACCTCGTGCAAGCACTCAGCGTACTGTCAGGTTCAGCTCTCAGGGCGGATTTGCCTACCCCGATCATCGCCTACACCCTTCAACCAGCTATTCCGTCAGCTGGCAGGACCGTCACATCTCCGTCTCCACATCGCTCACATAATTAGTACCGGAATATTAACCGGTTCGTCCATCGGGTGCGCCGTTCGGCTGTCCCCTTAGGCCCCGACTAACCCTGATCCGATTAGCGTTGATCAGGAAACCTTAGTCTTTCGGCGAGGAGGTTTCTCACCTCCTTTATCGTTACTTATACCTACATTTGCTTTTCTAGAAGCTCCAGCCTGAGTTGTCCTCAAACCTTCTACGCCGCTAGAATGCTCCCCTACCGATATTTTCATATCCCACAGCTTCGGTAAATAGCTTATGCCCGATTATTATCCACGCCAAAGCACTCGACTAGTGAGCTGTTACGCACTCTTTAAATGAATGGCTGCTTCCAAGCCAACATCCTAGCTGTCTTAGCACTCTGACTTCGTTTGGTCAACTTAGCTATTATTTCGGGACCTTAGCCGATGGTCTGGATTCTTCTCCTCTCGGACATGGACCTTAGCACCCATGCCCTCACTCCATGGATCTAACTTGTGTGCATTCGGAGTTTGTCTGGACTTGATAGCCGGTGAAAGCCTCGCATCCAATCAGTCGCTCTACCTCACACAAGAAACTCCACAGGCTGCACCTAAATGCATTTCGGGGAGTACGAGCTATCTCCAAGTTTGATTAGCCTTTCACCCCTACCCTCAGTTCATCCGAAAGCTTTTCAACGCTTACCGGTTCGGTCCTCCAGTTGGTTTTACCCAACCTTCAACCTGACCAAGGGTAGATCACTTGGTTTCGCGTCTACTCCCTCTGACTATCCGCCCTATTCAGACTCGCTTTCGCTTCGGCTCACGTGACTCCTCATCACTTAACCTTGCCAGAGAAAGTAACTCGTAGGTTCATTATGCAAAAGGCACGCAGTCACAGCCAATGGCTGCTCCTACCGCTTGTAGGCAGACGGGTTCAGGATCTATTGCACTCCTCTGTTCGAGGTTCTTTTCACCTTTCCCTCACGGTACTGGTTCACTATCGGTCTCTCGGGAGTATTTAGCCTTACGGGATGGGCCCCGCAGATTCACACAGGATTTCACGTGTCCCGCGCTACTCAGGATACTCCTAACTCCAACTAAAACTTTCGGATACACAGCTGTCATGTTCTATGGCAGGCCTTTCCAGACCTTTCTCCTAGTCTTGTCTTCATATGACGGAGTCCTACAACCCCGTGCTTGCCGAAACAAGCACGGTTTGGGCTTCTCCCCGTTCGCTCGCCACTACTAAGGGAATCACTTTTGTTTTCTTCTCCTATGGGTACTTAGATGTTTCAGTTCCCCACGTTCGCTCACTGCTCTGCAGTGTGACATGTCTTCTACATGCCGGGTTGCCCCATTCGGAAATCTACGGATCAATTCGTATGTGCCGATCCCCGTAGCTTATCGCAGCTTATCACGTCCTTCGTCGCCTCCGAGAGCCTAGGCATCCACCGTCTGCCCTTATCTGTTTTTGCGCCTAAGATGCTTCAAGTTACCCATCCGCATCCAGGTTGTATACTAACTTATTTAATATGCTCTACGTTGTTTTCTCGTTTGTTTTTATCAAGTATGTCAATGATCGCTTTTAGCTATCTAAGGAGAATTGCTTCTCGTCTTAGACTCATCTCGCTCCCGAGGCTTGTCTCTTCCGTCCCTGCCCGGCGCGCTTGCCGTAGCTCCGTGGGCGTTTCCTCGTTTGCGGTTGCAAAGGTAAGACGAAAAAGCAATACCAACCAAATCTCGAGGAGAAAAAGGCGCTCGGAGTAGGCCCTGAGTGCTATTCATTAGGCCGTAAGACAGCTAATTACAAAGGCCAAAAGTTTTTTCTCGTTCGGGTGAAGATGGGGGCTGGAAGGGGCGCTCAGCAAGCGCGGAGCGGGGTGAGAGGGCGCGGAAAAGGGGAAATGGAAGCGCTGCGACAAGCCGCGCGGGGCGGTGAGACAAGGCTAGAGGGTCAGCGCGGAGCCGCTTGGCCCGCGCTGACCCATAGCAGCCACCGTCCCCGCCGACGCCAGTTAGCCCCACGACCCACGCCAGTCAGCGCGGCGAGGGATATCGGTCCGAGCGCCGACAGGCATCCCTTATATTAAGGAGCGGCAAGGCAAGGCGCAGCCGCGGGCGGCCTTCGACGAGTCCCCTCCCCTAGCCTAGCCGCGCGGATGGACTTAGCTGAGTTAGGTGCACGGCCTTGCTTGGGTGGAGACGCTAATTAAGTTGGACGGGGACGCAGGCAGCCTTGGGCGAGCACTCCCCTTACACTATGCGTGCGCGCAGAGCAGCGCTTCGACAGGAAAAAGCCCAGCGGGGCGAGCTGGGCTTTTAGGCTTAGGACGCCTTAGGTCCTAATGAAGGAACGAGGGAGGATCAGCGACGGAAGGTATAGTTGACCCCAAGGCTGAGGTAGGTCGGGAAGAGCGCGTAGGGCATGACCTCGAAGCTACGCTCGAAGGTACGCGTTATCCCGAGCTTGAGCCGTCCGTAGAGTCCCCAGTTCTCATCGAGGCGACAGTCTGCCCCGAGGAGCAGCCCGAGCTCATTGCGCACCTGCATGTGCCCGATGGCAAAGGGAAGGATGGTCTCGCGCTGGTAGATGCGCCCGTCCATCAGCCCGTCTCCGTCAAGGCGCGCGATGAACTGGCGGTCGACGAGGTGGCTGTAGTAGCCGCCTGCCTGCAGCGACCAGCGCGTGGAGAGGTCGTAGCTGAGGGTCAGCGGCAGGGTCAGCGCCTGGTTGCTCTGGTCTACCGACTGGTAGCCCGTATAGTGCTGCTCGGCGAAGTCGGTATTCTGATAGCGCACGGGCATATCCCGCGCCGAGATGGAGGTATAGAAGCCGCGCCCCTCGAAGGCGAGGCCCGAGCAGAGTCGCCAGGGGGAGCTCGGCGCGCCAAAGCGCCAAGAGACATCCAGCCCGAGATCGAGGCCGAAGCCTGGATCAAAGTGATGGATACGCTCCACCGTCGAGGGGATGGAGCGCGGCAGGGCGCCCCCGAGGTTGAAGCCAAAGTGTGCGCCGTAGCCGAGGCGTGGGCTGGGAGCGGTCGTATCTTCGCCAGCGAAGGCTGCCAGCGGACTAGCCGCGAGGGCTAGCAGTAGAAGGGTCTTCTTCATCATCCTAAGGTGGGGGCTAGTTGCTTGACTTGACACGATCCTTGATGCGCACATCCTGCAGACGCAGCTCACTGCCGAGGGCGCCGATGAACTCAGCCCCGCGGTAGCTGGAAGCAAAGACGAGGGCGAGGCGATAGCGGCGTGCGGCGAAGTCTATGCGGGCATAGCGCGCCGCGTCCACAGGAGCGACACGCAGCTCGAGCTCGCGCCACTGCCCCTCAGGCGTCGCCTCGAGCTCGGTATAGCCCTTGGCGACAATGCGCGGATCGGACTGCAGCGTCAGGCCATTGAGGTAGCTGGCGTCCTCGGTGATCTCGTAGAGGACGATGGACACGGAGCCCTTGTCGGTGGCGGGGAGCTCGACACGGCGGTTCTGCCCCTGGATGACGGTAGCGCCGGACTTATACTGGTAACGGAACTCCAGCCACTCGGGGACTCCGCTCGTGTAGGGCTGACCGAAGAGGCTGGACTCGAGGCTACTGGAGATGAGCTTGCGCTTGTCGACGGCGCCCGTGTAGAGCGAGCCCGCGACGACATTCGACCCGATACCGAAGAAGTAGGCGCCCTTGACGGTGCGGATGGAGGCCCCTCGAGCGCGCCCATCGATGAGGAGCGGAGTCACGGGGAAGTCACTCTTGCCCTGCGCGAGGAAGGTGTAGCCTTGGTTGCTCGCTGAGGCCCAGTAGGTGGCGGTCGGTGTGTCGCCCTTGCCGATGGTGGGCAGGGAGTAGCCGTCGGGGGTCTCGAGCCACTGGGTGAAGTCGTAGTGCTGTGTGGTGGTGAGTACGCCCTCGGTCGCGGCCTTGCGCGCCAGGGCGGTCTCCTTCTCCTCGAGCGGATCGGCGCCGCAGGCCGGGAGGAGGCTAGCCATAGCCAAGGTGAGGGCTAGGGGCAGGAGGATGTGCTTGGTCATCAATAAAGCTATGAAAGGGGGAGGCTAAGTGCCGAGGCTATGCTCACGCAGAGCTCGGACTGTCCGCCTTAGCGGTGGCGGGACTTAGCCAGGGACTAATAAGCGACTAGCCATAGGGTCGCTAGGCGATCCTATGGCTAGTATACTGGACGAGCTTCGTCAGACACCCACTGCGGGGCGAAGACTACTTCTCGATGGCTACGCGACGCTCCTTGATACGAGCCTTCTTACCCGTGAGGGCACGGAGGTAGTAGAGCTTAGCGCGACGCACCTTACCGAGCTTCTCGACGGTGATCTTGTCGATGAAGGGGCTCTCGAGCGTGAAGATACGCTCTACGCCGACACCTTCGCTGATCTTACGTACGGTGAAGCGCTTCTTATCCCCGTGACCGCTGATACGGATGACGACACCGCGGTAGCGCTGGATACGCTCCTTACCACCTTCACTGATGCGGTAGTCTACGGTGATCGTGTCCCCGCTACGGAAGCTGGGGTGGCTCTTGCCGGTGCTGAATGCGTCGTTGACGATCTTGATGAAATCCATCTTGTCTTTGGCTTATTTGATTAGTACTATTCTAAACGCAATATAACAGGCCACTCAGAGCTTTCCTGACAGAGATTGCGCAAAGCGCCACAAAGGTACAAAGAAAAAGCCAAGTGACCGCGACTGCAGTCACTTGGCTCTCCGAATGATGGGGTATGGCGCAGTGCGCTACTGGGCGGGCTGCTCTGCGGGCGCCTGCTGAGCAGGCGCTGCTGCAGGAGCCGTGCCGCCACCGAGGTTGGGCAGAGCCGTAGGCGCTGGAGCCTTGGCTGCGTTCTGCTCGAGGGTCTGCTGCGTCTTGCTCTCGGCGGTAGCACCACCACCGAGGAAGTGCGTGGAGGCGACGCAGAGGACAGCGATGGCGCCGAAGAGCCACCAGGTAGCCTTCTCGAGTACGTCCGTCGTCTTGCGCACGCCCATGATATTATTGGACGAGGCGAAGGGCGAAGCGAGGCCGCCGCCCTTAGACTTCTGCACGATGACGAGCAGCACCAGGGCCAGAGATGCGATGAGGATGAGGACAGTGATTAGGGTGAACATGTCGTCTTAGTCTTCTTATTATTGCTTGCTTTTGTTATTCGCTATCAGGCGCTCTAGGAAGCGTATCTGGTCTGCAAAGAAACGATTTTTCTCTGGATAATTCAAACTGAGGGCGCGGATAATGCGCAGCGCCTTGTCGTAGTGCTGCTGCTGGATGTAGATCTTGGAGAGGGTCTCGGAGAGCAGTGACTCCTCCAGCTCGGCCTCTAGGGCGGGGCGTGCGGGCGGCTGGCTCGGCGCAGAGGAACTAGGCTGCGGCGAGGAAGCGCGGACGGAAGGCGCGGTAGGCTCAGCACCCAAGGGAGCAGCCGCGGAAGCGATCGGTGCAGTAGCTGCTGAAGCGGTCAAGGCAGCCTCTAAGGAAGAGGTGCGCAGGGCGTCCTCAAGCGGACTGGAGGTAGCGGAGGTGACGGACTCAGCGGGCGCACGCTCGGGGAGCAGCGCACTGAGGGCGGCCGTCTCGCTCAGCTCCTCCTCGCCTGCGAAGTACTCCTCACGCAGGGCAGCCGTCTCCAGCTGCAGGCCCGTCGGGAGATCTTCGCCCGAGGTCAGCGCAGCATCGAGGAAGTGATCGATCAGGTCGAAGCTATCGGTCGCGGGCTCCTCAGGCTCGGGCAGCTCGACGCTGAGCCTATCGCCCTCGACGAGGCGGAAGAGGCGCTCTCTGTCGGGCAGCAGTACCGCCAGGCGCCTCAGTTCGCTGGCGTAGCGCACATCCTCCGCCACCGAGAGATTGTATAGGTAGAGGAAGGTGAAGGTGCTGCAGTAGGGATAGGCCTCCGAGAGCTGGCGTATAGGCTCGAGGGTCTCGGCGCTGAGCTGCCGCGGGTCACGGAGGTAGCTATAGAGCTCGTCGCGGGTCATGCTACCAGTTCTCTACCGTGGCGTTGTAGATCTGCTTGATCAGATCATCCATGATCTCACGCAGGAGGTCGTCCTGCACCGCCACGAAGGGCTGCGTGCGGGGGAAGTCGCGATAGGCCTTGAAGCTGCGATCGAAGCTCTCCTTATCATTGGCGCGATTGACGTACTTGACCTGCACCGTGACGGTGAAGACGGTACGCTCGGCGAAGTTGTCCTGGCTGATGGACATAGGCGTCAGGTCGTAGCCCGTGACCGTGCAGTGCAGCTCGAGGTCCCCCGCCTGAGGCACCAGCGAGAGGCGCGTGCGGGTGACGTACTGGTCCTTGAGGCGCTCGGTGAAGGTCGGTGCCAGCGTCGGGTAGATGATGGGCGCCTTATTGAGCACCTCGCCTATGGTGATGGTGCGCAGCTGCGTGTAGTCGATGGCGCCGCCGTTGAAGCGGTAGCTGATGCTGCAGCCGACGAGCGTTGTCACGAGCCCCACGAGGAGCACGAGCCCGAGTAGCCAGCCCTTGAGCTGCTTAATGCTGTTCATCCAGTGCGTATTGCTTGATTTTACGATAGAGCGTGCGCTCCGAGATTTTGAGCTCCTGGGCGGCCAGGCGACGGCGTCCCTTGTGGCGATGCAGGGCCTCGGCGATCATACGGCGCTCGTTCTCCTCCAGCGATAGGGGCTCCTCGACGATGTACTCCTGCACGTGCTCCTCTACGGGGAAGTCGTGGTGGGGCAGCGCTACCAGCGGTTCCTCGCGACCGAAGCTCCCCGTGGGGTGCGTGAGGAGCGATACCGCACCCTCGCTGGTGGGCGGACGGAGGCCCGCCGCAGCGTAGCCCCCACGTAGGTCGGCGTAGTCGGCCGTGCCCCCAGCGGGGTGATGCCCTACGGGGATATCGCCCTGCATGATGCCTGAGACGAGCTTGCGTAGCTCGGCCATATCCTGACGCATATCGAAGAGTACCTGGTAGAGGATCTCACGCTCGTTGGCAAAGCTCTGCTGCTCGCGGCTCTCCATGGGGCGCAGCGCGGGATGGTAGTCCTCGCTCACCGTGCGGGGCAGGTAGCCACGCACGATCTCGGCCGTCAAGAGACGCTCCTCCTCGAGCACGCTCATGCGGTCGGTGAGGTTGCGCAGCTCACGGATGTTGCCGGGCCAGCGATAGCTCTGGAGCAGCTCGACGGCCTCGGGGGTCAGCTTGAGCGGCGGCATGTGGTACTGGTCGGCACTCTTGGAGGCGAAGAAGCGGAAGAGCAGGGGGATGTCCTCGGGACGCGCGCGCAGGGGCGGGATCTCGATGGGGACGGTATTGAGGCGGAAGAGTAGATCCTCGCGGAAGCGTCCGCGCGCCACGGCCTCCTGTAGATTGACGTTGGTGGCGGCGACGATGCGCACATCGGTCTTCTGCGCCTGGCTGGCACCGACGGGGATGAACTCGCCCGTCTCCAGCACGCGCAGCAGGCGTGCCTGCGTCGAGAGGGGCAGCTCGCCCACCTCGTCGAGGAAGATCGTCCCGCCGCCTGCCTCCTGGAAGTAGCCCTTGCGGTCGTTGATGGCGCCCGTGAAGGAACCCTTGAGGTGGCCGAAGAGCTCGGAGTCGATCGTCCCCTCAGGGATAGCCCCGCAGTTGACGGGCACATAGGGCCCGTGCTTGCGCGCGCTCGACTGATGGATGATGCGGGGGAAGTTCTCCTTCCCCACGCCGCTCTCCCCGATGACGAGGACGGACATATCGGTAGAGGCTACCTGCACTGCCGTGCGTAGCGCGTGCTCCAGGAGCGGGCTATTGCCTATGATGCCGAAGCGGTGCTTGATCTGCTGAATATCTATACTCATCTGGCTGTAGGGCTTATCCTTTGGAACTACAAAGATACGCAAGACTAGCCGAAGCGGCCAGCTCGGCCGTCAGGGCGGATAGAATAGCGACGTCCCCACACCATGCACTGGAGGCAGGATGTGGGGACGTATATATATGTAGGACGGCTGGGGGCAGCCACCCTAGGGAGGGCGGAGGACTAAGCCTCAGCTGCTGCCTCCTCGGCTGCGGGAGCCTCAGCAGCAGGAGCCTCTTCCTTCTTCTCCACCGCTAGGGGAGCATCGGAGAGGACTTCGACGGGGATCTCTACAGCCACTTCCTTGTGCAGGCGCACGGTAGCGATGTAGTTACCGACCTCCTTGATGGTCTTGACGAAGATGAGCTTGCGCTCGGTCTCCAGACCCTTAGCCAGCAGCGCTTCGGCGATCTCGGCAGCCGATACAGAGCCATAGAGGGCGCCCGTAGCGACGTTGGTGTGGGCCGTGATCGAGAGGCGTACGCCCTGGTACTTGGTAGCGCGCTCTTCGGCTTCCTTCTTGATGGCAGCGATCTTGTGGGCACGCTGGCGGAGGTTCTCAGCTAGGATCTTCTTAGCCGACTCCGTAGCGATGATCGCCTTACCTGTGGGGATTAGAAAGTTGCGACCGTAGCCGTTCTTCACTGTGACGATATCGTCCTTGTAGCCGAGGCCGACTACGTCTTCTTTCAAAATAACTTCCATTGTATTCTGTCTCCTCTGGGTTTATTCTTTACTTAGGGATGATGACGAGTTGCCGCTGGGACTACTTCGCCATGTTGTCCGTCACGTAGGGCAGCAGCGCCAGGTGACGAGCGCGCTTGACAGCCTGAGCTACGCGACGCTGGAACTTGAGGCTCGTACCCGTGATACGACGGGGAAGGATCTTACCCTGCTCGTTGAGGAAGCGCTTGAGGAATTCGGGATCCTTATAGTCGATATACTTGATACCGCTCTTCTTGAAGCGGCAGTACTTCTTCTTCTTGCTATCGAGGTTCAGTGGGGTCAGATAGCGTACTTCTGATGGTGCAGCCATTTCTTGGTCTCCTTTTCTTTAGGGGTTATGCCTTGCGGCTTCTTCTCTTCTCTGCGTATGCAGCGGCGAACTTATCCTGGCGGAAGGTCAGGAAGCGGAGGACGTTCTCGTCACGACGGAACTGCGTCTCGAGCGTAGCGATCACGGTAGGCTGTGCCTTGAACTCGACGAACTGGTAGAAGCCCGTGGTCTTCTTGTTGATGCTGTAGGCAAGCTTCTTGATGCCCCAGTTCTCTTCGTTGACGATCTCGGCACCTTCGGCCTTGAGAATGTCGACGAACTTAGCGACCGCTTCCTTTACCTGAGCTTCAGATAAATCGGGAGTAAGAATGAAAACGGTTTCGTAGTTATTCATTGCTCTGTCTGTTATAGAGTTAAAAATATCGGCTACAAAGATAATACTTATCTGCGTACTAGCCAAGAAGGGCGCTGCGACCTCCGCCAGAGGGAGGCGCGACCTAAGGAGGAGGCCTGCTGACTGATACCCATGAGCCTCGTGACTGCCGTCAGTGGACGCCGTGAGGGACAGCAGTCAGCGCGCCCACGGATATCCCTCACGGCGCGCACAGATAGGCCGAAGCGCACGAGGGGGCGAAGCGAGGAAGTACAGACGCCCGATGCGCACAAGCTAAAAGCCCTAGGGGAGGGCGCCCCTGCTGCAGGTGCAGGTGACGCCCTCCCCTAGGGCTTATCCTATATCTATATAAGGAAGGGAGTGCTAAGAGCAGACGGAGGCTAAGGCCGAGAGGCGGGAGCAGCCGCTCCTCAGCGCCCGCGGCGGCTCAGCAGGCTATTGAGGACGACGCTGAGGCTACTGAGCATCATCAGCCCACCCGCCAGCATGGGATCGAGCTGCCGCCCGACGAGCAGATACAGTCCCCCTGCGGCCAGCGGCACGGCAAGGAGGTTATAGACCGAAGCCCAGAAGAGGTTGGTATGGATAGTGCGTAGCGTGCGCTGGGCGATGCGGAAGAGCAGCGGCAGCTTCGCCAGATCACTCCCGCGCAGCGTCACCTGCGCTGTCTCCAGCGCCAGGTCACTCCCCTGCCCCATCGCCAGACTCAGGTCGGCGCGCGCCAGCGCTGCGGCATCGTTGACCCCATCGCCGAGCATCGCCACCCGATGCCCTGCGGTCTGGAGGCGCGCGACGTAGTCCGCCTTGCCATCAGGGAGGACGGAGGCCACGACCTCGTCGATCCCGAGCTGGGCGGCGACGCTGCGGGCGACGGCCTCATTGTCCCCCGTCAGGAGGATGAGACGCTTGCCCTGCTGGCGTAGCTCAGCCAGCGCGGAGGCTGCCGAGGGGCGTAGCGTGTCGGAGAGCTGCAGGAGCGCCAGGAGCTCGCCCTCCCGAGCGAAGAAGCTCGTCGTCAGGCCTTCGGCGGCCGCAGCCTCCAGCAGGGGCTGCAGCTCGGGGGCAAGAGAAATGCCCTGCTCCTCTATGTAGCGGCGGCTCCCGACGAAGTAGCGCGTCCCTGCGACCGTACCCTCTAGGCCACGCCCCGCGCGCTCGCTGACCGCCGTCAGCTGCAGCGGCCGCAGCACGAGCCGCGGCAGGCTGGGCTCTAGGCCGCGGACGACGGCTGCCCCCAGCGGGTGGGAGGTGCGTGCCTCGAGGGCGGAGAGGATGAGGCGCAGCTGGGGACTGCCCTGCTCCTCCCCACTGAGCCAATGGATCTGCCTGAGCTCGGGACGCCCCTCGGTGAGCGTCCCCGTCTTGTCCAGCACGAGGGTGTCGATATGGAGCGCGGCCTCAAGGGTCTCCGCATCGCGGATCAGCAGCCCCTCCTCAGCCGCATGGCCTATACCGACCATGATAGCCGTAGGTGTGGCCAGCCCTAGGGCGCAGGGGCAGGCGATGATGAGGACGGTGAGCGCCGCCGTCAGGCCGTGCTCCCAGCCCTCCGCGCCGCCGAGGAAGCCCCAGAGGAGGAGCGTCAGCACTGCCAGCAGCACGATGACGGGGACAAAGATGCGGGCCACCCCATCCACCGTCCGCTGGATGGGGGCGCGCGAGGCGCCTGCCTCCTGGACGAGACGCACGATGCGCGCCACGACCGTCTGCCCGCCCACGGCCTCGGCGCGGTAGTCGATGGTGCCCGAGCCGTTGAGCGTACCCGCCCAGACCTGAGCGCCAGGGGCCTTGGTGACGGGCAGCGATTCGCCCGTGATCAGCTGCTCCTCGGCGTAGGACTCACCCGTGAGGACGCGGCCATCGACGGCGAAGAGCGCGTGCGGTGCTGCGCGCAGCACCATCCCGGGATGCACTTCGTCGAGCGGCAGGCGGCGGGTACTGCCATCGGGCTGCACTTCGTCCACCTCCTTGACCCCGCTCCGGATGAGGGCGCGGAGGGCGCGCTGCGTACGCTGCTGGGCGCGAGCCTCGAGGTACTTGCCCAGGAGCACGAAGGCTATGGTCATCGAGGCGGCCTCGAAGTAGAGCTGCTGCAGCGCCTCCTCCTGCCCCCCGAGGAGGGCGAGGGCGAGCTGCACGAGGCTGTAGCTATAGGCCACCCCCGTGCTGAGGGCGACCAGCAGGTCCATCCCCGCAGCTCGGGCACGTAGCTGACGCCAGGCACGGAGGTAGAAGTCCCGCCCCGCATAGCCCAGCACTACGCCCGTAGCCAGTGCGCTCACGAGGGCCTCGGCGCGCCCCATCGGGTGGCCGTGGTGGAGCATCATCAGCGTCATCACGAGCAGCGAGAG
Source organism: Porphyromonas sp. oral taxon 275 (assembly GCF_018127745.1). Classification (NCBI taxonomy): domain Bacteria; kingdom Pseudomonadati; phylum Bacteroidota; class Bacteroidia; order Bacteroidales; family Porphyromonadaceae; genus Porphyromonas; species Porphyromonas sp. oral taxon 275. Next base: position 1,768,780 of record NZ_CP072333.1, read on the forward strand.
GAGGACAGCCAGCAGCGTGCGCCGTCTGAGGCTGCGCTGCTCGAGCTCAGCGAGCTCCTCCAGCTGCTCCTCCTCGCTCGGGTCGATACGCAGCTCGTAGCCGACGGCGGCCACGGCCGCCTGCAGCTGCTCAGGCGTGCAGAGCGTCTCGTCGTACTCGATGAGGGCGGAGGCGGAGGGGAGGCTGACGGCGGCACTGGTGACGCCTGGGAGCGCCTCCAGCGCCTTGGTAGCATGAGCGGCGCAGCTGGCGCAGCTCATCCCGAGTAGTGGATAGTTTTGCTTCGTCATAGGGGTATAGAGATATCGAATGTTTGACTTACCTGTGTCGACAAAGGTAAGGAGGCGAGCTGAGCTGCGCCTTACGATATTCGGGAGAATACTTACACCTCATCCAGCGGCCTACGCGGGGCGGCACGCAGCTCACGGAAGGCTCGGGGCGACATGCCCGTGATACGCTTGAACTGGCTACTGAGGTAGGCCGCACTGGAGTAGCCCATGCGGTAGGCGATCTCGCTGATGGAGAGTTCGTCGTAGACGATGAGCTCCTTGACCCGCTCGATACGCTGGAGGATGTAGTAGTGCTCGATGGTGATGCCCTCGACCTCGGAGAAGAGCTTGGAGAGGGCACTGTAGTCCGAGGCGAGACGCTCGCTGAGGTAGCTGGAGAGGCGTAGGGCGGGCAGCCCCTCGGGGCGCTGCACCAGCTCGATGATGGCGGTCTTGATCCGCTCCACGAGGCGACTGCGGCGGTCACCGAGCAGCTCGAAGCCCAGCGCCCCGAGGGCCTCCCCGAGCGCCTCGAGCTGCTCGGGGCTCAGCTCCTCCTCGGGCTCGGCCTGCCCTAGGCTCAGGCTACGCAGCGCTATACCCTGCTGGCGGAAGACCTCCTCCACGGCCCACAGGCAGCGCCGACAGACCATATTCTTGATCGTAATCATAGGTTTATCTAGCTTAGGAGCCCCACACGGGCTCTCCTCAAAGGTAGGCATTCCTCGCTCCACAGCCCCAGCGCAGAGGCCGCGCGGCTGACCTTCGCCCCGCCGCTACACCATAGTATATAGGCGCGCGTACGAGAGGAGGCTAGGGTGCGCGCCAAGGCATCCCGCTCCTATATAGCGGCAATGACGTATCTTTGTCCCAAAGGAATAGCACCCCCGATAGCAATGATCATCAAGAGCGCCACCTTCGTCATCAGCAACAGCCAGGTACGTAAGTGCCCCGACAGTCGCCTGCCCGAATATGCCTTCATCGGGCGGTCCAACGTCGGGAAGTCCTCCCTCATCAACATGCTCACGGGGAAGAAAGGCCTCGCGATGACCTCGCAGAAGCCGGGGAAGACCCAGCTCATCAATCACTTCCTCATCAATGAGGCTTGGCATCTAGTGGACCTCCCCGGCTACGGCTATGCACGCCTCAGCAAGGACGGCCGCGAGGGCCTGAAGCGCATGATCGAGGACTACGTGCTGGAGCGCGAGCAGCTCGTCTCGCTCTTCGTCCTGCTGGACTGCCGCCACGAGCCGCAGAAGATCGACCTCGAGTTCGTCTCCTGGCTCGGCGAGCACGGCGTACCCTTCGCCCTGGTCTTCACCAAGACCGACAAGCTGAGCAAGGGTAGGCTGGCAGCCAATGTGGAGGTCTACAAGGCAAAGCTCCTCGAGCAGTGGGAGGAGCTGCCTCCCCTCTTCGTCACCTCCAGCGAGGAGCGCCTCGGACGCGAGGAGCTGCTGGACTACATCGATAGCATCAACCATACATTACAATAATAGCACACAGTACTATGGCAACTAAAGGAACGATCCTCGTCACCGGCGGGACGGGCTACATCGGCTCACACACCAGCGTGGAGCTCATCCAGGCTGGCTACGAAGTCGTCAGCATAGATAACCTCTCCAACTCCAGCGCCGACGTCCTCGACGGTATCGAAGCCATTACGGGCGTACGCCCCACCTTCTACGAGGCTGACTGCAACGATGCCGAGGCGATGGAGCGCATCTTCTCGGCGCACCCCAGCATCCAGGGCGTCATCCACTTCGCTGCCAGCAAGGCCGTAGGCGAGTCCGTACAGAAGCCGCTACTCTACTACCGCAATAACCTCCTCTCGCTGATCGTCCTCCTGGAGACCATGCAGCGCCACGGCACGCGCGGGATCGTCTTCTCCAGCTCCTGCACGGTCTACGGACAGCCCTCGCCCGAGCACCTGCCCGTCACCGAGGACGCCCCCATCCAGGAGGCCCTCTCGCCCTATGGCAACACCAAGCAGATCAACGAGGAGATCCTGCGCGACGTCGTCTACGCTGGCGCCCCCTACAAGGTCGTACGCCTGCGCTACTTCAACCCCATCGGCGCCCATCCTAGCGCGCTCATCGGTGAGCTCCCCAACGGCGTCCCCCAGAACCTCATCCCCTACCTCACCCAGACGGCAGCAGGCATCCGCCAGGAGCTGAGCGTCTTCGGCGACGACTACAGCACGCCCGACGGCAGCTGCATCCGTGACTACATCAACGTAGTAGACCTGGCGAAGGCCCACGTCTGTGCCGTAGAGCGCATCCTCGACGACAGCAAGGGCAGCGAGCGCCTGGAGACCTTCAACATCGGTACGGGGCGCGGCGTCAGCGTCCTGGAGCTGATCCGCACCTTCGAGGCCGTGACGGGCGTCAAGGTACCACACAAGATCGTAGGCCGCCGCGAGGGCGACATCGAGCAGGTGTGGGCCGACCCCAAGCACGCCAATACCGTCCTCGGCTGGGAGGCCAAGGAGACCCTAGGCGATACGCTGCGCTCGGCATGGGCCTGGCAGCTGCGCCTGGCAGAGAAGAAGTAATAGCCTAACGAACGCATGGACACACGTGGGGATAGGGATGACCTGTCCTCACGTGTGCCGTGTATAGATATACGATAGATGGACAATAAGAAGAACTATAAGCGTACCCTCATCACCGCGGCCCTACCCTATGCCAACGGCCCCGTACACATCGGGCACCTCGCAGGGGTCTACATCCCTGCCGACATCTACGCCCGCTACCTCAGGCTCAAGGGCGAGGAGGTGCTCTTCGTCTCCGGCAGTGACGAGCACGGCGTGCCCGTGACGATCAAGGCCAAGAAGGAGGGCGTCAGTCCGCAGGACGTCGTAGACCGCTACGACGGCATCATCCGCGACTCCTTCGCCCGCTTCGGGATGACCTTCGACATCTACGGCCGCACCACCAGTGCCATGCACCGCGACCATGCCTCGGCCTTCTTCCGCAAGCTCTACGACAAGGGCGAGTTCATCGAGGAGGAGAGCGAGCAGTACTACGACCCCGAGGCGCAGCAGTTCCTCGCCGACCGCTACATCACGGGGACTTGCCCCCGCTGCCAGAACGAGCACGCCTACGGTGACCAGTGCGAGCGCTGCGGCTCCACGCTGAGCCCCACCGACCTCATCCAGCCCCGCAGTGCCATCTCGGGAGCCACGCCCGAGCTACGCAAGACCCGCCACTGGTACCTGCCGCTCGACCGGCATGAGGCCTTCCTCAAGGAGTGGATCCTCGAGGGGCACAAGGAGTGGAAGAGCAATGTCTACGGCCAGTGCAAGAGCTGGCTGGACGGCGGCCTACAGCCTCGCGCCGTGAGCCGCGACCTCGACTGGGGCATCCCCGTGCCCGTAGAGGGCGCCGAGGGCAAGGTGCTCTACGTGTGGTTCGACGCGCCCATCGGCTATATCTCCAATACCAAGGAGCTGCTGCCCGAGAGCTGGGAGCAGTGGTGGAAGGATGAGGACACGCGCCTGCTGCACTTCATCGGAAAGGACAACATCGTCTTCCACTGCATCGTTTTCCCCGCTATGCTCCGTGCTGAGGGCAGCTACATCCTGCCGGAGAACGTCCCTGCCAACGAGTTCCTCAACCTCGAGGGGGACAAGATCTCCACGAGTCGCAACTGGGCCGTCTGGCTCAACGAGTACCTCGACGAGCTGCCCGGTAAGGAGGACGTCCTGCGCTACGTGCTGACGGCCAACGCCCCCGAGACGAAGGACAACGACTTCACCTGGCGCGACTACCAGGCACGCAACAACAACGAGCTCGTAGCCGTCTTCGGTAACTTCGTCAACCGCGCCCTGGTGCTGACCGACAAGTACTTCGGCGGCAAGGTCCCTGCCCGCGGGGCGCTCACCGACTTCGACCGCGAGACACTCCAAGGCCTCTCCGAGGTACGCCAGGCTATAGAGCGCGAGCTGGACAGCTTCCACTTCCGCGAGGCGCTCAAGGAGGCCATGAACCTGGCCCGCCTAGGGAATAAGTACCTGGCGGACACCGAGCCCTGGAAGCTAGCCAAGACCGACATGGAGCGCGTAGCGACCATCCTCAACATCTCGCTGCAGATCACAGCGAACCTCGTCACGGCCTTCGCCCCCTTCCTCCCCCACAGCAGCGCCAAGCTCCGCGAGATGCTCCAGATCGAGCAGCCCAAGTGGGCCGAGCTCGGCAGCAGCGAGCTCCTCTCCGTCGGGCACCAGCTGGGGCAGGCTAGCCTCCTCTTCGAGAAGATCGAGGACGCCGTCATCGAGGCACAGATCGCCAAGCTGCAGGCCGCCAAGGAGGCCAACGCCGCCGCCGAGGCCGCTGCTACGCCCGCTCCCACGGTAGCCGAGGACATCAGCTTCGACGACTTCACCAAGCTCGACCTCCGCGTAGGTACCGTACTGGAGTGCACCAAGGTACCGAAGGCGGACAAGCTCCTGCAGTTCCGCATCGACGACGGTCTCGGTGGTCGCACCATCGTCTCGGGTATCGCCCAGTACTACGCTCCCGAGGAGCTAGTAGGCCGTCAGGTGTGCTTCATCGCCAATCTCCCCCCACGCAAGCTACGTGGCATCGAGTCCCAGGGCATGATCCTCTCCACCGAGGACTATACGACGGGGCAGCTGCGCCTCGTCACGCCCGCCGAGCTCGTCGCCCCTGGTAGCCCCATCAAGTAAGTGCTATGATCAAGATCCTCCGTAGCCTCCTCCCCCTCGTCTGCCTCCTCAGCGTCCTCTCCTGGGGCGCTGAGGCCGCGGCCCAGGGACGCCGCGCCAGCGGCACCAAGCCCAGCGTGCACCAGCTGCGCATCATCCACACGACCGACATCCACGGCAACGTCTACCCCTACGACTTCCTCAACGACCGCCCCGGCACGGGCAGCATGGCGCGCCTCTCGACCGTCATGCAGCAGGTGCGCCGCGAGTCGCCCGAGGCCCTGCTGCTGGATGCGGGCGACCTCCTGCAGGGCGAGCCCCCCGCCTACTACTACAACTACGTAGACAGCGTGACGCCTCACCTCATCGCCACCTCGATGAACTACCTGCGCTATGACGCCGTAGCGATGGGCAACCACGACATCGAGCCCGGGCATCAGGTCTTCGATCGCTGGGGGCGCGAGTGCAAGTTCCCCCTTCTCGGTGCCAACATCATCTCGGATCGGACGGGCAAGCCTTACTTCAAGCCCTACCAGATCTTCGAGCGCTCGGGCCTACGTATCGCCGTCCTCGGCTTCACCACGCCCGCCATCCCGCAGTGGGTACCCGAGCATCTGTGGAAGGGCCTGCACTTCGACGACATCCTCGTCTCGGCACGCTACTGGATCCCGCGCATCCAGCAGTCCGAGCACCCTGACCTCCTCGTCGTGCTGATGCACTCGGGGCTGGAGAATGACAATCCCGACTACCTCGAGAACGCAGGCCGCGCCCTCGGCGAAGGTGTCCCAGGCATCGACCTCCTGCTCGTCGGGCACGACCACCGCAAGGAGCTGACCTGGCTCCGCCCCAAGGGCAGTAGCCGCGACTCCGTCCACCTGATCAACCCTGCCAACCACCTCGACCGCGTCTCCGACATCCAGATCACCGTGCGCAAGCAGGGCGGCAAGGTCATCGCCAAGGAGCTCCGCCCCAGCTTCATCTCCCTCGAGGGCGTAGCCCCAGACCCTGCCTTCCTCGAGGCCTTCGCCCGTGAGGAGCGCGCCGTCAAGGACTACCTCGCCAGCGAAGTCGGTACGCTGGAGGCCGAGGTACGTGGCGTCGATGCCCTCTTCGGCACCTCACCCTACATGGACATCATCCACCGCATGCAGCTGGAGACCGTCCAGGCGGAGATCTCCTTCGCCGCCCCGCTCAAGCCAAGCGCCGTGCTGCCTGCGGGTAAGGTCTACATGCGCGACCTGTTCAAGTTCTGCCCCTTCTCCAACTACCTCTACGCCATGGAGCTGACGGGGCGCGAGATCAAGGGCTACCTCGAGCACTCCTACGCGGGCTGGGCTGCAGAGATGCATTCGGCCGAAGACCACCTCATCCGTCTACGCCCTGGGGCGAAGGAGGACGACCGCTACAAGACAGCCGTCCCGACCTTCAACTACAGCGCCGCCCAGGGCATCGACTACCTCGTCGACCTCACCAAGCCCGAGGGGCAGCGCGTGACCATACTTAGGCTGACGGGGCACAGCGAGCCCTTCGACCTCGAGCGCCGCTACCGTGTGGCGGTGAACTCCTACCGTGCGGGCGGTGCGGGCGGCATGCTCACCACGGGCGCTGGCATCCCCAAGGAGGAGCTGCCGAAGCGTATCGTCTACGCCACCTCCCACGACCAGGTCTACCACCTAGCGGAGTTCTTCCGCCGCCACCGCAGCGTACGCCCCGTGAATCCCGAGAACTGGAAGTTCCTCCCCGAGGCTTGGGCTAAGGAGGCTGCCGTGCGTGACCGCCGCTTCCTCTTCCCCCGCGAGCAGCGCTAGCGAGCTATGGCGCTGCTGCTCGGGCTGATTCTCCTGATCCTCCTGCTGCTGGTGCGGCAGCTCGGGACAAGACTAAGCGCGCAGCGCGCCCTACGCCAAGAGATCCTATCCCTGAAGCACAGCCAGGCGGCTGAGGCTTCGGGGATAGTTCGTTTTGTAGAGCAGGAGCTCGCTGCTCCACAGCCCCGCTCGGGGGAGGCCTGCTACCTCGTACTGGACACCGAGGCCATGGAGCTGATCGACGAGGTGGAGGCGGAGACGGGCTTCGTCTCCCCTCTCTTCGCCCTTGGCTGGCAGCTGCTGGACGCGACGGGTCATTGCCTCCGTGAGGAGAGCTACATGCTCCAGCAGCAGGGCGAGCGAAGCGAGGCGCTTCGCCAGCTGCAGCAGGTCTCCGAGCTCTGCTACCGAGCCGAAGCCCTTGCCCCAAGTGAGGCTCTACAGCGGCTCACCGAGGTACTGCAGCCGCAGCTCACACTCGTGGGGCACCACCTGGCCTACCACCTACGCCAGCTCCAGAGCGAAGCTGAGCGGCAGGGCATCCCACTCCCCCTCATCGCCCAGCTGCCGCAGCGCTGCCTCATGCAGGAGGGGCTACGCATGGGCTTCAAGCGCGGCTACGGCGACAGCCCGCTTTACCCTTCGGCCGAGGAACTCTTCCGCTACCTGCACCACCTCGGCAGCGAGCCGCCCCTTCCCCCGCTACGCAAGGCGCTGCGTGACCTTCGGCTAAGCGCCTCCTCCCTGCGCGTCCTCCTCGGCTGGGAGCAGACCAGCGACTAAAGCTCGCCGCCGAGCTCCTCCCCCAAGCATATACCTCGATTAGCCAAAGAAAAGCGGCCGTACAAGCCCCTGCGGGGCGATCCGCTCAAAGCCCAGGGTGCGTAGCCCTGCAAGGGCGACCAAACCCTGGGTAAAAGCATACCAAATACGCAACGAGCCCTACAGGGGCGATCCTCAGGATGATCAAGCAAGAAGTCTGCATCGTGCGACTACGATGCTACGAAGGTCCTGAGGGTCGCCCCTGTAGGGCTCTGTTCCTTATACCTCTACCTACCCAGGGTTTGGTCGCCCTTGCAGGGCTACGCACCCTGGGCTTTGAATGGGTTGCCCCGCTGGGGCTTATTCTATTCGGCTAAGCAAGCCAGCAGTAAAGGCAAACTAAGCTCGTCCATCCTTCCGGGGCTGAGGCCAAAGGATGCTGCTCCTTTACTTAGATTAGAGATGAGAACTCCGTTCGGACAATAGGGCGAGGACAGCCAAGCCAAGCCGAGATATAAGGTAACCCAGCAGGAAAGGCAGACTAAGCTCCTTCCACCCCTATGGCTGACCCCAAAGCGACGACAGCTCATCCAAGGCTGGATATAAGGGGAGACGCTCCCGAGAGCTATCCATCAGCGAGCTGAGGGACGGCAGTCAGCCATCCGAAGGGCATCCGTCACGGCGCTGAGGGATATCCCTCACGGAGGGTCAGATGAGGCTGTCGCCTTGCTGTGCTTCCGCTTGGCCGCGCCTCACGAGCTGAGAGGAGCGCTTCCTCGAGCCCAAGACACAAAAAGCCCATCGGGGCGCGCTGCAGGTAGGATGCTACCTGCGGCGCGCCCCGATGGGCTTTTCTGTTAAGGGAGACGGAGACGCTAGACGATGAAGTCCAGCCCCGCACCAAATCGCTCGTGCAGCGCGTCGAAGCGCTCCAGCGCTGCTTCGCCGTGCTTGGCAAAGCCCTTGCGTACCTTCTCCAGGCTCTTCTGCTGCCCGAGCTTGGTCTTGGAGAAGAACTTGTCCGCATAGCAGATCAGCTGCTCCTCCAGCGTCTCGGGCATATAGCAGCCCTCAGGTAAGGGCAGCTCGTGGGCGGCGATCTCCTCGCGGGTCAGGCCGCTGCCCGTATGGCGCTCGGCGACGCGGGCGTGGCGCGGCAGGCCGAGCGAGCGCAGCAGTTCGGCCCCGAGGTAGCCGTGGAGCAGATAGGGTGCCTCCCCCGTGCAATGGATACCTGGGGCGTCGGTGAGGTAGACGCCGATGTCGTGGAGCATCGCCGCCTCGGCGACGAAGGTTCGGTCGAGGCTTAGCTCGGGATGGGCGTCCACCAGGCGCAGCGCCAGCTGGGTGACGTCCTCACTATGGCGGCGCAGGATCTCCTCCTGCTCCGTGCCCGGAGTATAATAGCGGTGGATGAGCTCTAGGGTATTCATACGTATGCGTGAGGGCTTAGGTCTAGGGGGTGAGGGGAAAGGGCAGGAGCGCGCGCTCGCTAAGGGACGAAGCTCTGGGCAGGGCTGCGGGGAGCTTCGGCGCGGATGACTGTGGGGTGTAGGGCGGGACTTCTCCCACCCACCGCTAGCGACGGGCACGGAAGAAGGATTGCATCAGGGCGCGCGCCTCCTCGGCGAGCACTCCGCCGCGTACTTTCGTAGCGCGGGGGAAGATCTCGGGGGCATAGCGCTGGTAGCCGAACTTCTCCTCACTCGCCCCATAGATGACCTCCCCGAGGCGTGCCCAGTGCAGGGCGCCCGCGCACATCGTGCAGGGCTCGATCGTCACATAGAGGCGGCAGTCCCCGAGGAACTTGCTCCTCATATACTGCGTGGCGGCCGTCACCGCCAGCACCTCGGCATGAGCCGTCGGGTCGCTGAGGCGCTCGACCTCATTATGCGCCCGAGCGATGACGCGGCCATCACAGACGACGACCGCCCCGATGGGGATCTCGCCCGATTCATAGGCCAGCTGCGCCTCCTCGAGCGCTAGGCGCATGTAGCGCTCATCCTCCTGCTGGCTCATCGCATCTCCTCCTCGGTAAAGAGCGTCGGGGCGTGGAGCATGTGCTCGTGGAAGATCTCCTTCATCAGCGTCAGGCGCACCCACTCCGAGCGGCAGGCGACCTTACGCTCACGGCAATGGTCCTGTATGGCCTTGTACTCCCGCTCGTTGAGCAGGACGGTCAGGCTGCGGGTGCGGCGCAGCCGCTCTTTCTTCGGGGGACGCATGATGAGGAGGGAACGAAGGGGGAAGGAAAGGGAAAGGGGTACGGGGAAGGGGCGAGGCGGCTAGGACTGCTGCGGTAGGAGCACCTGAAGGGCGAGCGGCAGCACCTCGACCTCGAGGGTAGCGCCCAGCTCGAAGGGCTCCCCGTCGAGATGTACGGGGCCCGCCGCACCGCGCTCGATACGGACGCGGCGAGCGCGCAGCGTCTCGTAGTGCTTGTTGCCCTCGAGGCGGCCCAGCATGAGGTCACCGAGCACGACGGCGGCCTCCAGGACGGGGAAGGGGCGTATGATCGCTAGATCTATGAGCCCATCCGACAGGTCAGCCGCGGGAGCGATGTAGGCATTATTGCCATACTGCGAGGCATTGGCCAGGACGAGGACGAAGGCCTCCGTCTCGAAAGGCTCGCCCTCATCGAGGGTCACACGGTAGCTGTCGGGGCTGAAGCTACGGTACTCTGAGACCATCGTCTGTAGGTAGGTCATCGGCCCACGCTTGTCCGCCTCGGCGAAGCTCCAGCTCACGGCAGCGTCGAAGCCCATCCCGCAGGTGCAGAAGAAGGGACGATCCCCCACCTGGCAGGCATCGATGCCGGCACGCTGCGCCCCTACGAGGGCGGAGATCGCTTGCTCGGCATTCATCGGGATGCCCAGCGTGCGCGCCAGCCCGTTGCCCGAGCCCTTGGGGATGATCCCTAGGGCTGTGGAGCTATGCAGCAGGCCGCGTGCAACCTCATTGACCGTACCGTCTCCACCGACGGCGATGACGTGGTCGTAGCCCTCAGCAGCGGCACGGCGTGCCAGCTCCTCGGCATGCCCCGCCTCCCGAGTGTAGGTGAAGAAAAGCTCAAAGGGCGTGTCCTGATAGGCACGCCCTAGGAGCTCGGGGACGGAGCGCTTGGAGCCCGTCCCCGATATAGGATTGATGATCGCCAGTGCGCGCTTCATCGCACGGGATGTGTAGCGAGGCGCTGGGCAGCCAGCTCCTCATACTTCGTCCCTGGCCTACCGTAGTTGCAGTAGGGCAGGATGCTGATGCCGCCGCGGGGCGTGAAGTCCCCCACGATCTCGATGTACCGAGGGTCCATGAGCTTGATGAGGTCCTTCATGATGATGTTCACACAGTCCTCGTGGAATGCGCCGTGGTTGCGGAAGCTGAAGAGGTAAAGCTTGAGGCTCTTGCTCTCCACCATACGCACGTCTGGGATGTAGTTGACGTAGATCGTCGCGTAGTCGGGCTGACCGGTGATGGGACAGAGACTGGTGAACTCGGGGCAGTGGAAGCGCACCCAGTAGTCATTCTCCTGATGCTTGTTGGTGAAGGCCTCGAGGACCTCTGGGGCGTAGTCCTGGCTATAGACCGTGGTCTTGGAGCCGAGGAGCGAGAGTTCGTTCTCGCCGTCACGTATGCTGGCCATAGGATAGGGGCTAGGGGGTTAATAAGCTCGTGCGAAGAGGACGCGCTGCTTGGAGGGCTTGCCCGTGACCATGCAGACGCCGGGGGTCTTGTCGCCCTCAAGTGGGATGCAGCGGATGGTTGCCTTGGTCTCGGCCTTGATGCGCTCCTCGGTCTCAGGCGTGCCGTCCCAGTGGGCGAGGATGAAGCCACCCTCCTCGATCTTCTCCTTGAACTCCTCGTAGCTGTCCACCTTGATGGTATGGGACTCGCGGTAGTCGAGGGCCTTCTGGTAGATGTTGTGCTGGATATCCTCGAGCAGCTGGGCGATGTAGTCGGCGATGCCTTCGAGGGCGTGTGTCTCCTTGGTGAGGGTGTCACGGCGCGCTACCTCGACGGTGCCCTGCTCTAGGTCACGAGCGCCGAGGGCTAGGCGTACGGGTACGCCCTTGAGCTCGTACTCGGAGAACTTCCACCCGGGCTTCTTATTGTCAGCATCGTCGTACTTGACACGTATGCCCTTGGCCTTGAGCTCGGAGAGCAAGGGCTGGATGTGCGCCGTGATCTCGTCGCGCTGCTCGAGGCTCTTATATATAGGTACGATGACGACCTGATGCGGGGCGAGCTTGGGTGGCAGGACGAGTCCGTTGTCGTCCGAGTGCGCCATGATGAGTGCGCCCATCAGACGCGTCGAGACGCCCCAGGAGGTAGCCCAGACGAGCTCCTGCTTACCCTCCTTGGTCGTGAAGGTCACGTCGAAGGCCTTGGCGAAGTTCTGCCCGAGGAAGTGCGAGGTACCGCTCTGCAGCGCCTTGCCATCCTGCATCAGCGCCTCGATGGTATAGGTCTCGACAGCCCCAGCGAAGCGCTCGTTGGCACTCTTGACCCCTACGTGCACGGGTACGGCGAGGAAGTCACGGGCGAAGTCTGCATAGACGTTGACCATACGGATCGCCTCTTCCTCCGCCTCCTCACGCGTGGCATGCGCCGTATGCCCCTCCTGCCAGAGGAACTCGGCGGTACGGAGGAAGAGGCGCGTACGCATCTCCCAGCGCACGACGTTCGCCCACTGATTGCAGAGGATAGGCAGGTCGCGATAGGACTGGATCCAGCCCTTGTAGGTATTCCAGATGATGGTCTCGGAGGTGGGGCGTACGATCAGCTCCTCCTCCAGCTTGGCCTCGGGATCGACGACGACCCCACCGTCGGGGCTCGTCTTGAGGCGGTAGTGGGTGACGACCGCGCACTCCTTAGCGAAGCCCTCGACGTGGTCGGCCTCGCGGCTGAGGAAGCTCTTGGGGATGAAGAGAGGGAAGTAGGCGTTGTAGTGCCCCGTCTCCTTGAACATATCATCGAGCTGGCGCTGCATGCGCTCCCAGATCGCATAGCCGTAGGGCTTGATGACCATGCAGCCACGTACGGCGCTGCTCTCGGCTAGGTCGGCCTTGATGACGAGATCTTGATACCACTGCGAGTAGTCGACGCTACGCGAGGTGAGTTCTTTGAGTTCTTTTGCCATTATCGGTATTGATGCCTTGTATCGCTATTATCTTGAGGGACAAAGGTACGACTTTTCGGGGAGGCCTAGCGTGCTAGGGTGCTGCAGCGAGCCTCGGGGGAGGGAGGCGAAGGGCGGCTAGGGCTGCGGCCTCAGCGTGCTCCCAGCCTCAGCAAAGCAAAAGGGCAAGCGTCGTGAGACACTTGCCCTTCTGTGGTGCCACCAGGAATCGAACCGGGGACACAAGGATTTTCAGTCCTTTGCTCTACCAACTGAGCTATGGCACCTTGTAATTCTTAGCCTTCGTTGAGCGGAAGCGACGAGATTCGAACTCGTGGTACGGTTGCCCGTACGGCAGTTTAGCAAACTGCTGGTTTCAGCCACTCACCCACACTTCCATCGCATTCTGCTGCTGAATTGCACTGCAAAGATAATACGCTTTTTCGACTTATGCAAATACTTTGCTCTTAGCCTACCGACGGCCCCGCTAGTCGAGCACCCTCCCCTAACTCCGAGTAGTCCCCACCTAGGCACAAGCGAAGCCCTAATCGGTAAGCCTCGCCAAGGCGCGCAGCGTGACCACACAGTCCCAAGACCAAGCTACAATACCCCACCCCAAGCCTATAAGCCTTCCCCTCTTCGCGCGCGTACATTATTAAATAGACTCTTTGAGGAAGAGACCTACCTGTATGAGGCAATGACCTTAGACAAGGCGGAGGGCAGCACAAGCAAAGGCGGAGCTAGTCCCCCAGCTAAGGGGCCCCGAGCTCCGAGCAAGGGGGCGGGAAAGGGAGAGCTAAGGGGGAGCGGGATTTATTATATTATATTTCGTCGTCCCCCTTATCTCTCAGCGCGCTGAGGGATAAAGGGGACAGCCGATTATTATATTACTTTCCTCGGGCGGACTTGGGTCGCAGCGCGGGCGGCCTTGGCTGGGAGCTTCGTCTGAGGAAGATTGCGGCGCGGGGAGGCTTCCTTCGCAGCTCTACCCGAGGAGGGGCACGGGGTAGGCGAACTTCCTTAGCAATCCTACCGCAAGAGGGCTGCGGCTGCGTCCCAACTTAGCCACTAGTCCTCCCCTAGGCTGCAGGCGAAGCACACAGACTTAGGGCTGGAGTATGGGCGCCTTAGACCGTCATAAAGTTTTGAGACGAGGGAGGACGAAGGGACGACTGGAGGGAGGACAAGGCTAGCTCAAAAGGGAGGGCAGAAGGCAGGGACTAGGGAGGGCGGAGCGCTCGGGCGAAGGTCCCCACGCTCCTGCCTATAACTTTTGTATCTTTGTATAAATAAGGAAAAGTAGTACTGCGTATGAACTTATATTTTATCGGTATAGGAGGAATAGGGATGAGCAACCTCGCCCGCTACTTCCTCAGCAAGGGCGACGCCATCGCCGGCTACGACTTGACCCCCTCACCGCTCACAGCAGCCCTCGAGCAGGAGGGCGCGGCCATACACTACGAGGACAGCGTGGAGCTGATCCCCGAGGCTTGGCGCGGGCCGGACACCCTCGTCGTCTACACCCCAGCCATACCGCAGGATCATAGCGAGCTATGCTACTACCGCGCCCAGGGCAACCGCGTGATCAAGCGCGCCGAGCTACTGGGCGAGCTCACCCGCCGCGAGCGCGGGCTCTGCGTCGCGGGCACGCATGGCAAGACGACGACCTCCACCATGCTGGCGCACCTGCTGCACCAGAGCCACGTAGGCTGTCACGCCTTCCTCGGCGGCATCTCCAACAACTACCGCACCAACCTCCTGATCAGCGATCACAGCGACTACGCCGTGATCGAGGCCGATGAGTATGACCGCTCCTTCCATCACCTAGCGCCCTACATGGCCATCGTGACCTCGGCCGACCCCGATCACCTGGACATCTACCATACGCCTGAGGCCTACCGCGAGAGCTTCGAGCACTTCACCAGCCTCATCGACCCCGAGGGCGCGCTGGTGATGCGTCAGGGCATCGCGCTGACGCCCCGTCTACAGCCCGGGACACGCCTCTACCGCTACGGCAGCGTCAGTGAGCGCGTGGACTTCGGCTACGACGACGTCGAGATCACCGAGGGGCGCCTCTTCTTCGACTGGCATTACCCGGCCCTCGAAGGGCGTGCGGGCGGCGTCCTGCGCGTAGAGCTCGGCGTGCCCCTCCTAGTCAATGTGGAGAACGCCGTGGCGGCGCTGGCCGTGGCCTACCTCTGTGGCGCTAGCCTCAAGGAGCTCACGGAGGCCATCGCCTCCTTCCAGGGCGTGTACCGCCGTTTCGATCGCGTGGTCAATACGCCCCGCTGCGTGCTCATCGACGACTACGCCCACCACCCTGGGGAGCTCGATCCCAGCATCCGCTCGGTACGTCAGCTCTACCCCGACAGGCGCATCCTCGGCATCTTCCAGCCGCACCTCTATAGCCGTACGCAGGACTTCTACCGTGAGTTCGCCCACAGCCTCGACCAGCTGGACGAGGTGATCCTGCTGGATATCTACCCCGCCCGCGAGCGTCCCATAGAGGGCGTCACGAGCCAGCTGATCGCCCAGGCGATGAAGCGCCCCCCGCTGGCCGTCCTACCCAAGACGGAGCTGCTGCCCTTCCTCGAGGCGCGCGGCATCCTACCCGAGGTCACGCTGATGGTCGGCGCGGGTGATATAGACCGCCTGGTCCCCCAGGTAGCCCACTGGCTAGAGCAGCAGCTATGAAGCGCGCTTGGATACAGAATATACTCATCGCGCTGCTGGCAGTCGTCCTACTGGGGGCGCTCGTCTACTTCGTCCTCAACCCCGGACGTAGCATCTCGAGCGAAGCCTGCCGCAACATCGTCGTCGAGGTCTCCAGCCGCGGCTCGAGCAGCCCACGCTTCCTCACCCAGCAGCAGGTCATCGACGAGCTGAGCCGTCGGGGCCTCCGGCTTAAGGGGCAGAAGCTCGACTCCATCGACCTCAGGCGCATCGAGCGCAGCCTCACCGAGCTGGGGATCTACGACAAGGTCTCGGCCTACGTCGCCCCCGCCACGCACTCGGTCAAGATCCATCTCGAGGAGAAGAACCCCTACTTCCTCGTCATCGACGACCGAGGAGCGAGCTACTACGTCACCGAGGGGCGCGGCATCATCAAGGGCTCGACGCACTTCGCCTCCTACCTCCCGCTCGTGACGGGCACCCTCAGCGAGCAGTACGCCAGGCAGGAGGTCTATGACCTCTTCTGCACGCTCCAGGCCGACAGCTACTACCGCGACTACTACGGCCAGCTGCAGGTATCGCCCCAGCGCGGCATCGTGATGATCCCCCGCGTAGGCACCACAGAGCTCATCCTCGGCAAGGGCGGCAACTGGGCCGAGAAGCTGCGCAAGTGGCGTATCTTCGCCGCGAGCGTCCTCCCCCGCCGTGGGATGAACGCCTTCAGCTACGTCAAGCTCGACTACGAGGGACAGGTGGTGGCCGCCGAGCGCTACCCCGCCCTAGAGGAGGAGCTGGACGAGGAAGGCGAGCGCCGTAGCCCGAGCGTCTCCCCTCAGCAGCCTAGAGCCGCCGCCTCCCCCCAGGCCGTAGCACCCGCTCCCCACAAGGCAGAGCCTAAGAAGGCCGAAGTCAAGAAGGCCGAGCCGCACAAGGCGGAGCCCAAGAAGGAGGCAAAGAAAGAAGCGAAAAAGGAGCCCCGCAAGGAGCCGAAGAAGGACGCCAAGCCCGAGCGCAAGAAGGACTCCGCACCCAAGCAGCAGGCCGCCAAGGCCGAGCCCCGCAAGGCCGAGCCCAAGAAGAGCCCCGCCGCAGCGCCCGCCAAGAAGGCCCCGAGTAAGGAGCCCAAGAAGCCCTCGGCAGAACCCCACCCCAAGCACAGCAAGCAGAAGCCCACAGCAAAGCAACCCAAGCACTAAGACGATATGAACGAAGGAAGAGAAGATATCTTTGTCGTGATCAATATCGGGAGCAGCTGGCTCTCCGGTATCCTAGCGCGCAAGCACAGCGATGGCCGTGTACGCCCTATCCACGCCTGCCGCGTCCCCGCCGCTGGCGCGATACGTCAGGGCTGTATCCACAATATGGACGCTGCCGCACGCTACATCACTCAGATCGTCGACGAGCTGACGAGCCACCTCTCCGACGACGCCTCCATCCAGGGCGTCTACGTCGGGCTCGACTGCCGCAGCATGCACTCCGAGACCTTCACCGCCTCGCTCCAGCTGGGCTCCGAGCCCCGCGAGATCAAGCAGGCCGACCTCGAGGCCCTACGCGAGCAGGTAGACCAGGCTCACTACGAGGGGCAGCGTATCCTCGCCATCACCGACCCGCGCTACCTCGTGGACGGCCGCCGCGAGCACACCCCCCGCGGCGTCATGGGTCGCCGCATCGAGGCTCAGTACAAGGTCATCGTCGTGCGGCAGAACATCCTGGCACACATCGAGGAGCTCATCGCACGCCTCGAGCTCCAGCTGCTGGGCACCCTCCCCGCACCGCTCGTCGAGGCGCGCGCTACCCTCACCACCGAGGAGAGTGCTCTGGGCTGTGCCTACATCAACATGGGCGGAGGCACCACCTCCATCGCCATCTACAAGGAGCGCCTCCTGCAGGGGCTCTTCATCATCCCCTTAGGCGGGCAGTGCGTCACACGTGACCTCACAAGCCTCCCCACCCCGCTGCTGGAGAAGGACGCCGAGCTGCTGAAGATCAGCGAAGGCTCTATGGATACCTCTATCCCTCGCGGGGAGATCGTCGAGCGCATGAGTCCAGAGAGCGGCAAGGCTATCCGTATCGACCGCCTGGAGCTCAATCGCTTCGTCGACGCCCGTGTGCGGGAGCTGCTGTGGAACTGTGTCCACCTCATCCACGAGTCGGGCAACGAGGCCAACGTATCACGCGGGCTGGTCTTCGCAGGCGGCGTCACGCGCACGCGCTTCTTCTATGAGACGCTCGAGCAGCTCAACTTCGAGTACCGCCGCGGCACGCTCCGCCGTGAGGTCTACGACGAGCGTCTGGAGCTGCAGCCAGAGGGCGCGACAGGCGGCATCAACTACCTCGGCGACTACATGTCCGAGCTGGCGCTGGCGTGGTGGGCGCAGAAGTCGGGCGTCAGCTACCAGCTGCGCGACCTCGACACCTTCATGCAGGACGAGCCCGAGCCCACCCCTGCCGCCACGACGCAGTACGCAGCCCCTGTCGAGGAGCCACAGCGTGCAGCCGACGACTTTACCTTCGAGCCGCTCGACCAGAAGTTGAGCAACTACCTCGAGGAGGCCGAGGAGCAGGAAGAGACCGAGGAGCGCACGGGCAAGAAGGGCGGCAGCACCTCGCAGTGGCTCTCCAACGTATGGGGCAAGCTAACTAAGGCCCTTGCCCCCGAGGAGCACCCAGAGGACGACGACGAGGATGAGGACGACGGTGAGATCCACCGCTAGCAGCGAGCCGAGGTATGACAGAACGTGGTAGCATAGACTTTATGTACGAAGAGAATACAATCCCCCAGCTGATCAAGGTCGTAGGCGTAGGCGGGGGCGGTGGTAACGCCGTGAGCATGATGCACAGCCAGGGCGCTGTGCGTGGGGTATCCTTCCTGGTGTGCAATACCGATAGGCAGGCCTTCTCCAACAATAGTGTAGAGCATCGAGTGCTACTCGGGCCCAACCGCACCCGCGGGCTCGGCGCGGGCAACCGCCCCGAGGTAGCGCGTGAGGCAGCTGAGGAGAGCGTCGAGGAGATCCGCAGCGCGATGATGGGCGACGATACGCGTATGGTCTTCATCACCGCGGGCATGGGCGGCGGCACCGGTACCGGGGCAGCTCCCGTCGTAGGGCGCGTCGCCATGGAGGCAGGGCTCCTGACGGTGGGCATCGTCACCATCCCCTTCCTCTTCGAGGGCAAGCAGAAGATCCTACAGGCCCTGCGCGGCGTCGACGAGATGCGCAAGCACGTGGACGCCCTCCTGGTGATCAACAACGAGCGCCTACTGGAGGTCTACCCCAATCTCGAGCTCGACAAGGCCTTCGAGATGGCCGATAACACCCTGAGCTGGGCGGCGCGCGGTATCTCCGACATCGTCAACATCGCGGGGAAGATGAACCTTGACTTCGCCGACGTCGAGGAGACGCTCAAGGCTGGGGGCGTGGCCGTCATCAATACGGGTATGGCCTCGGGCACGGGGCGCATCGCCCGCGCCATCGAGGAGGCCCTACGCTCACCGCTGCTGAACAATAAGAATGTCCACCTGGCGAATAAGCTCCTGCTGAACGTCTACCAGAGCAGCAGCAGCCCCCTCAGCACGGGTGAGCTCCAGGAGGTACGTCTCTTCACCGAGCGCTTCAGTGATCAGGTGCGCGTCATCTGGGGCTATGCCACACGTGACGACCTAGGGGATCAGGTGGCCGTGACCATCCTGGCCTCGGGCTTCGACTACAATGAGGATGACTACAACGACTTCGTGAGCAAGACCGACAGCCATAGCTTCGAGGCTGCCGACGCTGCCAAGCGACAGAAGGAGGAGGACAAGCGCATCGCCGAGATCTATGGCAAGAAGGCGGTCTCCAACCGTCAGGCAGCTCCCCTCTACCTACGTCTTGCGGAGCTAGACGACGAGGACCTCATCCTCATCCTTGAGGAGCAGTCGCCGCTCAAGCGCGACCGCACCATCTTCGACCGCAAGCGCACAGAGCAGGACGAGCTTCGTCCTGTGCGCATCGCTACGCAGAGTAGCGACACGCTCGCCGCTGCCGCCTGGCAGCCACAGAGCGTCTACAGCTCGATCTCAGAGGCCGAGGCCCAGGATCGACCCTCGGCATCCGCCGTGCCCAGCGAGGCCGTGCGTGATGCCCAGCCCCAGGAGCAGCCTGCCGAGGACGACGAGTCCCAGGTCATCCGCTTCTAGGGGGCTCAGCAGCAGACAGGTAATCGTACCCTCCCTTTTATTCACATCTACCGTATATGATCATCGCTGTGGACTTCGATGGCACCATTGTACGCCATCGCTATCCCAAGATTGGGGAAGAGATCCCCTTTGCCACCTCTACCCTGCGCATGCTGATCCAGGATAGGCACCGCCTTATCCTCTGGACGGTGCGCGAAGGCGAGCTGCTCGACGAGGCAGTCGAGTGGTGCCGTGCCCGAGGCGTGGAGTTCTACGCCATCAACCGTGACTTCCCCGAGGAGGACAGCTCGGGGGAGGGCTATTCGCGCAAGCTCAAGGCCGATCTCTTCATTGATGACCGCAGCTTCGGCGGTCTCCCCGACTGGGGTACTATCTACCACCGCATCAGCGAAGGCAAGGCTCTGGAGGCCGACTGGGGGCTCCTGACCAGCGGGGAGGTGACGGAGCGCGAGCGCCCTGGCTTCTTCGCCCGCCTCTTCGGTGCGAAGTAGTCCGCCTTGTATTCATCTACTATTTAGATTCAGGCTATGCGACGACTCTTCTCGAGCTTAGCTCTGGCCCTTGGGCTCTGCGCCTGTCACTCCCCCACGGGGACGAGTACAGAGCAGCAGCCTACCGCCGAGCCAGGGCCCACGCCCACAGACACCGTGGCCGCTGAGCCCCCACAGAGCAGTGATACGACGCTCGTGGGGAAGCGCCTACACTTCTCCTTCGAAGGGAATAGCTCCGTCGTGGAGTACCTCTCGGACCGTCACCTGCACTGGCTCTCGCGGGACTCTGTCCACGGCGAGAAGGAGGGCGAGGATAGGTACCATGCGCAGCATATCGAGCCGCATGTCTTCTTCGTCAACTGGGTGGAGGCCGATGGGACGACCATCAGCCAGGTGCTTGACCTCAAGGCGCGCACCTGCCAGGCCTTCATCAACTCCAACGTCTACGCACGCAATCGCCGCGGACGCGAGACAGTGATCCTCTCGGGCCGCATCACCAAGGTCGAGGACGCCACCCACGTCCTCCTCGAGTAGCCCGACGAAGGGCTCATCCTAACGACACGTTCGCCCCCAGCAGTACGCTAGCGTATTGCTGGGGGCGAACGCATTAGGGTAGGCAGGGCGAGCAGCGATGAGCAGCCTCAGCGCTAGCTGTGCGAAGGAGGTACACCCGCTAGCAGAAGGCCCCTCGACCGAATGCACAGCATGCTCATTATCACGTAGCGACACAGCCCCTCCGCCGAGGGCTTCTTCACCTAGGTAGGTCAGCCTGCTCTGCTCGGAGCTGAGGACGCTGCCCCACCTAGGTGAGCGTGCTCAGCATCGTACACACGAGAGGAGCACACCGATAGGGAGGGGAGCGGATACCCAGCGGCATGTATGCCCTAGGAGCGATGTACATCCTTATCCAGCAGAAAGATTAACTTTGTGACATACTACTACGCAACTAGGGCGGAGGCACATAGAGCCCCCGCCCACTAAGGAGCTACACAGCTATGAAAGGCAAGGACATCGCTACAGGGCGCGCTCGAGCCGAGGAGCTTGAGTCGCTGCACGCAGCCCGCACCACGAGTATGGGGGACGACAGGGGCTCAGAGAGCAATCCCCTAAGCCTGGAAGAGTTTCGCCAAATACGGATGCAAGGAGACTTCGCCCCTTATTGGGTCAAGGTTGGCAAGCAGGTCTACTTCGCCCCTTATGGAGGAGAAAGAGGCTATACATTTGGGAACACAGCCCCCTCTCGCGACTACGCCCAAGTGCAACTGAACAGTCGGCTCATAGACAAGACCGATATAGGAGTCACTTCCTCCCTACTACAGGAGCTCACCCACGCACGCCAAGTATGTCCATTCATTGAGCATGGCATCAGGCAGTGTCAGAAGGATCATTGAGCGCTACAATATTTAAAGTCGCTTCCAGAGATGATGCAAGCTAAACACATCCTTGCGCTCGGCGCGATGCTGGCGCCTTGCGGTAACGCGCTCGGGCAGATACGTCTTGGCGAAATGGAGCGGGGACACAGACTAATCCCCGACACGGTGTACGAGGAATATCTGAAGACGCCTGTCCCTCTGCCTGTCGGGCCTATAGGCTACATCAAGCTAGGGAAGATCGTACCCGACGAAACAAAAGTGCGCCCTAGAGACTACCCCGTATGGGCAAGATATGATGAAACTCAAAAGTACCTACAGGATAGCGCTAAGCTCATCAAGTACTCCTGTCAGAGTCGCTTTTGCTATATTCCACGGTGCTGGCATATCAACGCGACAAAAGATGACTGGTACTACCTCTACTACAAGTATCCTGCTGTAGAGATTAGCGCCGAGGAGTACAAGGCGCTACGCTTCATCCCCATGAAGCAGATCGACAAGTTCCTTAAGCCCTATCGTCTACCTCGACCGAGGCACCCCAATGGGAAATTAATCTATGGTATCGGCGAGCTGTACCGCTATCAGCACCCCAACCTCTACGCCGTAGAGTACGAGCCCAAGGAGCAGCGCTACTACAAGTACCGCATCGTCCTCGTCATCTATATTGACACCATGCATCCCAACGCGGCGCGCCTACGCTTCGAGGAATAGCAACGACTTCTCCAATGGAAATCCCTATAATAAGAGAAAAGCTATGCAAGCTAAACACCTCCTTGCGCTCGGCGCAATGCTGACGACTTGCGCTAGCGCACTCGGGCAAATACGTCTTGGCGAAATGGAGCGGGGACGCCTCCTAAGCCTCGACACGGTGTACGAGGAATATGTGCAGACGCCTGTCCCTCTGCCTGTCGGGCCTATAGGCTACATCAAGATAGGGAAGATCGTACCCGACGAAACAAAAGTGCGCCCTAGAGACTACCCCGTATGGACAAAATGGAAAGTTACCTCAAGATTCCTACAGGATAGTATTAAATACTCCTGTGACAATCAATTCGTCTACTATCCTAGATACTGGGGTGCTTACGAGGAGAAGGATGAGCGGTACTACCTCTTCTACAAGTATCCTGCTGTAGAGATTAGCGCCGAGGAGTACAAGGCGCTACGCTTCGTCCCCATGAAGCAGATCGACAAGTTCCTTAAGCCCTATCGTCGACCTCGACCGAGGCACCCCAATGGGAAGTTAATCTATGGTATCGGAGAGCTGTACCGCTATCAGCACCCCAACCTCTACGCCGTGGAGTACGAGCCCAAGGAGCAGCGCTACTATAAGTACCGCATCGTGCTCGTCATCTACATTGACACCAAGCATCCCGACGCGGCACGCCTACGCTTCGAGTGTGGGTTCTTCCAGCAGGAAATGAAACACTATAGGCCCCAAAAGCTAAAGCGATAGCCCCCAAAAGCGATAGCCCCCAAGTCCGTCAGTGTGCGGACTTGGGGGCTATCGCTTTAGCTTTCTAAGGCGTAGAGCAGTTATGCTGGAGGCTACTTGGGGACCTTGAGCAAGGACTGGATCTCGCTGAGCTTATTGAGGGCCTCCAGCGGCGTCAGCTGCTCGATCTTGACCTCCAGCAGACGGTCGCGGATGTCGGAGAGCACAGGATCGTCGAGCTGGAAGAAGCTCATCTGCACGCCTTCGACGCGGGCAGCGGTGGTGCTGGCAGCAGGCTGTGGTGCCTTGGCGCGCTTCACCCGCACCTCGGCCCCTAGCCCCGTCTCCTCGTGGATGTGCGCCGTCTCCAGCTGCTCGAGGATCTCGCTAGCGCGCTCGGTAATACACTGCGGCATCCCCCCGAGGCGGGCGACCTGGATCCCGAAGCTGTGCTCACTGCCCCCAGGAACGAGCTTACGGAGGAAGAGCATCTTGCCCTCGATCTCGCGCGCCGAGACGTTGAAGTTCTTGACGCGCTCGAGACGTTCCTCCAGATCGTTGAGCTCGTGGTAGTGCGTGGCGAAGAGCGTCTTGGGTCGGCCGACAGGGTTGTCGTGCAGATACTCGATGATGGCCCAGGCTATAGAGATACCGTCGTAGGTGCTGGTACCACGGCCGAGCTCGTCGAAGAGGATGAGGCTGCGGTCGGTCAGACCATTGAGGATGCTCGCCGCCTCCTGCATCTCGACCATAAAGGTGGACTCGCCGCGGGAGATGTTGTCCGAGGCTCCGACGCGGGTGAAGATACCATCCACGATACCTATGTGTGCGGCCTCAGCGGGGACGAAGCTACCGATCTGCGCCAGCAGCGTGATGAGTGCCGTCTGCCGTAGCAGGGCAGACTTACCGCTCATATTGGGCCCCGTGATGACCATGATCTGCGTCTGCTGCTGGTCGAGCAGGACGTCATTGGGGACGTAGCTCTGCCCGAAGGGGAGCTGCTCCTCGATGACGGGGTGACGCCCCGCACGGATGTCGATGCGCGTCCCCTCGTCCACGACGGGGCAGACGTAGCGGTGCGTGACGGCCGTCTCCGCCAGGGCCGTGAGGCAGTCCAGGCGCGCCAGCTGCTGCGCGTCCTGCTGCAGGGGCTGGATGTAGCGGGCGATGCGCTGCAGTAGCGCCGTATAGAGCTGCGCCTCGAGGCTGGAGATCTTGTCCTCCGCCCCTAGGATCTTCTCCTCGTACTCCTTGAGCTCGGGGAAGATGTAGCGCTCGCCCGAGGTCAGCGTCTGCTTGCGCGTCCAGTCCTCGGGAACCTTGTCGCGGTGCGTATTGCGTACCTCGATGTAGTAGCCGAAGACATTATTATAGGCCACCTTGAGCGAAGGAATGCCCGTGCGCTCACTCTCGCGCTGCTGCAGCTCCAGCAGGTACTCCTTGCCGTGGGAGGAGAGGCAGCGCAGCTCGTCGAGCTCGGGGGAGATACCTGGGGCGATGACCTCACCGCGGCCAAGGGCTGCGGGGGGCTCGGCCGTCAGCGTGCGCTCGAGGTCAGCACGCAGCTCGGGGCAGGGGTCGATAGCCTCGGTCAGCGCCACGAGCTCAGGGCAAGGGACGAGGCTAGTGAGGCTACGCAGCTGCTCGCAGGTGGCGAGCGTCGTGGCCAGCATACGCGCCTCACGGGGGGAGATACGCCCGACGGCGACCTTGGCCGTCAGGCGCTCGAGGTCGCCGATGCCGCGCAGCAGCTCGGCGATGCTACGCCGTAGCTCGGCCTCATGGTAGAGCTGCGAGACGACGCGCTGCCGCTGCTGGATCGCGCTGAGCTCCAGCAGGGGGAAGGACAGCCAGCGGCGCAGCATACGCCCGCCCATGGGGGTCTGCGTCGCATCGAGGACCTCGAGGAGGCTCTTGCCCTCCTGGCGATTCATCGGCTGCAGGATCTCGAGGCTGCGGAAGGTAAAGCTATCCAGGCGCATGGTCTCCAGGCGCTCGATGCTCCTGAGCGTGGTGAGGTGCCCCAGCTCGGTGTGGCTCGTCAGCTCGAGGTAATTGAGGATGGCGCCCGCAGCGGCTATGGAGCGCGGCTTGTGCTCGAGGCCGAGCCCCTTGAGGCTCTGCAGGCCGAACTGCTGCTGGAGCTTGCGCCTATTGTTCTCCAGGGCGAAGGTCCAGTCCTCCACCTCGTAGACGAAGCCACGGTAGCTGAAGTGCTGGTCGAGCAGCGCGCGGTAGCGTCGGTCGACCAGCACCTCCTTGGGCTGGTAGGAGGAGAGGAGCTTGTCGAGGTAGTCGGCGCGCCCCTCCGAGACGAAGTACTCGCCCGTCGAGATGTCCAGCAGCGAGAGCGCGCCCTCGGCCTCGGGCTCGAGGTAGAGCGCCGCCAGATAGTTGTTCTCCTTATTTTTCAGCACATTGTCCCCGAGCACGACGCCTGGGGTGACGAGCTCGGTGATACCGCGCTTGACGAGCTTCTTGGTCAGCTTGGGGTCCTCCAGCTGGTCGCAGATGGCTACGCGGCGGCCAGCGCGCACCAGCTTCGGCAGGTAGCTGTCGAGGGCATGGTGGGGGAAGCCCGCCAGCTCGACGTACATCGCAGCGCCATTGGCACGGCGCGTCAGCGTAATGCCGAGGATCTCGGCCGCGGCGATGGCATCGTCGCTGAAGGTCTCGTAGAAGTCCCCCACACGGAAGAGGAGGATCGCGTCGGGGTGCTTGCTCTTGATCTCCTGATACTGCTTCATCAAGGGCGTCTCAGCGATTTTCTTGGCCATAGTCGTACTGGGCTGGAGGGAGGAGAAGGAGGGGAAGAGGCGGGGGAAGAAGTAAGGGCGCGGCCTAGTCTAGGTAGTCCTTGAGCAGCTCGGCGAAGAACTCGCCCCGCGTCAGACGGCCGTGATCCACGACGACGCACTCCACCTCGCCGCGTGCTGCGAGCGTGCCATCGGTGTGGAGGATGTCCTGGTAGAAGACGAGCTTGGGCGGGCGCATAGCGCAGCGCAGGGCCGAGCGGTAGTGGTCGCCACTACGCAGGCTCTTCTTGTAGGAGATGCTCACCTTGGTGACGAAGGCATCCAGTCCGTCCTCGTGCATCTTGCCGAAGTTGACCCCGAGGCTCTCGAGGAACTCATGGCGCGTATGCTCCATGTAGTGCTGGTAGTTGGCGTTGTTAACCACGCCCTGAAGGTCGCACTCGTAGTCACGCACCTTCATATCGAGACTATAGATGTAGTCCACTGCTTGTATCTGATTCTAGGGATGAATAATGCCCCCAGTGCGTCAGCGCCCCACTTGTCTAGGGGCGTCGCACCTGAGGGATAAGGCTGAGCCCGCGTGAGGGATATCCGTCAGCGCGCTGAGGGACGGCCGTGCGGCCGCTGAGGGATATCAGTCAGCAAGGGTACAGCGTGCAGGCGGTGCAGGCTGCCCCTTAGGCGGCCTCAGGCTAAGGCTCCTCGGCGCTATCTTCCTCCGCCTCCTCGGGCTCCTCGAGGGCGAAGATGGAGAAGTTCACCGAGCCATAGACGCGGCGCTCACTGAAGTAGGACAGCGCGCTGAAGTCGTACTGCGCGGGGTGCTCGACGACGAAGACACCCCCCGTACGCAGCAGCCCCGAGTCGTGGATGAGCTGGGGTAGCGTCGCGATCTCGCTGAGCTTGTAGGGCGGGTCGGCAAAGATGAAGTCGTACTGCGCGCCGCCCTTGGCAGTAGCCAGATAGCGGAAGACATCGGCCTGCAGCACCTGCAGGCTGCGCTCCTCGCCCAGCTCGCGCACCACGCTGCGGATGAAGAGGGCGTGCTCGCGCCGCTGCTCGAGGGCGACGACACGGCTGCAGCCGCGGCTCAGCAGCTCGAGGGCGATGCTCCCCGTACCGCTGAAGAGGTCCAGCGCCGTGAGCCCCTCGAGGTCGAGGTACTGCTGCAGGACGTTGAAGAGATTCTCCTTAGCGAAGTCTGTCGTGGGACGAGCGTTGAAGCTCTTAGGGACGTCGAAGCGGCGCCGCTTGTACTTCCCGCCTATGATGCGCATAGCTGATGATCATTAGAGTGGGGCGAGGCTGGTCGAGCGATAGGCCTCGAGCTGCAGCTGCCCGATATGGGGTCGTAGGAGCTCCGCCAGTAGGTCGGCCGCCTCGTGCAGCAGATGGCAGGTGGCGGCATCGCCCTCCTCGGGGTAGCCGATCACGAGCCCAGCCGTCTGCCCCTCGAGGCCGTGGTGACGCCAGTAGCTGATGAGGTAGAAGGCCGCTTCCTCGGCCACGACCCGCGCCTCCTGCATCCCGACCAGCGGGTAGTGCCCGCAGCTCAGGAGCTCGCCCTCACGCAGCAGGAAGAGCTCCAGCTGTCCCGCACGCAGCAGGAGCAGCACCTCGGGCGAGCGGCTAGCACGCGACAGCTGTCGGTGCGCCGAGAGGGGCAGGGCGAAGTAAGGACGCGGCTCCAGCAAGAGGAGCGTACGTCTGAGGAAGTGATAGGCCTCGGCATCCCAGGCGAAGACGAAGGTCTGCACCGAGTCGGGCTGCGTCCAGGAGAGGAGCTGCTGGCGCTGCTCGGCTCCGCCCGTAGCCGTAGGCTCGGTAGCGGCATCCAGCCAGAGGGCTTCGCTGCCTGGGCGGAAGAGCTCGGTAGGCACGAGGCACCAGCGCTGCGGCTCGACATAGAGGACGACCTCGCCGTAGGGGTAGCTGAGGAGCTCGCTCTGGTAGTAGAGCTCCTCGAGCTGCTCGTAGAGCCGCGCCTCGGGGCGGCGGCTGGCGAGGAAGCCCCGCTCGACGAGCTCGGGGACAGAGCCACGGCGCTGGACACAAAAAGCAAGTCCACCCGACGCGGGTCGGATGGACAAGCTATAGTCTGCTGCCGTAGCAGCCGTGAGGGGTGAGCTGCTGGGCTCCTGAGTCATTACTCCCAGTTACCGTTGGTCTTAACCTCGGTCAGCGAGCCGACACGTACGCCAGCGAAGGCATTGGCCTTGCTGTTGGCCTTCTCGATCTTCTCCTTGACGAGGCGATCATTGCCGAGGCGGCCGAGGTAGCTCTGGTAGCCAGCCGATGCCTGGAAGACAGGGACCTGGATCTTATTGTCCCCTACCTCCTGCTCGATGGTGCCAGCTACGACCTGGATCGTAGAGTCAGAGCCTGGGATGGAGAAGAGCTTAGCCAGGTCGGTGCCGTCCTTGAGCAGCGAGTCCTTAGCGCTGACCCAGATCGTATCACGGCGGATGAGGCCGCGACGAGCTGCATCCTCTTCGGACAGCCCCTGCTCGCGCATGGCGCTGGTGTAGTCACCTTCGGCACGGATGTAGAAGACGCGACCGTTGTTGAGGAAGTTCACGAGCTCGTCCTTGTCGGCATACTTGTCGTACACGCTCTTGTAGGCGTCTTCGTAGGTAGCGATCTTCTTCAGCTGCTTCTGCAGTACCAGCTCGATCTCTTGCTGTTTCTTGTCGAAGCTCACAGGAGCCAGGACGCTCTGCACAGTGACGTAGGCCAGAGCCAGTACAGCTACGGCTACGATGATGAGGATAACCTTCTTCATTTCCTTGTATAGTAGTTTTAATTTAGTCTAGACGGGCGTGCGACCCACGCGCCCCAGGACGAGCACCTCGTCGAGGCTCTTCCTAGGCGTATGTGCGCCAAATGCACTAACTTCACAGCAACAAAGATAGAAATTATTATCACATGCCGTATACAGCGCTCTCAGATCTGCTGGCTCGGGGCAGCGACTTACCGCTGACGGGCGATCAAGAGGAGGCCATCGCAGCCCTCATCGACTACCTCGATGACCCTTCGCCCTACACCGTCTACCTCCTACGGGGCTATGCGGGGACGGGGAAGACCTACCTCCTGCGCTGGATCACCGAGGCCGCGATCGCCTCGGGGCTGCAGGTCGAGCTGATGGCCTCCACGGGACGCGCCGCCAAGGTGCTGGCCGCAGCCTCGGGGCGCCGCGCCGCCACCATCCACCGCACCATCTACCGTGCCTCCAGCCAGATGCAGGAGGAGGGCGGCACCTTCCAGCTGGCCTCCTCGAGCCCCGAGCGACGCCCCACCCTCTACATCGTGGATGAGGCCTCGATGATCTCGGGCAGCTCGGGCGAATACAGCCCCTTCGGCTCGGGCAACCTCTTGGATGATCTCCTGGCCTACGTCTTCGGCAGCGAGGACAGCCGCCTCCTGCTCGTCGGGGATACGGCACAGCTGCCGCCCGTGGGGATGGAGCTGAGCGAGGCGCTCGACCCCGAGGTGCTCTCGGGGCGCTACGGCCTCACCGTCTACGGCGCCGAGCTGCGGCAGGTCGTGCGCCAGCGTCAGGGCGGCATCCTGCATAATGCCACCGCCCTGCGCGACCTCATCGACGAGTACAGCGACAGCGAGCCCGAGAACTACCTGCCCATACACCTGGAGACGGAGGACTGGCGCGGCATCTACCCCGTAGAGCCAGGCGAATTTTTCGAGGACCTCGAGGAGGCCTACCAGCGCTACGGCAGGGAGGAGACGCTCGTCATCTGCCCCTCCAACCGCCTCGCGCTGGAGTGCAACCAGGCCATCCGCGGCGAGCTCCTCTACTACGAGGAGCAGCTCGTCCCCGGCGAGCGCCTCATCGTAGCGCGCAACAACTACCACTACACGCGCCTTAGGGATCACTCCGACTTCATCGCCAACGGCGAGGTCATCGAGCTCCGCCGCGTCCTGCGCTACTGGCACGAGTACGAGCTGGACTTTGCCGACGCCCTCGTCTACCTGCCCGACCGCGATGAGCAGCTGGAGGTGCGCCTCCTAGTGAGCTCCCTCACCGACCCCAGCCCGCAGCGCAGCGCCGAGCAGCGCCAGGAGCTCTTCGACCGCATCTCGGCCGACTACGCCCACATCAGCTCCGTGGTCGAGCGGCGCAAGGCGATCCGTAGGGATAAGTTCTGGGGTGCCCTCGAGGTCAAGTACGCCTACGCCGTGACGGCGCACAAGGCGCAGGGCGGGCAGTGGCGCTGCGTCTTCGTCGACATGAGCCTCGCGGGGCGCTACCTGCCCCTCGACCGCTCCATGGCCCGCTGGATCTACACCGCCCTGACGCGCGCCACGAGCCGCGTGTATCTCCTAGGCTTCGTCCCCGAGCTCGTAGACTAAGCCCCCACCCCTTCGACCCGACACTACCCAACAAGCTACATGAGCAAACTCAAGATCACCGAGATGGAGCGCCTCAGCGCCGACGACTACCGCACGAGCGCCAAGCTGCCCCTCATTCTCGTCCTAGACAGCATACGCAGCATGAATAACATCGGCTCTATCTTCCGTAGCGCCGACGCCTTCCGCATCGAGGGGCTCATCCTCTGCGGCATCACCGCACAGCCCCCGCACCCCGACATCCACAAGACCGCCCTCGGTGCCGAGGACAGCGTCCCCTGGCGCTACAGCAGCAGCGCGCTAGAGGCCGTGCGCGAGCTGCAGGCGAAGGGCTACACGGTGCTCGCCCTCGAGCAGGCCCACGAGAGCCTCCGCCTCGACCACTTCGTCCCCGAGCCTGGGAGGCGCTACGCCCTCGTGCTGGGCAATGAGGTGAAGGGCGTCGCCGAGGAGGTCGTCGCCGCTGCCGACCACTGCCTTGAGATCCCGCAGTACGGCACCAAGCATTCGCTCAACGTGAGCGTCGCCGCAGGTATCGCCCTCTGGCAGCTCGCCCACCCACTCTTCCCCCAGCTTGCCCGATGAGCCAGACGATCCCCCAGCTCGAGGAGACCGAGGACGGCAGCCTCACGCTCTACACGCCACGCTTCGGCGAGCACTATCACTCCACGCACGGCGCTGTGCAGGAGAGCGCCCACATCTATCTCGGCCTCGGCCTTAGGCAGCGTCTCGAGCAGTGGACAGAGCCCGAGGGGGCGGCGCTGCGCTGCTTCGAGGTCGGCTTCGGCACAGGACTCAATGCCCTCCTCAGCTGGAGGGAGGCCGAGCGTAGCCACCGACTTATCCACTACTACAGCATAGAGCGCTACCCCATCCCCGCCGAG
The DNA here is from genome assembly GCF_018127745.1 of Porphyromonas sp. oral taxon 275. NCBI lineage: Bacteria > Pseudomonadati > Bacteroidota > Bacteroidia > Bacteroidales > Porphyromonadaceae > Porphyromonas > Porphyromonas sp. oral taxon 275. Next base: position 1,799,553 of record NZ_CP072333.1, read on the forward strand.
CTCTACCGCCAGCTGCACTACGAGCTATCCACAGCACTCCCCTTATCCACAGCGGGCGGCACCGAGCCGAGCTGCAAGAAGGCCTTAGCCCCTGCCGAACTAGCGGCTCGCCTAGGGACACAGGGGACAAAGGAGGTGAGTTCCTCCACGAGCAGCGCTCCCCTCGACAGCCTCGAGGACAGCCACAGCGCGCTGATGCGGCTGCATGAGGCGGCCTGGGACGAGGACGTCACGCTGAGCCGCTACTTCGTCCTGCACAAGATCTCGGGCGACCTCAACGCCCTGCCCTTCCCCGCCGCACTTGACCTCGTCTACTACGACGCCTTCTCCCCCGAGAGCCAGCCCGAGCTGTGGCGCGAGGAGCTCTTCGCCCAGCTGCGACGCTGCTGCCGCCCAGGGGCGATCCTCACGACCTACTGCGCCAAGGGCGAGGTGCGCCGCCGTCTCGAGCGCTCGGGCTTCTCGGTCGAGCGCCTCCCTGGCCCTCCCGGCAAGCGCGAGGTGCTCCGCGCTACCGCCCGCTAGCACACAGCCACCGCAGCAGCGAGGAGGCAACAGCCGTGAGGAGGCTGTGGCAACGAAAAGGCCGCAGCACCTCCCGCTTCCTTCCCTGCCCCGCCAGCGGACAAAAAAGAAAGGCCAGCGCCTCGGCTCCCTAGGGAGTCGAGGCGCTGGCCTTAGTATTGGGGGATAGTGGGCTACTTGACCTGGATCTGCAGGCTCGCGGTGGGGAGGTCCTTAGCGCTGACCTTGAGCGTCGCGCTGCCGCCCTTCGTACCGCCCTGTACCAGCACGACGAGCTGACCACTGAAGGCGTGGTGCTGCGGTAGGTGGAAGGCGTCGAGCGAAGCGGGGTTACCCGAGGCCGCAGCGCGGAAGCTGGCGGCGCCCGAGACGGCGAACTTCAGGAGGCGTCCATCGTCGGGGATGAGGTTGCCGTCCTTGTCCACTACGCGCACCGTGACGAAGGAGATATCCTTGCCGTCGGCGGCGATGGTGCTGCGATCAGCGACCAGCTCGAGGTGGTGCGGCTTGCCTGCCGTGCGGACGATCTGCTCCTCGGCGGGGCGACCTGCAGCGTCGTAGGCGACGACCTTGATCTCCCCGGGCTCGTACTTCGCGTCCATCCACATCAGGCGATAGCGACGCTGGCGGACGAAGTCGCGGCGGCTCTGATCGTTCTCCGTGTCAGCGATCTTGACGCCGAGGTCCTTCTTCTGTCGGCCCTGACTCTTGCCGTTGATGAAGAGCTCGGCCTCGGGGTAGCTGGTGTAGACGAAGACGGGCGTCGTCTCGCCCTCGCGTCCCGGCCAAGTCCAGTGCGGCAGTATGTGCAGGGTCTTGGCCTCCTTGTTCCAGTGGCTGCGGTAGAGGTAGAAGCGGTCCTTCGGCAGTCCCGCCAGATCCACAGCCCCAAAGAGCGAGGAGTGGCTGGGCCATTCGCTGTAGTAAGGCGTAGGCTCGCCGAGGTAGTCGATCCCCGTCCAGATGAATTCGCCCATCATCCAGTCGTTGTCCTCCTGGCGGATGAAGTCATCCTCGGGGAGGTTGCTCCAGCCGCAGTGCTCTACGTCGTAGCTCGAGGACTGATGGTCGGGGTACTTGGCCATGGACTTGCGCACGACGGGGAACTTGTAGACCCCGCGCGAGCTGACGGTCGAGCAGGTCTCCGATCCGAGGAGGAAGCCCTGCGGCAGTACCTTATGCGCCGTGTCGTAGAGGAAGGGGCGGTAGTTGAAGCCCGGCACGTCGAGCGTGCCAGCCATGCCCGTACGCAGCACCTCGATGGGATTGTCCATACCGTTGGTCACAGGGCGGGTGGGATCCTCGCGGTGGCAGATCGCCTGCAGGCGGTAGGCCAGCTGCGTGCCCACGGCGTGCCCCTGCTCGGGCACCTCGTTGCCTATGCTCCACATGATGACGGAGGGGCTATTGCGGTACTGGTGGATGAGGTTCACTAGGTCACGCTCGTGCCACTCATCGAAGTCCAGATTATAGCCGTTGGGGACCTTAGGCATCTTCCAGCAGTCGAAGCTCTCGGCCATCAGCGGCATCCCCATCTCGTCGCAGAGACGGACGAACTCAGGGGCGGGCATGTTGTGCGAGGTACGGATGGCATTGACACCCATATCCTGCATGATGCGGATCTGGCGGCGCATGGCGGCCTCATTGACCGCCGCACCCAGTGGGCCAAGGTCGTGGTGCAGGCAGACGCCCTGGAACTTGATCTTACGCCCGTTGAGGAAGAAGCCTTCGCCCGCCTTGAGCTCAATGGAGCGCACGCCGAAGGGCACCGTATCCCTGTCGAGGAGCTTGCCCTCATGACGGACGCTCACTACATATTTATAGAGCTGCGGCTGACCGATGTCCCAGAGGCGGGGGGCCTTGAGGTCGAAGCCCGCGCGGAAGACCGAGTCCACGCTCTCGGGGCCGAAGTAGCCCGCACGCTGCTCACGCGCCACGACCTTACCCTCGGGGGAGAGAAGCAGTGCCTCGAGGTCGAGCCTGCCCGAGCGGAGCGTCCCGAGGCCGCTGAGGCGGGTGCGTACCTCCACGCGTGCGTAGTCCTTGCTCACCTGGGGCGTCAGGATCTGCGTCCCCCAGGTGGAGAAGTGGATGGGCTCGATGATGGTGAGATGCACATTACGGTAGAGCCCTGCACCAGGATACCAGCGGCTGCTCTCGTGCTTGTTCTCTAGTCGCACGGCCAGCACATTGCGCTGCCCGGGGCGTACGTAGTCGGTGATGTCGAAGTAGAAGCTATTGTAGCCGTAGGGCCAGTAGCCGACCTCCTGCCCGTTGACGTAGACCCGTGCGTGGCTCATCGCCCCATCGAAGGTCAGGCGTACGCGACGCTGCCCGAGGTCGCGGGGGATCTCCAGCTCGCGACGATACCAGCCCACGCCGACGAAGGGCAGTCCCCCCGTACGGCCAGCGTGCTCCATCGCCTCCTTCTGACCATCCTGAGTGATCGCTAGGTGCTGCTTGTCGTTCTCAAAGCTAAACGGTCCGTAGATGGCCCAGTCATGGGGTACGGTGACCTGCGACCACTTGCGGTCGTCGAAGTTGGCGGCTGCGGTGCCGGGCTTATCCTCGCGGGAGAAGCGCCAGCCCTGCTCCAGCTGCGTCGTCGTGCGCTGGGCTAGAGCTGGGAGGCTGAGGGCTGCCCCTACGAGGAGGGAGCAGACGAGTCGTCTCTTCATCGAAGCTATTATTTAATGGTGAGTTAGTCGATCTGTGGGCTCACGGCGGAGCCCAGCGCAAAGATAAGGAAAGTACCCGTGCCTAGCGCCCCCGATAGTGGTAGTCGATGCCGAAGAGCGCTCCAGCAAAGGTCATCACCTCGCCGTAGGCCACCAGCACGCTGGAGTGGATCTCCCCTGGCGGGCTGGTGAAGAAGGCCGCTCCCAGCAGCGCCATGCCGAAGGTGCAGAGCACGCAGGCCATCCACAGCTGCACCCTATGGCGCCCGTCCTGAGGTCTTGGCGTCTCCATCATCATAGGTCATTAAGGGTGCGGTATTCGGTCTCAGCCTCGAGACAGGGGCAGCTCTTGAGCCACTCCTCGGAGGTGATGCGCCCATCGCCATTGCGGTCGGGGCTGAGGTCTCTGTGCCCGAGGATGTGCGCCTGGGGAGCATAGCCCTTGAGCTGGCGGAGGAGGCGGAGGAGGCTCGCCCGCTGCTTGGGCGTGCGTGTGTCGGCGGGTCGCCCTGCGCTATCGAGGCCGCCCTCATAGCAGACGCCCCAGCTGCAGGCGTTGTAGCCGCGCACGTGGGCGCCGATCTGATCCAGCGGGCGGCAGGGGATGACCTCGCCCGAGCGGCGCACGTAGTAGTGGTAGCCTATACCGCGGAAGCCCCGCCCGCGGTGGTCGTGCTCCAGCGCCTCGGGGCTGTAGTCCTGCGTGCTCCGCGTGGCGCTGCAGTGCAGGACGATGTAGCGGATGTCTGTCGTCCTCATCTGAGCGCCCTCCGCACTCTATAGCTAAGATAGGCCCCGAGCCCAGCTCCAAGGGCGAGACCTAGGCCAAGGAGCAGGAGGCGTGGCTGGCGCCGTGACTCCTCGCGCAGCTGCTGCTGGGTCTGCCTGCTCTGTGTGACGGAGGCCGCCTGCAGCTGCGCGGCACGCGTACGGCGCTGGTAGTAGAGGCGCCCCTGGGTGCGTGACGGGCGAAGAGGCGCGGCGGAGGCTGCGCGAAGGGGGAGGGAAAGCCCCGCCGAGGGAAGCAGCGGCACAAGCTCAAGGCTATCAGGGAGCTCCAGCAGCAGCTCCTCCTCGATGAGCTGACTCTGGAGGGCGGACTGGCGGAGCTGCTGCTGGGCCTCGGCGCTCAGCTCCTGCCGCTTGATCCTGGGGCTACAGCCCAGGCTGCCGAGCGTCGCCACGAGGGCGAGCCCGCAGGCTACATAGTACATCATAGATATAGGAGTATAAAGTGAGTATAGCTAGGCCTCCATCCTCTGGAGACCGCTGCGAAGGTACGGCCGCGCGCACCTCCCGCCCCCTGCTCCAGTCCGCTAGGCGGGCTAAGTCCATTAGGCCGAGGCACAAGCCCCCGCACTAGGACACTCAGCGCCCCCGACGCCCCTCCCCGACCGCTACCAAAGCACTGGCGGCACCCAGCCCCACAAGTGGGGAGGATGCCGCCAGACTTAGCTAGGGCTGTAGGGAGCGCCTTGCAGCGCTTCGCCTCGGACTAAAGGCCGCTATTATGCCCGCCCGTGCTGCCAGGGCCCGAGGACTCAGAGGAGCCGCCGTGCCCCTCCTCGGCCTTCTTGGGCTGCTTGGTCTTAGGTGCTGTGCTAGGGCTCACGGGCTGGAGCGAGAAGCGCTTGTAGCGCATGCCCTTGAGGTCGAAGTAGCGCTGCTTGGGGCGCAGGACGACGCGGGCGCTCTTGATGTGCTTGGCCGCGTCGAAGGCCTCGCCCTCGGGTACCTGCACGCTGCGCATCGAGGGCTGGAGGAAGCCGAGGCGTCCGTACTCGACGCTGGAGCCGTTGGACACCAGGTCGCGTGCCATATCGGCCGAGAGGTTGAGGATGGAGGCTACCTCCATGTAGTTGAAGGTGGAGTGCCCGGAGACGAGCGTACAGAAGCGCTCGAAGGAGACCGTCTGGCGGTGCGTGGGGTGTGCCTGCACCACCTTCTTGCCTTGGTGCTTGCCGAGCTTGGCGACGTGTGTCTTCAGGACGTAGGTCAGTGGCTGTGTCTGTGCCATGATGTAGAGGAGTATAAAAGGTGAATAAACTGTATTGCCCTCAGTCCCTCTGAGGACACTGCAAAGGTAGCTCCTCCTCTAGGGGCTCCCCCCTCATCACGGCTTTTCGTGGAGCTAGCGGCCTCAGCCTCCTAGCCTTAGCCCCCAGACCTCACGCCGCGCTGGGATCAGCCCCCCAGTACGGGCTGACGTAGCCGAGGGTCGGCCGCGAGCTGGCGGGCGAAGTCCCGCTCCATCCTCGGGCTGACGATCTCGTCTATATCATAGGTATAGTGCGCGCGCGTATAGATGGGCGCACGCTCTAGGAGCGTCTCGCGCACGAAGGTCTCCAGCTCCGCTCCGCTCTTGTCGCGGATGGTCGGGCGGGTACGCTTGCAGAGCTCCAGCCGCTGCACCAGCACCTCGGGGGTGCAGCGGAAGTAGATCGTCACCCCCGCCTCCCGCAGCAGCTCCATCGTATCGCCGTAGCAGGGCATCCCGCCCCCTGTGGCGAAGACCGTGTCCTCCATCGTCATCAGCTCCTCGATGACCATACGCTCCCGCCTGCGGAAGCCTGCCTCCCCCACCGAGGCAAACATATCGGTGATGCGCTGCCGCCAGCGCGTCTCGATGAAGACATCGGTGTCGATGAATTGCCAGCCGAGTTCGTCGGCCAGCTGACGCCCCACGGTGCTCTTGCCCGAGCCCATGAAGCCGAGGAGGAAGATCGCCTTGTACATGCTCTATCGGTGGGTAGTGCTCATCCTCGGGCGCTAGCGCTTGTCGGGGTAGGCGATGCGCGCGTGGTACATGGTCATGAGCTTGAGGATGAAGACCTCCTTGATCTCGCGGATGTCACGGAAGGTCAAGGGCGTATCCTCCAGCAGCCCCTCGGCGACAATGCCGTCGACCAGACGCTGCACCAGCTGCCGTATGCCCTCCTCGGTGTAGCTGGTGAGGCTGCGGCTGGCAGCCTCGACGCTGTCGGCGAGCATCAGGATCCCCTGCTCCTTGGTCTGGGGATTGGGCCCTGGATAGGTGAAGGGCTCGGGGTCTACCTCCTCACCAGGGTGCTCATTGCAGTAGGTATTGTAGAAGTAGCGCGTCGTGCTGCGCCCATGGTGCGTGCGGATGAAGTCGATGATCTGCGGCGGCAGCGAGCTCTTCTGCCCGAGGATGATCCCATCGGTGACGTGGCGGATGATCACGCGGGCACTCTCGTGCGCCGAGAGCAGGCGGTGGGGGCTATTGGACGGGGCGTTCTCGGTGAAGAACTCAGGGTGCAGCATCTTGCCTATATCGTGGTAGAGCGCCCCGGCACGGATCAGCTGCGTATCGGCCCCGATACGTGTGGCGGCGGCCTGCGCTAGGATGGAGACCTGATAGGAGTGCTGGAAGGTCCCGGGCGCGATCTCCGAGAGCTCGCGCAGCAGCGGCATGGCCGTATCGCTCAGCTCCACCAGGCGCACATTGGACACGTAGCCGAAGGCACGCTCGACGAGGAAGGCCAGCACGTAGGTGAACATCAGGAAGACGAGGTTGACCCCGTAGTACAGCAGCTTCATCCAGTAGTCGGTGGTGATCATGTCCTTGCCCAGCCACTCGACCAGCATCGAGGAGAGGATGTAGACAAGATAGACCGAGAAGGCAGCGCGGATCAGCTGCCCGCGGTTGGAGAGGCTCTGCAGGGTGAAGATCGCGGAGAAGCCCGCCAGGAGCTGCACGAAGATGAAGTTCAGCGGGTCGAGGGTGAAGTAAGCCACCGCAAGGATCGTGATGACGTAGGTCGTCAGTGCCATGTGGCTGGCGAAGAAGGTACGCAGCAGCAGGATGATCATCACGTAGGGGACGACCTCGATGCTGAACCAGTCGACGTGCGCCACCTGCAGCTTGGTCAGCCCGATGAAGGTGAGGATGCTCAGCAGCACGAGGACGACATTCTTCGTCTGCTCGGTGAACTCGCGGTAGAAGAGTACCAGATAGATCGCCAGCGCCGTGAAGAGGAAGAAGAAGTAGCCCAGCAGCGGCAGCTGTAGGAAGCTGGTCTGCTCCCCGACGCGGGCCTTGTACTCCTCGTTGAGCGAGCGGATGACATTGAGCGCATAGGGCGTCAGCACCTCCCCCTGGTCGATGATGCGGCGGCCCTGCTGGTAGCGCTCCGTCGAGGTCGCCAGGCTCGAGAGGGCCTCGGCGAGCATGCGCTTGGTCTCGGCCTCGGCATAGCTCACATTGGGCTGCAGGTACTGCGTGATCTCCAGCTGGCGCAGCAGCTCGGGCTTGAGCCCCTGCCGTGTAGCCTCGTCGATGATGAGCTTGTAGACCTCGCTCAGGCGGTAGAGGCGTGCCACGGGGACGTTCGTCCAGCCCGTGCCCGTCTGCCCGCTGCCGAGCATACGTACCTCGAGGCGGCGATCTAGGTGCAGCTCGTCGAGGGTCTTGCTGTCTATGATCCCGAAGGAGTAGTACTTCTTGAGCTGCTGCTGCAGGAAGAGGTAGTAGCTCTCGGGGACGGTCGCTGCCAGCTCCTTGTACTGGTCGTGCAGCTGATTGATCATGCGCGGCATGACGTTCTCATCCATGCGGCACATGGGCGGGATGATACGCTCCACGCTGTCCCGCTCCATCTTCATCTGCTCCTCCGTCTTGAGGACGGGGAACTCAAAGGGGGCTACCAGAGGCCGCTCACCCCAGGGCTGGTCAGCCTTGAGGGAGGGGTAGTTAGGCACATAGCCCTCCTTGGGCGAGGTGTTGATACTCGCCACGAGCGCCCCGACGAAGAAGATCGCCAGCACGTAGAGCATGTGGAGGTAGAGCGCCTTATTATCCTTGAGGAACTTCAGCATATCTAAGCTATTAGGTCTTAGACAAAGATACGCAAAAGCCCCCGAGCCCCCGCCGAGCCTAGGACGGACGCATCGCATCGATTAGGGATAGGAGGGGTACTCCTTGAGCTTTACCCAGAGACCTAAGGCAAGGCTTAGCCTCCCCCCTCCTATACTTTGAGCAGACGAGAAGGAGAAGCCCCAGCGGGGCGACCCCTTCCAAAGCCCAGGGTGCGTAGCCCTGCAAGGGCGACCAAACCCTAGGACACGAGAAAGTATGAATTAGGAAGAGGAAGAGCGCCCCGTCAGCTTTACCCAGAGACCTAAGACAAGGCTTGGCCTCTTCCCTCCTATACTTTGAGCAGACGAGAAGGAGAAGCCCCAGCGGGGCGACCCCTTCCAAAGCCCTGGGTGCGTAGCCCTGCAAGGGCGACCAAACCCTAGGACACGAGAAAGTATGAATTAGGAAGAGGAAGAGCGCCCCGTCAGCTTTACCCAGAGACCTAAGACAAGGCTTGGCCTCTTCCCTCCTATACTTTGAGCAGATGAGAAGGAGAAGCCCCAGCGGGGCGACCCCTTCCAAAGCCCAGGGTGCGTAGCCCTGCAAGGGCGACCAAACCCTGGGTAGGCTAAACAAATAGGTATAGAGCCCTACAGGGGCGACCCTCAAAACACCCATAAGCAAGGGCGGAGTGGTGTAGCAAGGGCACTACGAACGCTTTATGGGTCGCCCCTGCAGGGCTCTTTAAGGATCGGAGGGCTTGACCCAGGGTTCCGTCACGCCTACAGCGTTCCCTCACCCTGGGCTTTGGAAGGGGTCGCCCCTATAGGGGCTGGCTAGACCTTTTGCTCTTATCGGAGGATGGAGAATAGGCTGCGGGCTTCTTGACGCAGCCACCCCCGCCGAGCAGGCCCGGCAAGGGGCGGAGTGCAGCGATAGCCTAGGGTGAGCGGCCGTGAGGGATATCAGTCAGCCTGCTGAGGGACGTCCGTCAGCGCCGCGAGGGATATCCGTGGCGCAGCTGAGGGATATCCCTGAGGAAGGCTCCCCCCGTAGAGGCGCCTTGCACCCGAGCAAGGAGCGGGCCCTCCCCCACCCCGGGGAGGGGCGCCGCAAGGCACCGCGCAGCAGTACGACCGCGCCTGCTATTTTGCTATCTTTGTAGGGAGGGCTAGCCCCCTAGCTGGCCCAAAGCATGACACGAGTGCTCCTCTAAGCGATACACTATGGCCACCGAACGACGCATCTCCATCCTCCTCATCTACACCGGAGGGACTATAGGCATGGTCGAGAACCCCACGACGGGGGCCCTCGAGCCCTTCGACTTCGCCTATCTACAGGACAACGTCCCCGAGCTACGCCGCCTCGGCTGCGACATCTCCAGCGTGGCCTTCACCCCTCCGCTCGACTCCTCGGCCATAGCACCCGAGGACTGGACGCGCCTGGTGGACATCATCGCCGAGCACTACGACCGCTACGATGGCTTCGTCGTCCTGCACGGGACGGACACCATGGCCTACACGGCCTCCGCCCTCAGCTTTGCCCTCGAGGGGCTGGCTAAGCCCGTGGTCTTCACCGGCTCGCAGCTCCCCGTGGGGAAGCTGCGTACCGATGGCAAGGAGAACCTCATCACCGCCATCGAGATCGCTGCCGCACGTGACGAGGCCGGGCAGCCCCGCGTGCCCGAGGTCGCGCTCTTCTTCGAGAACTACCTGATGCGCGGCAATCGCACCAGCAAGGTCAGCGCCGACCAGTTCAGCGCCTTCGACTCCTACAACTATCCCCATCTAGCCTACGCGGGCATTGAGATCCGCTACCACGATGCGGCCATCAAGCGCGATGCCCTCGGCCAAACCCTGAGGCCGCACCGCTCCTTCGACCCCAATGTGGCGGTGCTCAAGCTCTTCCCAGGCATCACCCGCGAGGTCGTGCAGTCGCTGCTCAGCCTGCCCTCGCTCAAGGGCGTCGTGCTGGAGACCTTCGGCAGTGGCAATGCGCCGATGCTCCCATGGTTCCTCGAGGCGCTCGAGGCAGCTGTGGCACGCGGCGTGGTCATCGTGAACGTGACGCAGTGCGTGACGGGCTATGTGGACATGATGCGCTACGAGACGGGGATGCTGCTGCAGCGTATGGGGCTGGTGAGCGGACGGGACAGCACCACGGAGAGCGCCCTGACGAAGCTGATGTACCTCTTCGGTCGTGGCTACAGCCCCCAGGAGGTCAAGCAGCAGATGGCCCTGCCCCTGCGGGGCGAGATGACCCTCGAGCCGACGGCCGAGGACTTCGGTCGTGAGACCTATATCTATAGACGCTAAAGGAGAGACGAAGCAAGTGATACGATTCATGAGCCTGGGGAGTGGGAGCAGTGGCAACTGCTACTACCTCGGGGACGAGACGGGCGGCCTGCTGCTGGATGCAGGCATCCCCATACGCAGCATCAAGAAGAGCCTAGCCGCCGAGGGCATCAGCCTCGAGGACGGCCATATACGTGGCGTGCTGGTGACGCACGACCACGCCGACCACATACGCACCATAGGCGTGCTGGGAGCAGTCTACCACCTCCCCGTCTACGCTACAACCCTGGTGCACGACAGCATCACCCGCAGCCGCTTCGTACAGGAGCCGCTGGGGGCCTCGCGCCGCGAGCTCGCCATCCACGAGCCGCTGGAGCTGGCGGGCTTCTCCATCGAGGCCTTCCCCGTGCCGCACGATAGCGCGGAGAACGTAGGCTATCACATCACCCGCGGCGAGGACTTCCGCTTCACTCTCGCTACCGACGTAGGCCACCCCACCGCGGTCATCGAGCGCTACATCGCCGCCGCCCAGCACGTCGTGCTGGAGGCCAACTACGACAGCGAGATGCTCCGCACGGGCAGCTACCCACCCTTCCTCAAGGAGCGCGTAGCCAGTCCGCTGGGACACCTCTCCAATGAGGAGGCCGCCGAGGTCCTAGCGCGCTGCTACCACCCCGAGATGCGCAACGTGTGGCTCTGCCACCTGAGCAAGGACAACAACCACCCCGAGCTCTGCTGGAAGAGCATCGAGCAGCGCCTCTTCAGCGAGGGCATACGCGTGGGGAAGGACCTTAGCCTGACAGCCCTGCGCCGCACCGCGCCCTCCCCGATGTACCTACTGGAGCCCTAGCCCCACTAGCACGCCCCTACCCCCACAACGGGGACGCCCCGCCGCCCCGCCTAGGAGGAGACAGCTCCTCCCCTCCCTGCAGCCCGAGCGGCACGGCACCCCTTCCTGCGCCTCCTCTAGAGCGCAGATAGCACAGACAGACCATTACCCTAGGCTGCCCCCAGCAGCCCCACACCCGACACAGCACTATGGATACAGAGAAGTACAAGCTCTATACGAAGGGCGGCGACAAGGGCCGCACCTCCCTCGTCGGGGGACAGCGCGTCCCCAAGTATGACCTCCGCCTGGAATGCTACGGCACCATCGACGAGCTCAATAGCTTCGTCGGAGTCCTCTTGGCCTACGAGCTCGAGGAGCCCGACAGCCGCTTCCTCTACTGGCTACAGCACAAGCTCTTCTCCGTCGGCGGCTATCTGGCCACCGACACCAGCAAGGACGAACTCCACGAGGTGACCTGCGTCACCGAGCGCGCCGTAGCCAAGGTAGAGCGTGAGATCGACCGGCTTGATGACCTCGTGCCGCCCATCAAGGCCTTCATCCTCCCCTCGGGCGGGCACATCACCGCCGCGGCACACGTCTGCCGCACCGTCTGTCGCCGCGCCGAGCGCCTCATCTACCGCCTCGACAGCGAGCATCCCCTAGCCCCCGAGGTCCTGCGCTTCGTCAATCGCCTCAGCGACTACTTCTTTGCCCTAGCACGCAAGGAGGTCTTCCGCGCCCAAGGGCAGGAGATCGTCTGGACCTACGATCACGACGACGCCGACTAGATGGCAGGACTGGAGCAGACCCAACGCCTAGAGCAGACCCAGGGGCTGACCCCTGCGCAGCTGCTGGCGGTGAAGATGCTGGAGGTCACGAGCCTCGAGCTGGAGACCCGTATCGAGCAGGAGCTGGAGGAGAACCCCGCCCTCGAGGAGAACTATCCCGAGGAGGAGCAGCGCAGCGGCACGGACGAGGGGGATGAGGACGGCGCCACCGAGCAGGACTGGGAGCTAGGCGAATACGCCCAGGACGACATCCCCGAGTACAAGCTACGCGAGCTGCAGGAGCGCCAGTCGGTGCGTGAGGAGATCCCCTTCGCCGCTGGAGCCCCCAGCCTCGAGGAGCAGCTGCTGGAGCAGCTCTCCATGGTCACCGAGCTCGAGGGTCGCCGCTACGAGCTGGCACGCTACATCGTGGGCAGTATCGACGCCGATGGCTACCTGACGCGCTCGGTGGAGGAGCTCCAGGACGACCTACTCTTCAAGGCCGGCATTGATGCCCGAGCCGAGGAGCTCGAGGAGCTCATCGCTCTGGTCAAGACCCTTGACCCGCCCGGCGTAGGGGCGCGTGATCTGCGTGAGGCCCTCTTGCTGCAGCTGCAGCGCCTGCCCGAGGACGAGCTCTCACAGGCAGCTGATCGGCTTATCCGCGAGCACTACGAGGACTTCGTCAATAAGCGCTTCGACCGCCTCTGCTCGGCCCTAGGCATCGACGAGCAGCGCCTCTCGGAGCTCTACGCCTTCATTGCCCGCCTCAGCCCACGCCCCGCCAGCGGTCTCGGGGACGACGCCGAGGCACGCTTCGCGCACTTCACCCCCGACTTCATCGTCACCGAGCGCGACGGCGAGCTACAGGTCTCGCTCGTCGGGGAGCGCGAGATTGCCCCGCTGCGTCTGAGCCCTACATACCTCGAGCTGCTGGAGGCGCACCGCGACCAGGCGGGTCAGAGCCGCCAGAGCCGCGAGGCGATGACCTTCCTCAAGCACAAGGTCGAGCAGGCGCGCTGGTTCATCGAGGCCCTCGAGACGCGCCAGCAGACGCTGCGCCGCACGATGATGGCCATCGTGGAGCACCAGCGTGACTTCTTCTTCTCAGGCGAGGTGAGCGACCTCAAGCCTATGGTGCTGCGCGACATCGCCGAGGCCACGGGGCTCGACATCAGCACCATCTCGCGCGTCAGCAACAGCAAGTCGGTGCAGACCGACCACGGCATCTACATGCTGAAGTTCTTCTTCGGCGAGGGCATCACCACCGAGGAGGGCGAGAGCATCTCCACGCGTGAGGTACGGCAGGCCTTAGCCGCACTCATCGAGGCCGAGGACAAGCGCCAGCCGCTGACGGACGAGGAGCTGACGCAGCAGCTGGCCGCCCAGGGCTACCCCATAGCCCGCCGCACGGTGGCCAAGTACCGCGAGCAGCTTCGCCTGCCCATCGCGCGCCTACGCCGCCAGCTTCCCTAGCTCGGCAGCAGCTCAGGCTCCCTAGCCCTAGCCCCATCTCCCAGCTTCCTCGACCCACCTCCCGAACTTCCTCTGCCCTCGTGGAGCGAACGAGCGGAGCCCCTTCGCCCCGCACCCCACCAAAGGCACAAGCCCCACCGAGACGCCCCAGCTACGGCTGGAGCTACTCGGTGGGGCTTGTGCTCTAGAGGGCTTAGCCTCGGGTGCTACTTCTGGGGCAGCGGGATGAGATCGAAGCCCGTGTAGGGTCTCAGCGCCTCGGGGATGCGGATGCCCTCGGGCGTCTGGTTGTTCTCGAGGAGGGCGGCCACGATGCGGGGGAGGGCGAGGGCACTCCCGTTGAGCGTGTGTGCGAGCTGTACGCCCTGCTCGCTATCGCGGTAGCGCAGGCGCAGGCGGTTGGCCTGATAGCTCTCGAAGTTGGACACCGAGCTGACCTCCAGCCAGCGCTGCTGCGCGGCGGAGAAGACCTCGAAGTCGTAGGTCAGCGCACTGGTGAAGCTCATGTCACCGCCGCTGAGACGCAGGATACGCCAGGGCAACTCCAGCTTCGTCACGAGGGTCTCCACGTAGGCGACCATCTCGTCCAGACGCTCGTAGCTACGCTCGGGCTTGTCGATGCAGACGATCTCGACCTTGTCGAACTGGTGCAGACGGTTCAGTCCGCGCACGTCCTTGCCGTACGAGCCAGCCTCGCGACGGAAGCAAGCCGAGTAGGCGGTGTTGCGTACGGGCAGGTCCTTCTCGTCCAGGATGACGTCGCGGTAGATGTTGGTCACGGGTACCTCAGCCGTGGGGATGAGGTAGAGGTTGTCCACGCCGACGTGGTACATCTGCCCCTCCTTGTCGGGGAGCTGGCCCGTGCCGTAGCCCGAGTCCTCGTTGACGACGTAGGGGGGCTGCACCTCGGTGAAGCCTGCCTCGCGTGCGTTGTCGAGGAAGAAGTTGATGAGCGCGCGCTGCAGGCGTGCCCCATAGCCCTTGTAGACGGGGAAGCCGGCACCCGTGATCTTGACGCCGAGCTCGAAGTCTATGAGGTCGTAGGTCTTCGCGAGCTCCCAGTGGGGAGCAGCGTCGGCAGGGAGCTCAGGGTTGTGCCCGCCCATCTTGACACAGACGTTGTCCTCGGCTGTCGCGCCCTCGGGCACGATCTCGGCGGGGAGATTGGGGATCTGCAGCAGGATCTCGCGGATACGAGCCTCTGCCTCGTTCTTCTTCTCCTCGAGCTGGCGGCTAAGCTGCTTGAGGTCGGCGACCTGGGCGCGTATCTTCTCGGCCTGATCCTTCAGTCCCTGCTTCATCAGGGCACCGATCTCCTTGGCGATGGCATTCTGCTGCGCCAGGCTCGCGTCGAGCTCCTGCTGGGTGCGGCGGCGCAGCTCGTCGAGGTCGAGCACCTCAGTGATGTACTGGCGCGCCTCGAAGTGCTTCTTCTGTAGGAGGCGGAGGACGTCCTCCGTCTGCTCCTTGATTCGCTTGATGGTAAGCATCTCTCTCTTGGGTCTATTAAAGGAGGAGAGCTTGCCCTCAAGGACTATGGCCCTCGGAGCAAGCTCTCTCGTTACCTATATCTCTCTGTAGGCGGGATGATCCCACCTCGGGAGGGTAGCTGGTCGTCCCCTGGGGGACGTCGGGGTCTCGTCCTTAGGCTTCTGCCTGGATCGAGACGTAGGAGCGATCGTTCTTCTTGCGCGTGAAGACGACCGTACCATCTACGAGGGCGTAGAGCGTGTGGTCCTTACCGATACCCACGCCTGCGCCAGGGTGATGCTGCGTGCCGCGCTGGCGCACGATGATGTTACCAGCCTTGGCATGCTGACCACCGAAGAGCTTTACACCAAGTCGCTTGCTTTCTGATTCGCGTCCGTTCTTGGAGCTACCTACACCTTTTTTATGTGCCATTGTCCTTGTCTAACTAATGCGGTGATACTTATTTACTAGCCTACGATTTCCTTCACGACGACCTCGCTGAACTGCTGGCGGTGGCCATTGAGCTTGCGATAGCCCTTGCGACGCTTCTTGTGGAAGACGAGCACCTTGTCGCCCTTGACGAGCGGCGTCAGTACTTCGCACACGACCTTAGCACCGGCTACGGTAGGCGTGCCTACGGTGAACTGACCGTCCTTCTCAATGAGCAGGACCTTGTCGAACTCTACGGTAGCACCAGCCTCGGCGCCCTTGACGTGATGGATGAACAGGCGACGGCCTTCCTGGAGGTTGAACTGCTGTCCCTGGATGTCTACGATGACGTACATTGTACTTTATACTAATTAGGATTAGCCCCGCAAGGTGTCGCCCCCGCTCTCGGTGACGTGCTTCGTCCGTGTACCTTGCATAGGAAATGCGCACAAAGATACACATTATCGCACAGATACACAAGGGACGAGTCCACACACATCCCTCACCGCAAGGCAGAGGCGCGCCTAAGGGCTACTCATGGGCTGTAGCGGAATCCCTCAGTCGCCTCCTCTGAGGCAAAGAGCTCCGCGTCATGGACATAGCTCTCCCCCTCCTCGCAGAACCACGAGGGCTCGAAGCTAGGCGGCTCCTCCCCCTTACGGAGCGCGGTCTGAAGCCCCGAGAGGAACTTCCACAGGAAGATATTGAAGGACGAGGCGATGAGGAAGACTTCCCTCCGACGGGCGGGGTCATAGGCCCCGATATAATGATTGCCCGCGCTATCGACCTTGGCCAAGTAGCCCCACTTGAGCCCCGAGGGTGAGGACGAGAAGCCCCAAAAGGACGAGCTCAGCATAAAGTCCCAGGCCCAAAGGGAGAGCATATGATCGTGCAGATAGGGGCGCAGCTCCCGCGACTTGAAGCCGTAGAACTCATGACCAAAGGCCCTCATACCATTGCTCAGGCAGAGGAAATCGACGTACTGCCTATCGCAGGCGCCGAGGATCTTCCCGATGTTCCGAAGGATGACGAGCCGCCCGTACTGGGGGTACAGCTCCACCTGATCGCTCTCCTCGGCCAAGGCCTCAGCCAGCTCCATAATGCGGGATAGCTCCATCGCTCTACTATCGAATAAGCCGTCTTAATTACTGCTACCTCGCCCCTCACCACTGCCCGCAGCCCGCTGGGACGGAGGGGGGGTCGGGCACGAATTTAGGGAGAAAACTTCACCTAGCACGCCTCTCGCGGCGGGGAGGGCTAGGGGGGGCTCGCTGAGGGATAGCAGTCAGGGCGCTGAGGGACGTCCCTCAGCGACGGGAGGGATATCAGTCAGCGCCCTGAGGGATATCTCTAAGGAAGGCTAAGGGATAAGGGGCGGGAGGCCTTGGGGATTAAGAGGCGAGGGCGGCAGGGCTTGGAGGGGGAGACGGCGGGGGAAGACCTTCGGAGGGTGGGGAGCTTGGCCCCAGGGAGGCTATAGGCCTCAGGACAAGCGCCACACTGCCTTAGCGGAGTGGCTACGCTGCCGACCTTTCCTTATCTTTGTAGCTATGATAGATCAGCCAGATGCACAGATGACAGCACAGCACGACGAAGAGATCGGGGAGGAGCTACAGCCCACAGAGGAGCTCCTTGACCCCGAGACGCCCCAGGGCACCGAGAGCCCCGGCCTACGCCCCGAGCTCAGCAGCCTGACGCGGATGTACCAGACGTGGTTCCTCGACTACGCCTCCTACGTCATCCTCGAGCGTGCCGTACCCCATATAGATGATGGACTGAAGCCCGTACAGCGCCGCCTGCTGCACAGCATGAAGGAGATGGATCGGGGCAAGCTCATCAAGGTCGCCAACATCGTCGGCGAGACGATGAAGTACCATCCGCACGGGGACGCCTCCATCAAGGACGCCCTCGTGCAGCTCGGTCAGAAGGGCTTCCTCATCGACACGCAGGGCAACTGGGGGAACATCCTCACAGGGGACTCCGCCGCCGCTGGCCGATACATCGAGGCCAAGCTCAGCGCCTTCGCCCTCGAGGCCGCCTTTAGCGACCGCGTGACCGAGTGGAAGAAGAGCTACGACGGCACGACGGACGAACCCGTGGCACTGCCCGTCAAGTTCCCCCTCCTCCTAGCCCAGGGCGCCGAGGGGATCGCTGTCGGACTCTCGTCCAAGATCCTCTCGCACAACTTCACCGAGCTCGCGGAGGCCGCCTGCGCCTATCTGCGGGGCGAGTCCTTCACGCTCTATCCCGACTTCGCGACGGGGGGGTTGATCGACGTCTCGCGCTACAACGACGGCGAGCGTGGCGGCAGTCTGCGCTCCCGTGCCAAGATCGACAAGATCGACGCCAAGACGCTCAGCATCACGGAACTGCCCGCGGGCAAGACGACGACCTCCCTCATCGAGTCCATCCTCAAGGCCGTAGAGAAGGGCAAGATACGTATCCGCCGCGTCGACGACATGACGGCCGCCGGCACCGACATACGCCTCAGCCTAGCGGCGGGGGTCTCCTCGGACAAGGCCATCGACGCGCTCTACGCCTTCACCGACTGCGAGGTCAGCATCAGCCCCAACTGCTGCGTCATCTCCGACGAGAAGCCGCTCTTCACCAGCGTCAGCCAGCTGCTACGCTACAGCGTGGATAGGACGAAGCAGCTCTTCACCGAGGAGCTGCAGATCCTGCTGGGCGAGCGTCAGGAGCAGTACCTGGCCGCTTCGCTGGAGCGGATTTTCATCGAGGAGCGTATCTATAAGGATAGGGAATTCGAAGACGCGGAGAGTGAGGCACTGGCGCTGGCGCATGTGGCGCGGCGCCTGGAGCCCTTCGCCGAGCAGCTACTGCGCCCTATCACGGAGGCCGACCTCAAGCGTCTTCTAGAGATCCGCATGGCACGTATCCTGCGCTTCAACCTCCCCCGCCACGAGGCTGCGATGCTGCAGCTCGAGGAGGAGATCGACCGCCTGAAGTACGACCTGGGGCACATGACCGAGTACACCATACGCTGGTATGAGCACCTCATCGCCCGCTACGGAGCGGCCTACCCCCGTAGGACGCGCATCACGAGCTTCTCCACGATCGAGGCGGCGAAGGTAGCCGAGCTGGACGCCAAGCTGTACATCAACCGCGAGGAGGGCTTCGTCGGGACGGCGCTGAAGGATGGGGAGTTCGTCTGCAACTGCTCTACGATGGATGAACTGATCATCTTCTTCCGCTCGGGGCGCTACAGCGTCTTCAAGGTCGAGGACAAGAAGTTCTACGGGCACGAGGAGGTCATCCACGTGGCGCGCTACCAGCGTGGGGACGAGCGTACTATATATAATGTAGTGTATCGCGACGGCAAGGCGGGGGCGGTGTACGCCAAGCGCTTCAACGTCCTCTCTGTGATCCGTGACCGCAGCTATGACCTTAGCCGCGGCAAGGAGGGCTCCCGTATCCTGTACTTCTCAGCCAATGCCAATGGCGAGGCGGAGAAGGTATCCATCAAGCTCAAGATACGCAACGCACGGCAGCGCCTCTTCCAGTTCGAGAAGGACTTCTCCGAGCTGCCGATCAAGAGCCGCAGCTCTGTGGGCTTCCTCGTCACCAAGGCCGAGGTGCACTCGGTGACGCTGCTCAGCAAGGGCTACTCGACACTCGGGGGGCGCGACGTGTGGTTCGACCGCGACGTCCTGCGCCTCAACTACAATGGTCAGGGCGAGTACCTGGGCTCCTTCCACGCCCACGACCGCATCCTCATCATCCTCGACTCAGGGGAATGCTACACGACGGACTTCAGCGACAGCATCCATATCGAGGAGAACCTCATGCGCATCGAGAAGCACCGCCCACAGAAGATCTGGACGGCCGTCTACTACGACGCCGAGCAGCGCCTGCAGTACATCAAGCGCTTCAGCATCGAGCCCGAGGCCAAGCGCGAGCAGATCGTCGGCGAGGACACGCGCAATAAGCTGCTGCTGCTGACCGACACCTACTACCCTATCCTCGAGTACGGGCGCAAGGAGAAGGGAGG
Organism: Porphyromonas sp. oral taxon 275; assembly: GCF_018127745.1. Lineage (NCBI taxonomy): Bacteria > Pseudomonadati > Bacteroidota > Bacteroidia > Bacteroidales > Porphyromonadaceae > Porphyromonas > Porphyromonas sp. oral taxon 275. The sequence continues at coordinate 1,818,849 of NZ_CP072333.1, forward strand.
CGAGCTGAAGCTGACCACCCTCGAGGTCGAGGACTTCGCCCTCGTGAAGAGCATTCGCGCTCGAGGCAAGCGGCTAGCGCCGCAGCTCGTGGAGGAGCTGCGCGAACTGGAGCCCCTCAAGCCCTCCCCCAGCTTCGACGACGAGCCCGAGGAGGGCAGCGCGGACGAAGCGGACGCTCCGAGTGAGGAGGCGGAGCTCTTTGCCGAGACCGACTTCACCCCTAGCCCTAAGCCCAGCGATGAGGACTAAGTACACGACCCTTGCTCACCGCGCAGGGCTCACCCTCGGCCTCCTGACAGCGCTCCTCAGCGGGGCACTCACCGCTGCGGGCGCTCCGCTCGCCGAGGCCACAGCCCAGGAGGCACAGGATAGCCTCCCCAGCACAGAGCGTGCCAAGAGCATCCTCCTCGAGCCCCGCGAGGTCACCCACAGCCCCATCAGCCAGGTGCGCTCCTTCAGCCTCGGGGGGATCATCCAGCGCGACAGCTACCTCAGCCCCCTGCGCTACGGGGGCACACAGCTCGGCTTCGTCAGTCAGTCTGCCAGCTACGGCTATAGGCGGCAGCGCCGCGGCGGCCTCAGCCAGCTGCTGGCACGCCCCGAGCGCAGCGTAGACCCACGCTGGACCGACCACAGCCTCCTCAGCCTCAGCCTCAGCCAGAGCACCAATCCCGCAGGCAACGGCCGTATGTGGGGGCTACAGTTCAGCTACGACCGCAGCTACCTCAGGCGCCTCGTAGAGGGACGCTACGGCCGCCTCGCCCTCGGCCCTGCCCTCGTCGGGAGAGGAGGCGCACGCTACAGCAGCCGCAATGGCAATAACCCTGTGAGCATCGAGGCCTCCCTCGGGCTTGGCCTCTCGGCCCTCTATAGCTATCGCCTGCCCAGCCTCCGCTTCCCTGCCCGCCTAAGGCTCTACGGAGAGCTGGACCTCGTGAGCCTCTCCTTCAGCCAAGAGTACGGCGAGAGCTACTACGAGCTCTACTACTACAGCTCCTGGCAGCGACGCCTCTACCTCCGAGGCCCGGGGCCAGCCCTACGCAGCCAGCTCGTGGCGGGCATCGACCTGCCGCTGCTGGACTGGATGACCCTCAGCCTGGGCTACCGCCTCGACCTACAGCGTCTCCGGGTCAATGCCCTAGAGCGCTCGAGCCTCAGCCAGGGGCTGCTCGTCGGGGTCTCCACCCAGCTGCTGCCCCTCTCGGGACGCCGAGCACAGACCGACTACGCCCCACTTAGCCCCTTCTAGCCATGCCGCTACACCACAGACGATCCCGCCTCCTCGGAGTCCTCGTGACGGCCTTTCTCCTCATCTCGGGGCTGGGCTCCTGCTCCACCGAGGAGGACTTCACCAGCGATAGCTTCCGCAACTTCGACGTCCTCTGGGAGACGCTCGACCGCAACTACTGCTACTTCGACCTCAAGCTCCCCAAGGACTCCAGCTGGGCTGACATGCGGCTGAAGTGGCGCAGCCAGCTCCGCGCCCAGATGTCCAGCGACTCGCTCTTCCTCGTCCTGACGGGGCTGATCTCCGAGCTCAAGGACGGGCACGTCAACCTCATCACGCCCTTCGACCAAGGTCGCTACTGGCGCTGGAAGAGCGACTACCCCGCTGGGAGCAATAGCAGCCTCATCGAGGACTACCTCGGGCAGGACTACCGCATCGCTGGGGCGCTGAGCTACACCTGGCTCAAGCACCACGATCACGGGCAGGACAGCATAGGCTACATCCGCGTCTCGAGCTTCGCCCAGGGCCTCAGCGAGGGCAATATCAATGCCGCCCTGAGCCGCCTCAGCGGCTGCCGTGCGCTGATCATCGACATACGGGATAATGGCGGCGGACAGGTAACGAACTCTGACCTACTGGCCAGTCACTTCATCGACGCCGAGCGCGTGGTCGGCTATATGAGCCACAAGCACGGCCCCGGGCACGACGACTTCGCCCCGCGCGTAGAGCTGCGGCTACGCCCCGTAGATCGGGGCGTGCGCTGGCTGCGCCCCGTGGTGCTGCTCGTCGACCGCGGGGTCTACAGCGCCGCCAATGACTTCACGCTCAGGATGAGCAGGCTGCCGCTGGTGACCATCATGGGGCAGCCTACGGGCGGCGGCGGTGGGCTGCCGATGAGTAGCGAGCTGCCCAACGGCTGGTCGGTACGCTACTCCGCCAGCCGCACCTACGACGCCGAGGGAGGCGACATAGAGCAGGGGATCAAGCCTGACCTCACGCTCAGCTTCGAGCGCGAGGCTGCTATCCGCGGCTACGACACGATGATCGAGGGCGCGGTGAGCTACCTGAAGGAGCGCTTCGAGCACCTACGCCGCACGCGCCGCTGGTCTAAGTTCCCCCGCTAGCCCCCAGCCGCCCCCAAGAGCTCCCCACAGAGCCCGAGCCTGCACGAAGGCCAGCACAAAGCAAGCGCCCCCACAGATCCGAGTGATCTGTGGGGGCGCTTTTCTTCGGGCGAGAGCCCTATAATAAGGAGTTAGGAGGGACAGCCGAGCGCGTGCCGAGGCTAAGCGTAGAGCCTACGCGCCGCACGCAGCACCCAGCCGCTACGCAGCGCCAGATAGCTGACGAAGGCCAGCCACAGCGCATCCGCCCCCAGCCAGCTGGCTGTCGCGGCATAGAGCAGCACGTAGCCCACCAGGCCCACCAGCACGGCGCGGCTCATGTCGATGCTGCGCGTGGCGCCGACCATGATCCCATCGCCGAGGAAGGCGAGGAAGGACGCGAGCGGCACCACGGCGATCCACAGGCGCTCCTCGGCAGCGCGCGCCAGCACATCAGCCTTGTCCGTCAGCAGCGCCAGTAGTGGCTCAGGGATGAGGGCATAGAGGAGGGCGAAGTAGAGCGCCACGCCAGCGCCGAGGCGCACGACCGCAGGGATGACCTCCCCGAGGCGGCGCTTATCCCGCGCCCCGACGGCCTCACCCACCAGCGCCTCCGCGGCGTAGGCTAGGCCGTCCATGAAGTAGGAGAAGAGGCTGAAGAGCTGCATCAGGAGGCCATTGGCCGCCAGCGTCACGCTCCCCATACGTCCCCCGATATAGACGAAGCTCAGCATCACCGACTGTAGGAGCAGCGTGCGCAGCATCAGATGCTTGCCCACGTGGAAGTAGCGCAGGATGGTCTCGGGGTGCCAGGCATCGCTGAGGCGTAGCCTACGGAGCACCTCCCGCTCGCGGCGCCAGCCTCCGAGGGCCAGCAGCACGAGGGCGCTGTACTGCGCCAGCACCGTCCCGAGGGCCAGTCCCCCGACGCCAAGGCCGAGGGGGAAGGCTAGGAGGTAACTGTAAGTGATGTTGAGCACATTGCTGGCGATGCTGACGCTCATGACGAGCTTCATCTGCTGCATCCCCACCAGCCAGCCATTGAAGACATAGAGCAGCAGTGCCGCGGGCAGCCCGAGGAAGGCATAGCCGAGGTAGTCCTCGGCGGCGAGGCTCAGTGCCCCACCCTCCTGCTCGAAGAGCGAGGCCACGGGTGCGACATACAGCGGGCTCGCCAGCGCCAGTATGAGGCCCACCACGAGCGCGATAAGGCTCCCCGAGGCCAGCCCCCGACCGAGGGCGGCGACGTCGCCCGCCCCACGTGCCTGCGCCGTGAAGCCCGTCGTGCCCATACGCAGTAGGCTCCACTGCCCGACGACGAAGGAGGTGACCGCCGCCCCTACCGTGACGGCAGCGATGCTCTCCCCGCCAGCCATACGGCCAGCCATAGCGATGTCGCTGATCATCAGCAGCGGCACCGTGATATTGGAGAGGATATTGGGATAGGTGAGCCTGAGGATCTGTCGGTAGAGGCTCTCGGGTGCGTGCTGCTTCATCGGGAGAGGTGGTGCTCGGAGACGATGAGGAGGATGTCGCCCACGGCGAGCTCCAGCTTGCCCTTAGGCACCATATAGCGATCGCCACGGCGCACGAGGATGACGAGCTCCTCCTCCCTGAGGTCGAGCTCCATCAGGAGGCTGCCGCCCGCCAGCATGGGTGCATCGACATGACGCTCCTCCATGCGGGCGCCCGTATGCTTGGGGATCTTGACGCCGAAGAGGCTTACCTCCTCCTTGACCTCCTCATCGAGCTTGAGCCAGCGCGCCACCAGCGGCAGCGTCGTCCCCTGGATCAGCAGCGAGAGCAGGGTGATGAAGAAGACGATATTGAAGAGCGTCTCTGCCCCCTCGACCTGGCTCATCAGCGGATAGGTGGCGAAGATGATGGGCACGGCGCCACGCAGGCCTACCCAGGCGAGGAAGTGGCGCCCGTTCATCGAGATGTGGGGGAAGAAGAGCAGGCAAAGGTGCACGGCCAGCGGACGCGCGAAGAGGATCATGAAGATCCCTGAGAGGAGCGCAAAGCCCGTGATGGGCAGCAGTTCGCTGGCGTTGACGAAGAGCCCGAGGCTGATGAAGAGCGTGATCTGCAGCAGCCAGGTAATGCCGTCGAAGAAGGTGGAGATACTCTTGCGGTGCACGATCTTCCTATTCCCCACCAGTACGCCCATGATGTAGACAGCTAGGTAACCATTGCCCTGCAGCAGGCTCGTCACCGAGAAGGTGAGGAAGACCAGGCAGAGCAGCAGGATGGGATAGAGCGACTCGTTGCCGATGTTCACCTTGTTGAGGAACCAGCCCGTCAGCTTCCCCAGCACATAGCCCAGCAGGCTCCCCACGCCGAACTGTAGGAGGAAGGTCTTCAGGATATCCGTCCACGCCCCTTCGCCTCCGCCCGTGATGTACTGGATCAGTGCGATGGTGAGCATGTAGGCCATGGGGTCATTACTCCCACTCTCGAGCTCGAGGATGGGGCGTAGGTTCTCCTTGAGGTGCATTTTGCGCGAGCGCAGCAGCGCAAAGACCGAGGCTGAGTCCGTGCTGGACATCGTCGCCGCCAGCAGCAGGGCGATGGGGAAGGAGAGGTGTACGGGCGCCCAGCCCAGCAGGTCCATTCCGTAGAAGAAGCCCCCAAGGCAGAAGGTCGTCAGCAGCACCCCCAGCGTCGAGAGCATGATCCCTGGGCCGAGGACAGGGCGTATGTCGGTGAGCTTCGTCTCCAGTCCCCCCGTGAAGAGGATGACCGTCAGAGCGAGGATCCCGAGGTCCTGCATACGCCCTGCATCATTATACTGAATGCCCAGCCCCGAGCTGCCGAAGACCATACCCGTCAGGAGGAAGAGCAAGAGGGCAGGCACGCCGAAGCGCGTCCCCACCTTGCCCGCCAGGATCCCTGCCAGGATGAGCAGCGAGCCCATGAGGAGGAAAAACTCAAAGGAGAAGAGGTCCAATGTCATCTAGTGCTATTCTATTCGCTTTGTCTGCATGAGCGCCCGAGGGCGTTTAACAAATATAAGCATTTTGCCAGGGGAAAGCAAGACTTCGCGCACACTGTGCCCCCGAGGCAGGCTGCACAGCAGCCCAGCGCTCCTCCCCCACCGCTTCGAGCTGCGGGCGCAGCCTCCCCACAGCGCCTCCCCGCTCCCTAAGGGACACGCACGCCCGAGGGAGCACCAGCGCAGCGCGAGCCCTACCTCCCGCTCCCGAGGGATATCAGTCAAGCAGCTGAGGGGCGTCCATCAGCACGCTGAGGGGTATCAGTCAGCACGCCGAAGGATATCCCTCAGAGTGCCTCGGAGAGGCGACGCGTGCGGCAAGGCTTAGCCGAGCCTCCCGCAGGACTAAGCGCGGGCTGCTTCGAGGGGCTACTGAGCTCCTTCGGACAAATCAGCTCAGCCCGCCCAAGCCCACAAGGGGCGCAGGGCGCACAAAAAGCAAGGAGCGCTGCAGGCCTTGCCCCGAGGAAAGGTGACCTGCAGCGCTCCTCGAGCGTGCACGATAGGGAAGCTGGACTAGCGACGCGAGTGGCGCTGGCGCCAGCTCTTGATGATTGGGTAGAAGACGAAGACGGCCGAGAGCAGCAGCGTGAGCAGCGTCGGTCCGTCTAGCCGCCCGCCGCGCATCCACAGCGTATAGCCTACAAGGCTCAGCCACAGCAGCGCGAAGAGCAGCATCTGCCGCGTGGTCAGCGGTCGTCGGTAGGCCATAGCACGCTAGTACTTAGCCTCACGCAGCAGCGCGGCTGCCTCGCGGGCGAAGTAAGTGAGGATGAGGTCGGCGCCCGCACGCTTGATCGACAGCAGGCTCTCCATCATGATGCGCTCGCGATCGATCCAGCCGTTCATCCCCGCAGCCTGGATCATGGCGTACTCACCGCTCACCTGATAGGCTGCCAGCGGCAGGTCGTAGCGATCGCGCGCCCAGCGGATGACGTCGAGGTAGGGCATGGCGGGCTTGACCATGACGATATCCGCCCCCTCGGCGATATCGCTCTCGATCTCGCGCATGGCCTCACGGATATTGGCGGGGTCCATCTGGTAGCTGCGTCGGTCACCGAAGGCAGGGGCGGAGTCAGCAGCGTCACGGAAGGGGCCGTAGAAGGCGGAGCTGAACTTCGCTGCGTAGGACATGATGGGCAGCTGCTCGTAGCCCTCGCGGTCGAGGGCCTCACGCATGGCGGCGATACGCCCGTCCATCATATCCGAGGGGGCGACCATGTCCACCCCAGCGCGGGCGAAGGAGAGGGCCTGACGGCAGAGGTAGGGTAGCGTGGCATCGTTGTCCACCGTGTAGTGCTCGTGCAGGATGCCGCAGTGCCCGTGGTCGGTGTACTCGCACATGCAGATATCGGCGATGACGACGAGCTCAGGCAGGGCGGCCTTCAGCGCACGGATGCCCTGCTGGACGATGCCGTGGTCGCTGTAGGCTTCGCTACCCGTCTCGTCCTTGTGCTCAGGGATGCCGAAGAGCATGACGGAGAGGACACCGAGGCGGTAGAGCTCCGTACACTCCTTCACCAGTTCGTCCACCGAGAGGCGGTACTGTCCAGGCATGGTGGAGATCTCCTCACGGATGCCCGTGCCGTGCACGACGAAGAGGGGGGCGATGAAGTCGGAGGGGCTGAGCGTCGTCTCACGGACGAGGCTACGCAGCTGAGGGGTCATACGCATACGGCGTAGACGTGTCGTAGGGTACATAAGCTAGCTTATAGGATGTGATCAATGTGCTGAGTGAAGGCTGTCGGGGAAGTAAGGCGCCAGGCGGATACTATCCTCGCGACTGAAGGCAGGGCTCTGACGCAGGTGACGCCAGCTGAGGCGACGCCCCTCTCGCAGCACCCCGAGGCGCAGGCCCTGCAGCTGCGCGCGGTTGAGGTAGGGATGCCAAGGCAGCGAGTCGGCTCGCAGCGCGGAGAGCGGATGCTGGCGCGGCGGCGTACGGACGGCGAACCATGGCCGCAGCTGGACGAAGCGGTCGGCATCCATCCCATAGACCTCCTGCAGCTGCAGCACCGTATAGTAGCCCCCGAGGCGGCTACGAAGGGAGAGGATGCGGTGGGCGAAGGCTGGGCCTATGCCTGGGACGCGCAGCAGCGTCAGCGAGTCCACGGCGTTGAGGTCCAGCGAGACGTAGTGCTGATACTTAGCTACGGTGCGCTCCGTCCCCGAGGGCGGGCCCACATAGTCGGGGCTCGTCACCAGGCGCTGGGCGGAGTCCCTCCGCTCGGGCGCCGAGTATACCCCCTTCCGCAGCTCGGGAGTGGGCGCGGAGGCTGTAGTGCTATCGCTTGAGGGGGAGGGGGCGAGCGCTGCGACCGCCCCTGGGCTAGGGCTGCGGTACTGCGTCCAGGCGTAAAGCGCGAGGGCCGAGCTTAGGACGATGACCAGCAGCATGAGGACGATACGCTCTGCCTTACCTATGGGATGGTCGCCCTGTCGCATGTCGGTCTCTGGCTATAGGCTATCGCGGCGCAGCTCCTGCTCGATGCGTCCATCCCGAAGGACGATCATGCGGTCGGCACGCGCGGCGAACTCGGAGTCGTGGGTGACGATGACGAAGGTCTGCCCCAGCTGGGCACGCAGGTCGAAGAAGAGCTGGTGTAGGCTCTCCTTATTGGCCGTGTCGAGGCTGCCCGAGGGCTCATCGGCGAAGATGACGGCGGGCTCATTGACCAGCGCACGTGCTACGGCGATACGCTGGCTCTCGCCGCCCGAGAGTTCGCTGGGCTTATGCCCCGCCCGCTCGGCGAGGCCGAGACGGCTGAGCAGCTCGAGGGCACGCGCCTTGGCCTCAGAGCGCGAGCGCCCCAGCAGTAGCGCGGGGATCATGACGTTCTCCAGGGCGGTGAACTCAGGCAGCAGCTGATGCGACTGGAAGATGAAGCCGAGGCTACGGCAGCGGAGCTCGGCCAGTCGGCGCTCGCTGAGCTGGGCGACCTCCTCGCCCTCGATACGCAGCGAGGCCCCGGGCTCGGCCTGCTCCAGCGTCCCGAGGATCTGCAGTAGGGTCGTCTTGCCCGCGCCACTAGCGCCGACGATGGAGATGATCTCGCCCGCCTCGACGCTGAGGTCAACGCCCTTGAGCACCTCGAGCGAGCCGAAGTGCTTGTGTATGTTAGTTGCCTGTAGGAGCATGCTGCGGGGGGATAGCGGATGAGGCGTGGATATGCTGCAGCACATAGGCCGCCAGCTGGCAGCCGAAAAGGGCCGGCATATAGGAGATGGTGCCCGCGGTGGAGCGCTTGCAGCGCTCGCCCTCGATCTCCAGCACGGCCGACTCATCGGGCAGCTCGCTAGAGAAGACGACGGGCACGCCGCGGCTGATGCCCAGCTTACGGAGGCGCTTGCGGAGGGCACGGGCCAGCGTGCAGTTGTAGCTGTGCGCTAGGTCCGCCTGATGGATCTTGGAGGGATCGCTCTTCGCCCCCGCCCCCATGGAGGAGACGATGGGCAGCCCGCGCTCCCGCGCCAGGGCGATGAGGTAGACCTTGGGGGAGAGGGAGTCGATGGCATCGACGACGAAGTCATAGCGATGGCGGTCGAGGAGCTCGACCATGTTCTCATCCTTGAGGAAGTCCTCGATGACCTCCAGCTCGACCTCGGGGTTGATGTCCCGGAGGCGCTCGGCGAGCACGCGGGCCTTAGGCTCGCCGATGCAGCTATGCGTGGCGATGAGCTGGCGGTTGATATTGGAGGGCTGTATCGTGTCGGCGTCGACGATGGTGAGGCGACCGATGCCGCCACGCACGAGGAGCTCGCTGGCGTAGCCGCCGACGCCCCCCAGCCCCACGACGAGGACATGGCAGGCAGCGAGCTCGTCCACACGCTCATCCCCGAGCAGCAGTCGCGTGCGCTCCGTCCAGGCTTTGGCTTGACTCATCGAGGGACTTAGTTGATGCCGCGCTTATTGAGCTCCTGCTGGTAGAGCTTGGCGTTGACCAGATGCTCGCTGAAGCGTGCGGCGAAGCGGTGGTAGCCCGAGAAGTCCTCGCGGGCACACATGTAGAGGTAGTCGTGCGCCTCGGCCGCCAGCACGCTGTCGATGGTCGCCGTGTGGGGCAGCACGATGGGCGCAGGCGGGAGGCCTACGACGCGGTAGGTGTTGTAGGGCGACTCGATGGCTAGGTGCTCACCCTTAATGCGCTTGAGAGCGAAGTTGCCCGTGGCATACTTCACTGTCGGGTCGGACTGTAACTTTATGCCCTGACGGAGGCGATTGAGGTAGAGGCCTGCGATGCGGCTATACTCGTCGCGCTTGGCTGACTCGCTCTCCACGATGGAGGCCAGCGTCGTCACCTGCAGCGGAGTGAGCCCCAGGCGCTGGGCAGCCTCATTGCGCGCACCGCGCCAGAAGCGCTGGTAGCCGCTGTGGATGCTATCCAGCAACTCCTTCCCCGTAGCCGTCCAGCGCAGCGTGAGCGGCTGACGCATCAGCTGGGCACGCAGCGTCTCGCGGGTCATGCCATAGCGGGAGAGGAGCGCAGGGTCACTGAAGGCAGCCTCCAGACTGTCGCGCTTGACCCAGAGCTGGGCGGCAAAGAAATCGAGAATCTCGGCATTGGTACGCAGCGCCCCCGGCTGGAGCACAAGGGGCACATCCGCACCGTGCTGCAGCTCGTCGATGACCCCAGCCATATTCATATCGCGCGTGATGGCATAGCGTCCAGGGCGCAGCGGCTCGGAGCTCAGGCCTCGGTAGTCCGCCAGCCAGCCGAAGAAGCGGGGGTAGCGCAGCCAGAGCTTGGACTGCAGCTGCTGTCTGAGCTCGGGGTACTTCGCCCCTGGAGCTACGAGGATGTAGGTCGTATCGGCCTCAGGGCGTCCTGCAGGTGCCGTATAGAGGTAGCCCCCCGCACCCAGCCCTAGGAGGACGAAGAGCAGGACAAGGAGCAAGAGGTAGCGTCCCCAGGGACGGCGGCGACGCCCGTAGCTGGAGCGGTGCCCGCGGTACTTGGAGGGCAGGAGGCGACGCCCGTTGATGCGCTGATAGTGCGCGACAGAGTTCTTTGACATGGGAGGGAGGGCTCGGGGAGGTGAGTATTAGCGGTAGAAGGCACTCGGCGAACTGAGGCGCTGCAGGTCCCCGCCGCGGATGGCGTAGAAGGAGGGCAGGTGCTGCACATTGTACAGACCAAGGCTACGCCCCTCGGCATCGTGGACAGTCGTCCAGGGGAGGGTGCGCGTGGCGTTCTTCCAGAAGTAGCTATCGGCATCCACCGAGACCTCGTAGATACGCAACTCGGGGTGCGCCTGCTGGAGCTGGCGCAGCTCTGCCACGAGCTCGGGCGACCAAGGCTCGGCGTAGGAGGTGAAGCTGACGAGCGTAGGGCCCTGAGCCGCGAGCTCCTTGAGCGAGACCTTGCGCCCCGTGCGGTCGGGATAGCTGAGCTCGGGATAGGCGACGACCTCAGGCTGCTGAGGCAGCTCGTAGTCTGGCTCATCGATCACGCAGCTGCCACGCTTGATAGCTCGCGCCTGGAGGGCAGCCTTTTTGAGCAGGGCCGCATAGGGAGCCTCGGGATAGAAGGTATCGTAGGCCGTAGCTACGGCAGCGAAGGCCGCGGCATCGTCTGGATTGAGCGGGGAGAAGTAGCTGCCCGACCCAATGGTCTGCAGCAGCGCAAAGCAGGCTGCAGGGCTCTTGGGGTCGGCGTAGATGAAGCGCTCGGTGAGCTGCTTCTTGAGCGCCGCGATGAGCTCTGAGCTACGAGCACGCGCCGAGTCGGCATTGAGCCTATTCGCCCAGGCCTCCTGCACGATGGGCTCAAGCTGACGGCTGGTAGCCGTACTGAGGCGACAGACCTCCTGGATCTGCTTATTGTAGTCCTCGGGCGAAGTGATACGGTAGCTGTCGAAGAGGCGCGCTCCCTCGGCTGTGATGCTGAAGCGACGTGCCGAGTCCGCCGCGAAGGGGATATGCTGCTCCCCGAGGCGCAGGCGGTAGAGCATCGGGTAGCTGTGCCCCTCACTGCGGAAGGAGAAGTGCCCCTGCTTATCAAGGCGCACCGAGTCAATGAGGCGAGGCTCCTCAGAGATCGTCTCCTCGAGGTAGAGCATCTGGTTGGCAGCGCCGCTGATGGTACCCTCGGCGATGAAGTCGCTCGACTTGCGGCCCGAGCAGCTGGCTATAAGGCAGAGGGCTAGCGTCAGCCCCAGTAGTCGTCCTATTCTCTTGGTCATGTGTCTATGATCGTGTGTGTCCTTATTCTGTCCAGTAGTCCCCAGTGGCAAGCAGCAGCTCCTCGGCACGTGCGATCTCGGCAAAGAGCGTCTCGCGGGTCGTGGCCTGCAGCATGGCGATGCGCACGGGGCGGAAGTGGTCTATGCCCTTGAAGATGGGGCTGGCGGCGATGTGGCGGCGGCTGTGGAGGATTCCGCGGCGCTCATCGAGCTTAGCGATATTGTTATCCACCAGCTGACGCAGCACCTCGACGTAGTAGCTCTTGGCACGCATCGGCAGCTGCTCGCCCGTCGTGAGGTAGTGGCGCATCTGCTCGAAGATCCAAGGCTGCCCGATGGTCGCACGGCCTACCATGACGGCATCCACGCCGTAGGTATCGAAGGCGCGACGAGCCTCTTCGCCCGCCGTGATATCGCCGTTGCCAATGATGGGGATATGCATGCGGGGATTGTTCTTCACCGCCCCGATGAGCGTCCAGTCGGCCTGCCCCGTGTACATCTGGGCACGGGTACGGCCATGGATGGTAAGCGCCTGGATGCCGCAGTCCTGCAGTGCCTCCGCCAGCTCGACGATGATTCGACTGTCGTGGTCCCAGCCGAGGCGTGTCTTGACCGTCACGGGGATCTTCACCGCCTTGACGATCTCACGTACGATCTCCAGCATGAGGGCAGGGCAACGAAGCATCCCGCTCCCAGCGCCCTTACCCGCTACCCGCTTGACGGGACAGCCGAAATTGAGGTCCAAGAGGTCGGGGCCTGCAGCCTCGGCGATGCGTGCCGCCTCCACCATGGGGGCGACCTCACGCCCGTAGATCTGGATGGCTACGGGGCGCTCCTCGGGGTCAATGACTAGCTTGCGCGTCGTGCCCGCCACTTGACGGATGAGGGCATCGGCGCTGAGGAACTCGGTATAGACAAGGTCAGCGCCGAAGCGGCGACACATCAGCCGAAAGGCGGCATCCGTCACGTCCTCCATCGGAGCCAGCAGTAGCGGCTCCCGTCCTAGCTCTAGGCTCTGTCCTATCTTCATCCCTTCTTTCCTTCTACTATATATACTGAGGCCACCTCTAGTGCCCGATGGATATCCGGACAAATATAAGTATCTCCGATGAGATCTGCTAGCCCCGTGGCACGCAGCGTACTATGGACGCGCTCGTTGACCCCCGAGAGGATGAGGCGCGTGCCGCTACGCTTCGAGGTCGCGACGAGGATCCCGAGGTTGCGCACCGCCGTCGAGTCCATGAAGGGCACCGAGCGCATACGTAGGATACGCACGGGTGGAGCGGCCTGCGTCACCGACGTCACTTCCTCGAAGCGATTGGCAATGCCGAAGAAGAAGGGCCCCTCGATCTCGTAGACCTCTACCCCTTCGGGCAGCGTGAGGCGCTCGCTCTTGCCCTGATGTCCGTCATCCCCCGAGGCATGCAGCTCGAGCTCGCCGCGCGAGACGAGGATACGCGTGCTCTCGACCATGCGCTGCATGAAGAGCAGCATCGCTAGCAGCAGCCCCAGCTCGATGGCGATCGTCAGGTCGAAGATCACCGTCAGCAGGAAGGTCACCACCAGCACCGCCACATCGCTCTTCGGCCCGCGCAGCGAAGCGCGCACAGAGCGCCAGCCACTCATATTATAGGATATGACCACCAGCACCCCTGCCAGCACCGCCATAGGAATATAGGCCATCAGCGGCATGAGGAAGAGGAAGGTCACAAGGAGTACCACGGCGTGCGTCATCCCCGCGATGGGGCTGCGCCCGCCGTTGTTGATGTTGGTCATCGTGCGGGCAATGGCTCCCGTGACGGGGATCCCACCGACGAAGGGCACGATGATATTGGCCACACCCTGCGCCACGAGCTCCGTATTGGAGCGGTGGCGCTCCCCGATAACCCCATCAGCGACGCTAGCGGAAAGGAGCGACTCGATGGCGCCAAGCAGCGCGATGGTGAAGGCGGGTGAGATGAGGCGCTCCACCAGCTCCCAGCTCAGCTCAGGGGCGACGAGCGGAGGCAGACTCGTGGAGATCTGATAGCGGTCGCCTATGGTCACCAGCTCGGTGATGCCGCAGTAGGTCTTCAGCACATAGCCAAGGATCGTCATCACGACGATCGCGACCAGCGAACCCGGAATGACCTTCGTCAGCCGTGGCGTCAGCTGGATGATCGCGATGCTCCCTAGGCCTACGGCGAGCGTCAGCCAATGGGTCTGTCCGAGGCTCGAGAGCAGGACGCCCCACTTGGGGACGAACTCCTTAGGCAGGCTCGTGAGGCCGAGGCCGAAGAGGTCATTGATCTGCGTGGTGAAGATCGTCACCGCAATCCCTGCCGTGAAGCCTAGGATGATGGGATAGGGGATGAACTTAATCAGCGTCCCCAGCCTAAGCAGTCCCATCAGCACGAGAAGGATCCCTGCCATCAGGGTCGCCACGAGCAGCCCGCTCATGCCGTACTCGGTGATGATCCCGAGCACGATGACGATGAAGGCGCCCGTCGGCCCCCCGATCTGCACCGAGCTACCGCCTAGGGCGGAGACCACGAAGCCCCCGATTACAGCCGTAATCAGCCCCACCTCCGGGGAGACGCCACTGGCGATGGCGAAGGCGATAGCCATAGGTAGGGCAACAATCCCTACGATTAGTCCTGCCAGGAGGTCGCTCGTCAGCATCCCCCGACTGTAGCCCTTGAGGCTATCCAGCAGCATAGGTCGTACAGAGAATCCTAGCTTCATCTACTTCCGTCTATATATGATCATGAGGACTACAAAGATACGAAGAGCAGGGCGCATCACCCAGCCCTAGCCTCAGCCCGCCGTCAGGACTCTCTCCCCAAGTACAAGCACGAAGGCAAGGAGGCTACCACACCTCACACGGAGTCTTCTCCTTACACACTCCCTCCAAGGCTTGCACGTATCAGGGGGCATCGCCTATACCACACTCAAGCTACGGCAGACGGAAGGTCAACGGGCTTCGGCAAAAGGCTCCATGGTATCCTGCATGCCCTGCTAGGCTCCAAGTAAGGTCCTAGCCGACCTCCCCGTCTCCCACCAGAACAGCCCTTGGGCGCAAAAAATGAGCCCATACACGAAAAAGCCAGTGGTCACCCACTGGCTTTTTCTTTCTTCGCATCCCTTAATAAGTAGCTGTCCCCAATAGACTTACAGAGGTCGCGTTGGATTGCAACTGCGAAGGTACATAAACGGGAAGCCAATCACAACAGTACGTGCCATCAGCGTTGAAGGTCGCATGTTGGATTGCAACTGCGAAGGTACATAAACGGGAAGCCAATCACAACTGGTCGGTCGTACCTTCTGGGTAGCTGTACGTTGGATTGCAACTGCGAAGGTACATAAACGGGAAGCCAATCACAACTGCCCGAATGCGTCAGTATGCACAGCATCGGTTGGATTGCAACTGCGAAGGTACATAAACGGGAAGCCAATCACAACAGCATGAAGCATTCTATACTCTTTGACTTCGTTGGATTGCAACTGCGAAGGTACATAAACGGGAAGCCAATCACAACTGCATCTCAGCCCTCCTCTTCGCTCTCTCCGTTGGATTGCAACTGCGAAGGTACATAAACGGGAAGCCAATCACAACGACCTTGACGATGGCGAGATTGGCGGGCGCGTTGGATTGCAACTGCGAAGGTACATAAACGGGAAGCCAATCACAACGCGTCCTTGTAGATGTCATCCATGATAAGCGTTGGATTGCAACTGCGAAGGTACATAAACGGGAAGCCAATCACAACCAGAACGATCCTCGCCCGAGCTGCCTCACGGTTGGATTGCAACTGCGAAGGTACATAAACGGGAAGCCAATCACAACAGTAGGTCGCTCGCTTTCAGCGTGGTGTTCGTTGGATTGCAACTGCGAAGGTACATAAACGGGAAGCCAATCACAACCTCGTTAACAAACAGGACGTCTCGCTTGCGGTTGGATTGCAACTGCGAAGGTACATAAACAGGAAGCCAATCACAACCCCAGGAAGTACGAGTCTTCCGAGGCCTATGTTGGATTGCAACTGCGAAGGTACATAAACGGGAAGCCAATCACAACGCTGACCATCCTTGCCTACCTAGTGCAGAGTTGGATTGCAACTGCGAAGGTACATAAACGGGAAGCCAATCACAACAAGTAGATTCGTTTGACCGATAGGGACGGGGTTGGATTGCAACTGCGAAGGTACATAAACGGGAAGCCAATCACAACGTCAAGTCTGCATCTATTGAGTTTAAGGGGGTTGGATTGCAACTGCGAAGGTACATAAACGGGAAGCCAATCACAACCGCTGTGAAAGCCTTTCGCCACAGCGTTAGGTTGGATTGCAACTGCGAAGGTACATAAACGGGAAGCCAATCACAACCCTTATGCGTCGATTACAGGCTCTCCGATGGTTGGATTGCAACTGCGAAGGTACATAAACGGGAAGCCAATCACAACAGCTTGCGGATAATCGATTCCCTTGTCTTTGTTGGATTGCAACTGCGAAGGTACATAAACGGGAAGCCAATCACAACCGATGAAACTTGCTGATAGTGACTTCTTCAGTTGGATTGCAACTGCGAAGGTACATAAACGGGAAGCCAATCACAACGATTCGGATGGCATCCTTAGCAGACCCAAGGTTGGATTGCAACTGCGAAGGTACATAAACGGGAAGCCAATCACAACAGCGGTCGCGAGTACGAGTGGCGCAACATCGTTGGATTGCAACTGCGAAGGTACATAAACGGGAAGCCAATCACAACTGACCTGAGGCGGCGTATCCTCTGAAATAAGTTGGATTGCAACTGCGAAGGCACATAAATGGGAGGCAATCACCACCTAGACCTTGGCGAGCGCGGAACGGGGAGGCCGAGGAGGGGTACGAGGGAGAGAGGCGGCAGGGACACAAGGACCGCCCCCGCGGAGCGGCTGCTAGGCAGCGGCGCTTCGCGGGGGCGTTCGTCGTTAGGGATGCTGAGGCAAGGGAGACGCCTCGACCCTGAGGGAGAGGCTATGTGGCCTCAGCAGAAGGCTGAGGCGACGGAGCCTCACGGGGCGGCGAGGGGCTTACTTCACCTCGCCCTTGATGCGGAGGGTGAAGCCGCCGTCCTTGCCGTTGCTGTAGACGGCGATATTCTTGTAGAAGGGGCCGGGGCGGCCTGCGGGGTTGTAGGTCACGACGACCTTGCCCTCCTTGCCTGGGGCGATGGGCTCGCGGGTATGCTCGGGCGTGGTGCAGGAGCAGGGTGTGGAGACGCGCGTGATGATCAGCGGGGCGTCGCCGATATTTTTGATGATAAAGGTATGCGAGACCTTACCATTAGCCTCCAGGATCGTGCCGAAGTCGAACTCCGTCACGGGCGCCGAGATGACTGCCCCCTTGGTAGCCTGAGCTAGGGCAATCCCCACGAAGAGCAGGAGCGCACTGAGGATAAAAGCAAAACGTTTCATAATCTATCATTATTAGGTGTTCACAGCCGTCCCCCATTAAAGGGGAGGGCTAGCAAAGGTAAGTAAATAACGCCTAGCGGGCAAGCTAGCGTATCTCTGAGTCCTCGGCCTCGGGCAGCTCGTCCCAGTCGAACTCCAGCTCCTCGCCTTCGTCCCACTCCTCGTCCCACTCGTCCTCTTCGTCCAGCTCGGGCAGCTCCTCATCCTCGTCCTCCCAGCTGAGGCTGGTGACGTCGATGGTCTGCTGGATAAGGCTCTCGGGGCGGTGCTTGGTCTCACGATTGAGCTCCTGCCACAGCAGGTCCTTGAGCTCGGTGAGGCCCATGTGTGCTGCCGAGGAGATGAAGACGATGGGCAGATCTGCGTCCAGCTCCTTGTGGAGCTCGTCCAGCAGCCAGCCCTGGATCTCCTCGTCGATGAGGTCGCACTTGGTGATGGCCAGCACCTTGCGCTTCTCCACCAGCTCGCGGTTGTACTTGACCAGCTCCCCGAGCAGCAGGCGATACTCGTCGGCGATGCGCTCGGTGTCGGCGGGGATCATGAAGAGCAGGAGGGCATTGCGCTCGATGTGACGAAGGAAGCGCAGCCCTAGGCCACGCCCCTCAGCTGCGCCCTCGATGATCCCTGGGATGTCGGCCATGACGAAGGAGCGATCGTCACGGTAGCGCACCATGCCGAGGTTGGGCTCGAGCGTGGTGAAGGGATAGTTGGCGATCTTGGGCTTGGCAGCCGTCAGGACGGAGAGCAGCGTAGACTTCCCAGCGTTGGGCAGGCCTACGAGGCCGACGTCCGCCAGCATCTTGAGCTGGAGGATGATGGTACGCTCGCGGGCGGGCTCGCCAGGCTGTGCGTAGCGGGGTGCCTGGTTGGTGGCTGTCTTGAAGAAGGTATTACCCTTCCCGCCGCGACCACCCTTGAGGAGCAGCTCGGTCTGTCCGTTGCGGTTGAGGTCGGTGATGAACTCGCCCGTCTCAGCATCGTAGACCGCCGTACCCACGGGCACCTCGATGACCTGATCCACTCCGTCGGCACCCGAGGAGCGCTTGCCGCTGCCGGGGGCACCGCTGGTAGCGATGACGTGGCGCTGGTAGCGGAGGTGCAGCAGCGTCCAATAGTTCTCATTGGCACGCAGGTAGATGTCACCACCGCGACCGCCGTCGCCGCCATCGGGGCCACCCTTGGGGATGTACTTCTCGCGTCGGAAGTGCGTCGAGCCGCGACCGCCCTTACCGGAGCGGCAGTAGATCTTGACGTAGTCTACGAAATTTGATTCTGCCATAGTCGGCTATACATTGATAATAAGGAAAGGCGGACATCCGAGGCGTAGCCCCCTCGGGAGCGAGGACGACTACTCTTCGGATGCCGCGCCTTGTCCTCCAACCGTAGTGGTCTGGTCCCTCCCCGCTCGGGGGAAGGGCCGAGATGAGGGGGCTTAGCCTAGTGCGTCGATCACCGCAGCGATGCGCGCTGTGATGTCGCTGATGGCACCACTGCCTGCGATGGCGTGGTGCACGCCCTTCTGGGCGTAGTACTGGGCGATGGGCGCCGTCTGCGCGTGGTAGACCTCGAGGCGCTTCTTGATCGTCTCCAGGTTGTCATCGCTACGACCGCTCTCCTGGCCGCGCTTGAGGAGGCGCTCTACGAGCTCGTCCTCAGCGACCTGCAGGTCGAGGACGGCGTGCACGGCCGTAGCGTGCTTCGCCAGCAGCGCATCCAGCGCCTCGGCCTGAGGCACGGTGCGGGGGAAGCCGTCGAAGATAAGGCCCTTCTTGGGCTGGCGCTCCTGGAGCACCTTCTCGATCATGTCGATGATGAGGCTGTCGGGGACGAGCTGCCCAGCGTCGATATAGCTCTTGGCAGCCTTCCCTAGTTCGCTCTCGGCCTTGATCTCAGCGCGGAGGATGTCGCCCGTGGAGAGGTGGTCGAAGCCATACTGAGCGATGAGCACCTCGCTCTGCGTTCCCTTACCAGAGCCTGGGGCTCCGAAGATCACTAAATTCAGCATCGTGGGTATGATGTTTAGTCTTTGAGTTGGTAAATGTCCTTGTACATGCGGCCGTACTCATCGTAGTCGAGGCCGTGGCCGAGGATGAACTTATTCTCGATGTCCATGGCTACGTAGTCGGTGTCGACGTCGCAGCTGACCGCCTCGGGCTTGCGGAGCATGGCGGCGATATGGACCTCGGCGGCGCCCTGCTCGAGGAAGAGCTTCTTGAGGCAATACACCGTATAGCCGGTGTCGATGAGGTCCTCAACGATGACGACGACGCGCCCCTTGAGCTCCTGAGTGACGGGCATCAGCTCCTTGAGCCGACCCGTGCTCTGCGTGCCCTCGTAGCTCTTGTAGCGTGCGAAGGCGACCTCCCACTCCTCGTCGATGGTGTACATCAGCTCGGAGGCAAACATGAAGGAGCCGTTCATGATGCAGACGAAGAGGGGATCACGACCCTTGAAGTCATTCTTTAGGCGCAGCCCTAGCTCTCTGACGGCAGCACTGACCTGCTCGCCCGTCAGATAGGGCTCGAAGGTGCGACCATGAAGTACTACTTCTTTCATCTTTGTAGCGTTACTATTCTATACGGTCTATTACGAAGATACCTTACTAAGAAGCCACAAAGATAATGCTATTCCCTGAGACACAGCCCCAGGCACTCCATGCGGCCTCCAGCGCAGGCGGAGCAGCCCTCCCTCCCCTACCCTGGTGCGGCCTCACCCCTACGCCAGCCAAGGCCAAGCAGCGGTCTGGTGCGGCAGCAGCCTGAGTCCAGCGCCGCGAGGGATATCAGTCAGCGAGCTGAGGGACGTCCGTCAGCGCCGTGAGGGATAGCAGTCGGCGCGCTGAGGGATATCCATCAGCGACCTGCGGGTAAGGGCAGAAGTGCGGGAGGAGCGGCGCGGGGGCTTCGGTCAAGGCTAAGCCGCAGGAGAGGCGCACGGGTACGAGCTAGAGCCCGTAGCAGTTGCGTAGGACGACCCAGCCCAGGGTCAGGAGCGCCAGCAGGAGGAGTGTCGCGGGATGACGCAGCAGGCGCGCCAGCCGCGGCCAGCGCTCCCCATAGTGCGGCAAGGCTAGGTAGAGCAGCCCTAGGGGGAGCATGATAAGGAGGAAGTAGTTATAATGTAGGGCTTCGCCCAGCCGTCCCCCGAGGAGGGCATGCAGCGCACGCTGCGTCCCGCAGCCTGGGCAGCGCACGCCCGTCCAGCGATAGATCTGGCAGCTGGGGAAGTAGCCCAGCGCGGGGTCTACTAGGGCGTAAAGCAGGAGCAGCAGCCCTAGGCCTAGAAGCCAATAGTCCCTAGCCCACCGCCTGAGGCGTGTGAGATAGGGACTAAGTCGTAGGGCAGGCCGGCGCCGCATGATGCGTCTCGGAGCGCCTACTAGGAGAGGATGGAGAAGTACTGTGCGATGGTCTCGAAGTTCTTCTGGCGGGCCTTATCCTGGATCTGGAACCAGTCTATGACGGTCCAGATCCCGCAGCCACCAGCGGTGATGAGCTTGAGCGCGCCCATCGGGATATCCCCCAGCAGGAAGCGATCGATGCCGAGGTAGCCGCCGAAGATCGAGACGAGGAGCATGACGGTAGGATCCATCAGCTCGACTCCATTGATCGAGTGAAACTGCTCATCCGTCAGCTGCATGAGGCGCTCACGGATGTAGGGTAGGTGTTCGGCGGCGAAATACTTCTGCTTCATGACAAGGTAAAGGTCCACCATTTGCTTGTCCATAATCTCTCTGATACTTATGTGAATGAATGCTTGGGGCTAAGGAGCCCTAGCACAAAGATAGGGCTATTGGGCGAGGGTACAGCGAGCTCGCAGCGCGCTACCACCAGAGGTCGTAGACGACGATCTCGCTGCGCGTACCGATGCGGTAGGTAGCCCCCGCCGAACCGATCCCCTGCGAGATATAGAGCTCACGCTCGCCCTC
The DNA here is from genome assembly GCF_018127745.1 of Porphyromonas sp. oral taxon 275. Taxonomy (NCBI): domain Bacteria; kingdom Pseudomonadati; phylum Bacteroidota; class Bacteroidia; order Bacteroidales; family Porphyromonadaceae; genus Porphyromonas; species Porphyromonas sp. oral taxon 275. The sequence goes on from NZ_CP072333.1 coordinate 1,839,724, forward strand.
ACGGCGCAGGCCCGAGGCCATGCCGACGCGCGCCCAGACCAGCAGCTGCCCCGGCCAGATCTGCCCGCCGTGCGTATGCCCGCAGAGCATGAGGTCCATGGGATAGAGGCTGAGGCTGTCGATGGACTTCGGCGTGTGCTCCATGAGGATCGTGGGGAGGCTGCTGGGTGCGCCCGCGAAGAAGGACTCCAGCGGACGGCGCTCCTCGTTGACCGCATCGTCGCGGCCGATGAGCCTGAGGCTATCCCCGCGAGGGCTGACGATGAGGGCAGTGCTGTCGCGCAGGAGCGTGGCACCCGTCTCCGCCACGTAGCGGATATTGGCCATCGTATCGGCGCGGTACTCATGGTTGCCCAGCACATAGTAGGCACCGCTGGGGGCGCCGGCGTGGAGGCGCCGCATCAGCTTCATCACCCGCGGGTCATAGGCGTACTCGCTGAGGTGGTCGATGAAGTCCCCGCCCGAGAGGATGACGTCGGGGTGCTGGGCGAGGATGAGGTCTACGGCGCGGCCTACGTAGTCGGGGGTCATCGCCTCGCCGATATGTAGGTCAGAGAAGAAGACCAGCCTCATGCGCTGGCGCGGCTCAGCCCCCGCGGGCGTCAGCCGCGAGAGTACCAGGCGGCGATGCACTACCTGCGGGTAGCGGACATTGTGATGTCCGACGACCATGAGGCCGAAGAAGAGCAGGACGAGCCCTGCGAAAAGGCCCTGCTTGAGCCACCTCTGCCCTCGCAGCCCCAGGCGCCCATAGCAGCCCCAGTAGCGCGCGTCGAGGCGCCGCAGCCCATTGATCAGGAAGACCGCAGCCGCGACATAGAGCGTGGAGAAGAAGATGTAGACCATCCCATTCATCACGGCGCTCATCCAGTCCGCCTGGAAGAGGCGATGCGTCGCCAGACACAGGAAGAAGAGGACGAAGATCGTCGCCAGTAGTCCCCAGTAGAGGCGGCGTGCCCGCGCCCCGAGGGCTTGACCTCCGCGCCAGCCCAGATAGGGGAAGAGGAAGAGGCAGCAGAGTACGGAATAGAGGTAGACCATAGGAGTAGTGATGCTTAGCGCCGAGGCCAGCCAGCGCGCCTGGGGCCTAGCGCCCTTCGCCGAACTGACGGTCGAAGATGCGGAACTGGTAGTACATCAGCGCCATCCCCAGTACCCCGGAGCAGATGTCGGAGAAGGGCAGCGCCAGCCACACGCCCGTACTCCCCCAGAGTCGGGGGAAGAGTAGGAGCGCAGGGATGAGGAAGAGCGTCTGACGCGAGATACTCAGCAGGAGTGCCTTCCCCCCGAAGCCGATGCTCTGGAAGAACTGCGTGGCCGTCACCTGGAAGCCCACGAAGGCGAAGCCATAGAGGCAGAGGCGCAGCGCATGCACTGAGGCCTCGATCATCTCAGGCGAACTGGTGAAGAGCGAGGAGATAAGCCCTGGCGCCACCACGGCCGAGAGCGTCATCAGCAGCCCTATACCGAGATTGGTCGCCGAGCAGATCTGGAAGGTCTGCCGCACACGAGGCAGGGCACGCGCCCCGTAGTTGAAGCCCACGATGGGCTGCATCCCCTGAGCGATACCCACCATGAACATGAAGCCTACCAGCGCGGCGCTATTGATGATCCCATAGGCGCCCACAGCGCGGTCGGCCATCAGCGGGCTCTCGGCGTAGTCGGCCAGTGTCTTATTGATCAGGAAGGCCACACCGCTGCTGAGGAGCTGCAGGAAGAAGGGCGACATCCCGATCGAGAGGATAGAGCTGATCTGCTGCCAGGAGAAGCGCAGATTGCGGCGGCGGAAGTGCACCTCACTATCGGCGCTCAGGAAGTGGTGCATCACGAAGGCCATAGACACCGCCATAGCGATGACCGTAGCCCAGGCGGCACCCTCGATCCCCCAGCCAAAGCCGTAGATGAAAAGCGCGTCGAGGAGGGTATTCAGCACCGCTCCGATGAGCATCGTCACCATGGCCTTGTAGGGATAGCCCGAGGCACGCATGACGGCATTGAAGCTAAAGCTGAGGGTGGAGAAGATGTTCCCCGGGATGATGATCTTGAGGTAGTCGTAGGCGAAGGGGAGCGTCCTATCGTTCGCCCCGAGGAGGCGCAGCAGGTCCTCCAGCCAGATCATCACGGGGATGATGGTCGCCAGCTGCGTGACGAGCGTCAGCAGGAGGCTATTCCCCAGGATGCGCTCAGCCTCGTCATGCCGCCCCTCACCGAGCAGGATGGACACGCGGGAGGAGGCGCCCACGCCGATGAGCATGCCCCAGGCCTGCATGAAGATGATGATGGGGAAGGTCAGCGCGAGGCCCGTGATGGCGAATTCGCTGACGCCCTGACCGATGAAGACGCGGTCTACGACGCTGTAGAGGGCGTTGACCATCGTCCCCACGACGGCGGGGATACCATAGTGGAGGAGGAGGCTAGGGATGCGCTCGTGGGCAAGGCGCTCCGTGCGCTCGGTATGAGGGGTGGCTGTAGCCGACATATCGGGAGGGGATGTGGGAGGTGCGGAGGGATCGAGGGGATACGGGTGATACCCCTACCGAGCGCGCTCAGGCGCGGTACTGGGTAGGAGGGCTAGGGAGCTACACAGAAGAGGCTGCCCGCAGTATGGGACAGCCTCTTCTAGGGTAGCTATACACACAGCATAGGCCTTTGAGGGACTAAGGTCTGTGTGGGAGGGGGAATGTCGGCTTAGGAGAAGAACTCCTTGACAGCTTCGTTGGGTACCATCTCTTCCTGGAAGACGTAAGCGCCCGTCTTAGGGGACTTGACCATCTTGATTACCTTAGAGTAGGTACGGCCGTCAGCCTTCTTGAACGATGCGACTGCTTTCTTTGCCATTGTCTTATCTCCTTATCCTTACTTGATTTCCTTGTGAACAGTCATGCGCTTGAGGATGGGATTGTACTTCTTCAGCTCGAGACGCTCTGTCGTGTTCTTTCTGTTCTTGGTCGTGATGTAGCGGGACGTACCGGGTAGACCGCTTTCCTTGTGTTCGGTGCACTCGAGGATGACCTGCACTCTGTTGCCCTTAGCTTTCTTTGCCATGTCGTTTATCTCCCTACTTTACTTTGATTTCACTTAGATAGCCCTTATCTGCAGCCTGACGGATAGCAGCATCGAGACCGATCTTGTTGATGATGCGGAGCCCAGCGGCCGAGACCTTGAGGGCGACCCAGCATCCTTCTTCTGGCCAGAAGAACTTCTTGGTAAACAGGTTGACATCAAAGCGGCGCTTCGTCTTGCGGTTGGAGTGCGAGACGTTGTTGCCGACCATGGCCTTCTTGCCTGTAATCTGACAAATCTTTGACATTACTCTTTATATTTAGTTTGTTTGGTTCAAACGCTTGGGCGACTTCGGGACCGATCCTCACGGACACAGGACCCTACAATCGGTTTGCAAAGTAAGTAAAAAAAACGCACTTCAGCAAATGAATACAGCTCTGCCCAGTGCCTAGGCGCACTCTACCCTCGGACGAAGGTGCGACAGAGCGTAGACGGACGGCCCTTCCCGTCTAGCTTTAGCCTAAGGAGGAGGCTTGGGCGAAGCGCTCGGAGCGCCTCTTCGATGACTCGCGACACCCCTCCCCTAGCCCAGCCGCCCTCCCCTCGCGCTCGGGCAATAGAGCTAGCTGGAGCGCGGTCGGCAAGCCTCCCCAAGGCCTCGCCCCAAGCCCCTCGTGCTCAGCTAGGCCAAGGGCCGCGGCGCCTCGTGCTAAGGGTAGGAGCCCGTGAGGGCTATCCGTCAGCGGGCTGAGGGACGGCAGTGAGCGGCGTCACAGCTATCCCTCAAAGCACTGAAGGATATCCCTCAGCAAGGCAAGTGCAGGCGACGAGCGCGCTGGCCCTCCCCCCGAGTAAGCGCTGGGAGCCCTCCACCGAGCCATCGTCCAGGAGGGGCAGGGTGCGGCCGAAGTAAGGAGAAGAGAAAAAGGCGCAAAGGCTAGGATACAGGGAACTAAGGGACAGGATACAAAGGGGACGCGCCCCCAGGCGGCGTCAGCTCGAGGGCTGGCGTGCCTGGGGGCGCGTCCTTAGTATAGGGGCTATACGCTCGTGCTTACTTCAGCGCATAGGGCTTGTCCGCGCTGGTCGGCCAGTTGATATTCTGGTAGAAGTAGCTGGCGTCGACCTTACCCGTAGGCGAGCAGAGCTCCATCGTCTGTATGGTGACAGGCGCGAGGTAGTGCGCGAGGTAGAAGGTGTAGCCGTCGTACATCACGTTGTTGTTCTCCTTGGAGATGATCTGATAGGGACGGTGGTACACGCCGAGGCTGCGCGCCGAGAGGTTGGACTTAGAGGTACCATCGGCGACGATACGGCTCTTGTACTGGCCGCCTTCCTTGACGAAGTTACCCTGCTTGTCGCGCTCGATGAAGTAGGGGTAGGTGTACATCTTCGTCCAGATGTTGACGCCCTCGATCTGATAGTTCTTCACCTGGTCCATAGCACACCAGCGGACGAGGTCCTCATTGCGCATGCCTTCGCCAGCGAACTCACAGCGGCGCTCGCGGCGGATGCTGTAGAGCGTCTTGTCCACGGGCTGCCCTGCGGAGAAGGCACCCCAGTCGTAGGAGGCGCGGTTGACGTTGGCCTCCTTGCTCATATCCGTAGCCGCGATCGTCTCGTCGATCGAGCCCGTGATGCCGGCACGCTTACGCAGGGCATCCCAGTACTTACGCGCGTCGGCGTCGAGCGTCTTGGTCAGCTCGTAGCTTGCCTCGATGTAGTTGAGGTAAGCCTCGGAGGCGCGCAGGATGGGTACACCCGAGACGTCGTTCATCTCAGAGCCAGCACGCATGGCAGGGTCGTAGTTGTAGTACTTGCGCTGCGCGTAGCCCGTGACGTCACGTACCTCAGGCTTGTCGATCATATTGGGGAACTCGTAGGCACGTACCTCGCGCTTCTCCGTGTCGTAGAAGCGGGGAGTCTTCTCATCGAAGAGGAAGAGCGACAGGCGCTCGTCTCTGTCCTTCTTAACCTCCTCCAGCGTGGCGTCGGTGTAGCTACCCGTCTTGGCGTAGTAGGGCTTACCATCCTTCATTAGGAAGGACTCGACGAGCCCACGCGTCCAGCCCGAGTTGGTCCCCGAGATCAGCTGGTGGGAGACGAGGTGCACGATGCCGCGCTCCTTGTTGTACTGGCGCCACAGCAGGATCTCCGAGTAGCCCGCCAGGCTACGCGATGCGAACATCTCGTAGTAGGGATTCCAGCCGCTGAAGTTCGGCAGGTCGGGGTTCATCTTGTGGCTATTGGGCGTCAGCTCGACGGCATCGGCCACTACCTTGGCGGCGTTCTTAGCCTCGGTGAGGAAGAACTCTACCTCGGCCTGCTGGTTGAAGGTCTTGCCTGCGTTCCACTCCTTATCCTTACCGGGCCAGTTGGCATCGCCTGGCACACGACCCGAGCCGCGGTGGTGCAGCTCGAAGGTCCCCTCATAGAGGGCGACACGGCTCTTGAGGAGCTGAGCGGCGAGCTTCGTCAGGCGCTGGTTCGCTGGGTAGCTAGGACGCAGCATCGAGATAGCCTTGTCCAGGTCCTTGAGGATGAAGCGAGCCACCTCATTACGGGGCATACGGCGCGAGGCCTCGAGGATCAGCTGATCGTCCGTATCCTTGAGGATCTTCGTCTCATCGAGGATGGGGAAGTCGCCGTAGGAGGTCAGCACGTCGAAGTAAAGCATGGCACGGATGACGTAGGCCTCGCCGATGTAGTGCTTGATGTCGTCGGCGTTCCCCGTGATCGTCCCTGCCTCGTACTTCGGCAGTACGTTGCTGAGGAAGACATTGACATTGCGGATCGAGGAGATATCAGGCTGCCCCGTGCTCCCGACCTTCCACTGGTCATTGCTGAAGGTCTGGCGGTTGGGCTGGGTGCCGGCCTGGTTGTCCGTGCCGTTGTCATAGAGGGCGATCCCTGCGTTCCAGCGCCCACTACCATGCCCCTGGAAGATGGAGGCGTAGTAGTTGATGGGGAAGGTGCTCAGCTGGTCGGCCGTGTTGTAGTAGGCCTTGGGCCCGACCTGGTCCAGCGGATCGCGGTCGAGGACGTTGCACGAAGTGGTAGCCAGGGTAGCCAGTGCTAGCACCAGCGCCTTCTTAGTACTCTTATATAGGTTCATCGTAGTCAGGATTAGATATTGACGTTAAGCCCGAAGGAGATGACACGCTGCAGTGGATAGATCTTACCAGGACCCCAGTCACCACCCGTAGCCTCAGGGTCGAAGATCTTAGGCATCTTGGTGAAGGTCACGAGATTGTCCGCTGAGGTGTAGACACGTACGCGGCTCAGACCCCACTTGGTCGTCAGAGAGGTAGGCAGCGTGTAGCCGATCTGGAGGTTCTTGATACGCATGTAGGCAGCGTTCACGATGTAGCGGGACTGCGTCTGCATGTTCTTACCCCCAGCGCTGAAGAGCGGACGGGGCAGATAGGCGTTGAGGTTCGCACCGAGGGGGTCACCCTCTGGGCGGAAGAAGTCCCAGTGCTCCTTGAAGCCTGCCGCCTGCCACTGCCCAGCGCTGGTAGCACCGACCGAGTAAGGCGAAGCGTCGAACCAGTCGCGATGGCCTACGCCCTGCAGGAAGACGGAGACGTCAATACCATTCCACGAGGCGTCGAGGTTGAGACCGAACTTGTAGCGGGGTACGTTGTAGCCCAGGATGCTGAGGTCACCGTGATTGTCCAGGGTGCTGGCGCCGTCGGAGACCGTCTTGTCGCCGTTGAGGTCCTTGTACATGATGTCCCCAGCCTGCCAGTTGGAGCCCCAGGTGGGCTTGTTCTCCTTGAGGTGCTCGGTCATCTCCTGATTGCTCTTGGCGATACCGACGGTGGTGTAGCCCCAGATCTCACCGACACGCTTACCCGAGTACCAGGTACTGAGGCTACCGGTGGGGTTGTTGTACTCGGTGACCGTCTGGATGTCGTCGGAGAGGACGAGACGGGCGCCGTAGTTCACCTTACCGATGTTGTCGCGCCAGCGGAGCTCAGCTTCCCAGCCCTTAGAGACGAGGGTAGCGTTATTGACCTGAGGCAGGCCAGCACCGATGGTGAAGGGCTTGGGCGCAGGAGGACCGACCATGTCGCGCGTGGTGCGGTTGAAGTAGTCGAGCTGTCCCTGCAGTCTGTTGTTGAAGGCGCCGAAGTCCAGCCCGACGTTCCAGGACTCGATGCGCTCCCAGGTCAGCGAGCTGGAGACGAGGCCAGGGGAGTTGGATGTATTCTGTCGCTCGCCGTTGAGGACCCACTGAGAGTTGGCCGTACCGACGGGCTGGGCGAGGAACCAAGGATAGAGGGCCTTCACCTCAGTGTTCCCCAGCGTACCCCAGGAGCCACGGAGCTTGAGCATGGAGACGTGCTGCTTGAGCGGAGCGAAGAAGGCTTCGTTGGCGATGTTCCACCCGAGCGAGAAGGCGGGGAAGGTCGCCCAGCGCTTGTCGCCGATGAAGCGAGAGGAGCCGTTGCGACGCAGGGAGACCTCGAAGAGGTAGCGCTCGTCGTAGGCGTAGTTGAGACGTGCGAAGTACCCCATCGTAGCCCAGTGCGTGTAGCCACCATAGAGGCTAGGCTTGTCATTGGTAGCGGTGTTGACGGTCGCTACGTCGTTGGTGATGAGGTCGAGCTTGGTACCGCCGAGGTCGCGATACTTATTGATCTCAAGGTCAAGACCAGCTACGACCTTGACGTCGTGCTTGTCGGCGAAGAGGTGACGATACTCCCCGTAGTAGCGACCGTTGAAGTAGTTCGTCTTGTAGGCGTCCTCATGGACAGAGGTACGACCCGCGTCACCACCCTCGCGGCTGGTGAGGACAGGCTCGCCCTTCTTATCGTGGCTATAGATGGCGCGTACGTCCCAGTGGTTATTGGCCGAGGTGACGTTGTAGTTGTTCTCAGCGCGCAGCATCAGGCCTGCGATGGGTCGAGCCTCGAGGGTGATCTGCTGGGCGGAGTAGTCCTTCTGCGTGCGGTCGATCCCGCTACCCTCCATCTGGATGATTTCATTCCCTGCGACGTAGTGGCCGTTGGGGTCACGTACGGGGTTGGTCGGCCAGCGGCGGGCGATGTTGTGGAAGAAGAGGCCCGTCATGTAGCTGGGGCGGGAGTACTCCTCGCGCGTCCAGCGGTTGGTGTAGCCGAGGGTTAGCCAAGGGAGGATCTTGATGTTCATCTTGGCCGTGAGGTTGTAGCGCTTGAAGAGGTCCGAGCCGTGGCGGATGATCCCCTGCTGATCCAGGACAGCACCGCTGACGTAGTAGTTCACGTTGCCCGAGCCACCCGAGACGGAGAGGTTGTGCTCCTGTGTGGGGGCGTTCTTGCGATACATCTCGTCGAACCAGTTGGTGTTGGCCCAGGCGTTGGTATAGAGCGCCCAGTTCTGGTCACGATCGTTCCACTCGGTACCGAACTCATCGCCCTTCTCGCTGCGGCCAGCCTTGTAGGCCAGGATACGCTTCATCGCTGCGTCGTTGAAGACGACCCCGTTCCCGGAGTTGGCCCCTGCGGCGTTGAAGTACTTGGCGAACATCTCCGAGTCCATCATCTCAGGGATCTGCGTCGCGGTAGCGAAGCGCACATTACCCGTATAGGATACGCGGGGCTTGCCCTCACGGCCGCTCTTGGTCGTGATGAGGATTACCCCGAAGGCAGCACGCGAGCCGTAGATGGAGCTGGCGGAGGCATCCTTCAGGACGGAGATATTCTCGATATCGTTGGCCGACAGAGCGTTCATATCGCCCTCCGAGCCGTCGATCAGGATGAGCGGGCTAGCGTTGGAGCCCGAGCCAATCGTACCTGTACCACGGATGTCGATGCTCAGCTTGCTGTTCAGCGCACCCCCGCTATTACCTACGGAGAGGTTGAGGCCAGGGATCATCCCCTGCAGTGCCTGACCGACATTCTGCACAGGGCGAGCTGCCAGCGCCTTGGAGTCGAGCTGCGAGACGGCTCCCGTGAGGTTGACACGCTTCTGCGCACCATAGCCGACGACGACGACTTCCTGAGTGATCTTGGCGTCCTCGCTCAGCACGACATCGACGGTCGTGCGACCTGCGAGGGCTACCTCCTGCGTCTTCATCCCGATGAAGGAGAAGACCAGGGTGGCATTCTTAGCCACTCCCTTGAGGGAGTATTCGCCCTTCATGCCGGTCAGTGCTCCGTTAGACGTGCCCTTGACGCGGACCGAGACCCCAGGGAGGGCCTCCTTCTTGGCATCGGTGACCGTCCCCTTGACGGTGATCCCCTGTGCCCAGACCAGCGAAGGACTAGCCAGAAGCATCACTAAAGTGGCCAGGACAGCCACTAGTGATCGTACTCGTAAGAGATACTTCATGTTGTAGAGGTGTTAGTGTGGATTGATAGCGTTTAGTGTAGTTGTACGACCGAGGTCTATAGATAGAGCAAGCCGCCTCGTGGGTAGCTGCACCACGGCGCTGCCCCTAGGGGCTCCGCAGCGCGCCAGCCTCTTGGCGGCACCATTTGTATAATATGGTTAAATCCTTGCATCCTGCTCTGCAAACCTTTTGTGCCAAATTTAGACAAATTTGAAGCAATACAAAGCCGCGCCGAGGGATTGGATTTATTAAATTTTGATGATAAGTAAAGCCACTTAATATCATCACCTTACCAGCCTCCCAAGAAAGTCCCTAAGCAGCCCCCAAAGTCGCGCGCCGCGCCCCAAAGCGCCCGGGAGGCCCTAACGATCGAAGTATAAATTTATTCCCAGGCGTACATTATTTAACATATTCATACACTATCAGCGCCCTCCGAGACCGCCCGAAGCTCCTCCAAGGTCGCTCCCGAAGGCGGCAGCAGCAAAGCACGAGCAGCACCCAAGGATAAGCCTCTGAGCGCCCCACACAGGTGTGCTGCCGCGCTGGCGGACGCCCCATCCCGCCCTGAGGGATATCAGTCAGCTCGCTGACTGCCGTCGGTGGGCACCGTCACTGCCGTCAGTCAGCGCGCCGAGGGATAGCAGTCAGTACGCTGAAGGAGATAAGACGAATAAGCACGCAGACGACAGACCTAGCACAGCGCCACGCGACTTCGGAGGATCGCCCCTGTAGGGCTCTATACTTCTTTGTCCAAGCACCCCAGGGTTTGGTCGCCCTTACAGGGCTACGCACCCTGGGCTTTGAATAGGGTCGCCCCTATAGGGACTTAGCGCCATGAAGAACAAGCAGGCACACGGGTGGCTAGCGAACAGCGAGATCCGACATGCCAGCTGCGCCCTCCACACCGACTGCCTACGAACGGCCACGCAAGCCCCAGCGGGGCGATCCATCCAGAGCCTAGGGTGCGTAGCCCTGTAAGGGCGACCAAACCCTGGGTCAAGTCCCCCCCCAATATCCCCAAGAGCCCTACAGGGGCGACCCATAAGACGAATAAGCACGCAGACGACACACCTGGCACAGCGCCACGCGCCTTCGGAGGATCGCCCCTGTAGGGCTCTATACTTCTTTTATCCAAGCACCCCAGGGTTTGGTCGCCCTTACAGGGCTACGCACCCTGGGCTTTGAATAGGGTCGCCCCTATAGGGGCTTAGCACCATGAAGAACAAGCAGGCACACGGGTGGCTAGCGAACAGCGAGATCCGACATGCCAGCAGCGCCACCACGGGAAGCTAGCGGACGGCACGATTCACATACCAGTAGCACCCTCCGCACCTACAGCCTACGAACAGCCACGCAAGCAGGCACACAGCGGTCGTAGCGAAGCGGGGGCGGCGACTCAGCCCATATAAAGAAGCCCTGCGAGGCGGAGGCTGCCGCAGCAGCTCCGCCCCGCAGGGCTCTTTGCTTAGTCGCTCGGGAGGCTAGGCCTTCACCTGATGCGCGAGGCACCAGTCGTAGGCGTTGCGGAAGGCCTGCATCCAAGGAGTCACCTCATGCGCAGCACGCTCCCCCTCGGGGTAGTAGCCGCACTGCCAGGGGAAGATCGCTCGCTCGGGGTGCGGCATCAGCGCTAGATGACGGCCGTCGGCACTGCACAGCCCCGCGATCCCCTCGGGCGAGCCGTTGGGGTTGGCAGGGTAGCCTTCGTAGGCATAGCGGGCGATGACGTGGTAGCGGTCACTGCTGTAGGGCAGGTCGAACTTGCCCTCCCCGTGCGCCAGCCATACGCCGAGTTCGCTGCCAGCCAGATTGCCCAGCATCACGGAGTGGTTCTCAGGGATGGTGAGGCTGACGAAGGCGCTCTCGAACTTGTGCGAGTCGTTGTGCGCCATCTTGTGCTTCAGCTCGTGCTCGGGATAGAGCAGCTCCAGCTCGGCCATCAGCTGACAGCCGTTACAGATCCCGAGGCTGAGCGTATCGGGACGTGCATAGAAGCGGTCGAGCGTAGCCTTGGCGCGCTCATTGAAGAGGATACCCGCAGCCCAGCCCTTGGCCGAGCCCAGTACGTCGGAGTTGGAGAAGCCCCCGCAGAAGACGATGAGCTGCACCTCCTCCAGCGTCTCACGACCCGAGATGAGGTCCGTCAGGTGTACGTCCTTGACGTCGAAGCCTGCCAGCCAGAGGGCATAGGCCATCTCGCGCTCACCGTTCGTCCCCTTGTCGCGCAGGATCGCGGCACGCACGGGCGCCTTGGCACTGCGGTCGGGATCGAGGCCAAGGCTCGCGAGCTTGCCATCGAAGCCCTCGGGGAAGCGGAAGCGTAGCGGCTGTTCCTTGTAGTGCTCGAAGCGCTGGCGCGCCAGCTCCTCGCCACTCTGATGCTGATCCATGAGGTAGGAGGAGCGATACCACAGCTCGCGCTTCTGGTCGATATCCAGCTCGAGCCTGCGGCCGCCCTGATGCAGCGCGAGCGTGCGGCTGCCGAGGACAGGGGTCGCTAGGCGCACGAAGCCAAGGCTGGCATCACGCAGCAGCGCCTCCAGCTGCTCGGGGTCGCTGGTCTGCACGAGCACCCCAGGGTTCTCGGCGAAGAGGAGCTTGACCCAGTCGCTCTCGGGGAAGGCCGAGAGGTCGACGGAGAGCCCGCCCTCGGTGTGGCTGAAGCAGAGCTCCAGCAGCGCCGTGATGAGCCCGCCGCCCGAGATGTCGTGCCCCGCCACGAGGATGCCGCGGCGGAGGGCCTCCTGCACGGCGGCGAAGGCCTCGCGGAAGTACTCGGGCTCGGCGATGTAGGGCGTCTCGTCCCCCAGCTGACCGAGGGCCTGCGCCAGCGCAGAGCCGCCCAGCGCCAGCGGAGCGAAGCTGAAGTCGATATGGTAGACGGGATACTTGGGATCGAGGCGCAGCACGGGCGAGAGGATCTCCTTGACCTCCGAGACCTCAGCCATAGCGCTGATGATGACCGTGCCAGGGCTGAGCACCTTGGAGCCGTCGGGGTACTTCTGCGTCATGGAGAGCGAGTCCTTACCCGTGGGGATATTGATGCCGAGCGAGATCGCCAGATCCGAGGCAGCCTCTACGGCGTCGTAGAGACGAGCGTCTTCGCCGGGGTTGCGGCAGGGCCACATCCAGTTGGCACTCAGCGAGACGCCCTCCAGCCCGTAGGTCAGGGGGGCGAAAACGATATTGGTCAGCGCCTCGGCGATCGCCAGCTGCGAGCCTGCTACGGGGTCGACCAGCGCAGCCGCTGGGGCGTGCCCGATGGAGGTCGCCATACCCGAGCGGCCGCGGAAGTCCACAGCCATAGCGCCGCAGTCACTCAGCGGCAGCTGCAGCGGGCCCTGACACTGCTGGCGTGCCACGCGTCCCGTGACGGAGCGGTCGACCTTATTGGTCAGCCAGTCCTTACAGCCGACGCCTTCCTGCTGCAGCACCGCATCGAGGTACTGCTCCAGCTGGCTGGGCTCGTAGCGGAGGGCGGGCTGCTCCTGGGGCTGGCGGCTATCCCGCATATAGGTCTTCGGCGCCGAGCCGAACATATCCGAGAGCGCCAGGTCGATGGGACGCTCGCCGCGTGCGTTCTCGAAGGTCAGGTGCATGTCGTCCGTCGTCTCCCCGACGACGTACATCGGGGCGCGCTCGCGCTCGGCGATGTGGGCGATACGCTCCAGCGCCTCTTCCTCGACCAGCAGCCCCATACGCTCCTGGCTCTCATTGCCAATGATCTCCTTGTCGGAGAGCGTCTCGTCGCCGACGGGGAAGCGCTGGAGGTCGAAGTGCCCACCTGTCGTCTCGACGAGCTCGGAGAGGCAGTTGAGGTGCCCCCCTGCGCCGTGGTCGTGGATGGAGATGATGGGATTGTCCTCGCCCTCGGAGAGGGTGCGGATGACGTTCTGGACGCGCTTCTGCATCTCGGGATTGGAGCGCTGGACGGCGTTAAGCTCGATGGCGCCAGCGTACTGGCCCGTATTGACCGAGCTGACGGCGCCTCCGCCCATACCGATGCGGTAGTTATCTCCGCCGAGGAGGACGACCTTCTCACCGGGCTTGGGCGTGCCCTTCTGCGCATCGCTGCGGCGGGCATAGCCGACGCCGCCCGCAAGCATGATGACCTTGTCGAAGCCATAGTGCGCCTGGGGCGTGTCCTGCTCGAAGGTCAGCACCGAGCCGCAGATCAGCGGCTGGCCGAACTTATTCCCGAAGTCGCTCGCCCCATTGGATGCCTTCGTGAGGATCTGCTGTGGTGTCTGGTAGAGCCAGGGGCGCGCCTCGGTATACTGCTCCCAGCTACGCCTTGCCTCACTGCGTGGGTAGCTGGTCATATAGACGGCCGTACCCGCCAAGGGTACACTCGCACGGCCGCCCGCCATACGGTCGCGGATCTCGCCGCCCGTACCGGTGGCGGCACCGTTGAAGGGCTCGACGGTGGTGGGGAAGTTGTGCGTCTCGGCCTTGAGGCTCAGCACGCTGTCGATAGACTTACGGACGAAGAAGTCGGGCTTATCCCCAGAGGCGGGGGCAAACTGCTCCAGCGCCTGAGGTCCGTCGATGAAGGCGACATTGTCCTTGTAGGCAGAGACTAGGTGGTTGGGATTGGCGGCACTGGTGTCCTTGATCATGGAGAAGAGCGAGCGCTCCTGCTCCTCGCCGTCAAGGACGAAGGTACCACCGAAGATCTTGTGACGGCAGTGCTCACTATTGACCTGCGAGAAGCCGAAGAGCTCGCTGTCGGTGAGCGGACGCCCTAGGCGTCCTGCCAGCTCCTCGAGGTAGACGATCTCCTCCTCGCTCAGGGCAAGCCCCTCAGCCTCATTGTAGGCACGGATATCCGTAACAGAGGCGATGGGCGCCGCGCTGAAGTCCGTGACGAAGACCGACTGATCCAGCCCCTCATAGCGGTGCTGCAGCATGGGGTCGTAGGCGGCGTCCGCCGTGGCGACCTCGGTAAACTCCTCGATGCGCTTCACGCCGGGGATGTTCATATTGCGGACGATCTCCACGGCATTGGTGCTCCAGGGGGTCACCAGCTCGCGGCGAGTACCGACGAAGTGTCCTTTAAGCTCGCGCTCGGCAAGGGGCTCGGCCCCTGCGAAGAGCCATATCAGACGATCAAGAGAGGTGGGATCTAGTGCCTCCTGGCTCTCTACCACGTAGAGGGTAGCTCGCTGAGGCTGGCGAAAGAAGGTAATCATTCGGTAGGTCTTATCCTAGTCTAGTATAGTGAACAGACGTGCGGTGAGCGCCTGTAAAGACGCCACTTAGCGCCACAAAGATACGCAAAAGGCTCGGAGGCCACGCCGCACCACGCTGCCCGAGGCGCTAGCCCCGTGTATTCCGCGTCTGCCGCCCCCCTACTCCGCCCCATCCTATCCGAAGAACCCGACCCGAGGCAGCCTGCTGCGCTACGCCCGACGCTGCCGACCTTCCCCACGTCTCCTAAGGACGCTGTCCAGCCTCTAGAGCCGAGCAAGGGTGCTAGGCTGGGACAGCAAGGACGCTTCAAGGCCAGTCCTATTCGGGGGCTTGGCCCATCGAGACGAAGCCTGAGACGCGTAGCAAACGAGGAAGGCGAGCTAAGGGAGGCCCTATATATATGTAGCGCGAGAAAGAGCGGGAAAGCGCGGAGGGCGAAGCTGAGGAGCTAGAGACAGCGGGGCTGAGGGCTGAGCTTAGCGACGGCAGACGCCGCAGCTATTCCCCGGCAGGGAGCAATGACGGCAGTAGCGGCAGTTCTTGCACACACGGCAGGACTTACTGCCCGTACAGCCGCGACGCTCGAGCGTCTGGGCGTAGGCATAGTAGCAGCTCGCTCCCGCCCCCACGAGGAGCACGGAGAAGAGCAGCGCGTAGAGGAGTCGCTTCTTGGTAAGCATAGGAAGGAGGGAAAAAGGAAGCGCCCCTCACCCTGCCGTACGGCGGAGTGAGGGGCGCTATCATTGGGGATAAGGCACTATTACCAGCTAGCCTTCTTCACACCAGGGATGAGACCGGCAGAAGCCATCTCACGGAACTGGATACGAGAGATACCGAACTGGCGCATGTAGCCCTTAGGACGACCCGTCATGCTGCAGCGGTTGTGCAGACGTACGGGCGAAGCATTCTTAGGCAGAGCCTGAAGCGCTTCGTAGTTACCTTCGGCCTTGAGCTGAGCACGCTTGGCAGCATACTTAGCGACGAGCTTCGCACGCTTTACCTCGCGTGCCTTCATTGATTCCTTTGCCATAGTATATTAGTTGCCTTTCTTAGCGTTCTTGAATGGGAGGCCGAACTCCTTGAGCAGGGCATAGCCTTCTTCGTCCGTCTGAGCGGAGGTGACGAAGGTGATGTTCATACCCAGGATCTTCGTGATGCCATCGAGGTTGATCTCGGGGAAGATGATCTGCTCGCTGATACCGAGGGTATAGTTACCACGGCCGTCGAACTTGCTTTCGATCCCCTTGAAGTCACGGATACGAGGCAGGGCGATGCGGATGAGGCGCTCGAGGAACTCGTACATCTGCTCGCGGCGGAGCGTCACCATGACACCGATAGGCATCTTCTTACGGAGCTTGAAGTTGGAGATATCCTTCCTCGAGACCGTAGCGACAGCCTTCTGACCGGTGATGGCGGAGAGCTCAGCGATAGCTACGTCGATGATCTTCTTATCAGCGGTAGCGATACCGAGGCCCTGGTTGATGACGATCTTCTTGAGGACGGGCACCTGCATGCGGGACTGGTAGCCGAACTGCTCGATCAGGGCAGGAACGATGCGTTCCTTGTATTCGTTCTTAAGACTTGCAGTGTTGCTCATTACTTGATCTCCTCTCCTGACTTTTTGGAATAACGTACGAGCTTCCCTTCGTCATTGAGGCGACGACCTACACGCGTAGCCTTACCCGTCTTAGGATCTAGGACGTTGAGCTTAGCGATGTGGATAGGAGCTTCCTTCTTCTCGATACCCCCCTGAGGGTTCTTTGCGCTGGGCTTAGCGTGCTTAGCGACGATGGCGATACCCTCGACGATCGCGCGCTGCTTGTCGACCAGGACCTCGAGGACGCGGCCCTTCTTGCCCTTGTCAGCACCACTGAGGACGACGACCTGGTCGCCCTTCTTGATATGTAACTTACTCATTTCTTCTTCGTCTTTAGGATTAGAGGACTTCAGGCGCGAGAGAAACGATCTTCATATTCGTGGCGCGCAGCTCACGAGCTACAGGACCGAAGATACGGCTACCACGCATTTCGCCAGCGGCGTTGAGGAGGACGCAAGCGTTGTCATCGAAGCGGATGTAGGAGCCGTCGGGACGACGTACTTCCTTCTTCGTGCGGACGATGATAGCCTTGGAGACGACACCCTTCTTCAGATCCGAGGAGGGGATGACGCTCTTGACAGCTACTACGATGATATCACCGACAGAGGCATAGCGTCGACGCGTACCCCCGAGGACGCGGATGCAGAGGGCTTCCTTAGCACCGCTGTTGTCAGCTACTACGAGTCTTGATTCTTGCTGGATCATATACTACTTAGCTCTTTCGATAATATTGACTAGTCTCCATCTCTTGGTACGACTCAGAGGACGCGTCTCCATGATACGGACCGTATCACCGATGTTGCACTCGTTCTTCTCGTCGTGTGCATGGTACTTCTTCGTCTTGTTGACGAACTTACCATAGATAGGGTGCTTCTCCTTCCACTTGACCGCGACCGTGATGGTCTTGTCCATCTTATTGGAAGAAACAACGCCTACACGTTCTTTTCTTAATCTTCTCTGTTCCATCGGGAGGACACATTAATTGTTGTTGAGTTCACGCTCACGAAGAACGGTCTTCATCTGAGCGATCGTGCGACGCATACGGCGGATCTCAGCTGGGCTATCAGCTGGCGTGACCGCGTGGTCGATGCGCTTCTTGTTGTAAGCTGCTTCCTCAGCTACCACACGCTCCTGTAGCTCGGGCGTGGTGAGCGCCTTGATCTCTGCTAACTTCATCTCTTCTATTACAGGTTGGTGTTGGACATATCGTAGTCACGGCGGACGACGAACTTGGTAGTTACGGGGAGCTTCTGAGCGGCTAGGCGAAGTGCTTCCTTAGCGATCTCGAAGGATACACCCTCGATCTCGAAGAGCATACGACCTGGAGTAACGTTGGCGACGAAGCCCTCGGGCGAACCCTTACCCTTACCCATTCGGACGTCGGCAGGCTTCTTGGTGATGGGCTTATCTGGGAAGATACGCACCCATACCTGACCCTGACGCTGCATGTAGCGCGTCACCGCGATACGAGCAGCCTCGATCTGGCGGCCGGTGATCCAGCGTGTGCCGAGGGACTTGATCCCGAAAGAACCGAAGGCGAGCTGATTGCCACGCTGAGCGTTGCCCTTAGCACGACCCTTTTGGACTCTTCTAAACTTAGTTTTCTTAGGTTGTAACATTGCTGTCTTCTGTTCTTATACGTTAGCGATTGCCCCCGCGACGACCGTCACGACGGTCACGGCGACCACCGTCACGGCGCTCACGGCCGTCACGACGACCTGCCTGGCCGGGCTGGGGGTTGGTGAACGAAGGAGCGAGATCACGCTTGCCGTAGACTTCGCCCTTGCAGATCCACACCTTGATACCGAGGATACCGACCTTCGTCAGAGCCTCAGCCTGAGCGTAGTCGATGTCGGCACGCAGCGTGTGCAGAGGCGTACGACCCTCCTTGAACATCTCGGAGCGAGCGATTTCGGCACCATTCAGACGACCAGAGATCTGTATCTTGATCCCTTCTGCGCCACCACGCATAGCAGCGCCGATGGCGCCCTTGACTGCACGGCGGTACGCGATCTTCCCCTCGAGCTGGCGAGCGATGTTATCAGCAACGATCGCAGCGTCGATATCTGGACGACGTACTTCAAAGATGTTGATCTGAACATCCTTGTTGGTGATCTTCTTCAGCTCTTCCTTGAGCGTATCTACATCCTGTCCACCCTTACCGATGACGACACCAGGACGTGCCGTGCAGATGGTGATGGTGACGTGCTTGAGGGCACGCTCGATAACGATACGAGAGACACTTGCCTTAGCCAGACGGACGCTCAGGTAGCGACGTAGACGGCTATCTTCGAGAAGCTTCTCACCGTACTTACGACCGCCATACCAGTTGGAATCCCATCCACGGATGTATCCCAAACGACTGCTAATAGGATTAATCTTTTGTCCCATCTGGTTTAGTTCTCTTTATTGGTTATTGAATCGACAAAGATCGTGACGTGGTTCGAACGCTTGCGGATGCGGTACCCACGACCCTGAGGGGCGGGGCGCATACGCTTGAGCGTAGCTGCTCCGTCGACGAAGATGCGCGAGATGTAGAGCTCGCCATCCTCGGCCTTGCGTCCGTTCTTCTCTTCCCAGTTAGCGATAGCCGAGCGGAGGAGCTTCTCCACGCGTGCCGACGCTTCCTTGTTAGAGAACTTGAGTACCCCGAGGGCACGACCTACTTCCATACCGCGCACCAGGTCAGCCACCAGACGCATCTTGCGAGGCGAGGTGGGGACGTTGCGCAGGGAAGCGAAGTACGTGGACTTCAGGGCTTCCTTTCTTCCTTCGGCTGATATTTTCTTTCTTGCACCCATTTCTTTAATCTTACTTAGTTCAGAGGTCTGAAGTGTGAATTACTTCCAGCCGAATTACTTCTTCTTGTTGCCACCATGACCACGGAAGGTACGCGTGGGGGAGAATTCCCCTAGCTTGTGACCGACCATGTTCTCCGTGATGAACACGGGGATGAACTTGTTCCCGTTGTGTACGGCAATCGTATGACCGACGAAGTCAGGGCTGATCATCGAGGCACGAGCCCAAGTCTTGATGACGACCTTCTTGCCAGATTCATTCATCGCCAAGACCTTCTTCTCGAGCTTCAGGTTGATATATGGACCTTTCTTTAGTGAACGACTCATAGTTCTTTTGCTTTAATCAGATTACTTCTTACGTCTCTCGATGATGTACTTCGACGAGTGCTTCTTAGGAGCACGCGTCTTGAGACCCTTAGCGTAGAGACCCTTACGAGAGCGTGGGTGACCACCGCTTGCGCGACCTTCACCACCACCCATTGGGTGATCAACAGGGTTCATGACGACACCACGGTTGTGAGGACGGCGACCGAGCCAGCGGCTGCGACCAGCCTTACCGGAGCGCTCCAGCGCGTGGTCGGAGTTACCTACGGCACCGATGGTAGCCTTACAAGCGGAGAGGATGCGGCGGGTTTCACCCGAAGGCATCTTGATGACCGCATAGAGACCTTCACGAGAGGTAAGCTGAGCGAAGACACCCGCGGAGCGGACCATCTTGGCTCCCTGACCTGGACGAAGCTCGATGTTGTGGATGATCGTACCCACAGGGATGTTAGCCAGTGGCAGGCTATTCCCTACTTCGGGGGCAGCTTCGGCACCCGACATCACTGTCTGACCTACCTGCAGGCCGTTGGGAGCGAGGATATAGGCCTTCGCACCATCGGCGTAGTACAGCAGAGCGATACGAGCCGTACGATTGGGGTCGTACTCGATGCTCTTGACCGTAGCAGGGATACCGTCCTTATTTCTCTTGAAGTCGATGAGACGCAGCTTCTGCTTGTGACCACCACCGATGTAGCGCATGGTCATCTTACCGGTGTTGTTACGACCACCGGACTTTCTCTTACCTACGACAAGAGACTTCTCTGGTGCGCTGGCAGTGATGTTATCGAACGCACCAATAACCTTATGTCTTTGCCCCGGGCTAGTGGGCTTCAGTTTACGTATTGCCATTATTTACTTAGATATTAGCGTAAAAGTCAATGGTCTGACCATCCTGGAGGGTAACGACGGCCTTCTTAAACGCAGCGAACTTGCCGCGTATGAGTCCACTCTTCGTATAGCGAGCCTTACGCTTGCCGCTATAGTTTACGGTGTTTACACTCTCGACCTTTACATTATACAGAGCCTCGACAGCCTTCTTGATCTCGATCTTGTTGGCATCGGGAGAGACGCGGAAGACGTAGCGTTCAGCCTTCTTCTCCGTCAGGGCAGTAGTCTTCTCCGTGATTACGGGCTTGATGATGATTCCCATTCTTCGTATCTCCTTTATTATGCCTTAAACTGTTCGTTGATCACAGCCACAGCCGCTTCGCTCAGGACGAGCTTCTTGCAGTCGAGCACCGAGTAGGTGTTCAGCTGGAAGGCGTTCATCACGCGAGCCGTGCGGATGTTGCGCGAAGAGAGGACGAGGTTGTCCGTGAGGGCTTCGACTACGAAGAGCGCCTTCTGACCTTCGATCTTCAGAGCCTTCGTGAGGGCGATGAAGTCCTTAGTCTTGGGGGCAGCGAAGTCGTAGTTCTCCACCACGATGATCTCCTGCTTCTGGGCCTTGTAGGTCAGTGCGGAGCGACGAGCCAGCGCCTTAAGCTTCTTGTTGAGCTTGAAGCTGTAGTCGCGGGGCGTGGGGCCGAAGACGCGACCACCACCGACGAGCACGGGCGAGTTGATATCCCCGCGGCGAGCACCGCCACCGCCCTTCTGGCGGATGAGCTTGCGCGTACTACCGGAGATCTCGCTACGCTCCTTAGACTTGTGCGTACCCTGACGCTGGTTGGCCAAGTATTGCTTTACGTCCAAGTAGATGGCGTGGTCGTTTGGCTTCTCGATGGCGAAGATCGCGTCATCGAGGACGATCTTGCGACCGGTATCTTCTCCCTTGATATTATATATGCTCAGTTCCATTTACTTTTCGATTGCAACGATTGAACCTTTAGCACCAGGCACGCTCCCCTTGATGAGCAGGAGGTTGTGCTCGGGCATTACCTTGATCACTTCGAGGTTCTGAACGGTCACGCGCTCAGCACCCATCTGGCCCGCCATGCGCGTTCCCTTGAAGACCTTCGCAGGGTAGGAGCACGCACCAACAGAACCAGGAGCACGGAGTCGATTGTGCTGACCGTGGGTCGTCTGGCCGACACCGCCGAAGCCGTGACGCTTGACTACACCCTGGAAACCCTTACCCTTCGACGTACCGACGACGTCTACGAAGACCGTGTCAGCGAAGAAGTTGACGTCGATCACATCTCCCAGATTGTACTGAGAGCAGTCGAAACCCTTGAACTCGGCCAAGTGGCGCTTGGGAGCGACGCCGGCCTTCTGGAAGTGACCCTGAAGGGGCTTGGACGTGTGCTTTTCCTTAGCATCCACGAAGCCCAGCTGAAGAGCTTCGTAGCCGTCCTTTTCCAGAGACTTGATCTGCGTCACTACGCAAGGTCCTACTTCAATAACAGTGCATGGGACGTTCTTCCCCTCGGCACTGAAAACGGATGTCATTCCGATTTTCTTTCCTAATAAACCTGGCATTTCAGTTTCTTATTTAGTTGATCACACCTTGATTTCTACTTCTACACCGCTGGGCAGCTCGAGCTTCATTAGCGCATCGATCGTCTCAGCCGTCGAGTTGTAGATATCGATGAGTCGCTTGTAGGAGCTGAGCTCGAACTGCTCGCGAGACTTCTTGTTGACGAAGGTCGAGCGGTTCACCGTGAAGATACGCTTGTGCGTAGGCAGGGGAATTGGTCCGCTGACCACAGCGCCGGTAGCCTTGACGGTCTTGACGATCTTCTCTGCCGACTTGTCGAGCAGCGTATGATCGTACGACTTCAACTTGATTCTAATCTTTTGGCTCATATCTCTAGTTGGTAATACTATTTACTTGATGAGATCTACACGACCGCCGACTTCCTCGAGGACCTGACGCGCGATGGATGCAGATACGGGTTCGTAGTGCGAGAAGGTCATCGACGAGGTAGCGCGACCAGAGGTGATCGTACGCAGGCTCGTGACGTAGCCGAACATCTCAGCCAGGGGCACCGAAGCCTTCACCAGGCGAGCGCCGGATGGCGTACTGTCCATACCCTCGACCTGACCGCGACGCTTGTTGAGGTCACCGATCACGTCACCCATGCTTTCCTCAGGCGTATCGACCTCGAGATGCATGATAGGCTCGAGGAGGACGGGGCCTGCCTGTGCCGATGCGTTCTTGAAGGCCTGGATAGCACAGATCTCGAAGGAGAGCTGATCCGAGTCAACGGGGTGGAACGAACCATCGAGCAGCGTGACCTTCAGCTTGTCCAGAGCATAGCCTGCTAGGACACCGTTGGTCATAGCCTTCTGGAAGCCCTTCTGTACCGAGGGGATGAATTCCTTAGGCACGTTACCGCCCTTCACTTCGTCGACGAACTGCAGGTCGCCTTCGAAGCCTTCGTCAGCGGGCTCTACGCGTACGATGATGTCAGCGAACTTACCACGCCCCCCAGTCTGCTTCTTGTAGACTTCGCGGAGCTCGACGGGCTTAGTGATCGCTTCCTTGTACGATACCTGGGGCTTACCCTGGTTAGCCTCTACCTTGAATTCACGCTTCAGACGGTCGATGATGATCTCCAGGTGGAGCTCACCCATACCGCTGATGACGGTCTGGCCGGTCTCTTCGTTGGTCTGCACACGGAAGGTGGGATCTTCTTCGGCCAGCTTAGCCAGACCGACACCCATCTTATCCATATCCTTCTGCGTCTTGGGCTCGACGGCGATACCGATCACGGGCTCGGGGAAGTCGATCGACTCGAGGACGATAGGATTATTCTCGTCGCAGAGCGTGTCCCCCGTACGGATGTCCTTGAAGCCGACACCTGCACCGATGTCACCGCAGCCGATGACCTCCATGGGGTTCTGCTTGTTGGAGTGCATCTGGAAGAGACGCGAGATACGCTCCTTCTTCTCAGAGCGCGTGTTGTAGACGTAAGAGCCTGCGGGCAGCTCACCAGCGTAGACGCGGAAGAAGCAGAGGCGACCTACGTAGGGGTCGGTAGCGATCTTGAAGGCCAGTGCCGTCAGAGGCGAGCTGGGGTCGACCTTGCGGACGATCTCCTTCTCGGGATCGCGGGGATCCGTACCGATGACCTCGGGCGTATCCATAGGGCTGGGCAGGTAAGCAGCGACTGCGTCGAGCAGCGTCTGTACCCCCTTGTTCTTGAAGGACGAACCGCAGAGCATGGGGTTGATCTTCATCGCGAGCGTACCCTTACGCAGAGCAGCGCGGATCTCATCTTCGGTGATCGTGGAAGGATCCTCGAAGTACTTCTCCATCAGGACGTCGTCGCAGTCAGCCAGAGCCTCGAGCATCTTGTCGCGCCACTCCTCAGCCTCAGCCTGGAGCTCAGCAGGGATGTCGACTACGTCATAGTGCGAACCCATGGTCTCATCGTCCCAGACCAGAGCCTTCATCGTCACGAGGTCAACGACCCCACGGAAGGTCTCTTCCTGACCGACAGGAATCTGGATGGGGCAAGGCGTAGCACCCAGGATGGTCTTGATCTGGCGGACAACCTCGAAGAAGTTGGCACCCGAGCGGTCCATCTTGTTGACGTAGCAGATACGGGGTACGCGGTACTTGTCGGCCTGACGCCATACCGTCTCACTCTGAGGCTGTACACCACCGACAGCGCAGAAGGTGGCGATAGCACCGTCGAGGATACGGAGCGAGCGCTCTACCTCTACAGTGAAGTCCACGTGCCCTGGGGTGTCGATCAGATTGATCTTATACTTCGTATTGTCGTAGTTCCAGAAGGTCGTCGTAGCAGCAGAGGTGATCGTGATACCACGCTCCTGCTCCTGCTCCATCCAGTCCATCGTAGCGCCACCATCGTGTACTTCACCGATCTTGTGCGTCAGACCGGTGTAGAAGAGGATACGCTCGGACGTGGTCGTCTTCCCGGCATCGATGTGGGCCATGATGCCGATATTTCTCGTAAGTTCTAGGTGTTTGTGGTCAGCCATTGTCTTTTGCCTTTCTTAGAATCTGAAGTGAGCAAATGCACGGTTGGCTTCGGCCATACGGTGCATATCTTCCTTACGCTTGAAGGCAGCACCCTGGCTATTGAACGCATCCACGATCTCTGCTGCAAGCTTGTCTGCCATGGTCTTACCACCACGCTTGCGAGCAAAGAGGATGAGGTTCTTCATGGAGATAGATTCCTTTCGCTCGGCGCGGATTTCCGTAGGCACCTGGAAGGTAGCACCACCGATACGGCGGCTCTTTACTTCTACCTGAGGAGTGATGTTGTCGAGGGCGGCCTTCCAGATATCCAGGCTGGTCTTTTCCTCCTGCTGGATCTTCTTGCCGACAATCTCGAGGGCGGAGTAGAAGATATCGAAGGCGATATTCTTCTTACCGTCGTACATCAGGTGATTTACGAACTTCGTCACCTTTACGTCACCAAATACGGGATCAGGTAGTACCTGTCTCTTTTTGGGCTTAGCTTTTCTCATTGCTTGTTTTAATTGCGTTTCTGTCGATTGGTTGTGCTTGGATCGTCTTCACCGCCCCCGCTGGAGCAGTTACTCAACCTTGCTAGCCTATCCAACGAACTCAAGAAACTTGGTTCTATTGTTACTGAGCTATGCCCTCTCCTGGAGGGCGTCCCGCAGCCTAGCGCTAGCGACCTCTCGGCCTAGAGAGAGGCGGCGGGTGGGGCGAGGAGTGGTCGGGCGACTACTTCTTACCCTTAGCTGGAGCAGCCTGACCTGGCTTGGGACGCTTAGCTCCATACTTAGAGCGGCGCTGCAGGCGACCGTTGACCCCAGCCGTATCGAGGGCACCACGTACGATGTGGTAGCGTACCCCTGGAAGGTCCTTCACACGTCCACCGCGTACGAGGACGATGCTGTGCTCCTGGAGGTTGTGACCTTCACCTGGGATGTAGGCGTTCACTTCCTTACCATTCGTCAGGCGCACACGTGCCACCTTACGCATTGCGGAGTTAGGCTTCTTAGGGGTCGTCGTGTACACACGCACACAGACGCCTCGGCGCTGGGGGCAGGAGTCCAGAGCAGGGCTCTTACCCTTCTCCACGAGCGACTCACGTCCCTTTCTTACCAATTGTTGAATAGTTGGCATTTCGTTTCTACTTATGTTTGAACAACTTATCTATCTAGCTGGGCGCATAGCGCAGGGTACTCCATACGCTATACGGCATACAAAGATACGTAAAATCAGCGAATAAACAATAGGGGCTCAAGTCCTTAGCGTGCAGAAGCGCCCCCTTAGCTGCCGCAGCGCTCCCGCTCCCCTCGGGACCCCGCTCCCCTCCATCTCTTCCGACGCCACTCCTCATATATATAGGTAGCGATAGCCCCCTCAGCGCGCCGTGTGCTGAGGGGGCTAAATTATGCCCGCCGAGCAGGTAGCCTAGCTCGGGACGGCCCAGCGGAGGGCCTACTACAGCGCCTAGACGCTATAAGCTCAAGTAAAGCCCCAGGGGAAGCGCCTCCGAGAGGAAGCCATAGCGCAGCAGCTGGCGATAGAGCTCCTTGTCGCGGGCGATCTCTTCCCGAGTAATCGTCCCAGGATAGAGGTCGCGGGCGAAGAGGTTTCGTCGCCTATAAGCGATCTTGTCCCAGGTATGCAGACGCGCGCCGATTTGATAATCTATATATAGATAGTAGAATAGGACCGCATAGTTCACCCGATGGCGTAGTATCCGTCCGCGGTAGTCACGCGTCACGACATAGAGCGTCTTGTCGAAGTAGGCAGCACGTGCCTCCACCTTATCCATGACTTGGACGAAGGCGGCCACTGGCGTATAGCGCTGAGGCGGCGTGAAGAGTGTATCAATGCGGTCGACATAGAGGAGCAGCATGGCCTCAGGATAATCCCAACCCGTGTCGTAGACGAAGAGCGGGAGCTCGAGCGAGTCCTGCAGCCCCTTCCATACGGGGCGCAGCGAGAGCCAGCCCCTATTGCTCGGAGGAGCCTTGTGCCGCCGCTCCTTGATCGGGCTCTCGTAATAGGCCTTGATCCGCGGAGCAAAGTCTCGCATCCGCTCCATCCGCGGCGAGCGCTGATAGTCAAAGAGCAGGGAGGTCGTGTCCGCAGGCGCGGCGACCTCCGCCGAGGCCTTCGCCCCGAAGCAGAGCCCCAAGAGCGTGACCAAAAGAATAGCGAGATAGCGTGAATAGCTCATAAGGCGAGGAAGACGAAGCACAGGAAACAGCCTAGAAGGTAAAGTAAGGCCCCAGGGGAAGCGCCTCCGAGAGGAAGCCATAGCGCAGCAACTGACGATAGAGCTCCTTGTCGCGGGCGATCTCCTGCCTAGAAATACTCCTAGGGAAGAGCACTCGAGCGAAGATGTTCTTCCGCTCATAGTCCAGCTCATCCCAGGTATGAAGCATGACGCACATATCGTGCCCTCGATATACATAGTAGCGCAGGAGCACATAGTTCACCTGATGGCGCAGCATCCGCCCGCGATAGTCGCGCGTCACGACGTAGAGCGTCCTGTCGAAGTAGGCAGCACGCGCCTCCAACTTCGTGATAGCCTCAGCGAAGGTAGCCATCGGCGTATAGCGCTGAGGCGGTGTGAAGAGCGTATCAATGCGCTCGACGTAGAAGAGCAGCATCTTTTTAGGCTCAACGGCACCCGCTTCGTAGACGAAGAGTGGCAGCTCGAGCGAGTCCTGCGGCCCCTTCCACACAGGGCGCAGCGAGAGCCAGCCTTTATTCTTCGGGCGATTCTTGAACCCTAGCTCCTCGTAGGGACGAGCAAGGTAAGCCTTGAAGCGCGGGGCAAAGTCCCGCATCCGCTCCATCCGCGGCGAGCGCTGATAGTCAAAGAGCAGGTAGGTCGTGTCCGCAGGCGCGGCGACCTCCACCGAGGCCTTCGCCCCGAAGCCAAGCCCCCAGAGCGCGAGCAAAAGAAAAGCGAGATAGCGTGAATAGCTCATACGACAAAGACATAAGCACAGCTCCTCGGAGCATGCTCGGAGGCATGCGGCAGGGGCGGCAGTGAGCGCTCAGTGCTCCCCCAGCCCTACGAACGCCGAACCCTGCCCCAAGGGCCAGCCATCGGGCCGCGATCCCGAGCGGAGCACAAGCTGCAGACAGCACGGCCTCGAGGGCTCGTCCGAGACAAAGTTAATCATTAACCACACAGATAGATACGTCCTGAATAAAGCAAGTTTTTAAGGAAGGGGAAGTGCCCCTAGAGAGGCGCTCTGAGGCTATTTCGGAGCGAGCTCGAGCCCCAGCCGCAGGCTGCAGCCCGAGCGCTCGGAGCCAAGCTCACCCGCGCTGAGGGGTATCCGTCGGCGCCCTGAGGGGCATCAGTCACGCGGCTGAGGGACGGCAGTCAGCACGCTGATGGATATCCCTCAGCGTGCTCTACCGCCAGGCGGAGGCTGCTGAGGGTTCACCCTCGAGGAGCGCCGCAGCTCTGCGGGCAGCTATCTGCTCCTTAGCGGCAGAGGAGCGCCAGGCGCGGGAGGGCGCCAGCGCTAGCCCAGCGGGGCAGGATGTGCCGAGGGCTCGCGATACAGCCCAAGATCAAGACAAGGCACCAAGCCAAAGCGCCTTAGAGCGGATCTACGAGCCGCACATCCACCCGAGCCCAGCCTGCGGGGGACGAGGTATAAAAATAGCTGTATATTTGCCGCCGAAGAAAAGCGAACCCTGCTCCTAGCTCTAGCTAAGGACATTAGGCAGCACCTGCTGCCCTCGGCTCTACGTTGCGGTGAAACCTGAGAAATTTCCAAGCAAGCAATTCGGGAGCGGAGGGTAAGGATCGGTGCATAGGCGTATGCGTGGGCGCTATTCTTTATCCAGTACGAATTGCGGGCATTCTCAGGGCCTCACCGAGTATGTGTTGAGATAGCGTCCACGCTATCTTCCGTAATTCATGGGATAGGATAGGTTCTGCCGCCCAATGACTTGACACCGGCTCCCCCCTTAGATCTCAAGGGGCGGGGCTGGTGCATGTCGCGCCTTGGCTCAGGCCTCCCCCCGACGACATCAGACTATGCTCCAGGTTCTCTACCAGAGGTATCCCCTCCTGGTACATCTAGGCTATAGCCTCCTCTTGCTCCTCTCCGCCACGGCTTGTCAGCCTGAGGCTGAGGGCAGCTACACCAGCCGAGCGCGCGCCGAGACCGCAGGCCAGCACGAGGCCGCGGACCCCATCCGCCTACTCTCCGAGCTCTCGGAGGCCTTCGCCGAGGATAGCGTCCCACTGGCACGCATCCTAGGCGCTAGCCCCGCTAGTCTCTCGCGCCTGATGAGCCGCGAGAGCAGCCCGACCCCCGAGTTCCGACAGCAGCTGAGCTCCACGCACCGCCTCTACCGTCAGTCGGGGCGCGACACGCGGATACTGCGGCAGCAGCTCGACCCCGAGTACAAGTGGTACGAGTACGTCCTGCACTACCCGCTACTCTATCCGCTGCATCCCCTGCTGCTGGTGCTAGTACTGCTCATTCTCTACAGGCTCCACCGACATCCGCTGGTGCTGATCCTCCCCCTATTCACCCTCTTCTTCCTCTGGATCGTAGCCCTCATCTATACGAGCCTCACCCCCTGCCGAGGCACGCATGACCACTATCGTCAGCAGCTCAACCCCAAGGTCGAGCGCCCGCGAGAGGCTCACCGCCCGAGCTAGCTGCTGCGAGACGGGCATACGCCCTCAGACAAAAAGCCTTACCTTTGAAGGGGCGAAGGACTATCCTTCGCCCCTTCCTTATATCCGCTATGCAGTCCGCCCCCCCATCTCCCGAGTTCTCTCGCCTGGTGAGCGCCCTACGCTTCCCCCTGATCCTCCTGGTCGTCTCGGCGCATCTGCTGCCGACGCAGCTACGGCGCCCGCAGGTGGAGGAGCACTATATCTACTCCTATCTGGTCGAGCTGGTGAGCCACGTCCTGGCGCGCGTGGCCGTGCCGCTCTTCTTCTTTATCTCGGGCTACTTCTCCTTCTGGGCGAAGGACTGGCGCCGTCGTGAGGTCTTCCTTCCCGCCTGGCGCAAGCGCCTCCGTAGCGTCCTGCAGCCCTTCCTCCTATGGAATGCGCTGGCCTTCGTCCTACTGAGTGCCTACAGCGCCGTGACCACCGCACTCGGCGGCAGCCCAGCAGCGCACCACGATCCGAGCTGGACGCAGCTGCCGCACTACTTCACCGACCAGGTGCTGGACTACCCGCTGTGGTTCATGCGCGACCTCATCTGCCTGACGCTGCTCTCGCCCCTCATCTACTATCTGCTGGGCCTCAGCCGCGGCTGGATCCTGCTGCCGCTGGCCCTGCTCTTCGTCCTCGACCGCGAGATGAGCGTGGCGATGCTGGGCTCACGCGCCCTCTTCTTCTTCCCCCTAGGCGGCTGGATGGCCATCGAGCAGCTCGACCCGATCAAGGCCCTACGGCGCCTGCGCTACCCGCTGCTAGGGCTGGCGCTAGTCCTAGCGCTGGCCATACCCTTCTGCTCCTACGGCGCCGCCTATCCCTACTACCGCTATGTGCTCAATAGCTTCATCCTCACGGGCTGCCTCTCGGTACTGGCCTGGGGGCAGCAGCTGCTGGCGCTCCCCCCGCGACTCCTCGAGCGCTCCGCCGCCCTCAGTAGGTATGTGATGTATATCTACGCGGCACACGCCCTGCTGCTGCTCGACCTCGGGCGCTGGCTTGCCTACCTCTGGGCGCCGCTACGCCCCAGCGGCGCACTTCCTCTGCTGGGCTATCTGCTGACCTGGGGGCTGACGGTAGGGCTCTGCTTCCTGACCTTCGCCCTCTTCAAGCGCCTAGCCCCCCGCCTGCTGGCCTTGCTCTACGGCGCCCGCCTCTAGCCCCTGAGGCGAACTAAGGCCTTGCCCGCCGAGCCCTCCACGCTCAGCGGCGCACGCCGTCTCAGGCAAGCCATCCCCCATCCGCCGTCCCTTCGTACCTCACGACGAAGCAGCTCACACAAAGCACGAAGCCCTGCGGGACGACACTCGGTCGTCGCGCAGGGCTTCGTCTTTACCTACACTTGGACAGCCGTAGAGGCCGCCGTGCTAGTGGGCGAACTGGTCGAAGAGCTGCAGCGGATCACGCTCCGCCCAGTACCAGTGCGTATAGCCAGCCAGCACGCCGCCCACACGGTACAGCAGCGTCGGCGCCGCCTCACCGCGTGCCGTACGCTGCCCCCCGAGGGTCTCGAGGCCTTCGGAGGCCTCTACGATGCTGGAGTAGTGGAACTCATGCCCGCGCCACAGCTCCGTCCCCACCGTGAGCTCACGGTAGCCGAGCCTGAGGCGCATGCCCTCCATCGTAGCCTCCATATCGAGCACGCCACACATACGCCAGGCGCGCCCCTCCTCATCACGGATAGCACGGCAGAGGTACATCATCCCCCCGCACTCAGCCAGCACACGGCCGCCCTCGGCCACGTGGGCCGCTATGGTGCTGCGGCTCGTCGAGGCAGCCTCCAGCTCCTCGAGGTAGAACTCTGGGTAGCCCCCCGGCAGGTACAGCAGGTCGCAGGGAGGCAGCGGCTCATCGGCCAGTGGGGAGAAGAAGCTCACCGAGCCCAGCTCCGCCAGGCGGTGTATGTTCTCCTCGTAGATGAAGTTGAAGGCTTCGTCCCGCGCTACCACTACACGCAGCGAGCCCTCGGGGGCAGGGCGTGCGGGAGGCGGGGGGAGGCAAGGGCGCATGCAGAGCTCCAGGAGCCCATCGAGGTCCACGTGCTGCTCCAGCAGGTCAGCCACATGCTCGGGCAGATCATCCAGCTCGGCCAGCTCCTCCAGCGAGAGGCCGAGGTGACGCGAGGGTACCTCCAGCAGCTTTGTCTTGGGGATATAGCCCAGCGGACGTACGCCAGCGTCTTCGGCTGCCTCACGGAGGAAGCGATAATGGTTCTCCGAGGCCACGCGATTGAAGACCACACCGACGACCTCTGCCTCGGGGCGGAAGTTCTTGAAGCCGTAGAGGATGGCGCCCACCGAATAGGCAGAGGAGCGCGCATCGATGAGCAGCACCACGGGCGCCCCGACCGTCGCGGCGACCTCGTAGGACGAGCCCTGCATACGCACGTAGCCGTCGTAGAGCCCCATCACACCCTCCAGCACCGCCACCTCGGCCCCGGCCGTGCGGCGCGCATAGACCTGACGCACGTGCTCAGGGCTCATCATATAGAGGTCTAGATTGGTCGAGGGCTGGCCGCTGGCTAGCTCGTGGAACTTCGGGTCGATATAGTCAGGCCCGCACTTGAAGCTAGCTACCTGCAGTCCGCGGCGGCGTAGCGCGCGCAGCAGACCGAGCGTGAAGGTCGTCTTGCCACTGCCAGAGCTGGCGGCAGCGACAAGGAGCTGGGGGATCATCTTATTCATAGGAAAGGGATAGGATACTTGGGTAAGAGGTGTAAGGCTTGCACGTCGTCGGCGTGCTAGCTAGCGCAGCGCCTATGGTTAGAGCCGCGTCTGCCAGTGGAAGCAGCCCGGCCAGGGGCTGAGGTCAAGCTGCAGTGGCTGCGCGGAGAGGGCGTAGAGCGCGGCGCCCGAGCCCGTCAGGAGGGCGAAGTCCGCCCCTGCCGCGTAGAGCGCCGCCTTGAGGGCCGCTAGCTCGGGATGTCGGGGGAAGAGGCTCGGCTCGAAGTCATTGACCAGCCGTTCACGCCACTCCTCGAGCGGCGCGGCCAGCACCTCCTCGATGCTGTAGCCCTTGGGCGCTATCGGCAGCAGCCCGCGGAAGGCCTCCGCCGTCGAGATATGCAGCTGTGGCTTGACGACCGTCAGCCAGCGCCCCTCGAGCTGCGGCAGCTCCAGCGGACTAAGGACTTCGCCGATGCCACGCGCCACGGCGGGCCTATTGGCAATGAAGACGGGGCAGTCTGCCCCGAGCGTCAGTGCCACGCGCTCCAGCTCGGCATCCGTGAGCGCGCAGCCCGTGAGCTCGCGCAGCGCCGTCAGGGTAAAGCTCGCATCGGCCGATCCGCCGCCCATGCCCGCACCCGAGGGGATCTCCTTCTTTAGGCGAAGAATCACCGCAGGGATAGGCACGAGCTCACGCAGCGCTCGGACGGCACGCAGCACAAGGTTATCCTCCACGGCACCGAGATCTGCCCCTACCGCACCCTCGAGCTGGAGGCGATCCGTCCCCGACTCGGGCTGCAGCTCTAGCTCCAGCGTATCGACTAGGGGTATCGGGAGGAAGGCGGTCTCCAGTAGATGGTAGCCGTCGGCGCGGCGCCCCGTGACGAAGAGCCCGAGGTTTAGCTTGGCATTGGGGTAAACGATCATTGCTGCGAAGATTCTTACGAGCCTGTATAAAAGCAGAGCGCGAGACCAGCTAAGTACCCTTAGTCCGTCTCGCGCTCTTCGTCTTGTACGCGGGATGAGATTTGAACTCACACGCCGTAACCGGCACTACCCCCTCAAAGTAGCGTGTCTACCAATTTCACCACCCGCGTATCTATGTTTGCTCTCGGAGAAACGACGCTCTGTTTCGCTCAGAGGTGTGCCCGGGACAGGAATCGAACCTGCACGTCTTTTGAACACTCGCACCTGAAACGAGCGCGTCTACCAATTCCGCCACCCGGGCGCTTTCCGTTTGCACTGCAAAGATAGTGCAAATCTTGTTTCCCTCCAAATCCTCCCCGCAAGCAAGCTCGCGCCAGCCCCTTCTCTCCATATCGTCCCACCGCTCATCGCCCTCCTCTCACTCGAAGAAAAGCACTGCAGTAACCACTGCACCAGTCACTTCCCCTCCACCCGCAGGCTGCCCTATACTCCAGCCACAGCGCCCCGCCCCTATCTTCACAGCAAAGGCCTCCCACACTCCCCATCGAAGCACCCCAAGCCCCCCGCCGAATGATGACTCGCAAGAAATCCAATCCCGCTCCGCCCCTCACCCCAGACTGCCTTTGTCCTTAGCCCAGTGCTGCCAGCCCTCCAGCTAAGCGCACCCAACCTTCCAGCAAAGCCCGTCAAGTCTTCAAGCCGAGCCCACAGCCAAGCCCTAACCCCACGAGGGATATCCCTCAGCCTCCTGACTGATATCCCCCACGCCTCCCATTGACGTCTCTCATCCCGCTGACTGATATCCCTCACCACCCCTCACTGACGCCCCTCTGCCCACCGACTAATATCCCTCCCCTCCTCCAGCCAATAAGGACCAGCGACTGTACAAGCCCCCAGCAAAGTCAGCCGTTCCGAGCCCAAAGTACGCAGCCCTGGAAAGGCAAACACCTCCTGAGTAGGCTAGATACGCAATGAATGAAGCCCGCAAAGTCGACCCACAATTGATCCTTCCACCCCTTATCTAAGAAGATAAGGCTACTCCCCTGCGAGAAGGCCGCTTTACTACTCCTCCGAGGGAAAGGCGCAGCTATGCAAATGGGCAAGCCCGAGAGCAAGCTAACAGAGGCGCTGGAAGTAGGCTGAGAGAAGAGACGAAGCACTCGGAAGAATAGACGAAGCAAGCCAAAGGAAAGATTACCACACTGTCAGGACAGACTTTGCCCTTCGATAGAAATCCTCCTCTCCTTGACACAATCAAGCCTGCTACTCTTGTTGGCAGCAGGGCGGAGCTTCAACGGGAGGAGGCAGGCTCTACTGGACGGCGGACTATACTTGGGAGTTGGAGGCTTAATAATAAGATAACAGAGAGCTATATGCGCAGCTGGTAGCGAGCAGCCCACTGGCGATAAAAGCACTTTCAATGCTGGGCGACAGGCTTTGTCGTCGGGGGTATGAGCGGCGTGTGCTTGGCTGGTAGCTTGGGCGACGTACAGAACGAGCGGCAGACGGGGGCTCTGCTCGCAGGAGTGCTTGCACTGCTGGCGACAGGCTTTGCCGTCGGGGGTATGCGTGGCGTGTGCTTGGCTGGCAGCTCGGTCGATGCACGGCTGGCCGCTGGAGGCAATTCTGCTGGCGGAGCGGAGAGTAGGCAGGCTGAGGTAAGCGGCGGCGCTGTTAGTAGGAAGCGCTGCTGCCCTCGTGCGGTGATCTGAGTGCCAGCTCGCAGCAGGGCACAAAAAAAGAGCGGGTGCGATCGCTTCTGCAATCACACCCGCTCATCCTAAAATGGCGGCTACCTACTCTCCCACTTTCGCAGTACCATCGGCACAATTGGGCTTAACTTCTCTGTTCGGAATGGGAAGAGGTGGAACCCCAACGTTATAACCACCTAAATATCTCAATATCTAGACAATCATTGACTTGATAAAAACATCCGATACTCACCACCGTAGCGCTAAGTCGGTATACAACCACGCGCGCAAAAACTTTCGGGCTATTAGTACTACTCGGCTTTGATGTCACCATCTTTACACCTGTAGCCTATCAAGGTCATCGTCTTTAACCACCCTTATAATGAGATCTAATCTTGAGGCAAGCTTCGTACTTAGATGCTTTCAGCACTTATCTCAACCGAACGTAGCTACTCGGCACTACACCTGGCGGTATAACCGATAGACCAGCGGTTCGTCCAACACGGTCCTCTCGTACTAGTGTCAGGCCCCCTCAAATCTCAAACGCCCACAACAGATAGAGACCGAACTGTCTCACGACGTTCTGAACCCAGCTCGCGTGCCACTTTAATGGGCGAACAGCCCAACCCTTGGGACCTTCTCCAGCCCCAGGATGTGACGAGCCGACATCGAGGTGCCAAACCGCTCCGTCGATATGAGCTCTTGGGAGCGATCAGCCTGTTATCCCCGGAGTACCTTTTATCCTTTGAGCGATGGCCCTTCCATACGGAACCACCGGATCACTATGCTCTAGTTTCCTACCTGTGCGACTTGTTAGTCTCCCAGTCAAGCACCCTTGTGCCATTACACTCTACGACCGGTTACCAATCGGTCTGAGGGTACCTTTAGAAGCCTCCGTTACTCTTTTGGAGGCGACCACCCCAGTCAAACTACCCACCATGCAATGTCCTCGCATCCGCGAGTTAGAACCCAAATAACAAAAGGGCCGTATTTCAACGGCGACTCCACGAATACTGGCGTACCCGATTCATAGTCTCCGGCCTATCCTACACATTTGTTACCCAAATCCAATGCAAAGCTATAGTAAAGGTTCACGGGGTCTTTTCGTCCCGTTGCGGGTAATCGGCATCTTCACCGATACTACAATTTCACCGAGCTCGCGGTTGAGACAGTACCCAGATCGTTACACCATTCGTGCAGGTCGGAACTTACCCGACAAGGAATTTCGCTACCTTAGGACCGTTATAGTTACGGCCGCCGTTTACTGGGGCTTCAATTCAATGCTTCTCTTGCGATGACATCTCCTCTTAACCTTCCAGCACCGGGCAGGTGTCAGGCTATATACAGTATCTTTCGATTTAGCATAGCCATGTGTTTTTGTTAAACAGTCGCCTGGGCCTATTCTCTGCGGCTCACCTTTAGAGTGAGCGTTCTTTTTCCCGAAGTTACAGAACCATTTTGCCTAGTTCCTTAACCGCGAATCACTCGAGCGCCTTAGTATACTCAACCCAACCACCTGTGTCGGTTTATGGTACGGGTAATCATGCAATATGCTTAGCGGATTTTCTTGGGAGCGCCGTTACTCTGTCCATATCACCTCGTGCAAGCACTCAGCGTACTGTCAGGTTCAGCTCTCAGGGCGGATTTGCCTACCCCGATCATCGCCTACACCCTTCAACCAGCTATTCCGTCAGCTGGCAGGACCGTCACATCTCCGTCTCCACATCGCTCACATAATTAGTACCGGAATATTAACCGGTTCGTCCATCGGGTGCGCCGTTCGGCTGTCCCCTTAGGCCCCGACTAACCCTGATCCGATTAGCGTTGATCAGGAAACCTTAGTCTTTCGGCGAGGAGGTTTCTCACCTCCTTTATCGTTACTTATACCTACATTTGCTTTTCTAGAAGCTCCAGCCTGAGTTGTCCTCAAACCTTCTACGCCGCTAGAATGCTCCCCTACCGATATTTTCATATCCCACAGCTTCGGTAAATAGCTTATGCCCGATTATTATCCACGCCAAAGCACTCGACTAGTGAGCTGTTACGCACTCTTTAAATGAATGGCTGCTTCCAAGCCAACATCCTAGCTGTCTTAGCACTCTGACTTCGTTTGGTCAACTTAGCTATTATTTCGGGACCTTAGCCGATGGTCTGGATTCTTCTCCTCTCGGACATGGACCTTAGCACCCATGCCCTCACTCCATGGATCTAACTTGTGTGCATTCGGAGTTTGTCTGGACTTGATAGCCGGTGAAAGCCTCGCATCCAATCAGTCGCTCTACCTCACACAAGAAACTCCACAGGCTGCACCTAAATGCATTTCGGGGAGTACGAGCTATCTCCAAGTTTGATTAGCCTTTCACCCCTACCCTCAGTTCATCCGAAAGCTTTTCAACGCTTACCGGTTCGGTCCTCCAGTTGGTTTTACCCAACCTTCAACCTGACCAAGGGTAGATCACTTGGTTTCGCGTCTACTCCCTCTGACTATCCGCCCTATTCAGACTCGCTTTCGCTTCGGCTCACGTGACTCCTCATCACTTAACCTTGCCAGAGAAAGTAACTCGTAGGTTCATTATGCAAAAGGCACGCAGTCACAGCCAATGGCTGCTCCTACCGCTTGTAGGCAGACGGGTTCAGGATCTATTGCACTCCTCTGTTCGAGGTTCTTTTCACCTTTCCCTCACGGTACTGGTTCACTATCGGTCTCTCGGGAGTATTTAGCCTTACGGGATGGGCCCCGCAGATTCACACAGGATTTCACGTGTCCCGCGCTACTCAGGATACTCCTAACTCCAACTAAAACTTTCGGATACACAGCTGTCATGTTCTATGGCAGGCCTTTCCAGACCTTTCTCCTAGTCTTGTCTTCATATGACGGAGTCCTACAACCCCGTGCTTGCCGAAACAAGCACGGTTTGGGCTTCTCCCCGTTCGCTCGCCACTACTAAGGGAATCACTTTTGTTTTCTTCTCCTATGGGTACTTAGATGTTTCAGTTCCCCACGTTCGCTCACTGCTCTGCAGTGTGACATGTCTTCTACATGCCGGGTTGCCCCATTCGGAAATCTACGGATCAATTCGTATGTGCCGATCCCCGTAGCTTATCGCAGCTTATCACGTCCTTCGTCGCCTCCGAGAGCCTAGGCATCCACCGTCTGCCCTTATCTGTTTTTGCGCCTAAGATGCTTCAAGTTACCCATCCGCATCCAGGTTGTATACTAACTTATTTAATATGCTCTACGTTGTTTTCTCGTTTGTTTTTATCAAGTATGTCAATGATCGCTTTTAGCTATCTAAGGAGAATTGCTTCTCGTCTTAGACTCATCTCGCTCCCGAGGCTTGTCTCTTCCGTCCCTGCCCGGCGCGCTTGCCGTAGCTCCGTGGGCGTTTCCTCGTTTGCGGTTGCAAAGGTAAGACGAAAAAGCAATACCAACCAAATCTCGAGGAGAAAAAGGCGCTCGGAGTAGGCCCTGAGTGCTATTCATTAGGCCGTAAGACAGCTAATTACAAAGGCCAAAAGTTTTTTCTCGTTCGGGTGAAGATGGGGGCTGGAAGGGGCGCTCAGCAAGCGCGGAGCGGGGTGAGAGGGCGCGGAAAAGGGGAAATGGAAGCGCTGCGACAAGCCGCGCGGGGCGGTGAGACAAGGCGAGAGGAGCAGCGGCAGACTTGGCAGAGGGAGACGAGCGACCTGGCGGAAAGCAGAGCGGAGCCGCTTCGACGTCGCTGACCCATAGCAGTCACGCAGCCCACTGACGCCAGTCAGCCCAACGACCCTCGCCAGTCAAGACGGCGAGGGATATCAGTAAAGGCCGCTCCCCCACAAGGCTCGATGAGCTTTGCGGGGGAGCGGCCTTCCTTTATATATACACGACGAGAGGAATAGCTATACGCGAGGGCGGGGATAGAGATACGTCAGAGGGACGCTATATACTAGGTACGGGCTGGGGCGCGGAGGGAGCTAGGGGCGGCTGGGGAGCTCTTCGAGACGCGGGGCGAAGCCCAGTTGGCACGCCAGCTCGGCATCCTGCTCCAGAGCCGCCCGATAGCGGAGCGCCGCGGTGCGATCCGTGAAGCCCCAGACGCGGAGCCCCTGCCGCCCCGCCTGCTGGTAGGGGCTGAGCTCGAGCAGCTGTTGGGTAAACTGGCTGTAGTGGTAGGCGGTGAGGAGGAAATAGACTTCGTATGGCGCCAGCCGCAGCTCGGCGGGGAGGGGGAGGAAGTAGCTCGGGATGACTTCGGCGGTCGCCTTGGACTGCACCTCACGCGGGGAGGGGGGGAGGCTGTCGGACTTCGACCAATCGAGCTCGGGCGGTGCGATGGGGAAGGCGCCAGGCTGACGTCCCGCCGCGAGGTTCTGCAGCAGGCCCGCCACCAAGGGCTGCAGCGCGGAGGCCGGGTAGCGCTGATGCAGTTGGGTGAGCTGCTCGCGGAAGGCCGCGACTCGCCCCTCCTGAGCAAGGAGCAGCGCCGCGAGGAGCTCGACCTGCACGCGCGCCGTCGTGTCCAGTCTCTGCCCGAGGAGGCTGTCCAGCAGGGGACGCACCTCGTGGCTGCGCCCGCTCCGATAGGCCTCCAGCGCCCGATCATAGAGCGCGGGACGAGGTGAGGATGCGGCTGCGGAAGGCGTGGGGCTGAAGTTCGTAAGGGGCGAAGCCGCGGGGAGGCTCTGGACGAGGCGGCTGTAGTAGCGG
Organism: Porphyromonas sp. oral taxon 275; assembly: GCF_018127745.1. Classification (NCBI taxonomy): domain Bacteria; kingdom Pseudomonadati; phylum Bacteroidota; class Bacteroidia; order Bacteroidales; family Porphyromonadaceae; genus Porphyromonas; species Porphyromonas sp. oral taxon 275. The sequence continues at coordinate 1,878,489 of NZ_CP072333.1, forward strand.
CGCAGCTGGGGGCGGCGCTCGCGACGCAGGAGCTCAGGGAGCAGGCGGCGGGCGGCGGGATAGTCGCCCGAGGCCAGGGCTAAGGCCAGCCGTGCCGTATAGCCCTCCACCTGCTGGAGGGCAGGGCTCGCGGCGCGCTCCAGCTCCTCGATCAGCAGCGCAGCCTCCGCCGTGCGCCCAGTCTCAGCATAGAGCCGTGCCAGCCACAGCGAGGCCGCAGCATAGGGCACGGGCTCGGTGAGGTAGCGCTGACGCATCTGCTCCAGCCGCTGCTCGGCCTCGGGGAGCTGCCCGAGGAAGTAATGGCTCTGCCCGAGGAGCAGCCAAGCGCGCCACAGTACGGGATTGTGCTCCTGCCGTGCCTGCGCCGCCAGCGCCTTCGGGTCGCGCCGCCAGCCGGGCGCCTTCGACGGGCGCTGCGTGAGGCTGTGCTCGGCGATCGCCAGCTGCGCCTTGTCCCGCGCACGAACGAAGAGCGCCCGCGCGGAGTCCCGAGCGAGCGGTACGTAGTAGGTCGTAGGATGGGGGGGAAGGGTATCGGCGAGCGAGGCTAGGAGCTTAGCCTGCCCCTCTGCGAGCGCCTGGTCGCCATGGTAGAGGACGTTGTATCGGGTGGTGAAGCCCTGCCAGAAGTGCGTCCAGGGGGTTATCCGCCGTCGTGAGCAGGAGGACACCACGAAGAGGAGCAGCAGGAGGACGAGCGGGAGGAAGCGCCTTAGCCGCGTGCGCCTCGTCGCTGAAGCATGCGTACACATTTGCCTAGAGCGAGGAAGAGGAAGAGCAGCAGGATGATCAGCACGCCCGAGGGGACGGCGATGAGGTAATAGCTCAGGAGCAGCCCCCCGACATTGGCCACGAGGCAGAGCAGTACCGAGCCGATGATGATGCGGCGGAAGGAGGCGGTGAAGAGCCCCACCGTAGTCTGTGGCAGCGTAAGCAGTGAGAGCAGCAGCATGATACCCACCGAGCGTATCGTCAGGACGAGGCTGACCGCGACGAGGATCAGCAAGAGGCGTTCCCAGGCCTCGACCCGCAGGCCGCGTGTACGGGCAAAGTCGCGGTCGAAGGCTAGGTAGAGGATCGTATGATAGCGCCAGGAGAAGAGCAGGATGAGCAGCGTCGCCAGCGCCGCCAGCGCCCAGAGGTCACTCGTCGTGACCAGGAGGATATTGCCGAAGAGGTAGGAGGGCAGGCTGCTCGCGTAGCCTGGGGTCAGCGTCATGAAGAGCACGCCGAGGGCCATACCGAGGGCCCAGATGCTGGCAATGGCCGAGTCCTCGCGGATGCCTTCGCTGCGGCTCATGCGCCCGATGGAGAAGGCGGCCAGCACCGCCGCCCCTGCCGCCGAGAGTAGCGGAGGGATGCCGAGGTAGAGCCCCAGCCCGATGCCCCCGAAGGAGGCGTGCGTGATGCCGCCGCTGACGAAGACGATGCGACGCACGACGATATAGGCCCCGACGATGCCGCAGACGAGGGCCGTCAGCAGCGACGCTAGGAGCGCGTTCTGGAAGAACTGGTAGCCGAAGATCTCCATCCTCTTCCTCTATCCCTATTCTATGCGGCCTACGGACTTAGCCTAGGCCTTTAGGCAGCCGCTTCCTCAGGGCGCCCATGCAGGGCGTGGGCGGCACGCTGCTCCCCTACCAGCAGGTAGAGCTCGGGGCGCAGCGCCTCGGGGAACTCGAGCCCGCGTAGCTGCAGGCTGCGCACCCAGGGCGATACCTCGTCCTCCTGCAGCGAGAGCAGCACGTCGCGGAATTCCTCCACGGCGGCCTCGCTATAGGCCTCGGGGCTCGTGCCGCGGTAGCGGTCCAGCTCCTCATCCTCGTAGTAGACGATCTCGGGACTGACGGCAGCCAGCAGGCTGTCGGCCTCACAGGTGGCGTGCTGCCCACAGCAGCCCTCAGCCGGAGCGACGTACTCGGGCTCGGGGGCGACGTATTCGCCGCGGTCGATACGGCGCTGGCGGCTACGTGCCTGCAGGCTGCTGACGATGGCGGCGGCAGCCCCCAGCAGGACGAGGGCCGCGATGATGACGATGATTCCCATATATATAATGTAGGCTTGAGATGATACCTGGCTATCCCTTGCCCCCTCCTCTGGGGGGAGCTCAGCGCCTTGTGGCGCCTTATCTCTATAGGAATAGTACGGGCGCAAAGATAGTTCATTATATCTTTGCAGGTATGACGCAGGACATCAGACCCCAAGACATCGCAATAGCCTCATACGACTACGAGCTCCCCGAGGAGCGCATCGCCAAGTATCCCCTCGAGGAGCGCAGCCAGTCGCGCCTCCTCATCTGGCGCGGTGGCGACATCGCCGAGCGCCACTTCTACGACCTCCCGGGCGAGCTGCCCGAGGGCACGGTGCTGGTGCGCAATGACTCGAAGGTCATCCGTGCGCGCCTGGTCTTCGCCAAGGACTCCGGGGCGCGCATCGAGATCTTCTGCCTTGACCCTTCGGCCCCGACGAGCTACGAGCGTGCGCTAGGCTCGACGACGGGCTGCAGCTGGCACTGCATGATAGGCAATGCCAAGCGCTTCAAGCTCGGCAGCTCCGTCACCGCGAGCCTCGAGGGAGCTAAGGGCCCCGTGACGCTACGCGCTAGCCGCATCGCCGAGACGGAGGTGCACTTCGACTGGGACGAAGAGGCCTACAGCTTCGGCGAACTGCTGGAGCTCCTCGGCATCCTCCCTATCCCCCCCTACCTCAATCGCGCCACCGAGGAGCGCGACCTCAAGACCTACCAGACGGTCTACGCCGCGCATGAGGGCTCGGTAGCCGCACCGACGGCAGGGCTGCACTTCACCCCCGAGGTCTTCGCCGCCCTAGAGGCACGCGGGACGCAGGTCGTGGATGTGACGCTGCACGTGGGGGCGGGTACCTTCCGCCCCGTCAAAGCCGAGCAGATCGGCGACCACGAGATGCACGCCGAGCTGATCAGCGTCAGCCGCACCACCCTCGAGACGCTGCGCGCCGCCCTCGGGCGCATCATCGCCGTCGGGACGACCTCGGTGCGCACACTGGAGAGCCTCTACCACCTCGGCGTACAGCTGCACGCAGCCCCCGAGACACCTGCCGAGGCGCTGCACGTCGGCCAGTGGCAGCCCTACGAGGTGGGCTATCCCCTGAGCCCCGAGGAGGCGCTCTCGAGCCTCATCGCTTGGCTGGAGGCCCACGGCGAGGAGCAGCTGGTCTTCCCCACCAGCATCATCATCGCCCCGAGCTACCGCTACCAGCTGATCCGCGGGATGGTGACGAACTTCCACCAGCCGCACAGCACGCTGCTGCTGCTGATCGCCGCGCTCGTCGGCGAGGACTGGCGGCGCATCTACGACTACGCCCTCAGCCACGACTTCCGCTTCCTGAGCTACGGCGACAGCTCGCTGCTGCTGCCTTAGCACGGGCACACTATATACCTATAAGCAAAGGCCAGGGGGCGCTGCGATCAGTTGATCGCAGCGCCCCCCAGCCTTACTGGAATAAGGGCGACTAGCGGCCCCGAGGCGGGTAGCTAGCGGCGGTGGGTATGGCGGTAGAGGTCGGGGAGGATGGCCTCGAGGAGGTCCAGGACGTGCTCGAAGCCCTCGGCGCCGCCGTAGTAGGGGTCAGGCACGTGGTCGCGGGCGGGGCGCTCCGACCACTCGGGCAGCAGGGAAACCTTCTCCTGCAGCTCGGCCGTCGGTGCCAGGGCTAGGAGGCGCTCCCTATTCTGCTCGTCCATCCCGATGATGTAGTCGTAGTAGAAGAAGTCCTCGTAGCTGATGGGACGCGAGCGCGAGTCCAGCGTGTAGCCACGGCGGGCAGCGTGCGCACGCATGCGTCCATCGGGCAGCTCACCCTCGTGGACGGCGATGAGCCCTGCGGAGTCGATCTCGTAGTCCTCTGCGGCACCCTGCTCGGTGACGTAGTGGCGGAAGACGCCCTCGGCCGAGGGGCTGCGGCAGATATTGCCGAGGCAGACGAAGAGGACGCGCACGGGACGCTGCTCCTCACGGGGGGCAGTACTGAGCTTAGGGAAAGGCATAGCTATTGGATCTATCGTGGATAAAGCTGCGTGCAGCACAGTGCTGAGGCTCGAGGCCCCGAGGGCTGTGCTGCACGCGCATTAGGAGGAGTCTTAGGCTAAGGCCTACTCGACGGCGAGGTCACCGATATTGACCTGCTCGACGTCGCCTACCAGCTTGGTGACTACCAGGCGCAGCGTCTGTCCCTTCGTCCCTGCGGGGAAGTCCACAGCGACGGGGATAGGGTTGTTGCGGATATTGGCGAACTCTCCCGCCGCTACGCGCTTGCCGTCGACGTAGAGCTCATAGCCCTGGATGTGCCCCTGCGCATCGCGCTGCTGGGAGGGCGTGTAGACGAAGCGCGTAAGCGGACGCGCCTCGGGGAACTCGATCGCCAGCGAGCGGACACCCTTCCCCAGACGCGTCTCCGTGCGTCCCGAGCCATCGAAGAGGGCGAAGTGCTGCGCGGGGCTAAGCCCAGGCGTGACGAACTGGCTGGCGGAGTAGCCCGAGCGGTAGCGCAGCTCTGGCTTGTCCTTATTCACCTCCGTAGAGACGCGCGCCACGAGCTCGACATGGTCGCCGGGCAGGTAGACGGGACGCGTATAGGTCTGCCAGGGGCCCTGCTTGCCGCCCGTGAGGAGGGCGTACTCGAGCTTGGCATCACGGCTGAGGCTCGTCAGGTAGAGGCTGTCGCGGCTGTCGCGGCGCACGCTCGGCGCCTCCAGCACCTCGGGCACGAGGTAGGCAGCGACCTCGGAGAGCAGCACGGGGCCACGCGATTCCAGTACCGTCACACGCAGCTGCTTGGTCTCTACGGGACGGAAGCGCAGCAGGCGCTTGTAGCCTATGGTCGTCAGCGAGTCCTGCGTGTCGATGGGGCGGAAGCTGCCATCGGCGCCTGCCGTCTCGACGCGGAAGCGCGCCACACGCTGCCCCAGAGCGATGGGCTCCTGCAACATGAGGTTATTGATCTGCGTGGCGCGCGGCAGGGTGAAGGTGAGGCTCACCTCGCCCGAGCCCTCGGCAGCCGCCCAGTAGGTCTTGGTCTGGCCGTCGAGGAGCTGCTGTGGGGCGAAGGCCTTACCCGTGCGCTGGCTCGAGGCCTGGACGGAGGCAGAGCTCAGGAGGTTGTGACGGAAGCCTGCCTTGAGGTGATCGTACCAGGCCACGATATTGGTCGAGTCCTGCGCAGGCACCTTGCCGCGGAGGTCGATGGGGAAGTTGAGCAGTAGATTGGCGTTGCGCCCGACGCTCTGGTAGTAGAGGTTGACGAGGTTGGCTACGGAGCGTACCTGCTGGTCCTCACGGGCGTGGTAGAACCATCCTGGGCGCACGCTCACGTCCACCTCCCCGGGGAGCCACTGCTTGGCATCGCGCATGCCCCACTGAGCCTCGGTGTGGTGCTTCTCCTTACTATAGTCGTACATCGCCCAGTTGGTCTGCCCAGCCCAGCCGCGCTCGTTGCCGATCCAGCGGATGGTGGGCTCGGTGCCGCCGAAGATCATCATCTCGGGGTTGTTGCGGTAGAGGATCTCGGCCGCCACATGGTAGCCGTAGTAGCTCTTGGGGTCGATCTGGCGTGCCTCACGAGCACCGCCGTAGTAGCCCGTACCGCCGTTGGCGCCGTCGAACCAGAACTCAAAGAGCTGTCCGTACTGCGTGGAGAGCTCGCGGATCTGCTCGTGGTAGATCTTCTGATAGGCCTCCTTGCCGTAGCCCGCATTATTACGGTCCCAGGGCGAGAGGTAGAGGCCGAACTTCAGCCCATACTTCTTACACGCGCGGCTCAGATCGCCGACGAGGTCGCCCTTGCCCCCCTTCCAAGGGCAGTTCTTGACGGAGTAGTCCGTCGTCTTGGTAGGCCAGAGGCAGAAGCCATCGTGGTGCTTGGCCGTGAGGATGACGCCCTTCATGCCGGCGCGCTTGAAGGTGCGCACCCACTGCTCGACGTCGAGGAGCTCGGGGGCGAAGGTGCTGCTGGGCGTGTCGCCGTAGCCCCACTCGAGGTCGTTGAAGGTGTTGAGCCCGAAGTGGACGAAGGCATAGGTCTCCAGCTCTTGCCAGGCGAGCTGCGCCTTGGTGGGCACGGGCCCCACAGGGGCGGGTGTCTGGGCGCTGAGGCTCGCCGCGGAGAGCACGGCACTGAGCGCCAGGAGGCTTAGTTTCTTCATAGGTGTATCGCTATACATTAGTGTTTGTACTTACGTTTGTTCTCCTCGCTCAGGAGGGCAGCGGGGTCGGCCAGCGTCGACTCCACGAGCTCGCTGAGGCTCTAGATGAAGGCGGGACTGCTATTGAGGCAGGGTACGTAGCTGAAGCGCTCACCGCCCTCCCGCTCGAAGATGCCGTGGTAGTAATCATCGATCTCCTGCACCGTCTCCAGGCAGTCACAGACGAAGCCTGGGCAGACCACCACCACACGCTTCAGCCCCTCGGGCACGAGCTGATGGATGCGCTCACTCATATAGGGGCGCATCCACTCATGGATGCCGAGGCGCGACTGATAGACCAGCTCCACCTGCTCGGGGGCTAGCCCCAGGTCGCGGCAGAGGTAGTCCTTGGTCTCCTCGCACTGCAGGCGATAGCAGTCCTCCTCGCCCCAGCGCTCGTGCCAGGAGCGGCGGGAGGCACAGCCCCCGACGACACCGTTGTCGTGGCGGCAGGCCTTGGGGATGTGCGAGGTGGGTATGCCATGCATGGAGACGATGAGCCGATCGAAGGGCTCCTCTAGATACGGCCGCACGCTCGCGGCAAGGGCCTGGCGGTAGTGCTCGTCGGCGTAGAAGGGCGCCAGGAGCCTCACCCTCAGATGCCCGAGGTCGAGGCGGCGCAGCTCGGAGAGGGTATAGGCCACCGCCGTCTCGTAGCTACTGCGGGCGTAGTGAGGATAGAGCGGCGCGATGACCAGCTCCTCGAGGGCGGGCATAGAGGCCAGGGCCTCGAGCGCCTCTCCCGTCGTCGGGCTGCCGTAGCGCATACCGAGGGCCACGGGCTCGTGCCTGAGGGCGCTGAGCTGCTCGGCGATGGCGGCGCTGTGGGTGATGAGAGGGAAGTTCTGGGCACGCTCATCCCAGATGGTGGCGTAGCTCTCGGCCGAGCGCGGCGCGCGGCGTGGGACGATCATCTTCTTGACCAGCAGGTAGCGCACCCACTGCGTGAGCCCGATGACGCGCCTATCCATGAGGAACTCATCGAGATAGCGGTGGACGTCCTCTACGGCAGGGCTGTCGGGGCTGCCGAGGTTGAGCAGCAGCACCCCGCGGCGTGCGCCCTGGTACTCCCCGCCATAGAGGCAGGGACGGGGACTGGGGGAGTAGCGGCTAGGCATGATCCTCTGCGGCTAGCTCCTCGGCCTCGGCACTGTAGTCCTGGAAGAGGAAGTCGTTGTAGGGGAAGCGCTGCACGTGGATCTCCTTGACGCTGTCGTAGAGGCGCTGCTTGAGCTGCTCGATGCCCTCCCCCGTACGGGCGGAGATGAAGACGCAGCCCGACTCGCCGAGCTGAGCCATCCAGCTTGCCTCGAGCTCGGCGCGGCTGACATTGCGCTGCGTACGCTCGCTGAGGTCGTCGGCCTGCTTCTCCTCGTAGGTGAAGGCATCGATCTTATTGAATACGAGGATCACGGGCTTCTGCTCCCCGGCCATGATCTCGCTGAGCGTCGTAGAGACGACCTGGATGTGCTCCTCGAAGTTGGGGTGCGCTATGTCCACGACGTGCAGCAGCAGGTCGGCCTCACGCACCTCGTCGAGCGTACTCTTGAAGGACTCGATGAGCTCGGTGGGGAGCTTGCGGATGAAGCCCACCGTATCGCTCAAGAGGAAGGGTAGGTTATGGACGATGACCTTGCGCACCGTCGTATCGAGCGTGGCGAAGAGCTTGTTCTCGGCGAAGACTTCGCTCTTGCTCAGGACATTCATCAGCGTGGACTTACCTACGTTGGTATAGCCCACGAGGGCGACGCGTACGAGCTTGCCGCGGTTCTTGCGTTGCATGGACATCTGGCGGTCGATGACCTTGAGCTCCTCCTTGAGGTGCGCGATGCGGTCCTGGATGAGGCGCTTGTCGGTCTCCAGCTGGGTCTCCCCTGGGCCGCGCATCCCTACCCCACCGCGCTGGCGCTCGAGGTGCGTCCATAGGCGCGTCAGTCGGGGCAGCATATAGCGGTACTGGGCGAGCTCGACCTGCATCTTGGCGTAGGCCGTAGTGGCGCGGGCGGCGAAGATATCGAGGATGAGGCTCGTGCGGTCAAGGATCTTGACCTTGAGGACGGCCTCTATATTGCGGAGCTGCTTGGGCGTGAGCTCGTCGTCGAAGATCACCAGCCCGATCTCCTGCTCCTCGACATAGAGGCGGATCTCCTCGAGCTTCCCCTTGCCAACGAAGGTGACGGGGTGCGCCTGGTCGATGCGCTGGGTGAAGCGCTGGACAGGGTGCACGCCGGCGGTGCGGGAGAGGAAGTCCAGCTCATCGAGGTACTCCCTCGACTGGGCCTCGCTCTGCTGGCGGGTGATTAGGCCGACGAGGACGGCCTCCTCGCTCTTGGCTTCGGTTATAATGAAATCTCTCATATACTTAACAAAAATACGACTTATCCGCCACTTGGCACCGAGGGAGCCTAGTGGCGCTCGAGAGCACTGTCCCCGAGAGGATGTGGCGGCCGTAGCCTGCGCTGCTCGAGGGAGGGCGAAGCAGCTCGTGCTAAGCACACTACGAGGGACGAGCGAAGCCCTCCATAAGGAAGGCGAACGCTGCAGGCTAAGGCGGGCGCGGCTGAGGGATATCCGTCAGCGCGCTGATGGGTATCAGTCAAGGGGGGTGAGGGATAGCCCTCAGCGCCCTGATGGATATCCCTTAGGAAGGCGGGGGATAGCGGTCAGAGAGGCAGGGGCAAGGCTTGGGCTGCGGGCACAGGCCTAGGGGAGCGCTGCGCGGGATGAGGGAGCACGCGCTGAGGCTGCAGCGGGAGGGAGTTACAGGGGCAGCGAGAAGGATGCGGCGGGGCGAGGAGGAAGGGTACGGAGGGATCAGCGGGAAGGGTGCGGAGGGGCGAGGAGGAAGGGCGCTCCGAGCCGCGGGGAAGCGGCCCTCGGAATGCACACTCAAAACACTTATGTGCAAGCAAAAAGCGGATAAATTTCCTTATTCGTAAAGTTTGCCTTACATTTGCAGAGGTAAGGACACCTTTGTCGTCACCTATTAAACCAACCGTTAGCAATGTTACAGGAATTCACCCTTAGCCGAGGTCGCGCCATCATCAACTTCACCTCGAAGTACTGCGACAACCGCCGCAAGATCCTGACCAGCTACGCCTATGGCCGCGTAGTCGAGTCCTTTATCTACTATCTCAAGAAGGACAACCCCGTTATCTTCGAAGCCTTCAGCAAGGGCTTCGAGAGCGATGACCAGCTCATCCGCTCCTTCATGGAGGTCATCCGCCTGCTCAGCGTGTGCAGCGTCGAGGAGCTCCTAGAGGTCAACAACAAGTACGCTCCCTTCTTCCAGGACCGCGACCTCTTCCTCGAGGTCATCGAGCTCCTCTACCACTACTGGCGCCGCATGGAGCGCATCGTCGTCGTCCACAACCAGCGTCAGGGCGATGGCGTGCAGAACGTCCGCTTCGTCCAGGCCTACGAGCTCTTCAACGAACTGATCCTGTCCATCTACCGCCGCACCAAGGAGGTAGCCAACGGCTTTGCTAGCCAGGTCTACCGCCAGACGACGGCGGGCGCCAACGCGGGGCTCATCCTCAATGACGTCACCTGGAACAGTCCCCTCGAGTACAAGGGCCTCACCGGGATCCCCTTCATCAACTCCGTCCTCATCAACCCGCCCTACGTATCCTACACCAAGAAGAATACGCGTGACGGGATCTTCAGAGAGCAGACGCTCAACCCCGTAGCCGGCATGATCCTCAACGAGGACGACTGGTTCCTCTTCCCCGCTAAGGTCGGCGACCTGCTGGCCTTCGTCTACTTCCACAAGGACTTCATGTGCCACGGGCTCGGACTGGCCAACCTCTTCGAGCTCGCCAAGCAGGACGAGTACGTAGGGAAGAAGCCCGACATGATCTACATCTTCGGTTACCCCGACGGCCACGATGAGAAGCGCACCTTCTACTACAAGGACAAGAAGAACGACATCCTCGTGGGCTATGCCAACTACTGCGACGAGATCGACTACTTCGGCTATATGAAGAAGATGCTGCTGACCCTGCACAACATCAAGCAGATGGAGCGCGGCAAGCTGCCTATCCACGGCGCTATGGTCAACATCATCCTGAAGAATGGGCGCGAGGCTAATATCATCATCATGGGTGACAGCGGCGCCGGGAAGAGCGAGAGCCTAGAGGCCTTCCGCACGCTCAACGAGAAGTACATCCGCCACATGCGTGTCATCTTCGACGACATGGGCTACCTCTCGCTCGATGCCGATGGGCAGCTCAAGGCCTACGGGACCGAGATCGGGGCCTTCGTCCGTACCGACGACCTCGACCCCACCTACGCCTTCAGCCAGCTCGACCGCGGGATCTACACCAACCCCGACAAGGTCAACGCCCGCGTCACCATCCCCATCTCGACCTACGAGCTGATCTCTAAGGGCTTCCCCGTGGACTACTTCCTCTACGCCAACAACTACGCCGAGGCCGAGCAGAAGATAGCCCTCTTCGACGACATCGACGAGGCGATCAAGACCTTCGAGGCAGGGGCGCGCAAGGCTAAGGGTACGACGACGGAGCAGGGTCTGGTGACCTCCTACTTCGCCAACCCCTTCGGCCCCGTGCAGGAGCGTCCTCTGGCCGAGCAGCTGGTGCGCCAGTACTTCGGCGTCCTCTTCGAGCGTGGCGTCAAGGTCGGTGAGATGCACACCTCGCTGGCGATCGAGGGTCAGACGAAGGACGGGCCTCGCCTGGCGGCTGAAGAGCTCTTCAGCATGATCAACGAGGACTAAGCCTCCCCTCCCCCTACAGCAAAAGATGAGCGCCCCCGAGTAGCACGTGCTACTCGGGGGCGCTGTCGTATAGAGGGGCCTCGCGAGCGGTGAGGCGAGAGAAGGCAGCGCCCCGAGGTCCAGCGGACACTCGGGGCGCTCCATGCTTAGTTGTCGCTATCTACGATCGCGTAGACCTCGGAGATCGAGCCACGACCGGACTCGTCGTAGGAGGCTGCAGTACTCGTATAGCGGAGGTAGCGTGCAGCGTAGGCCTTGCGGAAGTAGATCGTGCCGAGGTCGAAGAGGAAGCCTGCGCTCGTGGTCTTCTCATCCCCGAGGGTGAGCTCACCTAGCGTCGTCCAGGCCTTGCCGTCCGCCGAGCACTCGAGGCGGAGGCCTACGGGCATGTAGGTGGCACTCCAGTACTGGAGGTAGACCCCACGGAGCTTGGGCACGACACGACCGAAGTCTATCGTGAAGCTGATGGGAGGCTGGTCAGCTGCCAGGTCGCTGCTCTCGCCGTCGAAGAGGACGTTGGGATTATTGGCTCCCTGGATACCAGGCGTGACGTCGATGAGCTTCCACTTCGTGGCACGCGTATCATCGCCATCGTCGCCGTAGTCGAGGTAGGAGACATTGCCCGTATAGCTGGCGATGAGGGCATCCTCACTCTGCTTGCGCTTGTGGAAGGTCACCGCATAGAGGTTCTGATTGCTGGAGAGCTGCACACCTGCGGGCGCACTCTTGACCGCATCGATAGAGAAGCTGACCTTGAAGGTCTGGCTCTCGGCCTTCGTCTCGAGCTTAGACTTGTCGATGGTGAAGGTGACGGGCTCGCTGGTGATCTGCCCTGCCTTGATCGTAGCCTCGGTGGCACTTACCTTGAGGGCATCCTTGAGCTCTGCCTTATCGAGGGTGGACTTGAGCGAGACGACGACGTCCTGTGCCTGAGGGCGCGTCAGACGTACCGTGACCGATCCACCCAGCTCGCCCTCAATCCCATCGGAGCTATGCTTGAGGGTATGGGTCAGGGCAGGGGCGGAGTAGCGGTCGCCCTGCAGATAGACGCGTGCGGGGTAGTTGCGCTCCATGAGCTCCTCGACCGACTCGCTGTCCTTGGAGCAGGAGGAGAAGGCTGCCGTGAGGGTCAGGGCTGCACACGCAGCCACAGACCAGTGCTTGATATACTTGTTCATTCTTGTCAGCTAGCTTAGTCCTGATCGGAGCGGATATCCACCCAGTGCGAGGTCAGGTTCTGGTTAGACGAATAGAGCTCGAGGGCGGGCGTCTTACCCGTGTACTCCTTGAAGCTCGTACCCGCGCCGTCGTCCAGCTTCCAGTAGGCCATGAGGCCAGGCGTCTTGGGGTCTACGGCGTAGCGATTCTGACGGATCTGGCTAGCCGTACGCACGACGTTCCAGAAGCGTACCTCGCTCATGTAGTAGCTGGAGCGGCGGTAGGGGTGCGTGGCAGAGCGGGGGTAGGCCAGAGCGAACTCCTTGTACTGCGCCTTGATGGCGAACTTGGCGTTCTGGAACTCCCCACTGGGCTGCCCATTGACGTAGAGGCGTACCGTACCAGCGTCGCAGACGATGGCCACATGGTACCACTTGTTGCTCTCGGGCTTGACGGTAGCGTTGATCCCGTCGTGGCCGTTGATCTTGAACTGCAGGGCCTCACCCTCCCAGCGACCGAAGATGAAGCCTGAGCCCTCACCTCCACCAGGGATCCCCGAGCCGAAGCCCATGAAGGACTGGTTGTTGTAGCGCTGGCGGATGTCGTCGCTCTTGATGCGCATCTCCACCGTCCAGGTGTTGGTCTGGATACCCTCGGGGCGCATGACGCGCATGCCCTGGGTCGGCTCCAGCTTGATCGCCTTGGTCTTAATGACCTGGTCGCAGGCCACGACGAAGGTACGCTCGGCAGCCTGAGGAGCGAAGTCGGCACCCGTCACGCTAGAGATATAGACGGGGACGGCGTACTTCTTACCGCTCTTCTGCAGCTCGGCGCTGAAGGGCTTGATCTTGACGGTGAGCGCGGGGGCGGACACACGTCCTGGCTCGATGGTCAGCTCCGTAGCCGAGAGCGTATAGAACTCTGCGGGCAGGAGCTCATAGCTGGCATCGTAGCGCTTGTTGTAGGCCTCGAGGGCCGCCTTGTCCACCGACAGCTGCACCTTGACGGGCTGAGCCACGGGAGCAGCGGTACGGATGAGGAGCTCGGTCGAGACCTCATTGTCGCCGATGGTAAGGGTGCGCAGCGGGTCAGCCGCCGCGCCGTGGATATAGACGGAGTTGTCCAGGGGCTTGTAGTCGGCATTGGAGCAGCTCGAGAAGGCTGCCAGCGCCAGCGCTAGGCCGCAGACGGATAGGATCGTCTTATTCATCTTGTTCATTGCTTAGCCTGTGATTACTTGACGGGAGGGTTCATGATGCGGATGGCGCGGCGCAGGGCGGGATAGGTCCCTGGCTGACCCGAGACGGTGTACTCGTACTCCATGTGATAGGTACCGACACCGGCCTTCTGCAGCACCTTGCCGTCGACGATGGGCATCCAGCGCGCCATACCCTCGACGCTGGCCATGGTGTTGCCATAGCGGTCGCGGTAGTTGGGAGCGCCACCCGTAGAGGCGTACTTCTCGTAGTTCTCGGTGACGAGGTACTTACGTGCCACTTCGGTCGCGGGGAGGTGCCCAGCGTAGTTGCGCACCGTGGACTGGAAGCGGCGATCCAGGTCAGCGTCGCCGCTGCTGTCGTAGGCCTGGACGATGAAGTAGTCGAAGTACTTGCCCAGCTCAGGCACCATGCTCTGCGGCTCGCCGTTGACCGTCAGGATACGACCCGTGCCCGACTGGGGGCCGAGGCGCTTGCCGAGGGTCTCGATGAAGGCCTTCATGTTGTCGGCCTTAATCTTCTTACCTGCCGTGCTGTAGTTGGCATTGTAGTTGAAGGCGATGTTCCCACTGTGGCCGTAGCTCGGCTCGAAGTCGAAGTCGAAGCCGTCGAGGCCCAGCGAGTCGATGAGGTCACAGATGGCGTTGGCGTACTTCTGGATGGCGGCCTTCTGCTTGGCTAACGCCTCCGCGCTCGTGCCGTCCTCCCAGCCCCAGTACTTGGCAGCGTCCTGGCCGGCAGGGGTCATCTGCACGCCGACGTTGTCGATGATGAAGCCAGCGATAACCTTGGTCCCCTTGAGCGTCTGCACGGCCTTGAGGTCGGCGCGCTTGAGGTCGTTCATATTCTTCCAGTCACCCCAGAGCGAGACGAGGCCGAGGCTATCGGGGAGCCCCATGAGCTGCGTCTTCATCGAGGCCCCCTCACCCGTCCAGCCAGCGAACCAGCCGAAGCCCGTGGGTGCACCCGTCGCCTTCCAGGCGCGGAGGTTGGCGTAGTAGTCCTCCGTCGTCGTATTGCCACTTAGATCTGTGGGCTTGTACTGCGTGGGCTCCGTCCACTTGGAGCAAGAGCTCGCTCCAAGGGCGACGACAGCACCAGCAGCCAGTGCCCAGCGCTTGATATTCTTCATATGCTTATTCTTTACCATGGATAGTATAGGGCGGCCTTAGTTCTTCTTCTGCCACCACATCTTCGTGGCGAAGTTATCGGGGCCGCCGAGTAGGCCGACAGCCGCCTGGATATTGGCGCCATTGACATCGTACTCCTTGCGCGAGAAGGGCATGCGGTTGGCCACGTCCATATTGGCGTAGGCCGACTCGACGGTGCCCACCAGCGGGAAGAACTTAGGATAGCCCGTACGACGATGCTCACACCAAGCCTCGAAGCCCAGCGGCCAGAGGGCGATCCACTTCTGCGTGATGATACGCTCGAGGTTCTCCTCCGTGCTGGCACCCGAGTCCCAGCGGGGAGTGATGGAGCTGACGGCAGGCGTGCTGTACCTACCCGAGGGATCGGTGTAGGCTGCAGGCGTAGCCGTGCTGGCGAGGTAGCTCGCAGCCGAGCTAACCCCCCACTGAGCGAAGGACAGCTTGATCCCATCCTCGTAGAGGCTCTGAGCCGTAGCCGCACCCATGTTCCAGCCGATCAGCGCGGCCTCTGCCTTGAGGAAGGCCACTTCGCTGGCCGTCATCAGGATCGTGGGGTCGTTGTTGCCCACCTGGACATTGGAGTACTTGGTGTACTCAGCACCGTCCTGCGTGGAGCCCGAGCGGATCCCCTGGAAGCCGCCGCCTGGGAAGGTCGTGGCCGTGAAGTAGAAGGGACGACGGGGGTCATTGTAGCCATTCATGTAGCTCGTCAGGTCGGCGGCCACACGGGCATCGTTCCAGCCCTGCGTGATGAGCCAGAGCATGCTCTGCCCCTTCTGACGGAGGATAGCGTTGTCGCCGTTCTCCGTGATGACGCCGTAGGTCTGGCTGACGGCCTCCTCAGCGGCCTTGCGAGCCGTAGCGGGGTCGGCGTAGCGCATACGCATGGCGATACGCAGCTTGAGCGAGTTGGCGAAGCGCACCCACTTGCGGAAGTCACCCTGATAGACCAGGTCCTGATCCTTCATGAGGATGGCCGTAGGATTGACCGTCAGGTAGCTCGTGATCTCAGCGATAGCGGTGTTGAGGTCGGCGAGCATCGCCTTGTAGACAGCCTCCTGCGAGTCATAGGGCACGTGCAGGTTACCGCCCTCGATCTGCGTGTAGGGGATGGGCCCGTAGAGGTCGGTGAGGCGGTGCATCAGCCCCACGCGGTTGATCAGCGCCCAGGCGTAGCTGATGCCACGGCCCTGAGTACCCTCCTTGATCTTACGGAACTCGGGGTAGAAGTTCGTCAGGATATCGAAGGGCGTATTGATCCAGCCCTCGTGCATGTAGCGGAAGACCGAGAGGTTGTTGTTCCACTTCGTATTGCTCATCAGGAAGCGGCCCCAGGTATCCCCAGCGAGGCTGAAGTGCTGGAAGTAGCCCGAGCTAGCGGCGGGCACGATGAGCTGCTGCAGCTGGGGGAAGGAGGCTGCGATCTCGTAGTTGTCCCCACGGAGCTGCTCCTTGGTGAAGCTATTCTGCGGCTCGTTGATCTCATCGAAGCCACTGGTACAGCTGGCGACCGAGCCAGCCACGACGAGCGTGGAGAGCAGGATCTTCTTGGATATATTCATTGCTTGTAGTAGTCTTAGGTAGGGATACTAGAACTCCAGTCGGAGGCTGAAGCCGAAGCTACGCAGCGAGGGCATCATGAAGATGTCCGAGCCCTGATTGTAGGTACCCGTGGAGGCCGTTGCCTCAGGGTCGAAGGGAGCCTTATTGTAGATCATCCAGAGGTTGCGCCCGACGAGGGAGGCCGTGAGGCGAGCCTTGTTGGCGAGCCACTTCTTGGGCAGCGTGTAGCCCAGCGAGAGCTCCTGCAGGCGTACGTTGGTCGCATCGTAGATGTACTCCTGGAGGATCCCGTTGCGGCCAGCCACTTCGTTGTAGTAGCCCTCGGCATCGACCATACCCTTATTGACACGGATACCGCCTGCGTTGCGTGCATCAGCCGAAGCCTGCGATACGCCGTAGGCATCCATCATCATCTGCGTCATCGAGGTCACCTGACCACCGAAGCGAGCTGCGACGAGTGCCGTGAGGTTGATCCCCTGCCAGGAGAAGGCATTGCGCCAGCCGAGGTTGCCATCGGGCAGTACGCTACCGATCTTGCGGGGCGTCTCGAGGTTGGTCGCCTTGACATTATTGGAGGAGGGGTCTACCCAGATATTGCCGTTCTCATCGCGCTGGAAGTCACGCGAGGTGTAGAGGTCACCCATAGAGCCATCCTTCACCAGGCGCACGTTGCCCATGTTGAGGAAGGGCAGGCTGTAGGTCTCCTTGGTGACGGGGTCGTAGTAGTTGTCCAGCAGCTCGACGATACGGTTGCGGTTGAAGCTGTAGGTGACGTTGGTCTCCCAGTTCAGCTTGCCGAACTCCTGACGATAGCCCAGGGCGAACTCCATACCATAGTTGCGCACATTACCCGACTGCACATACATCGAGGAGTAGCCACTGGCGGGCGAGGTCGTGATGTTGAAGGTCTGATTCTTCGTATCCGACAGGTACCAGGTGACGTCCAGCGAGAGGGCGTTGCGCAGGAAGCGCATGTTCAGACCCGCTTCCCACGAGGAGGTTTTCTCAGGATAGAGCTTCCCGAGGGGACGATAGGTGGGGGCTACCCAGGTACGCGACTTGGAGTCCCAGGTGTAGCGAGGCTGCGTGAGGTTGCGTGGCAGCGGCGAGCCTACGTCCGCGTAGGACACACGAGCCTTGAGGTAGCTGACGAACTCAGGGAGCTTCACCATATCGGAGATCACACCCGAGAGCCCGATCGAGGGGAAGAAGTAGGAGAGCTGCTCCGTACCGGCCAGCGTCGAGGACCACTCATTACGCGCCGTGACGGTGAGGAAGAGGTAGCGCTTGTAGCCCAGCTCGGCGCTCCCGAAGGTCGCCAGCGAGCGCTCGCGCCAGCCGCCTGCACTCGGAGAGCCGAGGTTGCGGTCGATGTTGTAGACGTTGAAGCCATTGGGTACATCGGCCAGAGGACCGCCGTAGCCCAGGGACTTGTAGGAGGTGTTGGAGAGGCTACCCCCGATATTGGCCGTGAGGCTGTAGTCGTCCCCGAAGTTCTTGTTGATGTTGGCCATAGCATCGGCGTACATCTGCTTCTCCTCGGAGCGGCTCTCGCCATAGCTCCCCTTGAGGCTACCGCCCGTCCAATAGGTATCGGTACCAGCGCGGAACTTGTCCGAGCTATTGACCACGGAGTTATCGATGCGGATACGTCCCGTCAGGTCGAGCCAGTCAGTGACCTTCCACTTGAGGCTACCGTTGAGCATATAGCGCTCGCGGCCCTGGTGGCGGTTCTTGCCATACATCTGCCAGTAGGGGTTCTCCATGTCGATACCGCCGTTGCCCCAGCGCCAGTTCTGTACGCTGACGTTGCGCGCCTCGTCGTAGATCTCATACTGACGCACCTCGTCGAAGCTCTCCCCACGGGGGTAGAGGTAGAGTGCGGGCAGCGGGTTGTAGTAGTAGCCCTGCGCCACCATGTTCTTCTGATTCTGGATGATGTACTGCGCCCCGAGGTCGAGGTGGAGCTTATCGCCAAGGAACTTGGTGGAGTTACGGAAGGTGAAGTTGTAGCGGTTGTAGTGGTTGTTGGGCAGGATCCCTGCGGAGTTGGTCGTCGCTGCCGAGAGGTAGGTCTGATTCTTGTCCGTACCCGTGGTGAGGGCTACCGAGTTGATGACGTTAGTCCCGGTGTTGAAGAAGTTCTTCGGATCGTAGTTCAGCGCAGCGCCCTTAGCACCCCAGCTGCGGAAGGAGCCAGGGACATTGCCGTACTCGCTCTGGAAGCGGGGCATGATGAAGGGATCGGAGAAGGTCGTGCTGTTGGAGAACTCGAGCTTGACCTTACCTTCCTTACCCTTCTTGGTGGTGATGAGGATGACCCCCTGTGCAGCGCTGGAGCCGTAGAGGGCAGCAGCGGCAGGCCCCGAGAGGACGCTCATGCTCTCGATATCATCGGGGTTGATGTCCGAGATACCTTCGCCGCTAGGCTGGCTGGAGTATTCGCCCGAGGTAGCACCGTTATTGACGTTGAAGATGGGTACCCCGTCGATGACGTAGAGGGCGTTATTATTGGCGCTGATGGACTTGATCCCACGCATGACGACACGCGTAGCACCGCCGACGCCAGCTGCCGAGCTATTGATGTTGACCCCAGCGACCTTACCCGCGAGGCTGTTCATGAAGTTGGCGTCCTTGACGGCCGTCAGGCTCTCGCCCTTGACCTCCTGGACATTATAGCTCAGCGCCTTCTGCGAGCGCTTGATCCCGAGGGCGGTGACGACCACGGCATCGATCTGCTTGTCTGCCGAGGCGAGCTCGATCTGGAGCTCCGTCTGCTTGCCTACGGGCACCTCCTTGGTCGTGTAGCCGATGTAGCTGACCACGAGGGTAGCCCCAGCCTTCACGCCCTTGAGGGTGAACTTACCGTTGATGTCGGTCACAGCACCCTGTCCCGACGCTCCCTTTACGGTCACTGTCGCACCGATCAGGGGCTCATGATCGGCGGCATCCGTGACGGTACCGCTCACACCTCTACCCTGGGCAGCTGCTGTAGCCACACAGAGCACGAGGCTCATGAGGAATAATAGTACTTTCTTCATATAGTTAAATTAAACACACTTGTGTACAATCCTTGGGCTGGGTGAGGCGCAGTGCGTGGCGCTGCTCACCCGACGAGCAGCTCCCCGTGTAGGGCCGCTGACTCGCAATAGTCTTTCAGCCACTAAGCCCCCCGAAGCAAAGGGCACGTCGCGGCAAAAAACCGGGCTAAGATAGGCAAAATAAGCCTGCCAGCAAAGGCGTATTAGGCCCTGAGACTTAATAAATTATTTAAGGAAATATATTCCCCTCAGTCTCTGCCCGCTACGCCCCTCGGGAAGGGCGCTTGCCCAAGGCGTGCGAAGGCCCCGTTGCGCCCTTATTTAGGCCGCCGTCCCCTCCCGAGGGAGGCTGTGCGGCAGGCTTAGCCCAGAGCGCCGCTGAGGAATATCAGTCAGGAGGCTGAGGGACGTCCATCAGCGCCGCGAGGGATAGCAGTCAGCAAGCCGAGGGATAAGGGCAAGGAAAGCCCCCTGCTAAGGGCGCTTGCTCCTCAAGCAAGGCCTCCGCCCAAGCGCCCGCAGCGGCCAAGCCCGAGCACAGAAAAAGCCGAGCGGACAGAGACGCTACTGCATCGCTGTCCGCTCGGCTGGGGGCTTCGCCCACCTGGGGCTGCCGAAAGGGCTTAGAGAGGAAGGTAGACGACCTTCTTGGTCTTGAAGAAGTCCTCCTTGAAGGTCGGATAGAGCTCCTGCACCTCGACGATACGCTTGTAGGGGCGTAGCTCGGCCTGCAGCTCACCACCCTTGAGACAGATGAGCCCATTAGGCATACCGTTGCGCTGCTCGTGGTGCACGAGGCGACGCACGAAGCCTACCAGCTCGCTGAGCTGCATCACGGCGCGGCTCACGACAAAGTCAAACTGCTCCTGGACGTCCTCGCCACGGCCGTGCAGCGTACGCACGTTCGTCAGACCAAGGGCCTCGGCGACCGCTGCGGCGACCTTGACCTTCTTGCCTATGCTATCCACGAGGAGAAACTCACACTCGGGGAAGAGGATCGCCAGCGGGATCCCAGGGAAGCCGCCACCCGTACCGAAGTCGAGGATACGCGTGCCGGGCTTGAAGCGGATCATCTGTGCGATGCCCAGCGAGTGCAGGATGTGATGCTCGTAGAGGGCGTCGATGTCCTTGCGGGAGATGACGTTGATCTTGGCGTTCCAGTCGCGGTAGAGGGCGTCCAGAGCAGCGAACTGGCGCTGCTGCTCCTCAGTGAGCTGGGGGAAGTACTTCAGGATAAGCTCCATCGAATGGTAGGGGGACTTAGTTCGTAGGGAGATAGGCCGCCAGCGGCGAACCAGGGCGCAGGAGCTTCGTCAGCTCGACATAGGGCACGCGCACACGGATCGTACCCGCGGCGAAGGGCGCTATCTCGTAGGGGTTGTAGCAATAGATGAGCCCCTCGGGCGAGAGGGTGAAGTTATCGTTCGGCGCAAAGTCCGTGAGGTAGGCCCCGATCTTCTCCTCCAGCTCCTCGACCGTCTTGCAGCCGTAGGTCGTAAGGGCACAGCGCTGCAGCACCTTGGCCAGCTCGGGCTGATAGCCGTCGACGAAGAGGTCGCCCTCACTGAGCACGGTGCGCGTCTTGAGGTCGATATTGTAGTAGGAGGTGCCGAGGAGCCCATGCGCCGCACCTGCCGAATAGGTGTAGAGCTCCTTCTGCAGCGAGAGCAGCCCATGGGGGACATCTACGAAGCTGGCCTTGGTCACCAGCGAGAGCGCGCTCTTGAAGTCCGCGATCTCCTCGGCCGTGTACGTCGTGATGCTATCGTCTGGGGCGAAGAGATACTCCGCCCGCACCTCACGTGCATAGCTTGCCAGCGCCTCCTGCGGCGGGATGCTATCGTAGCCGTCCCCGAAGGTCAGACGTCCAAAGAGGCGCTGCAGCGTGCTGTCGGCCTTAGGGAAGAGGTAGTTGATGAAGACGTCCACGGAGGAGCCCTTCTTGTGCACATCGTCGTCGTAATAGGTACGGTCGAGGATGAGGGAGTCCCACTGGATCTCGGAAAGCATAGCCGCCGAATCCACCGCGCCCTTAGCTCCACCCGAGCCCGTGCAGGCCGTGAGCGAGAGGAGAACAAACAGCCCGAAGGCCAGCAGCAAGGAGGGGATACGATGTGACATAAGCATAGCAATACGCGCGATTATCAAGTGTGTAGCAAAGATACGGAATTATAAGCCGCCCACCTAGCCGTGCCGCTCTCCGCCACCCCTTGCCGCGCCCTCTTTCCGCTGCCTGCCAAAACGCCTCCACACACTGCCCACTACCCCTCCACGCTCTCTACGATCCGCCTCCCGACGTCCTATAGTCGACCAGCAAGGCATAAGGGGAAGCTCGCCCAGCGTAGTGTGCAAGGCAAGCCGCGTAGAGGTCTAAGGGAAGACTGAAAAGCCGATAAGGCAAAGCAGCGTAGTATATAAAGACAAGGAGGGAAAGGGCCAAGCAAGCCCGGAGACCTAAGACAGCGCGGCTATAACTAAGGAAGAATGCCCCGCCGCCCGCCGCGCACAGTAGGGATAAAAGGAAAGCCGCTAGTCACTAGGCGTACCTAGTAACTAGCGGCTCTTAGTCGGAAGTGGAGAATAACGGATTCGAACCGTTGACCCCCTGCGTGCAAAGCAGGTGCTCTAGCCAGCTGAGCTAATCCCCCGGGGAAGTCTCTTAAGTAGTCCCAGGCAGATTTGAACTGCCGACCTCTACATTATCAGTGTAGCGCTCTAACCAACTGAGCTATAGGACTGTCTTAGGACTCGATAAGGAAAGACATTGATATGACAGCAGAAGGTAGCACGCGCGCTAAAGGTCCAAAACCTAACACATCTATACGTACATACTACACTAACTATACTAAAGCCCATTTTCAGAACTCCAGAAAGGAGGTGTTCCAGCCGCACCTTCCGGTACGGCTACCTTGTTACGACTTAGCCCCAGTCACCTGTATTACCCTAGGCCGACCCTCGCGGTTACGGACTTTAGGTACTCCAGACTCCCATGGCTTGACGGGCGGTGTGTACAAGGCCCGGGAACGTATTCACCGCGCCATGGCTGATGCGCGATTACTAGCGAATCCAGCTTCACGGAGTCGAGTTGCAGACTCCGATCCGAACTGTGATGGGGTTTGGAGATTCGCATCCTGTCGCCAGGTAGCTGCCCTTTGTCCCCACCATTGTAACACGTGTGTCGCCCCGGATGTAAGGGCCGTGCTGATTTGACGTCATCCCCACCTTCCTCACGCCTTACGACGGCAGTCTCTACGGAGTTCCCAGCATCACCTGATGGCAACCGCAGACAGGGGTTGCGCTCGTTATGGCACTTAAGCCGACACCTCACGGCACGAGCTGACGACAACCATGCAGCACCTACATAGATGCCCCGAAGGGAAGCCGACTTTCACCGGCGGTCATCTACATTTCAATCCCGGGTAAGGTTCCTCGCGTATCATCGAATTAAACCACATGTTCCTCCGCTTGTGCGGGCCCCCGTCAATTCCTTTGAGTTTCACCGTTGCCGGCGTACTCCCCAGGTGGATAACTTAACGCTTTCGCTTAGGAGCATACTGTATATCGCATACGCCCAGTTATCATCGTTTACTGCGTGGACTACCAGGGTATCTAATCCTGTTTGATACCCACGCTTTCGTGCTTCAGCGTCAGTTGTACCTTAGTAAGCTGCCTTCGCAATCGGAGTTCTGCGTGATATCTATGCATTCCACCGCTACACCACGCATTCCGCCTACCTCATCTACACTCAAGCCCGCCAGTATCAATGGCAATTTAGGAGTTAAGCTCCTAGATTTCACCGCTGACTTAACAGGCCGCCTACGCACCCTTTAAACCCAATAAATCCGGATAACGCTCGCATCCTCCGTATTACCGCGGCTGCTGGCACGGAGTTAGCCGATGCTTATTCGTAGGGTACATTCACTGAGGCACACGTGCCCCTCTTTATTCCCCTACAAAAGAAGTTTACAATCCATAAGACAGTCATCCTTCACGCGACTTGGCTGGTTCAGGCTCTCGCCCATTGACCAATATTCCTCACTGCTGCCTCCCGTAGGAGTCTGGTCCGTGTCTCAGTACCAGTGTGGGGGTTCAACCTCTCAGTTCCCCTACCCATCGTCGCCTTGGTGAGCCGTTACCTCACCAACTAGCTAATGGGACGCATGCCTATCTCACAGCGAAATTCATTTCCTCTACCCTGGATGCCCAAAATGGAGTGTACGCGGTATTAGTCCGTCTTTCGACGGGTTATCCCCCTCTGTGAGGCAAGTTGCATACGCGTTACGCACCCGTGCGCCGGTCGCCATCAGTCTTAGCAAGCTAAGACCATGCTGCCCCTCGACTTGCATGTGTTAAGCCTATCGCTAGCGTTCATCCTGAGCCAGGATCAAACTCTTCATTGTCAATATTTTTATTGTACTTTGTTTCTGTTTGTCTTGCTCCGAAGATGTTTCTTGCTTCAGATTCATTAGTGTTCTTACCTAAGTAAGGTTCGTATTGACGGTTAGGTCTTTTTGTTCCCTAAACGTTTGTTACTACACTTCTGTTTGTCAATATCAAATATCTCAAAGATCTCTCAAAGTCAGTCAGTAAGCATCTCTCAGCTTAGCTGCCCGTTTTTTTGATTGCGAGTGCAAAGATAAGAGCTTTTATCCAAACCACCAAATCAGCGCGATGATCCTTTGCTCTGCGTCCTGCTGTGACTTAGGCCTCAGCTAGCCTCGCTATCGTATCTCATTTTCGTCGCGCCCCTCGCTCGGTTTGCGGTTGCAAAGATAGAGCTTTTCCTGAATACAATCCAAATCAAAAGAAAAAGTCGTGCGCAAGTGAGCTTAGATTAGGGGATTAGACAAGGGGACTCAAAGCCAGGGAGCCGCTTCGATGGGGCTAACAGCGTGGTGAGGGCGGGGATGAGGGGCCGCCGAAGAGAATAAGAGCAGCGTTGCGAGGCAAGAAGAGCGAGCTACTTTATAGCTCGCGGGGCACCTATATATAAGGATGGACGAGCCGAGGGATAAGGCAGCCCTCCCCCACCGATATCCATCAACCTCACCACCGACGTCTGTCAGCGCCCCGAGGGACGCCCCTCAGCGCGCTGATGGGTATCAGTCACCCGCGGCAAGCGCAAGGAAAAGCAGAGACACGAAGCAAGCTGGAGCGAGTGCCAAGCAAAGCCACAGCACAAAAAGCCCTGGCCCCAGGTAGCGCTCCATCGGAGCAGCTACCTGGGGCCAGGACTATAGGGGGAATGGGTGGCGGGCAAGGAGCCCGCGTGGGGAGGGGGCGCTAGAAGGCGGAGAGCTGGACTTGGTCGGAGACGGAGTAGTCCGTCAGCTTGAGCTCCTTCACATAGGTCTGCACCAGCGTCCCCTGACGATAGAGACGCGCGACGAGGCGGACGGGGATCTCGGCAGGCTGATTCGCACTCTCGGTACGCTTAGCGATAAGGCCGATGCCGAGGGCGATCCCCCGATGGGTGAAGGTCGTCTGCAGCTTCTTGATCGCCTTGTCGGCGCTGTCCTCATTGTAGAAACTCTGAGCGACGAGCTTCCCGTCCCTATATATATTAGGATCGCCACCCGTCGAGGCCAGCCACGAGAGGTTGACGGGTGCGCCCGCCTCGATGCTGAACTCACACTTCAGCTCCACGCCGTTGATCCCGGGGGGGACAGGGCTATCGTTCTTACTGCTGCAGGAGGGCAGCGTGACTACGGCCGCAGAGGTCGCAAGGAGCGCTGCGAAGGGCAGCGCCTGGAGGAGTTGTCTTAGCTTCATATCCTTAGATTAATAATGGATTAATAATGGATTAATAATGGATTAATAATGGGTGAACTTGGGCTACTGGCCGAGGAGCTCGGCCTCGATCTGACGGACGCGCTCGCGGAGCTCGGCCTCGATCTCGAGGCGGCCCTCGATGCTCTTGACGCCGTGCATGATCGTCGTGTGATCCTTACGGTTGAGGAGCTTGGCGATAGCCTTGTAGGAGCTGTCGGTATGCTTCTTCACCAGGTACATGACGACCTGGCGGGGCAGGGCCAGCTCGGCCTTGCGCGAGGAGACCTTGAGCTGCGCGGCCTCGATCGCGTAGACGCGGCAGACGCAGTCGAGGATGCGCGAGGGGGTGAGCTCGAGCCGCTGGATATTGACCGAGCTGCCGACGACCTCGCGTGTCGTCGCTAGATCCACAGGGCGATCGGAGTAGCGTGCCCGCGTGATGAGCGTGCGTGCGGCGCCCTCGATCTCGCGGATATTGCTCTTCATGTTCTCGGCGATGAACTCCATGCACTCCTCGCCGAGCTGTACGCCGCTCTCCGCGACGCGGCTCATGAGGATCTTGCGTCGGAGCTCGAGGTCAGGGCGGTCAATGTGGAGCATCATCGCACTCTGCATGCGCGTCAGGATACGCGTCTCCATACCCTGCAGATCGATAGGGGGGACGTCGGAGGTGACGATGATCTGCTTGCCCAGCAGCGTCAGGTGATTGAAGATGTCGAAGAAGGCCTGCTGCGTCTTCTCCTTACCGATGAGCCCCTGGATATCGTCGATGATGAGGATGTCCATCTGCTGGTAGAAGTCGATGAAGCGCCCGCGGCCAGGGCCGTTGAGGCTGTCGCGCATGTACTGCATCTGGAACTTGGAGCAGGCCACATAGCACACGCGCATCGAGCTGTGCAGCTCCATGGCACGCTGCCCTATGGCTTGGCATAGGTGCGTCTTCCCCACCCCGCTGGGCCCGTAGATAAAGAGGAAGTTCAAGCCCTCCTGCCCAGGACGTGCCGCCGTAGCCTCGGCGATGCGCAGTGCCTCGCGGTTGCATGCGCTCTCGAAGAAGGTCTCGAAGCGCAGCGCAGCACTCAGCGCAGAGGAGTAGGTCTGCATCTTGGGCGAGAGCTGCGGCGCCGCAGGCTGCGTCGTCCCCAGCCCCGCAGTCCCCTCGGGCTGCGGCTCGACATCCAGCACGGGCTCGATGTCGGCGCCCATCACCTCACGCAGCACCGCCAGCAGAGGCTGCGCGTAGTGCGTCGTCAGGCTCTGGCAGAAGGTGCGATCGGGGGCGTAGAGGTAGAAGATGCGGAAGGTACCCTGCGCGTCACTCCCGGTACCGAAGCCCCCACAACGCAGCGGCTGGAACCACTGCTGTATGGTCTGCGCATCAAGGCGCTGAGTGAGGAGCTGAAGGCTCTGCTGCCAGAGCTCCTCAGCCGAGGGGCTAGGGGCGACCTGCGGGGCAGGCTGCGGGCTATAGGTCGTTGTCACGAGGCGGGTACTTAGGGGTATGGCTTATTGGTTCGTTCTATGGGCGGCAGGCGCACTCCGAGGCAGGGCACTTATCCACAGCAGCCATACCAAGACAATCGTCTGACATACAGCTCGCTAAGGCCTAAGCACGCTCCTCACGAGGGCTGAGCCTGGACTGCAAAGTTCTACAATTCGGTGCACTTAAAAAAACGTCCCCTTATTTGCTTTTCTCGATTATTCTCTATGCTCTTTGTGCTCAACCGCTTACAGAGCTCTCCACATAGCCTCGCCGCGCGCCCCTGGCTAAGTAGCTCATTGCTAAGCCTGCAGGAGAATACCCACAGGCTTACCCTCAGCCTTATCCACAGAGCACCTCAGCTCACTCACATTTGTAGCTCAAGATCTTAGCACATCACGGAGAAAACTTTTCCACAGCCGCGGAGCAAGGTGCTTAGCAGTCAGCGGTGGAAGCCCAAGCCTAGGCCAGCTCATCCACAAGGCCGATAGAACAGACTTGGGGCAAGGAGCTTGGCTTCCTTGCCCCAAGCTCTAAGCTGATCCAGAGCCTATTAGGCGAACGCCCCAGAGGCCTCTGGACGAAGTGCTGCCTACGGGCTTACTTCTTCCCCTGCGTACGATTAGGGTTCAGCTGCGCCCCCCTATTACCATGCACCAGGGAGTACTGTCGGTTCACGCCTGACGTTCCCTTGTTGGCGTTCTGCATGTTGGCACTGTTGTCTGCTGGCTTGATGGGCTTCTTTGCGCTCATTGTCGTGAAGATGATTAGTTGTTAGTAATAGCTTTTCCCCACCTAAGGGGGCAGCAAAGATAAGGAAAAGGATGAAAGAGCAAACACCTATAGTCCCCGAGTCTACTAGGGTACAAATTCGCCCGCCTCGATCGACAAGCATCCGCCTAGCTCTGTCGGGAACAAAGCAGCTAGAGCAGTCCACTAAGCCCGTCCGAATAGTGACTACTCGCCAGTACCAAGCCCACTCTCAGTGATAATGCAAGCAGCGCCTCGACCTGCTTCGTAGAGCGGGGTCAAGGCGCTGCCTAAAGTAAATCGCAGAAGAAATTGGCGAGTCCTAGCGCATCTTTAGATTGAAGCGCACGCCCTCCTCGAGCCACTGGAGCTGGGCTGGCTTGGAGACCTTCTTGAGCTGCTCGTTATACTGCACCTTATTCACGATTACCTCATAGGGACGTCCTCTGTAGCGAGGGACGCCCAGCGTCAGTACCCCTTGTAGCACACAAGTACCATAGGAGACACCCGACCAGTAATCGCGCGCGAGGAAGCGAACCTCCAGGGCACAGGCTACCGCAGACTCATCCTCGTTGCTCCAGACGGGGTAGAGGTTGATGGAGTGCTGCAGCTCCTTGCCGCTGCGAGGAGCGATCTTCTTCATCACGAGCTCTGCGAACTGAGCCCCTGCCAGATCGAAGGCATCCCCATAGTCAGTCCGGAGACGGCGCTGGACCTCAGCCTCGGTAGGCTGAGCGCGGTTCGAGCGCGAGCTCACGCCCTGAGACATCCCGCAGCTCTGCAGCACGAGGCTGAGCAAAGGCAGGAGCAGGAGCGCAGCTAGCGCACGGAAAGATTTTAGCTTACACATAGAGTAGCTTACTTCTTATAGACATCGAAGCTGGCGACAGAGCTCGCATCGCCCTTACCTACCTCCTTCGTCACCTCGTTAGCATAGCTAGGGGTGAAGATAGCTGGGTACGAATCGGGACGGAAGCTGAGGCTGACCGTCAGGCGGCCACGGAGCTCGAAGTCGTGCTTCCCCTCAGAGAGTAGGGCCTTACGAGCCTTCCAGCGCAGCGTCACCTCTACCGTAGCTTGATCCGACTGCGCATCATAGCTAATGGCCTTATCATCGAATGTATAGGTCATCTCATGACGCGTGTTGGGGGAGATGGCACGGCTCTTACGATCGACAGCTGCACGTGCCGCATCCTCCATCAGGGTACGCAGCTGCTGCTCCGTGGGGCGTACGCCGCGCTGGATCTCGGTGGACTGGCGCTTGGGTTCCTCAGTGACACAGGAGCTCATGGCTGCCGTGAGGCTCAGTGCCAGGAGCATACTAGGGAGTAGCTTCTTCATTCTCATTTCTGTTCTTTTGTTTATAGGTTAATAAAGTGAACTGCAGGGTAGCATCCGTCCGCTCGCGTACGGAAAAGAAACAGCGCAGCATCCTCCCCCAGCTGTGGGGAGGATGCTGCGCTGTCTATGCTAGGCGATTTCAGAGATAGGCTAATATGCTTGTGCGCGAAGTGCACAAGCATCCGTAGTACTACGGATGCCCTTTAGGCAATGTGGTGCCATCTCTGCATGCCAGACCATAACTATTTCTAAGGGGTAACTTTTAGCAAAGATAAGTCTTTTCCCCATGCCACACGACTAGGGAGCTCACCAACAGCTCGGAGGAGCCAGCCCCGAAGCATCAGCCCCCTTAATCCAAAGCCTCGCGGGCGGGCCTCTCTATGCCCCAGCAAGCGCTTGCCCTAGGCTAGCCCGCCTCAATATATTCCCCCGACCAGCCTCCGCAAAGGCAAGCGCAAAGGCGCCGACCAAGGGGCAGCCGATCGAGGCGTAAGGGAGAAGTCTGCTGACTGCTATCGGTCAGCTCACTGACGGGTGTCCGTCAGAGCCGTGAGGGATAGCAGTCAGCGAGCCGAGGGGCAGCAGTCAGGACGTAAGGAGCAGGAGGGGACGAAGCTAGAGGCGTAGGGTGAGCTCAGACGAAGGTAAGGAGAGGGAAGCTCGGGGGACAAAAAAGCCAGGGCTGCGTCCTCGAGGAGGACGCAGCCCTGGCGTAGTAGTGGAGGCGAAGGCAGATTACTCTGCGCTCTCTGCAGCAGGAGCAGCAGCTTCGGCAGCAGGCTTGGAGCTGCGGCGCGAGCGGCGCGTAGTCTTAGCAGCCTTCTGCTCGGCCTTAGCACCGAGCATGTTCTCGTTGAAGTCTACGAGCTCGATGAAGCAGACAGCCGCATTGTCACCGAGACGGTGCCCCGTCTTGAGGATGCGGGTGTAGCCACCAGGGCGGTCAGCGACCTTCTCAGCGACGGTGCTGAAGAGCTCCTTGACAGCGAACTTGTTCTGCAGCTCGGCGAAGACTACGCGACGGCTGTGCGTAGAGTCTTCCTTAGCACGCGTGATCAGGGGCTCGACGTAGACACGGAGTGCCTTAGCCTTAGCGACGGTGGTGAAGATGCGCTTGTGCAGGATGAGCGATGCAGCCATATTGGACAGCATGGCCTCGCGGTGCGCCTTCTTACGACCGAGATGATTGAATTTCTTATTATGTCTCATCTTTTACTTAGTCATTATCTAAATTGTACTTGCTAACATCCATCCCGAAGCTAAGCTGCAGACGCTCGATGAGGTCCTTGAGCTCCTCCATCGACTTGCTCCCGAAGTTGCGGATCTTCTTGAGATCCTCTTCCTCGAGGGCCACGAGGTCTGCCAGGGTGACGACATTGCCGGCACGCAGGCAGTTGAGGGCGCGGACGGAGAGGTCGAGCTCGCTGAGCTCCTTCTTGAGCAGGTCAGTGACACGGTTGATCTCCTCCGTGTCCTCTACCTCAGCTACCTCAGCGGCGAGCTCCTCGCTGCTCTCCTCGACCTCGACAGGAGCGAGGGTGAAGAGGCTGAAGTGCTCGATGAGGATAGCTGCCGCATCCTTGAGCGCCTGCAGCGGATGGATGCTCCCGTCGGTGGTGACCTCCAGGACGAGCTTCTCGTAGTCGGTCTTCTGCTCGACACGGAAGTTCTCCACCGCATACTTGACGTTGCGGATAGGCGTGTAGATAGAGTCAATCGCTATCGTCTGCAGCTCATTGTCCTTAGCCGTCTCGACTGCCTTCTCATCAGCGGGGATGTATCCACGTCCCTTATTGATGGAGAGCTCGATGGTGAGCGTGTAGGCCTCATCGATATGGCAGATGACGAGCTCGGGATTGAGGACCGCGAAGGAAGAGAGCTTGCCGTTGAGCTCCCCGGCCAGGAACTTATCCTTGCCAGAGATCGTCAGACGGACCGTCTCCTCGGTAGCATCCTCAGTGAGCGGACGGAAGCGTACCTGCTTAAGGTTGAGAATGATGTTAGTTACATCCTCCAAGACACCCGGAATAGTAGCAAATTCATGATTGACACCTTCGATCTTGACCGTCGAGATGGCATAGCCCTCGAGTGAAGAAAGGAGTATACGGCGCAGAGCATTGCCGACGGTGGTGGCATAGCCTGGCTCTAGGGGACGGAACTCAAACCGAGCGAATGAGTCCGACGCGTCCATCATGAGGACGTTTTCGGGCTTCTGAAATGCTAATATTGCCATGTGAGTGAGCTTCTAGAGTTTATTACTTAGAGTATAGTTCGACGATCAGCTGCTCCTTGATCTCCTCGGGGATATCCGCACGCTCGGGGGCGTGGAGGAAGGTACCGGAGAGGGAAGCACTGTTCCACTCGAGCCAGCTGTAAGCCGTGTGGCTACGACCAGCGAGGGAGTCGGTAATTACCTCTAGGCTCTTAGCCTTCTCACGTACACCGACGACCTGACCAGGCTTGAGGGTGTAGGAGGGGATATTGACGACCTGCCCATCGACAGTGATGTGGCGGTGCGAGACGAGCTGACGAGCTGCGGCGCGGGTCTTAGCGATACCGAGGCGGTAGACGACGTTGTCCAGGCGGCTCTCGAGGAGCTGCAGGAGGACTTCACCCGTCACACCCTTGGTGCGCTGAGCCTTCTCGAAGAGGTTGCGGAACTGACGCTCGAGTACGCCGTAGGTGTACTTGGCCTTCTGCTTCTCCTTGAGCTGGATGCCGTATTCACTCGTCTTACGACGGCGGTTGTTCCCGTGCTGGCCAGGAGGGTAGTTCTTCTTGGTCAGAACCTTATCTGCTCCGAAGATAGGAGCGCCGAGCTTACGGGCGATCTTGGATTTGGGACCTGTATATCTTGCCATTGTCTTCTATTGATTGAGTAGCAGCTCCGCCGCGGGAGTAGCGCGGGAGGTGGATAGCTGGGATGGAGGACGGAGTGCAGCCGCGACCGGTTATGAGGAGAGGATAGATATTGAAAGTATAGCCAATCTATTCACTCATCGTACCTCATCCGAGCATCATCCCTAGGGCTAGGCCCCGACACGTCCGAGAGCAGGGCTCTATGGCGGGACGTGGCGTGGGGAGCTGAGTACTACGATTGATATTGCTAGGGGATCCTAAGCGGAGGCTTAGACGCGACGACGCTTAGGAGGACGGCAACCGTTGTGGGGCATGGGCGTCACGTCGATGATCTCGGTGACCTCGATGCCCTTGGCAGCTAGCGTACGGATAGCGGACTCACGGCCGTTACCGGGACCCTTTACCAGCACCTTGACCTTACGCAGGCCGAGGTCGTAGGCGACCTTAGCGCAGTCCTCAGCAGCCATCTGAGCTGCATAGGGGGTATTCTTCTTGGAGCTGCGGAAGCCCATCTTACCAGCGGAAGAGGCGCTGATCGTCTGCCCTTCGTTGTTGGTCAGGGTGATGATGATGTTATTGAAAGAAGAGTGGATGTGAGCCTGGCCCACGGCGTCGACCTTGACGACCTTCTTCTTTGCTACTACTTTCTTTGCCATATCAACGTCTATTACTTACTAGCCTTCTTCTTATTAGCGACGGTCTTCTTCTTACCCTTACGCGTACGAGCATTGTTCTTAGTGCTCTGACCACGCAGGGGCAGACCGATACGGTGACGGACACCACGGTAGCAACCGATGTCCATCAGTCGCTTGATGTTGAGCTGGACTTCGGAGCGAAGATCCCCCTCGACCTTGTACTCAGCGCCGATGACCTCACGGATAGCGGCAGCCTGGTCGTCGGTCCAGTCCTTGACCTTGATATTGCGATCGACCCCAGCCTTATCGAGGATCTTGATGGAGCTGCTGCGCCCGATCCCGAAGATGTAAGTCAAGGCAATTTCTCCTCGTTTGTTTTGTGGCAAGTCTACGCCAACAATTCTGATAGCCATACTTATCTATTGGTTTACTTAGTTCGGTGAGACTAACCCTGACGTTGCTTGAACTTGGGGTTCTTCTTGTTGATTACGTACAGACGCCCCTTGCGGCGAACGATCTTGCATTCGGCGGTGCGCTTCTTGAGTGATGCTCTTACTTTCATATCTATATAGGGTTATTTATATCTGAATGATATACGCCCCTTCGACAGGTCGTAGGGGGACATCTCCACCTTGACCTTGTCCCCTGGGAGGATCTTGATGTAGTGCATACGCATCTTCCCAGAGATATGGGCGGTGATGACGTGGCCATTCTCGAGCTCGACCTTGAACATAGCGTTCGAGAGCGCCTCTAGGATGACCCCGTCTAGTTCTATAGCTGCTTGCTTCGGCATATATCGTACTTGATTAAAACTCGCGGTCGCCCAAGACGTCCTTGATAAAGTCAAACGAAGAGAGGATGTCGGCGCGGCCGTTGCGGATGGCGACACAGTGCTCGAAGTGAGCGCTGGGCTTACCAGTCTTGGTGCGCACCGTCCAGCCGTCGTTGCGGTCGAAGGTGACATTCTTGGAGCCCATGTTGACCATAGGCTCGATGCAGATGCACATTCCCGAGCGCAACTCAGGCCCAGTGCCGCGGCGTCCGAAGTTGGGGACACCTGGCTCCTCATGCATATTCTTCCCGATACCATGCCCCTCGAGCTCGCGGACGATGTGGTAGCCGCGATGCTCGCAGTACTGCTGTACCGCGTGGCCGATATCTCCCACACGCTTACCAGCTACAGCCTGCTCGATGCCGATGTAGAGAGACTCCTTGGTGGTGCGCAGCAGCGCAAGCACCTCGGGAGCGATCTCACCGACGGCGAAGGTGTAGGCGGAGTCGCCTGTGAAGCCAGCGAGCTTGGTCCCACAGTCGACGGAGACGATGTCTCCCTCCTTGAGGATCATCTTCGCTGAAGGGATGCCGTGCACCACATGGTCATTGACCGAGGTGCAGAGGCTACCCGGGAAGCCATTATAGCCGAGGAAGGCGGGAGTAGCACCGTTGTCACGGATGAACTCCTCGGCGCGCTTGTCCAGATCCAGGGTCGAGACCCCAGGAGCTATGATCTTAGCGACCTCGGCCAGCGTGCGCCCCACGAGGAGGTTCGCCGCACGCATGAGTTCTATTTCTTCGTCTGTCTTTAGGTAGATCATCTTAGTAGGCAGCTACAGAGCCTGTACGCCCCTTGATACGGCCGCTCTTGAGCAGACCGTCATAGTGACGCATCAAGAGATGGCTTTCGATCTGCTGGAGCGTATCCAGGACGACACCGACCAAGATCAAGAGCGAGGTACCGCCGAAGAACTGTGCGAACTCTCCTGAGATACCTAGGATACGAGCGAAGGCGGGCATGATAGCCACGATCGCCAGGAAGAAGGCCCCAGGCAGGGTGATTCTATCCATGATCGTATCGAGATAGTCCTTGGTTGCCTTACCTGGCTTGATCCCGGGGATGAACCCATTGTTACGCTTCAGGTCGTTGGCCATCTGCGTGGGGTTGATCGTGATCGCGGTGTAGAAGTAGGTAAAGAGCAGGATCAGGATCGCGAAGACGGCATTGTACCATACGCCAGTATTATCCGAGAATGCACGGACGAAGGCGCTGGGGCTGTCGCCCTGAGCGAAGGAGATCAGCGAGATCGGGAGCATCATGATCGTCTGCGCGAAGATGATCGGCATGACGTTGGCGGCATTGACCTTCAGAGGGATGTACTGACGGGCACCACCATACTGCTTATTGCCCACCACGCGCTTGGCGTACTGGACAGGCACACGACGCGTCCCCTGCACCAGCAGGATAGCACCAGCCATCACCGCGAGGAGGAAGACGATCTCGAGGAGGAACCACACGATCCCCCCAGAGTGGAGGGAGGTACGTACGCCCCACTCCGTCAGCACAGCGGCTGGGAGGCGGGCGATGATCCCGACCATGATGATCAGGGATACCCCGTTACCGAGGCCCTTATCCGTGATGCGCTCACCCAGCCAGAGGACGAACATACTACCGGCCGCCATGACGACGATCGCATAGATGTCGAACCACAGCCCGCTAGGCAGCATACCCCCAGAAGCCTGCAGCTGTTTGCCTAGGTTCACTAGGTAGACTGAGCCCTGGAGGATCAGCAGGAGCACCGTTAGGTAGCGTGTCCACTGGTCGATCTTGCGGCGACCACTCTCACCCTCCTGCTGTAGCTTCTGAATCGAAGGCACAACGATAGCTGCGAGCTGCATCACGATCGAAGCCGAGATATAAGGCATGATCCCCAGCGCAAAGATTGATGCGTTGGAGAAGGCCCCCCCGGAGAACATGTCCAGCAGCGCCATCAGCCCCTCGCGGGTCTGAGACTGGAGAGCTGTCAGGTGGTTCGGATCAATCCCTGGGATGACGATGTACGACCCCAGGCGATAGATCAGGACGAAAAACAAGGTGGTGAGGATCCGCTGACGCAGTTCCTCAACCTTCCATATGTTCTTCAGTGTCTCGATTAAGCGCATGAGCTACTAGAGTTTTACAGCGCTACCTCCCTGTGCGATGATAGCAGCCTCAGCTGACTTGGAGAAGGCGTTGGCCTCTACCTCGAGCTTGACGCTGAGCGTGCCGTTACCAAGGATCTTCACGAGGTCGTTCTTGCCGACGAGACCAGCCTCTACGAGCTCGGTCTTGGAGATACGGCTCAGCCCCTTAGCTTCGGCCAGCGCCTGCAGCGTAGCGAGGTTGACGGGCGCGTACTCTACACGGTTGATGTTCTTGAAGCCGAACTTAGGCAGACGACGCTGGATAGGCATCTGACCACCCTCGAAGCCGAGCTTCTTGGAGTAGCCCGAGCGGCTCTTAGCACCCTTATGACCACGCGTAGAGGTACCCCCGAGACCAGAACCTGGACCACGACCGATGCGCTTACGCGTCTTTACAGAGCCCGCGGCGGGCTTCAAACTTGACAAATCCATCTTTGCTTTCTGTCTTTTATAGGGTGATTACTCTACGATGCGGACGAGGTGCTTTACCTTCTCGACCATACCACGGATCTGTGGCGTGTCGTTGTGCTCAACGATCTGGTTGAGCTTCTTGAGGCCGAGGGCCTGGAGCGTGAGCTTCTGGTCCTTGGGGCTCTTGATCTTGCTGCGTACTTGCTGGATCTTTATCTGTGCCATTGTACTAATTCTGTCTTGTGGTGAGCACTTACTAGCCCTTGAATACCTTCTCTACAGAGATACCACGATGGCGAGCGACGGTCAGCGGCGAGCGCATCTCCGTCAGTGCCTGGATCGTAGCCTTGACGAGGTTGTGAGGATTGGACGAGCCCTTGCTCTTAGCCAGGACGTCCGTCACACCGACGCTCTCGAGGACGGCGCGCATAGCACCCCCAGCCTTAACCCCCGTACCGGCAGAAGCGGGCTTGAGGAAGACGCGAGCGCCACCGAAGGAAGCAGTCTGCTCGTGAGGGATCGTGCCCTTGTGCAGGGGGATGGAGACGAGGTTCTTGCGAGCAGCGTCGTTACCCTTCTGGATAGCAGCGCTCACTTCGCCTGCCTTACCCAGGCCGAAGCCGATGCGGCCCTCGCCATCACCTACGACGACGATAGCAGCGAAGGTGAAGGTGCGGCCCCCCTTGGTGACCTTGGTCACGCGGTTGATCGCCACCAGGCGGTCTACGAGCTTATCCTTCTGCTCGGTCTCTCTATTCTTAGTGCGATTATCTGACATTGCGATAGACAGTATTAAAAGTTAAGCCCTGCAGCACGTGCTGCTTCTGCTAGCTCCTTCACGCGACCGTGGTAGAGGTAGCCGTTACGATCGAATACTACGGTGGATACCCCAGCGGCCTGAGCAGCCTTAGCTACCTCAGTACCTACGAGGGCGGCGATCTCCTTCTTCGTGCCCTGAGCATCGAGCTTGAGCGAAGAGGCGCTAGCAAGCGTTACCCCTGCTACGTCATCGATCACCTGAGCATAGATCTGCTTATTGCTTCGGAATACCGTCAGGCGAGGACGCTCTGCCGTACCGCTGATCTTGGCACGTACACGCGTCTTGATCTTCTTTCTTCTAGTTTCTTTCTGTGGCATGATTGCTTATACGTGTTTTAGCGGTTTACTTACCTGCGCTCTTACCCGACTTACGACGGACGACTTCGCCCTCGAAACGGATACCCTTACCCTTATAAGGCTCAGGCATACGGAAGGAGCGGATCTTGGAGCACACCTGACCGAGCAGCTGCTTGTCTGCGCTGGAGAGGATGATCAGAGGGTTCTTGTTACGCTCCGACTTCGTCTCTACGTTGATCTCCTTAGGCAGCTGGAGGAAGATGTTGTGCGTGAAGCCCAGCGAGAGCTCGAGGAGCTGACCCTGGTTGGATGCACGATAACCGACACCTACGAGCTCGAGCGTCTTGGAGAAGCCTTCGCTCACGCCTACCACCATGTTGTGGATCAGGGCGCGATAGAGACCGTGCAGCGAGCGCTCCTGGCGCTCGTCGCTCTGACGGCTGACGACGACCTGACCTTCTTCTACCGCTACTGCGATACGAGCGTCTACAGCCTGGCTGAGTTCGCCCTTAGCCCCCTTGACAGTGACGACACCATCCTTTACCGTGACGGTCACACCTGCGGGGATGCTCACTGGGAGCTTACCTATTCTTGACATAGTTTGCTTAGCCTCCTTGCTTTAGTAGATGTAACATAGTACCTCACCGCCCACCTTGAGCTGCGAAGCTTCCTTGTCGGTCATGACACCCTTCGAAGTAGAGAGGATAGCGATACCGAGACCATTGAGTACGCGGGGCATCTCACGATAGCCGACATACTTACGGAGACCTGGGCGAGAGACACGCTTCAGAGCCTTCAGGGCATTGATCTTGCCGCTGCGGTCATACTTGAGCGCTACCTTGATGCTGCCCTGGGGACCATCCTCGACGAACTTGAAGTTCAGGATGTAGCCCTTGTCGAAAAGGATCTTCGTGATCTCTTTCTTTAGATTAGACGCGGGGATCTCGACCACACGGTGACCGGCCTTCACTGCATTACGCAGGCGCGTCAGGTAATCTGCAATAGGATCTGTCATTCAGATTGAGAATTAAATTGATCCGGACTGTCCGGACAATATTTAAACATGATTACTTGCTTGCCTTTCCCTGCCACCGACCCTCACCCGAGGATACATGTGCGCATGAAAAAGCACACAAAAGTACAAACAATTATCGAGATACGCAACTATCACAGACAGACGCCAATCATATCAACTCGGCGCAATACGGAGACCAAGCTCTCAAGCACCCTCCCCTAGCCTCGAAATACCACTCAGAGAACACCCGCAGCACCCCCTCCAGCTACAAAAGAGCCTCCCCTAGGCCACCCGTCGCGACGACGAGCAGCCCAGAGGAGACCCCAAAAGAACGATCGGCTGGCGACCTCGAGGATCACCAGCCGACCATTAAGAGGCTACGCTGCAGCACTCATCGTACTGCGGCGCGCAGTCTTGCAGACCTAGCTTACTTGACTACAGCTTCTACAGCAGCCTTAGCGGAGTCTACAGCAGCAACAGCCGTAGAGTCAACTACTGCCTTAGCAGAGTCAACAGCTGCTACAACTTCCGTAGCGATGCTGTCCATAGCCGTGCTATCCGTAGCGTTAGCTTCGCTGTTACCACCGCAAGAAGCAAGGGTAGCTGCAAGAGCTACGAATGCGAAAGCGAAAAACTTCTTCATCTTCGTTTCTGTTAAATTGGTTATTAATTTGAATTCATCTTGAATAACACAGCAAATATACTGCAAGTTTCTGATCCAGCAAGCGCTAAGACCAAGTTCCCTCGCTACCGCCCGCCTCGGAGCGCTTCTCCAAGGCAGCCTAAACCTCTCATTCAAAAAGAGTCTTTGCTGTGCTATGCAGAGAGGGCGGCACATGACCACCCTCTCTGCGGTGGAGTATAGCGGACTCGAACCGCTCACCTCGACACTGCCAGTGTCGCGCTCTAGCCAGATGAGCTAATACCCCGTATATATAAGCTGTATGGGGCGATCCCCCGTGCCTTTTCCGCTGCAAAGATAAGCATTATTTTATTTACTTGTATCTCGCAGCGAAAAAACTTAGTGGCGGCAGCCCAGCGCGCTCCTGCTAAGATCGACGGCTAGCCTGGGGGCCTACCGTCCCCTCGCCGCCTCTTCCTAGCCCTGCGATCCCGCACATACACGCCGAGCCGCATGGCAAGCCATGTAAGCCCGAAGTAGAAGAGTAGCGTAGTCACATTATTGCTCATCGTATACCAGCTATCACAGACCGGAACTGGTCATCAATTAGAAGTCGTCCTGAATAACGCAGCAGAGACACCCCTAGCCTCTGACCCAGCGAGCTGCAGTACGGGACCAGCCGCACGATGTGGTCTGATGTGATGTCCTCCCAAGCTGGGATAGACTCATGCCTCAGCCTTACCGCAGGCCCAGCCATCATAGTAGCCACCGAGCTCCTCGGCCACATCGAGCAAGAGCCAGGTAACAGGATGGATATCCTCGGGGACGTCTCGGCGAGCGACTCCGACCTGATAGGGAAATTCGTCCTCCGAGTCGAGGACATTGGTCGTGAAGACCTCGAAGCCCTCAGCGACCACCTTGCCGAGGAACTGCTCCGCCGACTCCTTGGAGCTGAAGTAGGCCCAGTGCTCCACGTAGCGCTCCTTGCTCACATCGTCGCCCTCGCTGATGAGAGCTCGCAGCACCCTACTATTGGCAATCTCCTGCAGGGAATACCTATCGGGATAGAGTAGCTCTAGATAGCACTCCCACGCCACGTCTTCGTCTACCCACAGCTGGCACTTGTAGTCGGGGAACTTGTCGTCTAAGGCCTTTACCAAGGCCTCTTCGATCCCTTCCGCGCTCTTGGCATAGAGGAAGAAGTTTACTCTGTTGTTCCACTTCATGACCCCTGCGTAGATGACATCAAGCGTCTCCATGCACTCATACAGGGCATCCTCCACCTCCCAAAGCATTGGGTTCTCCTCCTCCGTAGGGAGTCCGCGCTCCGTAGGCGTACGATAGTAGACGGCAAACTGAATCCGCTGGGCGTACTCCGCGCTGGGGGTAAGCTCGATCAGAGCCAGGTTGGTGCGGATCACCGCAGGCTTGTCATCGACCTCCTGCATATAGAGGCCCCAATTCTGTTCTAGTTCCTTGATGTTAATTCCCATGTGACCTTCCTCCTTTTTGATTACGTTTAGACTTGATCGCTGCCCCTGAAGCATGGGGCACAGGGACAAATATAGGTATAAGTCTCAAGCTAGCACAAGGGCATATAAGACAAGGCCTTAATCCCCCAGCCCCCCTATGTTGCGGCCCTCGCCCAGCGTGTAGCCCAGCACTGCAGCTTAGCCCCAGAGTCTCGCCCCAGCTGCGGAGGAGCACAGCTGAGGGATATCAGTCAGCTCGCTGAGGGACGTCCATAAAGCAGGTGAGGGCTATCAGTCACGATGCTGACTGATAGCCCTCACGGAGCTCACGCAAGGCTAGCACCACGCGCTGCCCTTAGTCCCGCTAGAGCGTGAAGGTGAAGATCTGCGTGCTGTAGCGCGAGGGCTTATGCAGCCGCATCAGCCTCGCAGGCCACCACACCTCGGCCATCAGGTCCATGACGGCCACTTTACGATCGAAGTGTGCCCTAGGCACGAGCGCCACGATATCGGCCTCGGAGTCGATGCCGCCCGTGAAGCACGCCTCCATCTTCTTTAGCGTGTCGTGCATCTTCGTACGCCCCGCCCAGAAGCTGCTCAGCGCGTCGAAGACGACGACGCAGCGACCCGCGAAGTGCGTCTCGAGGAGCTGTAGCACACGCTGGATTTGCTCCCGCGTGAGGTAGGCAAAGACGCCCTCGATGGCCACAAGCACCCAGCAGCGCTCCCCCACCTCGGCTGCCAGCTGCTCCACCCAGCCCGACTCCAGTAGGTCACAGCCTATCGCGTGCTCCTCGTCCCCAAGCAGCCCGCGCCGCAGCGCTACGACCTCGGGGAAGTCCACCGCGTAGTGCGCCGCGCCGAAGGTCTTCGCCGCGATCCGCTGCTCCCGTGTATCGAGCCCGCAGCCCGCATTGACGAGGACGAAGTCCCGCCCCTCAGCATGCAGCTGCTGGGCATAGCGCACCAGCTCCGCATCTATATAGCGCGCCCGCTGCAGGCAGCCGTAGTAGCTGGGGCTACGCCGCGGGGCGAACTTCTCCCTATCGTAGCTCACGCGATGATAGAGCTCCTCGGCACGGCGATCCCCGAGGATGGGCCGCTGATCGGCAGCATCAATGGCCCGCATCGCCAGCGGGATGATGAGGGTCTCCTGGACGGCACCCAGTCCCTCGATCTTGATCTCGTTCATAGTAGTATCTATAGGTGGCACTCCCTTGATGGAGCCTAGGTGCAAAGCTAGGCGAAGCATCCGCCTCGAGCAATACCTAGTCGAGGGGATAAGGCTCCCCGCTGCTACATAGATATACTGAGGGGTACGGCGGCAGGCTACCCATAGCCGAGCGCACCGAGGAAGCAGGCAGGGCGGGCATTTGGAGATTAGGCCGAGAGTCTCTACCTTTATCCCAACACAAAGGGGAGGCTTCGCCCTAAGGCGCCTCCCACACTAGGGGAACAAGCATTCAATACTCACTTCCTAAATAGTACGACCTATGATAGAACTAATCGGGACAAACGCAGGCCTCGTCTGGCAGGCCCTAGACAAGCTAGGCAAGATGGATACCAAGGCACTCAAGAAGGCGACCAAGCTGCGCACGGACAAGGAACTGTATGCTGCCCTCGGCTGGCTCGCCAAGGAAGGCAAGCTACACTTTGACCAGTCGGGCGACGAACTCATCGTAGAGCTCATCTACTAGTCTCAGCTCCGCAGCGCCTCGCTGCCGCCGTCCCCCGCGACCGCCGCAGCCCAAACAAAGTACCGCCCCCACCCACGGCAGCAGCCGTAGGTGGGGGCGGTGTCCTTTTTGCGGCTCATAGCCCTAGGGATAGGACTTACTTCGCCTGACTCCCGAGAGCAAGGGCTCTGTTGCTTTGTCTGCCAGCCTCCCTTCCCGGCCGAGGAGCTCCGCTCAAGGATATTCCTCAGCACGCCGAGCGCCCTTGGCCACGGGCCTGAGTCACTATATAGGGAGGGTCTTCTGCCGCTCTACCTGGAGCACTCCCCGAGGATCGTGGATGGAGCGCAGCCGCTGGATCTCCTCGGTCAGCATCGCAGAGAAGCTATCCCACTGCCGAAGCGGTGTAGCATCACGGCGAGCACAGTAGTACACTTGCTCCCCATCCCTCCGCATATAGAGGCGCGAAGCATCATAGCTATAGCTCCCAATAAAAAAGCAATCTTCATCAGCATTCCGCGGACGCTCGTAGCAGTTCGGTATATCTAGGTCAAAAGGGCCAAGGACCCCGCTCCGCCGATGGAGCTCCCCCTGCAAGCCATAAAGGTTAAGGCAGCGATGGAAGAGGTGCATCCCATTGCTGACCTCGCTCAGGAAGGCTGCATAGGCCTCGGGAAGCACCATCCCTAGACGCTCTCTCAGGAGACTCAGCTGCTCCTCGGCCAAGGGCGCGAAGGTATAGACGCTGTAGGCCTCAGGGCCTATATGCGGGAGATGACCATACTTGTGCACGCCCGACGCACAGACGTAGCCGTAGGCGGACTGCTCCTCGAGGAGACTTTGAATAGAGGCTAGATACTCCATAGATACTTATTGATTAGACTTCATCGCTAGTCCTGCCTAGGGGCTCTAGCTATTCTAGAGCAGCCCCGCAGTGTGCTGTGCTCGGCTCCGAGAGCGCCTCTGCTGCCGCGTGAGGAGGCCTCACTGATCCTCCCTGCAGTGCAGGTGCATCCCCGCTCCAAGTCCTCCAGCTCGCCCTCTAGCTTGGCAAACTAGGCTCATGGCCCCGAAGGGAGGCCTACGCGACAAACGCAGTGCTCCGCCCTACACAAAGATAGCATACTGCTAGCCGTGCGGGCGGAGCAAGGGGAAAAGGAGCTAGGAAAGGCGGAGGAGGGAAGGTGCGGCCGTGGGGCGAAGCGCCGCGCTGGGAGCGCTAGTGCCAGCTGAGCATCGCCCCGAGGTAAAGGGCGCGGCGCTGCAGGTAGAGTGGATGGGTCGTGCTGTAGTCGGGGGAGAAGTAGTGCTCACGTACGTTGGCCGTATTGAGCAGATTGCTCAGCGAGGCATAGAGCGTCAGCATCGAGCGCCCGAGGGACATATAGCGGAAGACCTGCAGGTCGAGGCGCTGATAGTCCGCCCCACGCTCCCAGCTTAGCCCGCGCGGCACATAGATGCCAGGGGCGAGCTGCTCGGCACCGCTGACCTTCGCCAGATAGGGCCCTCTATGGGCTAGGTAGGCGAGGCTCGCGGTGAAGTAGCGCGGGTGGCTCCACTGCAGGTGCAGCTTGGCGAAGTAGCCCCACTCTTGCTGCGTCGCCTGCTCCGCCACGAGCGGCGCGCGCTGTCGCCTCAGCGCCGAGAGCGCCAGCCCATAGCTCCAGTGCGGGTTCAGCACATCCTCCCAGCTGTACTCCGCGCCCCAGCTAGGCAGCTCGCGGCGCTCCCGCCGCCCGAGGCCGTGTAGCCTCCAGGAGCTGTCGTAGGGCACATCCTCCCGCCTTAGGTAGACCGAGACCTTCATCTGACGCGCCCCGTGGCGATACTCGTAGTCGAGGTTGAGCCCGCGTGCCGCGCACAGCAGGCCCTCCGTGGCGTAGAGGGCGGGCGGCACATAGGCGCGGTAGACGCCTGCCCCGAGGAGCAGCCGATGGCCCAGTGCGGGCTGCAGCTGCAGCATTCCTTGGTAGCTAAGGAAAGGCGCGTCCTCCTGCCCCATAGGGTGCACGTAGCGCAGCCCTAGCGATAGATCCAGCAGCCCCCGCAGCAGCGGGCGATAGGCATAGAGGTAGGCGTCGAGCGAACCGTAGCGTCCGCGCCCTGCAGCGTCGCGGGCAGGAGCACCAGGGGCGAAGCCTCCTGCGTAGCGAGGCAACTGCCCCAAGAGCGCGTAGTAATGCCCGTCCCAGGCGAGGCCTCCCTCCAGCTCCATCCCCCAGGCCTGTAGCTTGTGCTCAAGGCTGAGGTAGCCGTGCTCGGCACGCTGCTGGAGGTCGAGGAGCCCCAGGCTAAGGCTAGGGCGCTTGGCGTCGTAGCCGAGGTTGAGGCTCGTCACCCCGAGCCGCTCCGAGCTATGGCGGAGGTTGAGGACAGAGAAGAAGCGCCGACTGCGCGTCCGTACCTCCCCCGCATAGTTCATCGTCCCCGTCACCCCGCGGAAGGCGTCCAGCAGCCCATAGCTATAGAGCTGGAGGACGAGGCGCGGAGCCAGCTGCAGCCTGAGGTTCATCCCGAGATCAAGGGCGGAGAAGTGCCGCAGCTCGGGGTAGGACTCGGGGGCAAGCGCTGTCAGGAGGTCGGAGCGCTGGGCATTGCCGTAGAGCTGGACGAAGCTACGAGACGAGCCAAGGCGCTGGGA
Source organism: Porphyromonas sp. oral taxon 275 (assembly GCF_018127745.1). Classification (NCBI taxonomy): domain Bacteria; kingdom Pseudomonadati; phylum Bacteroidota; class Bacteroidia; order Bacteroidales; family Porphyromonadaceae; genus Porphyromonas; species Porphyromonas sp. oral taxon 275. The sequence continues at coordinate 1,922,325 of NZ_CP072333.1, forward strand.
GCGCACCACGCTCACCCCGGCCATCCCCAGCGAGAGGGCGGTGCTGCTGGTCTCGAGGCGCTGGCGCGAGCGAACGTCCACCAGCCCAGAGAGCGCCTTGCCCGCCGTGATCGGCGGGTTGCTGGCGTAGACCCACTGCTGATCCAGCAGCGCGGGATGGAAGAGGCTGAAGAAGCCCTGATTGCTCAGCCCGCTGTAGCGCACGGGACTCTCGATCGGCACCTTGTTGATCGTGACGAGGCTGTAGGCAGCGGGGCTGCCGCGGAACTCAGGGTTGGCCTGCTCGGTGGCGGCCGTCGAGCTCGCCAGTGCCGTCACGGCCTTGAGCGGATCGGCCTGCGCCAGCGGGTTGAGGTAGACGTCTAGCTCCGTCATCCGCTCGCCAGCGAAGCGGTGCGCTATAGGGGCACGTGCGAGGATCTCTACCTCCGCCAGGGCCCGCTCTCGCTCTCGGAGCTGCACCACCAGCGAGTCCAGCCGCGGCTGCCGCGCCAGAGGGAGGCGAATCGGCTGGTAGAGGCTGTGGCTGATGAGGAGCGTATCGCCACGCCCCAGCCCCTCGAGGCGGAACTCCCCCTCGAGGCCGCTAGTCACACGGCGCGTGCTATCGCCCAGGCGCTGGATACGTGCCCCGAGGATGGGCTGCCCCTCGCGGTCATGGACGTAGCCCGAGACGACGAGCCCCTGCCCCGAGGCCGAGAAGGCCCCGAGGAGCAGCCCGCATAGCCCTCCGAGGAAGAGGCGTAGAAGGCGTATCGACATCGTGGCTAGGGCTTCGTACTCGCGGCTGCGGCCTCGATCCGTCCCTTCAGCTGCTGCAGCATGGGACTGGCGGGGAACTCCCCGAGGGCCTTGGCGCAGAGCGCAGCCGCCTCATCCCGCGCCCCCGTGTCGAGGTACAGGCGGATGAGGTACTCGTAGGCTTCATCGCGGCCCCAGCTCGGGAGGTAGTCGGAGGGGGTCTGCTGGGCGGATAGCTCGAGGGCCTTGGTCAGATACTCCTTGACCTTAGTCTTGCCCCCGAAGGCGACGGGGGTGAAGTAGTTGTTGACCCCAGCCACGACGTAGGCGCGGGGGTTCTGCGGGTCAAGGGCGATGGCCTGGGCGGCGTGCTCGGCCATAGCCATGGCCAGCTGGGGCGTCTTGCTGCCCGCGTAGCTCGTGGCGAGCCCCTCGAGGCGCGCCAGCAGGGCGTACTCCTCCGATCCCTTGTGCCCGTAGCCCTCAAGGAGCTTGATGCCCTCGCCGACAGCCTCGGCGGCACGCTCGTGCTGCTGGTGCTGGCTGTAGTAGAGCGTCTGGAAGAAGCGGAGGTAAGCCTGCCAGTAGGTGTGGAGCTGCTCGAGGCTGCGGTTGCCTGTGGGGCGCTCTGCGGCGAAGAGCTGCAGGAGGGCAGGCAGCGCCTCGGCCTTGCCCGAACGCATATCGCTGGCGAAGGCCTGCTGCACGCGCTGCTGCATGCCTGCGAGCTGGAGTTTGGTGGCGGCCGTCTGCTGCTGGGCAAACGGCGCGGCGGCCTGACTAGGGGACTGCGGGGCGGCCTCAAGGCCGAGGCTGCCCGAGAGCAAGAGGAGGCTAAGTAGTGTAGGACGCATAGTAGTAAGTATTTAGTAAGGAGCGGCGGCGGGCACGCACTGAGGCGACGTCCTCGCCGCGTGCTGTCGTAGGACCTCTCTAGGGGCAAAGGTACATAATTTCCCTGCCCCTTCGCCGCCTAGGCCTCGGGGTACACAAGTCCCCCCATCCGAGCCTCTTAGCCCCAGCCCTAGCCCCTCGTCCGAGGCTAGGAAAAGGCCGCGGCGCGCGCCTCCTCGGGGGGGGAGACACGCGCCACGGATGCTGAGGCCCTTGGGCTAGGCGCGAGGGCCTTAGTTTGCCTTCGGCAGGAGGCTGAGCTTACCTGCTCGCTCTGCGATACGGACGACATTGAAGCCCTCCTCTGCGGCACAGGCCTTTCCCTCGTGCAGCAGCTGCTCCAGCGCGACGCCCGAGCTGAGGCCATAGGCCTGCTCCTTGGCCTCCCGGTAGCGGAAGGTACACTGCAGCGTGAGGGGCTCTGCGCCCGCGCTGAGGCTGAGGTCGTAGTGGAGGAGGTCGCCATCCTTGACCAGCACCGTCCTAGGGAGCTGCGGGTCGGGGAGCGTGAAGACCAGGCGCGCCCTATCCCCCGCGCGGCGTCCAGGCTGGACGACATAGGGGAGACGCTCCCCGCTGTAGGGGGCACGTACGGTGAAGCGCTGGAGGAAGTCGCTCGTCAGACCCTCTCCAGACTCGAGGATCACCTCGAGGCGGCGCTCGACTAAGGGGCGCTGGGCATAGGTACGGAGCTCCTCGGCCTGGCTAGCCTTGGAGCATGAGCTGAGGGTGGAGCCGGCCACGCAGAGCCCGAGGGCTGCGAGCAGCATATAGGTCCTTGTCATAGTGATAGGGGCAGCGCGGGGAAGGCCTTGCCCCCTAGGGAGCTAAGGGAGGGGGACTGCCTCGGCGGGTCCTAAGTTTAGCTTGAGGTTAATAATGCGTGCTATTTATATGGGGTAAAGGTAGCAAGAAAAGCGACACGCAGCAAAGCCCTAGCCAAGCCACCGCGCCCCCACGGGAGGCCAGCGGTCAGAACTTAGCGATCAGCCCCAGCGTCGGGAGGACGAGGCGGCTGTAGTAGTCGAGCTGGCGCAGCTGCTGACGGCTCGGGTCGGTGGGGTGCTCCATGAGGCGCCCTGAGGGGTCGAGGTTGGTATAGACAGGTGCATTGACCGTACCGCTCAGGTAGGCATTCTGTACGTCCACGTAGAGGTTCAGCATCCAGCGCTTGAAGTAGAATTCCTTATCCAGGCGCAGGTCGAGCTGATGCTTGTCGGGGAGCCTGAGCGTATTGAAGCGCGCGTAGTCGGGATAGGCGCGGTGCGTCAGCGCCCAGGCGGCGCGATCCGTCGAGCGCTCCATATCTACGGGCGTGTAGGGCGCTCCACCGATGTAGCGCCAGCGTGCCGAGAGGTACCAGCTCTTGCCCAGGCGATAGCTCAGCAGGAGGTTGAGCATCTGCTGCGTGTCCCAGGAGGAGGGGCGGTAGACCCCTGCCCTATCAGTGAACTCGCTCCTGAAGAGCGTATAGGTCGCCGTGGCCGAGAGCTGGCGCCAGGGCGAGAGGCGTGCCACGAGCTCGAGACCATAGGCACGACCCAGCCCCGTAGACTCCACGGCCTCATCCCCCACCTGGCCATACTCCGTCCCCTTGCTGGATAGACTCACCCCCTCCAGCTCAGAGATGGGGTAGCCGCTGTAGGCCTTGTAGAAGCCCTCGGCCGAGAAGCGCAGGTAGTCCCCTGGGTGATACTCCGCCCCCAGCACAGCCTGATGGGAGATGATGTAGCCGAGGCGCTCCTGATTGGGGTAGCTGCCGTCCGAGGCACGGTAGCCCATCAGCGTGTAGGAGGGGCGCATGGCGTAGCGGCCGAGGTTGGCATTCAGGTCAATATCCTCCGTCAGGGCGAAGGAGAGGGAGAGGCGGGGCGAGAGCTGCGGCAGGGGATTGCTCATGCGCGCATTGAGCGTATTGCCCACGAGGTTGAGGCCGAGGGCGACCTTGAGCCTGCGATCCAGATACTCATCCGAGGCCTGGGCGAAGGCCGTGTAGGCGAAGAGCCTCGCCTCAGCACTCGTCGAGCGCGAGACGAAGCGTCCCGCCTCGAGCGTGAGGCGCTCGGACTCGTTGCTGTAGCTGGCGTAGCGGAGGCCTGCGCCTAGGCTGAGCTTGAAGGGCAGGGAGGTGTAGACGCGCTCGTAGCGGAGCTTATTCTCCGTCTCGTCGGACTGGTATTCGGAGAGCTTACCCGCGGCAGGATCGTTGCCCTGGTACTTGACCCCGCGGTTGCGGAGCATATTGCGGCTCAGCGTCCAGCTGTCGACATGGCCGCGGGCGTAGTGCTTGTAGACCGCCCCGACGGTATAGTTCCACTGCCGATACTCGGGGAGGTAGCCGAGGATATAGCGCTGCACCTCGGTGCCCGTAGTCTGCAGCTGGGTATTGAGGCTCATATTGTCGAGCGCCCCGATGCCAATGAGGGTGAGCTCGTGCTGCGCATCAAGGCGGCACTTATACTTGAGCTGGAAGTCATTATAGGTCGGCAGGAAGGGCAGCTTGATGGCCTTGAAGAGCCACTGCAGGTAGGACTGGCGGGCTGAGGCGATGAAGGAGGCCTTCGACCCCAGGGGTCCCTCGACGGTCAGGGCGGCGTCGGAGGCGCCCACCGAGGCCTTGAAGTGCATGCGGTCGGCATCCCCGTCGCGCTGCTTGATCTCCATCACGGAGCTCAGCGCACCAGGGCGGCTGGCAGGGAAAGCCCCGCTATAGAAATTGATCTCGCGCACGAAGTCGGGGTTGATCATCCCCACGACGCCACCCGAGGCGCCCTGCGTGGCGAAGTGATTGATCACGGGGATCTCGATGCCGTCGAGGTAGAAGACGTTCTCCGACGGCCCCCCGCCGCGCACGATCAGGTCATTACGGTTGGGATCCGTAGCGCCGACCCCGGGGAGGGTCTGCACCAGCTTGGAGACGTCGCGATTGGCCCCCGCGCTCTTCTCGATCTGCTTGAGGCCGAGGGTCTGCAGCGAGAGCGGGCTCTCGGCACGCTTGAGGAAGAGCTTGGGGCGCACGAGCACCTCCTTGAGGCTCGTGGCCTCCTCGCTGAGGGCGATGTCCATGAAGCTCGTCTGGTTGCCCAGCACCTGCAGCTCGGCCGAGAGGGTCGTCTCGTAGCCGACCATACGGACGATCAGGCGCACGAAGCCCGGCTTGACGCCCGTGATGACGAAGCGCCCCTCGAGGTCTGTCCTTCCTCCGAGCTCCATGCCCTGGACCTGGACGGTGGCGAACTCTAAGGGTTCATTGTTCCGAGCGCTATAGACGCGCCCCTTGATCGTCCCTTGCTGTGCCAGAAGCGAGCTCACGGAGAGCAAGAGCAGCAGCAGGCTGTAGTATAAGTGCCTCATAAAATGGGGCTAAACCCTTAAGTACCAATAAATCGAAGCAGAGCGCCCACGCGGGCGTCCCTACATGTACCCCACGGGGAGGCATCACGGCACGAGGCCGCGCCTCCCCGCGGGGGTGCTAAGGCCGCTCTACCAGACGCACGGGGCCAAGGTAGTCCCGCGAGACGATGACGGCGGCGAAGGGACGCATCTGGGCACCCTTGAGCTCCGCACCACGCACGACGCGGTAGCTCAGGACGAGCTCCCCTGGCGTGCGCTGCTGTAGCGAGAGGGGGACGATCTCGGTGGAGACGCCCGTGGCAGGCAGGACGATGGGGATGACGAACTCGCGCGACCAGTCGATCGCCGTTGGGCGGGCGCTCATCGTCGCGGCCATGCCCATATACTGCTCCTGCTCCTCAGCGCTGAGGATCGTCTCGGGGAGGCTATCGGCGGCGGCAAAGTAATGCTCGGCCAGGCGGAAGGGGACGCGGTCCTCCATGAGGGTCGTGTCCGAGAGCAGGGCGACGCTGTCGCGGTCGTTGGTGCTCGACTGCTCGCCCGTGCAGGCGGAGAGGAGGCCTAGGCTAAGGAGCCCAAGGGCCAGGAGCTGGATCTTATTCATCTGTCTGCGGGATAAGTACACATGTACACTACACAAATGTAGTACTTTTATCCCAGCTCAATCCGCCACCGCTCGGGGGCGTGCTCCGACGAAGGTGCGGGCGAACTGAGGACTAAGTGTCCACGAGCTGAGTGCTAGGTGCGGGCGAGCTGAGGGCCTGGTCGGACGGAGCAAAGTAATATAATATTCGGCGGAATCTTATATAATATTTCGGTAAAAGTAATATAAGAATTGACGGAAAGTAATATAACTTTTGCCCAAATATTATATTACTTTTCCTAGCCTCAGCCTAGTTGCCGCTCCGCCCGCCTCTCTGGGGCGCGTGCCAAGGGCTTAGTCCCAACGCGCCGAGCGGCTGCTCTAGGGAGCGCGCCGAGTCAACTAAGGCCAGCCCTAAGTCTCCCAAGGAGCTCAGCGCTAGCCTACTTCGGGAGAATGACTACCTTTGGAGAGAGAAAACACTACTTACTATGCAGTCCTCAAGCCAGCGTCCCCCCGCCTACCTTCCCGTCGTCTTCGGCTCCCTCGTGCTGGGGGCTATGGTCTATCTCGGATGGATGCTTGACCATGGCTTCCTCCACTCGCTGAGCCTTGGCCTCGGCATCGTCGGCTCCATAGCACTCTACCGCGGTGTCGCTAGGCGCTACGGCTGCAGCGAGGTGTGGACATTCTGGGCGATCCTCACGACCTTCCTCGTGATGAGCCTCGCCGCCTTCCTCTCGGGCGTCGTCTTCCACAGCTAGCCGTCCGCACCCCGCGCCGCCTAGGCCTCCCCCACTCAGTCCCTCCCCCATCCCCCATAGACGCACGACGTAGCGGAGCAGCGATCTGTGCTGCTCCGCTACGTCGTCTCGGCGCTCTATAGCCTAGTCACAGATGAGGCACAAGCTCCCTGTAGAATACCCCGCAACATCAGGAAAAGTCCTCCCCTCTGCCGAACAGCAACTGCTCGAAGGGTCGCCCCTGTAGGGCTCTACTCTAGTTGCTCTAGCCTACCCAGGGTTTGGTCGCCCTTGCAGGGCTACACACCCTGGGCTCTAAAAAGGATCGCCCCTATAGGGGCTCAACCCTGCAGGCCGCGACTCCTGCACCCCCTTGGAGGCGCATACTATAGCGTCTTGGGAGGAACTGCGCTACCTTGGGGAGCGTGCACCCACGTACCCGTGGGTACCCAGATCGCAGCACCTTGGGGAGGAAATACCACTATCCAGTGAGAGGAACCGAAGCTCCTTGGGGGCACATACCACGTACACTTGGAAGCGCATACTGCAGCACCTTGGAAGGAAATACCGCAGTACCCGTGAGCAGAACTGCGGTGCCTTAGGAGCACAGACTGCAGCACCTTGGGAGGAAATACCGCAGTACCCGTGAGCAGAACTGCGGTGCCTTGGGAGCACATACTGCAGCACCTTGGGAGGAAATACCGCAGTACCCGTGAGCAGAACTGCGGTGCCTTGGGGGCACATACTGCAGTACCTTGAGAGGAAATACCGCAGTGCCCGTGAGCAGAACTGCGGTGCCTTGGGAGCACAGACTGCAGCACCTTGAGAGGAAATACCGCAGTGCCCGTGGATGGAAGCGCAATACCTTGGGGGCGGATACGAGGCCCATGTCCTCTTGTAGTCGAGGTCGTATTCTTCGCTCTGCGGGCTACGACTGGGCGAGTAAGCCCCTATAGGGGCGGCCCCTCCAAAGCCCAGGGTGCGTAGCCCTGCAAGGGCGACCAAACCCTGGGTAAGCCATAAGGCCTAAAGGAAAGAGCCCTACAGGGGCGACCCCTCCAAAGCCCAGGATGCGTAGCCCTGCAAGGACGACCAAACCCTGGGTAAGCCATAAGGCCTAAAGGAAAGAGCCCTACAGGGGCGACCCCTCCAAAGCCCAGGGTGCGTAGCCCTGCAAGGGCGACCAAACCCTGGGTAAGCCATAAGACCTAAAGGAAAGAGCCCTACAGGGGCGACCCTCCAAACGCTTAAGCGAATGCTGGCGAGCGCTGTCCCCCCTAAGCGACAGCACGAGGGAAGCTCCCTTATCCTTAGCACAGATGAGGCACAAGGCAAGGGAAGGCAGCAGCCCTAGCCCTGCGGCGGAGGCCGCGGCTAGGAAACAAAAGCGCCCGAGCGGCTGCCTTCCCCTAGGGGAGGACAGCCGCTCGGGCGTTCTTGGCTGATGGTGCGGAGCTTACTCGGCCTTGGCTAGGACGGCATCCTCAGCGGCGTCGTCGAAGGAGGCAGAGGCAGCCAGCGCCAGCTGGTGCTCGCTCTCGGGCATGACCACGAGGCGCTTGTACTCGCGCAGACCCGTACCTGCGGGGATGAGGTGACCGCAGATGACGTTCTCCTTGAGCCCTTCGAGGGTGTCGACCTTACCGTTGATGGCGGCGTCGTTGAGCACCTTGGTCGTCTCCTGGAAGGAAGCAGCGGACATGAAGCTCTTGGTCTGCAGCGCGGCGCGCGTGATCCCCTGAAGGATCTGACGAGCCGTAGCGGGCTTAGCCTCACGTACCTCGACGAGGCGGAGGTCACGGCGCTTGAGCTGGCTGTTCTCATCACGCAGACGGCGCAGGGTGACGATCTGACCAGGCTGGAGCGTCTCGCTGTCGCCAGCGTCGACGACTACGACCTTGCCCCAGAGGCGGTCGTTCTCCTCCATCACCTCGAGCTTGTCAGCGATCTGCTGCTCGAGGAAGAGCGTATCCCCTGGATCGAGGACCTCGACCTTGCGCATCATCTGGCGGACGATGACCTCGAAGTGCTTATCGTTGATCTTCACGCCCTGAAGACGGTAGACGTCCTGTACCTCATTGACGATGTACTCCTGGACGGCCGTCGGGCCCTTGATCTCGAGGATGTCGGTAGGCGTGATCGCACCATCGGAGAGCGGCATACCAGCGTAGACCGAGTCGCCCTCCTGGACGAGGAGCTGCTTGGAGGTAGGTACGAGGTACTTACGCTCAGCGCCCAGCTTGGTGGTGACGATGACCTCACGATTACCACGCTTGAGGCTCTTGCCGAAGGAGATGACGCCATCGACCTCAGCGACCACTGCGGGGTTGGAGGGGTTGCGCGCCTCGAAGAGCTCGGTGACACGAGGCAGCCCCCCAGTGATGTCACCCGCCTTGCTGGCAGAGCGGGGGATCTTCGCCAGCGTCTCCCCGACGTGGACCTCAGCACGGTTCTCCTGCACGAGGTGAGCACCTACAGGGAGGTTGTAGCTCTTGACGATGTTGCCCGCGGCGTCCTCGATGTGGATGCCTGGGATGACGTTACGGTCCTTGGACTCGGTGATGATGAGGTCACGTACGCCCGTAGCTTCGTCGACGTCCACACGATAGGTCGAGCCCTCGATGAGATTGTCGAAGATGACGCGCCCTGGCACTTCGGTGATGATGAGGGCGTTGAAGGGGTCGAACTCAAAGAGGACTTCGCCCTTCTTGACCTCCTGCCCTTCGGCGAAGAAGAGCTTGGCACCGTAGGGCACCTTGATGGAGCGCAGGACCATCTTGGTGTTCTTGTCCAGCAGCTTGAGCTCGGTCATGCGGCTGACGACGATGTCGTAGCTGGGCTGACCTGCCTCGTGGCTGCCCTCGACGACACGCAGGTCATCGAAGGAGACGATCCCGTCGTACTTGGCGGCGACATTATTGCGCGTAGCGACGTTGGAGGCAACCCCCCCGACGTGGAAGGTACGGAGCGTGAGCTGGGTACCAGGCTCCCCGATGGACTGAGCGGCGATGACCCCGACGACCTCACCCTTCTGGACGAGGATGTTGGTGGCCAGGTTACGGCCGTAGCACTTGGCGCAGACGCCCTTCTTGGACTCACAGGTGAGCACGGAGCGGATCTCGACCTGCTCGATGGGCGAGGCCTGGATGCGCTCGGCGGCAGCCTCACGGATCTCCTCACCAGCACGGACGAGGACTTCGCCCGTCGAGGGGTGGATGATGTCGTGGACGGACACACGGCCCAGGATACGCTCGTAGAGGGTAGCTACTACCTCGTCGTCGTTGTCGGGCTTGGTGAGCTCGGTAGCCACGAGGCCACGCAGCGTACCGCAGTCCTCCTCGGTGACGATGACGTCCTGCGAGACGTCGACGAGACGACGCGTCAGGTACCCAGCGTCCGCCGTCTTGAGGGCGGTATCGGCAAGACCCTTACGGGCACCGTGGGTAGAGATGAAGTACTCGAGCACGGAGAGCCCTTCCTTGAAGTTGGAGAGGATGGGGTTCTCGATGATCTGTCCGCCATCGCTACCGCTCTTCTGAGGCTTAGCCATCAGACCACGGATACCGGAGAGCTGACGGATCTGTTCCTTCGAACCACGAGCCCCAGAGTCCATCATCATGTAGACGGAGTTGAAGCCCTGGTTGTCCTCACGCAGGTGCTTCATCAGGATGTTGGTCAGCTCGCTATTGACGTGCGTCCAGGTGTCGATGATCTGGTTGTAGCGCTCGGTGTTGGTGATGAACCCGCCGCTATAGTTGCCCATGATCTCCTCGACATCCTCGTAGCCCTTGGCGATGAGCTCGGCCTTCTCCTCGGGGATGATGACGTCACCGAGGTTGAAGGACAGACCGCCCTTGAAGGCCATGTAGTACCCGAGGTTCTTGATGTCGTCGAGGAACTGTGCCGTCGTGGCGACCCCGCAGACCTTGATGACGCGGCCGATGATGTCGCGCAGCGACTTCTTACCGAGAACCTCATTGACGAAGCCTACCTCCTGGGGTACGTACTCATTGACGAGCAGGCGACCCATAGAGGTCTCGACCATGTGACGGACGGGTGCGCCATCCTGGACATCGTCGACGTAGACCTTGATCGGAGCGTGGAGATCGATCTTGCCCTCGTTGTAGGCGATCGTAGCCTCCTCTACGCCGTAGAAGGTATAGCCGTCGCCCTTAGCACCGGGGCGCAGCTTGGTGATATAGTAGAGCCCGAGCACCATGTCCTGCGAGGGGACGGTGATGGGGGCGCCGTTGGCAGGGTTGAGGATATTGTGCGAGGCGAGCATCAGCATCTGTGCCTCGAGGATAGCCTCGTTGCCGAGGGGGAGGTGGACAGCCATCTGGTCACCGTCGAAGTCGGCGTTGAAGGCCGTACAGGACAGTGGGTGCAGCTGGATAGCCTTACCCTCGATCATCTTGGGCTGGAAGGCCTGGATACCGAGGCGGTGCAGGGTTGGAGCACGGTTGAGCAGCACAGGGTGGCCCTTCATGACGTGCTCGAGGATATCCCACACGACAGGATCCTTGCGGTCGACGATCTTCTTAGCGCTCTTGACCGTCTTGACGATGCCGCGCTCGATGAGCTTACGGATGACGAAGGGCTTGTAGAGCTCAGCAGCCATGTACTTAGGCAGACCGCACTCGTGCATCTTCAGCTCAGGGCCGACGACGATGACCGAGCGGGCAGAGTAGTCGACACGCTTACCGAGGAGGTTCTGACGGAAGCGGCCCTGCTTCCCCTTAAGGCTATCGGAGAGCGACTTGAGGGGACGGTTGTTGTCCGAGCGTACGGCGCTGGACTTACGCGAGTTATCGAAGAGGGAGTCTACCGCCTCCTGCAGCATACGCTTCTCGTTGCGCAGGATGACCTCGGGCGCCTTGATCTCGATCATGCGCTTGAGGCGGTTGTTACGGATGATCACACGACGGTAGAGGTCGTTGAGGTCAGAGGTAGCGAAGCGTCCCCCATCCAGCGGCACCAGCGGGCGCAGATCGGGTGGGATGACGGGGAGCACCTTCATGATCATCCACTCGGGGCGGTTGATATGCTTGGAGGCACGGAAGCTCTCGACGACCTGCAGGCGCTTCAGAGCCTCGTTCTTGCGCTGCTGCGAGCCGTCAGTGCTGGCGCGGTGACGGAGCTCGTAGGAGAGCGAGTCGAGGTCGAGGCGCAGGAGCATATCGTAGATAGCCTCGGCACCAGTCTTACAGATGAACTTATCGGGGTCGCTGTCCTCGAGCTGGTCGTTGCCGGGGTATTCGGCATCCAGGTAGTCGAGGTACTGCTCGTACTGATCTTCGCTGAAGACGGGGTTTGGATCCTTCTCCAGGGACTTGGCAGCGGACTCATGCGTCAGCTCGTCGTTGATGCGTGCAGCCAGCACCCCAGGCTGGATGAGGACGTAGCGCTCGTAGTAGATGATGGACTCGAGCTTCTTTGCCGACATACCCAGGAGGTATGCCATCTTGTTGGGCAGCGTACGGAAGTACCATACGTGGGCTACGGGCACCTCGAGCTTGATGTGCCCCATGCGCTCACGGCGTACCTTCTTCTCCGTGACCTCGACGCCGCAGCGGTCACAGACGATGCCACGATAGCGGATGCGCTTGTACTTACCGCAGTGGCACTCGAAGTCCTTGACGGGACCGAAGATGCGCTCGCAGAAGAGGCCGTCACGCTCGGGCTTGTAGGTACGGTAGTTGACGGTCTCCGGCTTGAGCACCTCACCGCTGGAGTTCTCCAAGATCTCCTCTGGGGAGGCCAGAGATATCCGAATCTGTGAGAAGTTACTCTTTATCTTATTGTCTTTCTTGAAAGCCATAATCGGGATGGAAAATAATCTGTAGACTCCTGCCTTTGCCCTCAGCCCCTAGCTGCTCCCCCACTCTAAGCAGGGTCAGCGGCTAGGGGCGTGGGCCTAAGGATTCGGATTTATTCGAGGGAGAAGCTGAGGCCAAGACCCTTGAGCTCGTTCAGCAGGACGTTGAGCGACTCGGGGATGCCTGGCGTAGGCATGGGGTCCCCCTTGACGATCGCCTCATAGGCCTTGGAGCGGCCGTGGACATCGTCCGACTTGATGGTCAGGATCTCCTGAAGGATGTGCGAAGCACCGAAGGCCTCAAGAGCCCAGACCTCCATCTCCCCGAAGCGCTGGCCACCATGCTGGGCCTTACCCCCGAGGGGCTGCTGCGTGATGAGCGAGTAGGGACCGATGGAGCGCGCGTGCATCTTGTCATCGACCATGTGACCGAGCTTGAGGAAGTAGGTCACACCAACGGTCGCGGGCTGGTCGAAGCGCTCACCCGTACCCCCGTCGTAGAGGTAGGTCTTACCGTTGCGAGGCAGGCCAGCCTTGTCCGTCCAGGCGTGCATATCGTCGAGCGAAGCACCGTCGAAGATAGGTGTGGCGAACTTGCAGTCCAGACGACGACCCGCCCAAGCTAGGACGGCCTCGAAGATCTGACCGAGGTTCATTCGCGAAGGCACCCCGAGCGGGTTGAGGCAGAGGTCCACAGGCGTACCATCCTCGAGGAAGGGCATATCCTCCTGACGGACGACCTTGGAGACAATACCCTTATTCCCATGACGACCGGCCATCTTATCCCCGACCTGGATCTTACGCTTCTTGGCGATGTAGACCTTGGCCATCTGGATAATCCCGGAGGGGAGCTCGTCGCCCATCGTCTCGTCGAGCTTCTTGCGGCGGAGCTCGGAGTCGTACTCCTTAGACTTCTTGAGGTAGTTGGCGATGACCTCAGCGATGAGCTTGTCTGTATGCTCGTTGCCCGTCCAGCTCGATACGAGGATCTCGTTGTAGTCGAGGCTCTCGAGCTCGGTGCGGGTGAACTTGGCCCCCTTGCGGATCTTCTCGATGCCGAGGAAGTCCTTGACGCTGTTCTTGCAGGTCTTGCCCGAGGTGAGCTTATAGAGCTTGTCGATGAAGCTGTCACGCAGCAGGCCCTGACGCTGCTCGCCCTTGGCGTCGAGCTGAGCGACGACCTCCTTGAGCTCGGCGCGGCTCTTCTTACCCGCCTTGGAGTAGAGCTTGGTGTCGATGACTACCCCGCGCAGCGAAGGCGTGGCCTTGAGCGAAGCATCCTTGACGTCGCCTGCCTTGTCGCCGAAGATGGCGCGCAGCAGCTTTTCTTCAGGCGTAGGATCAGACTCACCCTTAGGCGTGATCTTACCGATGAGGATGTCCCCAGGGTTGACACGCGCCCCGACACGGATGATCCCGTTCTCATCGAGGTTGCGTGTAGCGTCCTCCCCGACATTGGGGATGTCGCTGGTGAGCTCTTCCATCCCACGCTTGGTCTCACGGACGTCGAGGCTATACTCGTCGACGTGCACCGAGGTGAAGAAGTCCTCACGGACGAGGCGCTCGTTGAGCACGATAGCATCCTCGTAGTTGTAGCCCTTCCAAGGCATGTAGGCAACCTGCACGTTGCGGCCAAGCGCCAGCTCTCCAGCCTGGGTCGAATAGCCCTCGGTCAGGATATCGCCGTGCTCGACACGCTGCCCCTTGTGGCAGATGGGGCGCAGGTCGATCGTCGTGCTCTGGTTCGTCTTACGGAACTTGGGTAGGTGGTAGGTCGTGATGGGATCCTCGAAGCTGACGAAGATCTCGTCCTCGCTGCGGTCGTAGCGGATCTTGATGCAGGTAGCGTCTACGTAGACGACCTCACCCGAGCGCTCGGCGACGACCTGCGTGCGGGAGTCGCGTACCAGCTGAGCCTCGATACCCGTACCGACGATAGGAGCCTCGGGGCGGAGGAGGGGGACAGCCTGGCGCATCATGTTCGATCCCATGAGGGCACGGTTGGCATCGTCGTGCTCTAGGAAGGGGATGAGCGAGGCAGCTATGGAGGCGATCTGAGTAGGAGCGACGTCCATCAGCTGGACCTCCATGGGGTGTACGACGGGGAAGTCGGCCTCCTTACGCGACTTGACGGCGTCGCGGATGAAGCGGCCTTCGTCGTCCAGCGGAGCATTCCCCTGAGCTACGATCAGGTCTTCCTCTTCCTCTGCGGTGTAGTACTTCAGCGAGTCGTCAGAGAAGTCCACACGCCCCTCCTCTACCTTGCGGTAGGGGGTGGTGATGAAGCCGAGGTTATTGATCTTGGCGTAGACGCAGAGCGAGGAGATCAGACCGATGTTTGGTCCTTCTGGCGTCTCGATAGGACAGAGACGGCCGTAGTGGGTATAGTGTACGTCACGGACCTCGAAGCCGGCACGCTCACGCGACAGACCGCCAGGGCCGAGGGCCGAGAGGCGGCGCTTGTGCGTGATCTCGGCCAGAGGGTTCGTCTGGTCCATGAACTGCGACAGCGCGTTCGTCCCGAAGAAGGAGTTCACGACCGAGGACAGGGCCTTGGCGTTGATCAGATCAGTGGGGACGAAGACCTCATTGTCGCGAACGTTCATACGCTCACGGACGGTGCGGGCCATACGTGCTAGGCCGACGCCGAACTGATTGTAGAGCTGCTCACCCACGGTACGCACACGGCGGTTGGAGAGGTGGTCGATATCGTCGACGACCTCCTTGGAGTTCACCAGCGCGATGAGGTGCTTGATGATGGCTACGATATCCTCGTTGGTCAGGACGCGGATATCGGGATCGATTTCAAGGCCGAGCTTCTTATTGATACGGTAGCGGCCGACCTCGCCGAGGTCATAGCGCTTGTCCGAGAAGAAGAGGCTCTTGAGGACCTCACGTGCGCTCTCCTCGTCGGTAGGCTCCTGGTTGCGGAGCTGACGATAGATGTAGTAGAGAGCGTCGTGCTCGGAGTTACAGGGGTCCTTCTGCAGCGTGTTGAAGATGAGGCTGAAGTCTAGGGCATCCTCAGCCTTATCCTTATGCAGGAGGATAGTCTTATTGCTGGACTCGAGGATCAGCTCGATGTTATCCTCCGTCAGGACGGCCTCACGGTCGACCAGCACGGTGACGCGCTCCAGCGAGACGACTTCACCCGTGTCCTCATCGCTGAGGTCATCGATGTAGGTCTTGGTGACGCGGCCTGCCAGACGGCGGCCGATGCACTTCTCCAGCTGGGTGCGGCTGACCTTCACCTCCTCGGCTAGGTCGAAGAGATCCAGGATATCCTTATCCGTCTCGATACCGATGGCACGAAGGAGCGTCGTCATAGGCAGCTTCTTCTTGCGATCGATATAGGCGTACATCACATTGTTGGTATCGGTGGCGAACTCGATCCAAGAGCCCTTGAAGGGGATGATACGTGCCGAGTAAAGTGGCGTACCATTGGTATGGATGCTCGAGCCGAAGAATACCCCGGGCGAGCGGTGGAGCTGAGAGACGACGACGCGCTCCGCACCATTGATGACGAAGGTCCCAGCATCCGTCATATAGGGGATGTAGCCCAGGAAGACATCCTGGACCGTCGTGTCAAAGTCCTCGTGGTCGGGATCCGTACAAGAGAGCTTGAGCTTTGCCTTGAGGGGCACACTATAGGTCAGCCCACGGCTAAAGCATTCCTCAATGGTGTACTTCGGGGGATCGACATAGTAGTCGAGGAATTCGAGGACGAAGTTATTGCGCGTATCGGCAATCGGGAAGTTCTCGTTGAAGACGCGGTAGAGTCCTTCGCTCTTACGCGACTCGGTAGCTGTGTCCAGCTGGAAGAAGTCGCGGAAGGACTTCAATTGGACCTCGAGGAAGTCTGGGAACTCCAGGGGGTTCTTGATCGAGGCGAAGTTGACTCTCCGTGATTGAGGATTAGCGGCCATCTATATATCTGAGTGATGTGATAGTACGGATTCGTTATTCTAAGACACGAAAAGGTTAAGACCCCCCTCGCAGGGGGTCTTAACCATAATCACCTGTAGGACAGGTGGTATAGCGTTAGCTTACTTCAGCTCTACTTCAGCGCCGGCTTCTTCGAGAGCCTTCTTCAGCGCTTCAGCCGTAGCCTTGTCTACGCCCTCCTTGACAGGAGCGGGAGCAGCGTCTACGATGTCCTTAGCTTCCTTCAGACCGAGGCCGCACTGTTCCTTAACAGCCTTGACGACCTGAAGCTTAGCAGCACCTGCGCTCTTGAGGATCACATCGAAGGAAGACTTTTCTTCTTCCTGAGCGCCTTCAGCGGGGCCAGCAACCACTACAGCAGCTGCTGCGGGTTCGATTCCGTACTCATCCTTGAGGATAGCTGCGAGTTCGCTTACTTCCTTTACCGTCAGGTTTACTAGCTGTTCGGCAATTGCTTTGATATCTGCCATGTCGATTGATTATTTCGTTGTTGTTGATTCTTGTTACTGTATAGGGGCTTACTCAGCTGCAGCTTCCTCTGCCTTGTCCTTGTTCTCAAGCGCAGAGACCACGTTGCGGATAGGCGACTGGAGGAGCGCGACGACGTCGGCGATGAGCTCTTCCTTGCTCTTGATAGCGACGAGCTCAGCGAGCTGGTCAGCACCGTAGAAGCCAGTCTCAGCGTAGGCAGCCTTGAGGCGCAGCTTCGACTCTTCCTTCTTATCCTTAGCGAAGTCCTTGATGATCTTGGCGGGGGCGTTTGCTACCGTGGTGAACATGATAGCGGTGTTGCCCTTCAGTGCGCTGTAGAGGGTAGCGAAGTCCGTCTCAGCCTCAGAAAGCGCCTTGCGTAGGAGCGTGTTCTTAGCTACGACGAGCTTGATCCCACCCTTGTTGCAGGCACGACGGAGCAGAGCCGTCTTAGCTGCATCGAGACCTTCGATGTTGGTCAGGTAGAAGTGTGGATACTCGTTGAGGTAGCCCTTGAGCTGCTCTACTACAAGTCCTTTATTTTCCTTTCTCATGATTTCTTCCTTTGCTATTATTCTTCTACGGACTTAGGATCGATCTTGATACTTGGACTCATCGTGCTGGAGAGATAGATGCTCTTGACATAAGTCCCCTTGGCAGCCGTAGGCTTCAGGCGGATCAGCGTAGAGATGATCTCATGCGCATTGTCGTAGATCTGCTCCGCAGAGAAGGATGCCTTACCGATGGAGGTATGGACGATACCCGTCTTGTCGACCTTGAAGTCGATCTTACCCGACTTCACGTCCTTGACAGCGGCGGCGATATCGTTGGTCACCGTACCACTCTTGGGGTTAGGCATGAGGCCACGAGGACCGAGGACGCGACCGAGAGCACCGATCTTACCCATGATAGCGGGCATGGTGATGATGACATCGATCTCCGTCCAGCCACCGCGGATCTTTTCGATATACTCGTCGAGTCCTACATAGTCAGCACCTGCCTCCTTAGCTTCAGCTTCCTTGTCAGGAGTACAGAGGGCAAGTACACGTACCTGCTTACCCGTACCGTGAGGCAGAGTGACGACGCCACGAACCATTTGATTTGCCTTGCGAGGATCGACACCGAGGCGGACATCCACGTCTACGGAGGCGTCGAACTTGGTCGTGGTGATCTCCTTGACCAGTGCTGCTGCTTCCTTCAGTGAATAGCTCTTCCCGGGCTCGATCTTAGCGAAGGCCTCCTTGCGCTTTTTCGTAAGTTTGCTCATTTTCGTCTTGATCTATATTAGTTACCGGGGAAGTCGCCCTTAACGGTGATACCCATACTGCGAGCCGTACCAGCAACGATCTTCATCGCAGCCTCGACAGTGAAGCAGTTTAGGTCAACAATCTTATCCTGTGCGATCGCGCGGACCTGATCCCAAGTGAGCTCAGCTACCTTGTTGCGGTTGGGCTGTGCCGAGCCGCTCTTGAGCTTAGCCACTTCCTTCAGCTGGACAGCTACGGGAGGGGTCTTAACGATGAAATCAAAGGACTTGTCAGCATAGTAGGTGATCACTACAGGGAGCACCTTACCAGCCTGGTCCTGAGTTCTGGCATTGAATTGCTTGCAAAACTCCATTATATTGATCCCCTTAGCACCCAGTGCAGGTCCTACGGGAGGTGAGGGGTTTGCAGCCCCACCCTTAATTTGCAATTTTAGTTGTCCAGCAACTTCCTTAGCCATTGTTTTACTCTTTGACTATTACACACTTAGTAAATAGTGCAAAAGAATAGCCTGCGTAACCAGCGCTACTCTTTAACCACCTGCGAATAATTAAGCTCCAGCGGAGTCTTACGCCCGAACATCTTGACCATCACACGCAGCTTCTGCTTCTCGGGAGTGACCTCCTCGACCGTCGCTTCGTAGTTGGCAAAGGCCCCATCGATGATGCGTACGACATCACCCACATAGAGATCGATCTCGTAGACCCCTTCCGAATCGGCCATCTGGTCGGCTCTGCCTAGGATCTGCTCCACCTCTGAGCGCTTGAGGGGCTCGGGCTCTCCACCACGCTTAGCACCCAGGAAGCCGATGACGTTGGTCATATTGCGCAGCGTGTGCGCGACATCACCGACGAGGACAGCCTCGATGAGCACGTAGCCGGGGAGATAGGGGCGCTCCTTGATGACCTTCTTGCCGTTACGCTGAGAGACGATCTTCTCTGTGGGGATAAGCACCTGAGAGACATACTGACCCAAGCTCGTAAGCTTCATCTCTGCCTCGATCTGCTCCTTCACCTTCTGCTCCGTGCCGCTGACGGCGCGTAGCACATAGAATCTCTTTTCTCTTACTTCAGACATAAACTGCTCTTGGTCTCTAGGGTAGCGCTAGGCTCCGATCGTGCTATACACCAGCTTCAGGATGGTCTCGAATGCCTTGTCCATCCCTAAAACGACTATAGCGATGATGAGGGAAGCAACCATCACCACCACAGCGCTATTGGTAAGCTCCGACCACGTGGGCCAGCTCACCTTCTGCGTAAGCTCGACATACGAGTCGCGGAACGCGGCTCCTATCTTTTTTGTGAAACTCATTATCGCTTTATTTAGCACGGGTTGAGAGACTCGAACTCCCGACACCTGGTTTTGGAGACCAGTGCTCTACCAACTGAGCTAAACCCGTAGGAGAGAGGGGCAGCAGCGGAGGCTGCTACCCCTCTTCTTTGTTTGGCCTCTTCTTAGTCGAGGATTTCGGTGATCTGACCCGAACCTACCGTACGGCCACCTTCACGGATAGCGAAGCGAAGACCTACAGAGCAAGCTACTGGGTAGATGAGCTCAACGTTGATCTCAACGTTGTCACCAGGCATCACCATTTCTACACCTTCGGGGAGGGTGATCTCACCGGTTACGTCGAGCGTACGGATGTAGAACTGAGGACGGTACTTGTTGTGGAAAGGCGTGTGGCGACCACCTTCTTCCTTCTTCAGGACGTAGACACTAGCCTTGAAGCGAGAGTGGGGCTTGACCTGGCCAGGCTTAGCGATGACCATACCACGCTTGATTTCGTTCTTGTCGATACCACGGAGGAGGAGACCGACGTTGTCACCAGCCTGACCTTCGTCGAGGATCTTACGGAACATTTCGACACCCGTTACGACAGACTTCAGACCTTCTGCACCGAGGCCGATGATCTGAACTTCGTCACCCGTGTGGATAACACCCGTTTCGATACGACCCGTTGCTACCGTACCACGACCCGTGATGGAGAACACGTCTTCGACGGGCATGAGGAAGGGCTTATCGATGTCACGAGGAGGCAGGGGGATCCAGGTGTCAACGGCATCCATCAGCTCCATAACCTTCTCTTCCCACTGGGGCTCGCCATTGAGCGCACCGAGGGCAGAGCCACGGATGACGGGCGTTTCATCACCGTCGAAGTCGTAGCTGGAGAGCAGCTCGCGCATGTCCATTTCGACGAGCTCGAGCATTTCTTCGTCATCGACCATATCGCACTTGTTCATGAAGATGACCAGGCGAGGTACGTTGACCTGACGAGCCAGAAGGACGTGCTCACGCGTCTGAGGCATAGGACCATCCGTAGCAGCTACTACAATGATAGCACCGTCCATCTGAGCAGCACCGGTAACCATGTTCTTCACATAGTCAGCGTGACCTGGGCAGTCAACGTGAGCGTAGTGACGGTTAGCCGTTTCGTACTCTACGTGCGAGGTGTTGATCGTGATACCGCGTTCCTTTTCTTCGGGAGCGTTATCGATCGAGTCGAACGAACGGAGTTCGGAGAGACCGCGCTTAGCAAGCACCGTGGTGATTGCAGCGGTAAGGGTCGTCTTACCGTGGTCGACGTGACCGATCGTACCGATATTTACGTGCGGTTTCGATCTGTTAAAAGTTTCTTTAGCCATAACTAAAATATCTATTCTTAAGAAATATGCTCGATGTGAGCGTCTAGATACTCCACGTCCGACTCTTTGGAGCCGATGTCGGGACTTGAACCCGAGACCTCTTCCTTACCAAGGAAGTGCTCTACCGCTGAGCTACATCGGCTTGTCATGCATGCGTATCTGTGGAAGACGCCTCTCCCTAATAGCGTGAGCCTCACTGGACTCTTGGGCTATTTTCGCCTGCAAATATACAAACTTTTCTCAACATACCAAACGCACAAGCAATTACCGCCTGCACGCCGCCCTCCCACGCTCCCCTAGCCTCCTCTATCTCTTGACGCACCGCCTCCCTAAGGCTGGGAGGGAAGCACCGCCTCTAGGCTCTCGCCGCGCGCTCCTACGCTCTATATATAATGGAGCAGAATGCTCTCCCCTCACCCCAAGCAGGCGCTTGCCCGCCTCTCCCTTCGAGGACAAGCTCCCCTAAGGGCCACGCCCGCGCTCCGCCCATTAGCCTCGGGGCGCGCTGAGGGATATCCGTGAGGCCTCGTGAGGGCTATCGATCAGCGAGCCGAGGGACGGCAGTCAGCGCGCTGATGGATATCCCTCAGCGCGGGGGCAAACTACAGTGATGACTGCAAGGGTAAGGAAAGGGAAAGCAAAAGGGAAAAGCGAGCGCGGCCTACTCGTCCTCAGGATCAAGCGCCGAGGGATCGAGGAGCTCGCCCCCGATCTGCTTGTAGGTATCCACGAGGCGCTCGACCCGCTCGAAGATACGCCGCAGCCGCTGCAGGTAGCCTGGATTCTTGACAAGCGGAGCTGGGGGCAGGATCTCACTAAAGTCCGTTCCCAGGTCGGAGGCATACTCCTGGTGTAGCGCAGCAGCGATATACCGTCGTGCCTCCTGGGGGCGCAGCCCCTCCTCGCTGATGAGCTCCTCGACCTCCTGCTCCTTGCGGTCTCGGGCATAGGCATAGAAGGCACGCACCAGCGTCTCCTTGTCGGGGATGCTGTCTAGATCCTGCCCCTGGATGAAGTCAGTGATCAGTCCCTCCTTGGCTCGGTGCTCTACGCTCGCACGCACCACGCGGCGCAGCTCTTCGATGAGCCCTTCCTTACTCTTCTTCTCCTTGTAGTAGTCAAAGAGCAAGCTCAGCAGGTAGTCCAGCGTGATCTCCTGGCTCTTGAGGAGCTCGATCTCGAAGGTCACTCCTGACCAGTCGACTGCTGGGGTAGGCGATGGGGTATCGTCCTCCTCGCCTCCTGTTGAGGGCGTAGCAGAGCGGCGCTTGCGGAGGATGTCCTGGTAGGTCGATCTGTAGTCCTGCGTATCGCGATGGCTGAGCAGCTCGGTCTCTACCAGCTCCTGCAGCTCCTCCTCGCTCAGTCCATAGCGCTCCTGGATACGAGCACGTCCCTCGGTATCCTCGGGCTGCAGCGCCTCGAGCTCACGGCAGGCCGTATACTGGTCATAGTTGCGCAGCCTGTGTTCCATCCTCAGATAGGCACCGAAGAGCACCACGAAGTCGTACTCTGCCTGTTCCCCCACGATAGCCTTAGGGTCGGGGAAGCTGCTGCGCAGCTCACCGAGCAGCTGCTGATAGCCGGGCTGGAAGGTGCCCGAGGCATCCTCATAGCCGTGCATGTAGTCCCCATAGCCAAGCTCCAGCAGTAGCGTGGTCTCCTTACCCAGGCTGTCGCTGAAGAGGCGCAGCGCTTCGTTCGTCGCCCCCTCGAGGTCTCGGAAGCAGACGATATTCCCGAAGGCCTTCGTCTCGTTGTAGATACGGTTGGTGCGGGAGAAGGCCTGGATCAAGCCATGATAGCAAAGGGGCTTATCCACGAAGAGCGTATTGAGGCACGGCGCGTCGAAGCCCGTGAGGAACATCCCCACCACGAGCAGCAGGTCTACCTCCCCTGCACGCGTCCGCTTCGCCAGGTCACGGTAGTAGTTCTGGAAGGAGGCGCTATCCAGCCCATAGTTCGTGCCGAAGTAGCCGTTATAGTCCTTGATGGCCCGCGCGAGGAACTCCCGATTCGACAGCTCCAGCAGCTCGGGATCCGCCCCCTCGTCCGCGATCGAGCCCTTCGGTTGTACCGGCTCATTGGGCTGGACGGAGAAGATCGTCGCCACACGCAGCGGCCGATCGAGTCCCTGCTGCAGCTGCTGCAGCTCGTCATAGTAGACGCGTAGGGAGTCGATACTGTCGACGGCGAGCATCGCATTGAAGCCGCCGCGGCCGCTCACCGGGCGGTGGGTCTTGCGGGGATACTGCTCGAGGATATAGCGACAGATCTGGCGGATGCGCTCGGGGCTCCTTAGCCCGACGTTCGCCCCAGGGAGTGCATCCACCTCCTCAGGCGAGGCGCGCTCCAGATCACGGAAGGCAGGGCGCACATCATTATAGTCGACCTTGAACTTCAGCACCTTCTCATCCCGTATCGCATCGGGCAGGATATAGCGGTGCAGGCAGGGACCGAAGACCAGCTCCGTCGTCTGGTCCTCGACCGCGTTCTCCTTGAAGATGGGCGTCCCCGTAAAGCCGAACTGATAGTAATAGCGGAAGCGAGTCTGGATGAGCTGCTGCGCCTCGCCGAACTGCGAGCGGTGCGCCTCGTCGAAGATCAAGACCACCTGCTGCTCGTAGACGGGGAGCTCCGCCTCCCCACGCAGTAGGCGCGTGAGCTTCTGTATCGTCGTGACGATGATCTTGCGGTCAGTGCGCTCAAGGTTGAGCTTCAGGCCGCGCGTGCTGTCCGATCCATTGACGCTGTCGGGCGAGAAGCGCTGGTACTCCCGCATCGTCTGGTAGTCCAGGTCCTTGCGGTCGACGACGAAGAAGACCTTATCCACGAAGTCCAGCTGCGTGGCTAGCTGGGCGGCCTTGAAGCTGGTCAGCGTCTTGCCCGAGCCCGTCGTATGCCACACGTAGCCGCCCGCCTTGGGAGTGGACCAGGCCTTTTGCAGCCAGGCGTTGCGCACCTTGCTGAGGATGCGCTCGGTAGCCGCCACCTGATAGGGACGCATCACCAGCAGCGTATCCGTCGTATCCAGCACCGTGTAGGTCAGCAGCAGCGAGAGCAGCGTGCGCTGCCCGAGGAAGGTAGCGGTGAAGTCCCGCAGCTCCTTGATCGGCTGGTTGTCTACCAGCGCCCAGTTCATGGTGAAGTCATAGCTACTCTTCTCTCGGCGCGTCGTGGCGGCGAAGTAGCGGGTATCCGTCCCGTTGCTGATGACGAAGAGCTGTACGTAGCGGTAGAGCGAGCTCTCCCCGTGGAAGCTCTCGCGACTGTAGCGGTGGATCTGGTTGAAGGCCTCACGTATGGCCACCCCGCGCCGCTTGAGCTCGAGGTGCACCAGCGGCAGCCCATTGACGAGGATCGTCACGTCGTAGCGGTTCGTCCGCAGGCCCGTCTGCTCGAGCTGCGAGATGACCTGCAGCTTGTTGCGCCGCTGGTCCTGCTTATCGACCAGGCGGATGTTACCCAGGTGCCCATCATCGTAGACGAAGTCATAGATATAGTCATCGTAGAGCTTACGCGCCTTGGCCACGGCATCCTCACCGGGCTTGTCGAGGTATTCGTCCACGAAGCGCTGCCACTCGGCCTCGTTGAAGCTGATGCCATTGAGTGCCTCCAGCTGCCGCCTCACGTTGGCCAGCAGCTGTGCGGGGGTCTTGATCTCGGGGGCATACTCGTAGCCCTGCGCCACGAGATCGGCGATCAGCTCGCGCTCTAGCTCGGCCTCACTCTGATAGTGATCGCCCGAGCGCGCTACGGGGGTGTACTGGTCGAGGACAATATAGTCGGGTGCCTCTGCGATGGGAGTGTACTGCTTCATTTCTGGCCTTACTTGCTTTTGATGGTAGCTTATGCTTAGGAGGCTCCTTGCTGCCCCCAGGGGGATGCGGGGCTCCCTTACGTACGTATATATATGTAGTAGTAGCACCCCGTCCATAGACCGCGCTGGCGACTGGGGTTGGGGCGGTCCGCATAGAGGCCGCCCTATGAGAGGGGGCTCCTGTGAGGGTAGACGGAGGAGATCAACTAGCGTCAGCCTCCCTCGGGAAGGAGAGCAGCTGGTCTCTGTAGTAGGCGTACTGCTGGCGGCGCAGCTCGATCTCGCGGGGCAAGCCCTCCGTCAGCGAGCTGGTCAGCGTATCGAACTCGTCCAAGAGCCGCACGATGCGCTCCTGCTCCTCTAGCGGAGGGATGGGGATGGGGAGCCTCTCAATTCTATGTTTGGGCAGATGGGCTGGTATCGCTTCTGTTGCCAGTGAGTATATCTCTCCTTGACGTGCCCTAAGGAAGTGGAGTAAGAAACGATTATCAAGCTCCAGATGTGGGAACACCGAGTAGCAGACATCGTTCGCCCAAAAGTCCGTCTCTTGCCAGTCCACATAACCAGCCGTCCCATATTGAGCTATGGTTATAGTCTCTGCCTTCCTGTTAGACTGAGAGAAATATCCCAAAGGTTTAGTCCCTCCACTTACTACAGGGTAAGCCCCATTAGCAGTCAGCTGCGACTTTGTGACCCTATCACCTCGCCTGATAGACGCCACCTCACCGAGGGGTCTATACACTATTTTACCCCCCCCCCCCCGCGGTTCGTGAACTTTAACAATTCATCTCGGTAATGGGCGTACTGAGCCCGCCTCGCCTCCAGCTCCGCCTCCAGCTCCGCTGTCAGCGAGGTGAACGAGTCGAGGATACGAACTATCTCCGCCTGCACCGACAGCGGAGGAATAGGGATGACAACCTTGGCAAGATCGGTTGCCGATACATCAATAACCTTGGTCCCTTTTGCCAGCTTACGCTTCTGCTGATAGAACTCATCGGTCATCGTATAATAAACTAGATACTTCCCCAAAAGTTGGTTCGACGGCCTAAAGGTACAAGCATGCCCACCTATCACCCCCTGCTCCTCCACTAGATACAGTAGAGCCTTACAGACGTCATCGATATTCTCGCTGGTGTTGGTAATGATGACATCCCCGTAATCTACCTTACGCAGCTTACTGGCAACCTCCTCTGTAACGTAGGATAGAGTCTTCTCCACCGAGGCCTTGTAATAGGTATAGATCTGCCCGTAATGGATGGCGGGAACCCCTGTCTCACAAAGGTCTTTCTTCTGTAGCCCCGAGCCTCGGGTGAATACTCCCACCTCGCCGAGGGGCTTCCAGACGACGGGCTGGCCTTGCAGTAGCTGCTCTATGTACTTGATCATGATTCCGAGGGCTCTGTTTTCTTGACCCGCTTGACGGTGTGCTTGATCTTACCGATGAAGAAGTTCAGCTCCAGTGTGGACTCGGTCTCCGTCGTCTCGAGGTCGGGCATGACGATATCCGTGAGCACCTGGCCGAAGTGCTCCAGCTTCTCCCGATGCCGCGGCACATCGCGCTCCTCATGGAGCTCGACGAGCTCGCGCCTGAGGCTGCGCACCTGGGCAAAGGTCTCGATGATCGCGAAGGTCACGGCCGTAGCAGCGCGCCCACGGAGCACGGTGGCCAGCATGTAGAGCCCCTTCTCGGTGAAGACCTTAGGCAGGGCGCGCGTCTTGGGAGAGAGCTTTGTGGCCGTTTTCTTCGTCCGCAAATCCGCGACCTCCTCCTGCGTGAGGACGAACATATAGTCCTCGGGGAACTTGTCCGGATTGTTGCGCACGGCCTCGTTGATGCGCTTCGTCTCCACCCCGTAGAGGGCGGCCACGTCGGCATCGATGATGACCTGCTGCCCACGCAGCGAGAGGATATGCTGCTGTACGCGCTGGGTGAGGAGCTCGAGCGAGGTGCGCGCTCCTCCTCCCTTGCGCTCAGTGACGAGCTGGCTCATGAGGCAGCTCCCTCCTCCTCGAGCGCCGCGATGATCTGGTCTATCCCTCGACGCAGCTCGTCGATACGCACCACACGCTGGCGGAGCTCCTCGTTGAGCGCGCGGATGTCGATAGCCTCACGCGTGTCCCGCGCCTCGATATAGCTTGAGACGGAGAGGTTGAAGTCCTGCGCCGCCACCTCCTCAAAGGGGACGGAGCGCGCTACATGCGGCTCCTCCTCGGAGCTGGCGAAGAGCTCCTCTATGCGGTTGATGTGCTCGGGACGCAGGACGTTGTTATTCGTCTCCTTGCTATAGAAGTCCTCCCCACTGGCGTCGACGAAGCGTATGGCGCGCGTGGACTTGGCCTTGGAGAGGGTCATGATGTTCACCGCGATAGAGGTGCCGTAGAAGAGGTTGGGCGGGAGGGCGATGACGCTCTCCACATAGTTGCCCTCCACCAGCCAGCGGCGGATCTTCTGCTCCTTTCCCCCGCGGTAGAAGATCCCTGGGAAGCAGACCACGGCGGCACGCCCGCGCTCGGAGAGGCGGTCGAGGATGTGGAGGATGAAGGCATAGTCCGCTTTGGAGCGCGGCGCCAGCACCCCCGCGGGGGCGAAGCGGTCATCATTGATCAGCGTGGGATCCGCGTCCCCCACCCAGTTCACCGAGTAGGGAGGGTTGGACACGATGGCGTCGAAGCCTAGGCGCGGCTTATGGGCAGGGCGCAGGAGGGTATCCCCGTGCTGGATGTCGAACTTGGAGTAGTTGACCCCGTGCAGGAACATGTTCATCCGCGCCAGGTTGTAGGTCGTCAGGTTGATCTCCTGCCCACAGTAGTTCCCGCTGAAGCGTCCCTGACGCTCCAGATGCCGCGCCTGCAGCAGCAGCGAGCCCGAGCCACAGGCGGGATCGTAGATGCTGCGCACCTCCCGCTGCCCGTGCACCGCCAGCCGCGCGATGAGGCGTGAGACGGCCTGCGGGGTGAAGAACTCGCCCCCCGACTTGCCGGCATTGGCTGCATAGTTGCCGATGAGGTACTCATAGGCGTCGCCGAAGAGGTCGATCTGCGCCTCTCCGAAGGGACCGAAGTCCAGCTCCGCCACGCCCTGCATGACGGCCAGCAGGCGGCGCGTCTTCTCCTGCACGGTGTTCCCCAGGCGGGTGCTCGTGGTATCGAAGTCAGCGAAAAGCCCCTGCAGCTGCTTCTCGGAGGGATAGCCCAGAGCCGAGCCCTCGATGGCATTAAAGATATTCTTGAGGCGCGTATTGAGGTCGGTATCCTGCGCCGCCGTACGAATGACATTGCCGAAGAGCTGGCTGGGGGCGATGTAGTACCCCAGGCGGCGAACGATCGTATCACGCTCGACCGCGCTGATCTCCTCGTCCGCCATCTGGGTGTAGCCTATCGAGCTATCGCCGCCCTCCACTGTGAGGACGAACTGCTCGCTGATGAAGCGATAGAAGAGCATGCCGAGGACGAACTGCTTGAAGTCCCATCCATCGACCGCCCCGCGTACCTCGTTGGCCATCTTCCATATCTGCGCATGCAGCTGCGCGCGCTGGTTCTGTGCCAGCTGTGTATCTTGCATCTGTAGTCACTCTTGGTCTATCGCCCAGGCCTAGCGGCTGCGGCGCCTCGTCTCGCGCTCGAGGCAGCGCATGCGCTAAGGCACCAGGGGGCTAATGATCCCTATCTATTACCTAGCGGTAAAGATACGGCGAATCGCCAAGACAGCAGCCTCGGGGCGCGCTGAGGGATATCCGTGAGGCCTCGTGAGGGCTATCAGTCAGCGAGCCGAAGGACGGCTGTCAGCGCGCTGAGGGATATCCCTCAGCGCGGGGGGCTGGTAAGAGTCAAGCTGAGCCGCGGGAGCACAGAGTACCGCGAGAGGCAAGCCGCAGCGTGGTCGGGAGACCTAGGAGCAGGGTGCTACGGACTTCTTGAGGGTCGCCCCTGCAGGGCTTCATGGCTATTTATCTAGGCTACCCAGGGTTTGGTCGCCCTTACAGGGCTACGCACCCTGGGCTTTGGGAAAGGATCGCCCCGCTGGGGCTTGCGCAGCCGCTAGCGCCCTACAAGCAGGAGGGTACAAGGGGGAGGAAGCCCCTTAGGATGGATCAAGTCATAAAGCGTAAGGGGAGCTAGGAAGCTACAGAAATAAGCTGCGGGCATAGCAGAGCAGGAGGACTAGCCTTGCCTCCTCGTACTCCGTGCCCCAAGCCCCGATAGGGGCGATCCCTCCAAAGCCCAGGGTGCGTAGCCCTGTAAGGGCGACCAAACCCTGGGGCCTCAGGAGAGCTAGCCTTGCCTCCTCATACTCCGCGCTCCAAGCCCCGATAGGGGCGACCCTTCCAAAGCCCAGGGTGCGTAGCCCTGTAAGGGCGACCAAACCCTGGGGACGCAGGAGGACTAGCCTTGCCTCCTCATACTCCGCGCTCCAAGCCCCTATAGGGGCGACCCCTTCAAAGCCCAGGGTGCGTAGCCCTGTAAGGGCGACCAAACCCTGGGGACGCGGGAGAGCTAGCCTTGCCTCCTCATCCTCCGCGCTCCAAGCCCCTATAGGGGCGATCCCTCCAAAGCCCAGGGTGCGTAGCCCTGTAAGGGCGACCGAACCCTGGGGACGCAGGAGAGCTAGCCTTGCCTCCTCATACTCCGCGCTCCAAGCCCCTATAGGGGCGACCCCTCCAAAGCCCGGGGTGCGTAGCCCTGTAAGGGCGACCAAACCCTGGGGACGCGGGAGAGCTAGCCTTGCCTCCTCGGACTCCGTGCCCCAAACCCCTATAGGGGCGACCCCTCCAAAGCCCGGGGTGCGCAGCCCTGTAAGGGCGACCAAACCCTGGGGACGCGGGAGAGCTAGCCTTGCCTCCTCGGACTCCGTGCCCCAAACCCCTATAGGGGCGATCCCTCCAAAGCCCAGGGTTCGCAGCCCTGTAAGTGTAAGGGCGACCAAACCCTGGGGACGCAGGAGAGCTAGCCTTGCCTCCTCATGCTCCGCGCTCCAAGCCCCGATAGGGGCGACCCCTCCAAAGCCCAGGGTGCGTAGCCCTGTAAGGGCGACCAAACCCTGGGGACAGCAGCACCAATAAGGACAGAGCCCCACAGGGGCGACCCTGCATACGGGCGGCGGGCAGCCGCGGGGGGGCTTCGTCGCGCGGGGGAGGGGCGGGCGGGACATTAGCCCTATCTTTGGGGGCGAAGAAAGCTACAGAAGCAAAGGACAGCAGTATGAGTAAAAAGCAAGCTAAGGTCATCCTCATCACGGGCGCCAGCTCGGGCATAGGGCGCGTCAGCGCCGAGCGCCTCCTCCGTGAGGGCCACATCGTCTACCCCCTTGCCCGCCGCCTCGAGGCCATGGAGCCCCTTCGCGCCCTCGGGGCCCACCCCCTACACCTGGACGTCAGCGACGAGGCCGAGGTGCGCGCCGTCGTCGCCCAGATCTTCGCCGCCGAGGGACGTATCGACGTGCTGTGGAATAATGCGGGCTTCGGCCTCTTCGGCCCCCTCGAGGACGTCCCCCTTACGGAGGCACGCCGCCAGCTGGAGGTCAACCTCCTGGGGCTCGCGGCGATGACGCAGGCCGTCCTGCCCTATATGCGCCAGGCGCGCCGCGGCCTCATCCTCAATACCTCCTCCATCGCGGGCAAGATCCACTTCCCCCTCGGGAGCTGGTACCACGCCAGCAAGCACGCTGTGGAGGGCCTCAGCGACTGCCTGCGGCTGGAGCTGCAGCCCTTCGACATCGAGGTCGTGCTGCTGGAGCCGGGCTTCATCGCCACCTCCTTTGGCAGCGTGCTGCGCGATGAGACGGGGCGCTTCACCGCGGGGAGTGCCTACCGTGCCCTGATGGAGCGCGTCAGGGAGCAGAGCCACCGCAGCGATACGGGCGGCGGCGGTTCGTCCCCCGAGCGGGTGGCTGCCGTCGTTAGCCAGATCGTCCGTGCGCGCCGCCCGAGGACGCGCTACCGCGTCGGCCAGTTCGCCACGACCCTCCTCACGCTGCGCGCCCTGCTCCCCGATAGGCTCTTCGACCGACTGATGCTCCGCCAGCTACGCTAGTCGGGGCAGGCCCCGAGCGCTAAGCACTTCGCCCCTTAGCCCAGGCCCCCCAGCGCTTGGACTAAGGGGCGAAGCCCTTTACTCCCTTCCCCTAAGCCGCTCTGCAGCCTGCGCAAGGGGCGAGCCGTCCAAGGGAGCGTAAGCCGTGAGGACAGGGCCCCGAGTGCTGCCCCACCCTCGCGCGGGTTCCCGCAGCGGCTGGTGAGCGGCAGGGAGCCTAGGCCTAGGGCAAGGCTCGAGCGTCATGCGGCTACCCCCGCGCACGCAGTACCTACATATAGGGACACGCGCGCGGAGATTTACCTAAGACTATGGAGGGCGGAGGGAAGTGAATTCCCCTACCTTTGCGGCGCACGCAATTTTATTGACGCAGCCCCGTATGAAACATCTATTTTCCCTCCTCGGGCTCGGTCTCCTGCTCGGCCTCTCGGCCTGCAGCGAGCGCGGCGAGGACCCCACACGTGCCGCAGAGGAGCTCAGCCAAAGCCAGCGCCG
This sequence comes from Porphyromonas sp. oral taxon 275, assembly GCF_018127745.1. Taxonomy (NCBI): domain Bacteria; kingdom Pseudomonadati; phylum Bacteroidota; class Bacteroidia; order Bacteroidales; family Porphyromonadaceae; genus Porphyromonas; species Porphyromonas sp. oral taxon 275. The sequence continues at coordinate 1,953,126 of NZ_CP072333.1, forward strand.
CAATCTCCTGGAGCGCATGGATCAGCTCCTGGACGAGGTCTGGGAGGCGCCCGAGGCCGTGGCGCGCCAGACGCAGCAGCTCTTCCCCGCTGGAGCACACAGCCTCCTCGCGGAGGACGAGGAGCTACGCAGCACTTGGAGCTACCTGCGCAAGGCCCAGCTCCTCAGCCAGCGCGTACGCCAGATCCAGGCCGAGTGCCGTACTACGCGCTACGACCGCTACCAGTCGATGATCATCCTCTCGGGCAGCTACAGCAAGCCCAGCATCGAGCAGGTCGCCACCGACCCCAGCCTGCTGCTTTTCCGCCGCGCCCAGCTGGAGGCTCAGCTCCGCACCTTCCTCCAGCAGGAGGCCCCGAGCTACAAGCGCCGCTCCCCCCAGCGCGAGGCCGCCCTAGAGCGTGCCGTACAGCAGCGGGGGCTGGCGGTGCTGGATAGCACACTGGCCACCTACCCCGAGTTCACAGGGCGCGAGGCCGAGCTGGAGGGTAGTCGCTGGCAGCAGCAGGGCTTCCGCCGCGGGGCCCTACTCCCAGGCTCCTACAGCAGCTATGAGTGGCTCACCACCGAGCCGCTGGGCAATAGCCTCAGCTTCGGCGCGGGACACGCCCTCAGCCTCGACTACCTACAGACACCCAAGATCTACGGCAACTTCCCCTACGGCTACGACGCAGCGCGTATCTTCGACGACTACGACTCGCGCGGCACGGGCGAGGGCGGTAGCATCTACGGGCGCGGCGAGGACTGGGACAGCAGCCGCCCACAGCGCTACTACTTCGGCAAGCGCTACCTGACGCTCGTGCTGCCGATGACGCGTGCGCTGGCCTCGAGCTTCGGCCCCTATACCGTCGTCTGGACGATGCGCTACCAGGGGGAGGCCTACAAGGCGAAGCAGATGCTAGAGCCCGAGTACGACACGTCGAAGCGTACCGAGGCCGCAGCCGATCCCTACCTCTACATCAGTATCTATGACTCGGAGCGCCACTACGGGACGCTGTTGGTCGGCCGCGCCGTACAGCGCGACTGGCACGGCCCCGTGCGCCTGCTCAAGTCCCAAGCCAAGGCACAGCGATGACCCACCACCCTACTCCTTATATATATAGCCGCGCGGGACGGCTGCTCCTAGTGCTGGGGCTGGCCGCTGGGCTCGCGGGCTGCTTCGAGCGCGAGCTGGAGCGCGAGGACAACTATCAGAACGTCAAGCAGGCGCCCAGCATCGCCGACAACGAGGTGCTGCGCTTCCGCAGCTTCAAGATCGAGGGGCACGACCGCTTCCTCATCTTCGGTACGAGCAATGAGGTGAGCCTCGAGGGCTCGGCACAGCTGCCCTGCCTCTTGTCGGTAGACGGGCGCAACCACGCCGCCACGATCGATCTAGCGGGCAGCATCTACAGCTATACGAGCCGCAGGGACAGCCTGCACTTCGACGGGGCGCTCCTACGCACCAGTGCCCTCCCCGAGCCTGTGGTCGTCGGCGTCACCTGCCGCCTACGCCGCGAGGAGATCGAGGGTGCTCGCGACCGCTATACGCTCCGACTGCAGGGGCTCAGCCTCCCCTCGGGCGCCCAGCTGACGGTCGAGCAGCGCGCCCCCTGGCAGGGGCATGAGCTCGGCTTCAGTCTCGAGCAAGTCTTTGACCTCACCTATTACCGTAGCTAGAGCCCATGACGAGACGACTACTCCTGCCGCTACTTAGCCTCAGCCTCCTCTCGCTCGCCTCAGAGCTCCATGCCGAGAGCAGCGATAGCCTGCAGCGCCGCCCCGTGCTCATCCGTCGGGCGGTAAAGAAGCAGACGCCCACCGAGCCCCTCAAGAAAGAGCCGCTCAAGAAGGAAGCGCAGCAGCATACCCCCGCCCGGAAGGACGCCACCCCCAGCAGTCCCAGCAGCCCAAGCCCTGCCCCCAGCGCTACGGCACAGACGCCGAGCAGCACGGACAGCGTGCGCCGCACCATCCAGCTGCGCAAGGTCTACATCGACGACCGCCTGCGCCCCAAGAAGATCCGCAAGAAGGACATCGGCCGCGAGGAGCTCACCGAGCGCGACATCGCCCGCCAGTTCATCCTCCAGACCAAGGACTTCGTCCGCTACCTCCCAGGCATCGGCCTCAGCGAGTCCGTCTCCCGCTATGGGAACAAGGGCTTCGCGATCCGCGGCGTGGACGAGAACCGCGTATCCATCTCCGTGGACGGACTGCCACAGCCTGAGACGGAGACCAACGTCGTCTTCAGCTCCTACGGACTGATCAACTCGGCCCGCCCGCAGTTCGAGACTGAGTTCATCAAGAAGGTGGACATCAAGAAGGGCGCCTCCTCCTTCGAGCACGGCACGGGGGCGCTGGGCGGAGCGGTGAACTTCGAGACCAAGGAAGCCCGTAGCATGATCAGCCCAGGCCGCTCCCTCGGCCTGCAGGCCAAGGTCGGCGGGGATAACATGGCCCAGGGGCGCGTCTACTCCGTCGGCGGGGCCGCCGTCCTCGGCGGGCTGGAGGCCATGGCGCTCTACGCCCACCGCACGGGAGGCGAGACGCGCAACTTCGGCTCAGGGCCGCTCGTGCGCAGCATCTTCGCCACACGCCCCGACCCGCTGAGCTACCGCCAGCAGTCCTTCCTCGGCAAGCTGGCCTACCGCCTCGGCGAGCACAAGCTGACGGCCTCCTACTACACGCAGAATAAGGTCACCGACACCGAGGTCTGGTCACTGGAGCCCGCCTACGTGCTGACCTCCCAGCACGAGCCCTACTACTACGGGCACGACCAGGTACTCTCGCGCCGCTGGGACCTCAACTACCGCTACACGCCCCTCGAGTCCAGCTGGCTCAATGAGGTCAACGTCTACGCCAATACGCAGACCAGCTACCTCGACGCCGACACGCGCAGCTCGCTCTACCGCCCCGAGATCAGCTCCTTCCGCCCGAACTATCTCTTCGCCGGTAGCCGACGCCTCCTGAAGGGGATGAGCTTCGGCGACCAAGCCCTCTCGCTGAAGGCCACGACCAAGCCCCTCAACTTCGGTGCCCTCGGCTACCACTTCTTCACCCTGCAGACCAGCTACCTGCACCACCACACTGAGGACAAGAACGTAGACATCTCGCGCAGCATCAATACCTACAGCGAGGGCCTACGCTACAAGGGGCGCACCTATACCTTCGGCGAGGAGCTCCCCCCGAGCAGCTACGTCTACTCCTTCCAGCGCCCAGCTAACCGAGACAACTTCTCCCTCCTCGTGAGCGACCGCATCTCTCGTGGGCGGCTACGCCTGGAGCTGGGGCTGCGCTACGACTTCTTCCACTCCGAGACGCTGGACTGGAAGGGCGACAACGACTTCAACTACCTGGGCTACCTCATCGGCAACCTTAAGACGGCGGGGATGGACTTCGACCGCGCCAGCATCCGTGAGTGGGGGCTGACGCCTATGGCCATCGTCAGCTATGATGTGGCGCCTGAGCTCTCCGTGGGCTACAAGTTCTCCACGGGCTACCGCGTGCCGACCTCGCAGGAGCGCTTCTTCCAGTACGTCAGCCTCTCGCCTGCCTTCTTCGTCCTGTCCAATCCGCAGCTGCGACGCGAGCAGAGCTTCAACCACGAGTGGCACGTCGGCACGGCCCAGCCCAAGGCCTTCGCCTACGACCTCAGCTTCTACTACAATACCTATAGGGACTATATCGAGCCGCTCTACGGCGTGCAGAAGGTCTTCCTCGACGGGCAGAATAGAGACGTAGCCTACTCGATCAATGAGAATAAGAAGCGCGCCTGGCTCTGGGGGATCGACTTCAGCAGCAGCGTCTACCTCGAGGAGCTGCTGCCCCAGCTGCGCCGCTACGGCTCACTGGCGCTGAGCAGCTCGCTGAGCTACTCGGTGGGACGCTTCAGCGACGGCACCTCGATGATGGCCATCCAGCCGCTCAAGGCTGTGGCGGGCCTGGACTTCGACCTGCCGAAGGAAAAGGGCGGGCTGAGCCTCAGGGTGAACTTCCTCAAGGCCAAGGACGTCGACCAGACGCGCTTCGTCGGGAGCTTCTACGGCGACGAGCAGATCCAGCAGTTCCCCTACTACCTGATGCAGAACCACGTGACGGTGGACCTCTTCGCCTACGCCCAGCTGAGCCGCTGGCTGACGCTGCGCGCCTCGGTGATGAACCTCACCAACGCCCGCTACTGGCTGTGGGATGACCTCCGACAGATCATCAGCCCCGTGATGCTGGTGCACCACGCCGACTTCTTCCGTGGCGGGCTGGAGCGCCTCGTCCGCTTCTCCCAGCCCAAGCGCTATGTCAACCTAGCGCTCGAATTCAAGCTCTAAGTCCGCATCCATCCTATGACACCCCGCATATCCCTCCCCTCCGCCACGGCGCTGCGTCGGGCACTCCTACCTCTGGCGCTCACGCTGGGGCTCCTCGCCTCCTGCCAGCGGGTCTACGAGCCCCTGACGCGGCAGCAGCCCGACGAACCACCCGCCCAGGGGCTGGAGCTGAGCCAGGCCCAGCTACAGCAGCACATCAGCGACTATCTGAAGGGGCTACAGTTCGCCCTAGCACGGCAGGAGCTGGAGCTCATCACCGACCGCCACACCCAGGACTCGCTGCGCAGCGTACTGGAGCGTGCTGAGGCCTTCGCCGACGCGCACCTCATCTACGCTATCGACGAGCAGCAGCGCAAGACCTACCTCGGCGGCAAGGAGCGCATCAACTACTACCTCCAGCACGGGCACCTCTCCTCGATGGAGGACCCCACAGCGCTGAACTTCGTCATGGCCGGCCGCGACAGCCAGCAGGACTTCAGCTCGGGCATTGCCCTTCCCGAGACGATGACGCAGCTCTACAACCTCGCCCGCTACAGCACCCTCACCGAGCTGCACCTCACGGCAGGCTCGCTGGAGCGCCTTGACCTCAGAGGCCTCTCACAGCTACGCAGCCTCGAGCTACGTCACGCCAAGGACGGGCTCGAGGTCGACCTCAGCGAGTCGCCCCACCTCCAGGAGCTGCGGCTGAAGAATACCCCCAACCTACGCCTACGCCTTGCCCCCCAGGCGCGTCCCCGCATCATCGTCCAGGGCGGCTACTACAGCTCCCTCTCGGGGCTGCAGGTCGAGCAAGCCTCCAGCCTTATCCTCGAGGGCATACGCCTGAGGGATGTAGAGCTGCTGGGCAAGGTCAGCCCCCAGCTCCGACGCCTCGACATTACGATCGAGGATGGGGACCAGCGCGGCGCCGACGGTATCCTCTACCACCCGCTGCGCTTCGACAAGGCCTTCGTCACGAAGCTCAGCGAGCAGCTCCCCCAGCTGGAGCAGCTCAACATCCTCGTCACGGCACGCGAGTCGCTGGAGCGGGCCTCGCTGCAGGAGCTCCGCCTACCCGCCCTCAGACGCCTCAGCCTGCAGCTTCGTCCCAAGACGACCTACACGCCCGAGAAGGACTGGGGCAAGCGCTTCGCCCTCAGCCTCCCCCACTGCCCCCAGCTCGAGGAGCTGACCCTCGGCGCCCTCTACTATAAGGAGGTAGACCTCTCAGGACTCAGGGAGCAGACGCAGCCGCGGCTAAAGAGCCTTCTTTGCTACGGCGCCCTCTCCAGCCTCCGCACCCCGAGCCTTGGGCACCGCTACGACCTGCGCCTGCACCTCGACCACGTGGACGAGCTCCAGGTGCCCGAGGCAGGACGCCTCCAGGCAGAGCTAGCACTCTACAACTATACTAGCCGCAACCAGGACGGCAGCCCCGCCGCCAGCTACGAGCACGGACTGCTGCCGCTGGATGGACAGCAGCTCTTCCGCGACTTCCGCAGCGTCGTCGGCTACGTGCTGCCCCTCGTCCCGAGCCGCTACCAGCCACGTGGCGATGAGTCAGTGCTGCGCTTCTCGGGCTCGGTGTGGGACTTCAGCGGCAGCCAGTGGCAGGGCTTCAAGGGGCTCATCTCCACACGCGCCGTCAGCTCCTACAACGCCCTGCCGCTGGACTACCTCGACTTCGGGAAGCTCAGTGCCAGCTGCTTCGTAGAGAAGAGCATCACCGTGCGCCCGGGCTGCATCGTCAAGAACGTGCCCGAGGGGATACGTGTCGTCGAGGAAGAGATCAAGAACTATTAAGGCAGCTATATGATACGACACAGCTATATCGCTAGCCTCGCCCTAGCGCTGGCAGGCCTCACGGCGGGCTGCAGCGAGCAGCCCCGCACGACGGGGAGCACGACGCCCTCCGCCAGCATGACGTCAACCACCACCCCCGCGCTGGGACGGGATCGCTACGTGCTGATGACCTACATCCCGCAGGTCGTGCCCGCAGGGCCGCTGAAGGGGCGCACCAGCTACACCAGCTATATCTCCTACAGCGATACCCTCCCCCAGGGGCAGGCGCTTAACAACATCCTCCAGGACAATACCCTCATCGGGCGCTATGGCGCTGGGGGCGGAGGGCTGCTGGAGGGTGGCGGACGGCTCTACCGCTTCGCCAACAATGCCAACCAGCAGACGCAGACCGAGCTGATGACCAATACGCCCGTACGCCTGCTGCTCTCCTCCAAGGGCGGTGTCATAGAGCAGCGCGCCTACCTCGAGGATCGCCGCACGGGCTTCAGCCAGGCGCCGAAGAACTTCGTCGTCGGGCCCGACCGCGGCTTCCTCGTGATGCCACCCGCTCGGGACGAGAGCTACAGCATACAGCTCTTCGATCCCGAGAGCTTCGCCCCGCTGCTCGAGCAGATCCTCGTCAACAATGCCGACCGCGAGCAGATGCGTCAGTTCGTTCTCGAGAAGACACCCTCGCTGAAGGGGCAGACGCTGCCGCTGGTCGTCCTCGGGCAGCAGCTGATGGTGCTGCATGGCGGGGCGCTCATCATGGACCTCAGCCTACAGACCGCACAGGGTAATAGGATCTCGCGCGACAGCTACCTCGTAGCCTACGAGGCCAAGTCAGGCGGGCGCCTGCTGAGCCTCTCCTATCTGCCCAATACGGGGCGCCTCGGCTCAGCCTCCGAGCTCCTGCAGTACAGCCACGACGAGCGGGGCGACCTCTACCTCATGACGCAGGGCGGTGACCCCCAGGGCTTCTACCAGAATGCCCTCATCTACCGCATCCGCAAGGGCGCCACCGAGGTAGACCCCACCTGGAGCTACAGCATCGCCGAGCTCGTCAGCGACCGCCCCGCACGCTTCCATGGGATCCTCGCCCGCGGGGGCAAGCTGCTGACGCTGGTCAATGTCTCGGCCCTCACGGAGAGCAGCGCCCTCGTGCCACCCAACCTCTGGCAGTACTACCTCATCGACATCGCTAGACGCAGCGCCCAGCCCCTCCCAGGCCTACAGCCCTGCTCAGCTCCGCTGCTGGGCGTCAACCTCGGCATCGCCCTCGGCGATGAGCTCTACCTGCGCTACGTCCGTACGGGCAGCGACGCCCCCTACAACGGCTACTACAGCTACGAGCCCAAGAGCGGTAGGCTGCGTCCCGCCTTCTCTGTCTCCCTGCAGAGCGGCTACGTGGCCGACCTCAAGCACATCACCCTACCCGCCGACCGATGAAGACCCAGCTATATATCTGCCTGCTCTCGCTCCTGATGCTCCTTGGCCTCGGGGGCTGCACCAACGACCTGCCGATGAAGGGCGACGAGCAGAGCCGCATCGAGTTCCCCGCCTCGCTGACCCTAGAGAAGATCATCGGGGTGACCTGGCGTGTCGATGCCCAGCGCCTGAGGGTGCTGCTGCCCACACGCCTCGACCAGCTCTCCGCCACGGCTCGCCCTATCCTCAGCGTCAGCGGCGGCTACCTGCACTCCCTGCAGCTCTCCAAGACGGGGCAGGTCTACGCCACCTACACCATCCCCGAGCTAGGCAATACGATCTTCTACTACACGGGCTCGTGGCGCCTGGACAAGGACCAGCCCGAGGAACTGCTGCTACGCTTCGGCTCGCCCGTCGGGGGCGACCTGAGCTGCAGAATGAAGGTACGCCGCTTCCACCTGCTGGACAACATGCTCCACATGGAGGCCTTCTTCGTCAACTCAGAGTACAGCTTCTCCGCCGAGCTCATCGGTAAGGGAGCACAGGAGAACTACTGGAGCCGCGAGACCGACGTCATCGACCCCAGCTGGAGCGCACGCAACCCGCTGAGCACCGAGCCTCTCGAGGCGAAGGCCCTCGAGGGCAGCTATCGCGTCAATAGCGAGGACTGGAAGCGCGTCACGCTGATGGATGATGCCGTGCGCAACCTCTATCCCCTCTTGATGAGCTACCGCCTGCAGCTGCGTCCCAATGGCGAGGTTATCCTCTCGGCGCTGCCTGTGCCGCGCTTCGGCGTCAATCAGTTCCGCGGCCGCTGGCGTGTCGCTGGCTCCCGCGCCCTGCTGCACTTCGACCTCTTCCCCTTCTTCGGGGACAATAAGGCCTACCCCGGCGTCTTCGAGAGCGACTATATCTTCCCCATCATCACCAGCTACGCGCGCCAGCAGGTAGACCTCTACCTCGAGCTAGTACGTAGCGAGGAGGGCAAGCTCCTGGTGCGCCTCACCGAGCCTGGGGTCTGCTCCGTCTACCTCACCATGCACCGCACGGCCTAGCCCCCCATACCGATCATCATGAGTATCCACCTCTATAGACTCAGTCTCCTGCTCACCCTCGGCCTCGGCGCCTGCCAGCAGAAGGATGAAGCCCCTCGCCTGAGCCTCGCCTCCTCCCTCACCGAGGCGCCCATCACCGCCCGCAGCGAGGGTGACACGCTGCGCATCCCCTTCACCAGCTCCATCGACGACGCTCGCCTGCAGGTAGCCGAGCAGGCCGACTGGATCGAGACCAAGCTCCAGCAGGGCATGCTCCTCGTCTACGTGGCGCGCAATGCCACAGCCGCCCCACGCCAGACGGAGCTCCTCCTGCAGATCATCGAGCGCGGCGAGCGCAAGGCAGGCCAGCGCCTGCGCATCCAGCAGAGCTCCACAGAGCAGCTCGCGGCCGACCGCTACCTCTTCCCCTACGTCACGGCCTTCGACTACCCCGTCAGCACCTTCTATGAGAACCGCAGCGACGTCTACACGCTGCTCGCCCCTCAGGGAGGCGGCACGCTGCGGGAACCGCTGGTGCTGCGCTGTAGCTTCGACGCGCGGACGCTCGAGCAGCGCTATGAGTGGCAGGGCGGTGCCGAGGGCTGGCTAAGGACGGCCAAGATCGTCCCCCACGAGCTCGGCTGGGGGATCGAGCTCGAAGCCGATCCCCTACCCAAGGGGCTCGCCCAGCGCAAGGCCCTCCTGCACCTCTCCGACCCGCTGCACCCCTCCCTCTCCATCAGCTACCGCATCCTCCAGCTCGGCGCCAGCGTCCAGCTCGAGGCCACGCGCCAGCAGCTGCCCCTCCTCACCCCAGGACAGACGGAGCTACGGATCCCCTTCACCAGCAGCCTCCCACTGGAGGAGCTGGAGCTGACGACCTATGTCGTGACGCGCACCCATCAGGGGCTAGGCAAGAGCGTCGAGGAGACGCAGCGCCAGAGCGCCCAGATGCTCCAGTCCGCCTTCTGGCAGTACAGCATCAAGCCCGAGGACTTCCAGATGGAGCGCCCCGAGCTGCAGCAGTATTTCCAGCTCGTGCGCACAGCAGGCGGCCTAGCCATCCAGGGACGCCCCACGAGCAATGTCAACCACCTCGGCAATAGCCTGGCGGATATGGATGACGCCATCTACGCCTTCTGCATCACGAATAAGCGGAACGAGCAGCGGGCGTGGTTCTTCCGTCAGGTGCCCTTCTTCCCCACCAGCAGCTATATCAAGAGCCGCACGGGCAGCAAGTCCGAGACACTACGCATCGATCAGGAGGCGGGTACGCTCGAGCTCACGCTGCAGCTCAACGGCCGAGGCAATAGCCTCAGCTGGAGTACCCCCTCAGGCGTCAGCATCCCCTCCGACGACTGGCAGACGGGGCTCCCCGAGGGTGCCGAGCTCAGCTACCCCGACCTGCTGACCGTGCGCGGCATCAGCTTCCCAGCGAACGCCTCTCGCCGCGAGCGCCGATTCACCATCACCGTCGGCTACAATGATCAAGGGAAGAGCAGCTCCGAGGCTGCCAAGCCCGTGAGCTTCCACTGCGTCCAGGCACCCTTCACGGGTAGCTACACGCTGACGACGGACGAGTCCCGCAGCCTACGCTTCGCCGCCGCGCCCGAGTACTATGAGAAGTACGTCGTGGCCACCGTCGCCCTGACGACCAACCTCTCCCCCGAGCTCATCCGCATCGAGCGACCCGCCACCCGCTCGGGCTGGCTACTGGCCCAGCTCAAGACCGACCCCACGACGGGGCTGGTCAGCTCCATCGCCTTCTACGCCGAGCCCAACGAGACGGGCAGCCCCCGCAGCACCTCGCTACGCCTCGTACCCCCCTCGGGCGAAGGGCTGCAGCCGCTCAGCTTCACCTTCACTCAGGCCGCAGGCCAGTAGTCTACGCGCCCTAGCCCATCGACCCCACGCTTATGTCCCTACTCCATAGACTCGGCGCCCTCGCTACGGCGCTCCTCGCCCTAGCCTCCTGCTCGGCCGAGGATCCCATCGTCCAGCAGCTCTCGATCGCCCCGCTGGCCTCGGACACACTCTACACGGGCCGCAGCTACCAGCTGGAGGTACGCACCACCCCCGAGGTAGATGCCCCACGCCTCAGCTGGAGCGTCTCCGATGCCAGCCTCGCCTCCATCCAGTACGGCGGGCTCTTGAAGCCGCTCGCCAGCGGCGAAGTCACCGTCTACGTCACCAGCCTCAATTCGGGTGGGCAGCGCGTCCGCAGCAGCCGTCGCTTCCTGCTTCTCTCCTCAGGCGTCTACCTTCGGGACAAGAGCCTTACGCTCAACCCGCTGGAGCGCTACACCCTCGGCACCCAGTATCTCCCTGCCGACTACCGCCCCAGCGAACCCGTCCACTGGAGTAGCAGTGCCCCCGACATCGTCCGCGTGGACCAGTCTGGGCAGGTGGAGGCCCTCCAGGAGGGTGAGGCCGTAGTACGTGTACGCCTCGGCGATCCCCTCTCCAGCACCTTCTCCGAGGACTCGGTGAGCATCACCGTCAGCCACCACGAGGCCCCGAGCTTCACCTACCGTGAGGGCATCCTCGAGCTGACGCAGCGCGTGCCAGGACTGCTCCCGCAGGTGGCGAAGGATATCCCCTTCTTCACCAAGATCATCGTCCACGGCCCCGTCAACGGCAGCGACCTACTCTTCTTCGTCGAGCAGCGGGACAAGATCGCCACGCTGGACCTCGGCGATGCACAGCTCTCGCCTGGAGGGCGCGGCATCACCCGTCGCCGTCGGTGGAACGAGACCAAGGACCCCGAGCCGATACGTGTCACCGAGGGGCGCCTCCCCGATGAGTTCGCCACTGGGCTACAGATCAAGCGCCTGACGCTCCCGCTGGGGATACAGAACGAGCTGAACTTCAACCCCGGCTACAGCTACGAGCTTCTGCGCTGCCCCGAGGGCTACAGCAGCCTCAGCCTCGGCACCCTCTCCGTCCAGAGCCTCGAGCTGCCGAGCTCGCTGCGGCAGTTCTACTGCGGACAGAGCCTCCTGCCGATCGACGAGAAGGAAGGCAGCGAGGAGCGCGAGCTGCCGAGCATCACGAAGGAGCTAAGCCTCCCCGAAGGCCTCGAGGAGCTACGTCTGCTGGCTAAGCTCTCTGCCCCGCTCAGCCTCCCCCGTGGGCTCCGCGCCGTGACGCTACAGGGTAGCTACAGCGATGTGCGCTTTGCACCCACGACGCAGCTGCGTAGCCTCGACCACCGCTTCAGCCTCCTCAGCCCAGCGCACAAGCCCAGCTATGGCCGTGCCAGCTTCGGCACGCTGAGCCTTCCCGAGGGTCTAGAGCGCCTAGCCCCCTATGCTCTCTCCGCCTCGGTATGGCATAGCTACACCGCCAGCGGCACGATCCAGCCCGAGCAGGGCTGTGCCCTCCAGGTGCTCCGCCTCCCCTCCACGCTGCGACATATCGACCGCGCGGCCCTCTTCGCCCTACAGCTCAAGGGACCCTTGACCCTCCCTGAGGGATTGCTTAGCCTCGGCGACCAAGCCCTCTACGCTGCGGCCATCACCGAGATCACGCTCCCCTCGACGCTCCAGAGCATCGGACAGCAGGCACTGGCGCAGTGTAAGGCGCTCGAGCTGGTACGCTGTCTGGCGAAGACTCCCCCCAGCCTCGGCGCGGCGGCCTTCTTCCGCCCCACGCAGAGCGAACGTATCGCCCGCCTCCTCGTCCCCCGAGGTACGAAGCAGGCCTACACCCAGGCGGGCTACGGCAGCTACTTCTTCCAGATCGACGAACTCCCCTAGCCCATGCCCCACACGATGCACCTTAGCGCGCTTTCGAAGCGCCTTCCTAGGCTCCGCCTCCTTATAGCGAGCCTCCTTGCCCTCCTCTTCCTCGCAGCCTGCAAGGGACAGGAGACGCCCGAAGCCCCCTCGAATAGCCTCGTCGGCAGCTACTGGACGGAGGGTACGGGGACGATGACACTGGACTTCCACAGTGCCGACCGCCTGCGCTTCGTCCTCTATACGGGCAGCACCCTACACCCAACCCTCACCTACGAACTCAGCTATCGTGTCGAGGGGACGAAGCTCCTCATCGACGACTACGCGCAGGACACGCCCTTCGGCGAAGCGGTCATTGTGCGTGGCTTCGTAGGGCAGCTGGAGGGGCAGCGCCTACGTACGGACTTCACCACGACCTCAGTGGAGCTGGATGCCGCGACGCTGATGCCGCGCTTCCGCCCTCAGACGCTCCGCGGCTATCTCTTCTACCGCCGCTAGCGCCGCCCCTACCTACGACAGCGCCCCGCCGCCTAGTCTCTCTCGAGACCAGGCGGCGGGGCGCTTTTTCTTTTCCCCTCAGCCAGCTGCAGCCCTCCTCCTGAGCCAGCCCGAAGTAAAGGGCTGTAAGTTCTTTTTAATTGAATAGAATTAAAAAGGATCAGGCAGTATGGAGGCTCGGAGGAGGCTTGGGGGAAGGGCAGAAGCAGCAGGTGGAGCGGCGGGACTTGGCGGCGGGGGACGGGAGGGATAGCAGTCAGGGGGCTGACTGACGGCAGTCAGCGCGCTGAGGGGTGTCAGTCAGTGCCGTGAGGGATAGGGGGCAGCAAGCTACAGGAATAGTCCCATCTTGAATGAGGCTAAAAGGGTGGGAACTTAGTACAAAGTAAGACTAAAGGCGAAGCGGAAAAGGAAGCCCCCACACAGAGGGCTCGCGAAGGGTGCGAGCGGCTCTATGTGGGGGCTGTGCGGCGGGGGGAGGCTTAGCCTCGGAGGGAGCTTGGGCGAGCGGGCTTACTTGGCTTGGTTCACTTCCTTAGCCGTACCGACGAGGACGAGCGGGGTACGGTCTCCGCTCTTGGCCTTGGCTGGGTCAAGGATGCTTGCCATCACGGTGCCTTCCTTGAGGTCCACGATCTGCGTCACCGCCGTACCATCCGCCTCCTGCCAGGTGACGAAGAAGCGATCTCCGCCCAGCGCCTCATAGGACGGGATCTCGCGGTCCTGCCTCGTCAGCTGCCCTTCGGGGGTCATCGTGCGCCAATAGACAGAATCAGAGTCATAGCGTACCTCGGCCTTCATCGTGCCGTAGTCGAGGAGGAGCGTCTTGCCGATGAGCACTTGGCGCCCCTCGAGGCTGTCGGTGCTGGCGATGGAGTCGGACGCTAGGGAGTTCGTCTGTCCCTGCTGGCTGCAGCCTAGTGAGAGGAGGCTAAGCACGAGGAGGGAGGAGCATAGGAGTATGCGCTTCATGCCTTGGGGTATATATAGGAGTAATGCGGAGGCAGTAGGAGGAGCTTAGTCCTCGACCTCCCACTGATCGAGGTAGAGGACGCTGCCGTCCCAGACCGCGTACGAATTGTAGCGCAGCCAATCCCCAAGGATGAGCACGCGCCGATCGCCGCGGAGGGCGAGGTCCACCAAGAGATGACGGTGGCCGAAGAGGTAATAGTCGATCTCGGGATGCTTGGCAGCGTAGTCCTTCGTCCAGCGAATGAGCGTCTCCTGCTCGAGGTCGAAGTACTCATTGTGGTAGGCGTGCGGGACTTCGCCGAGGGTCGCCCGCTTGAGGCCCTTGCGTCGGCTGCGCAGCGAGCAGCTGAGGGCAAAGCCTACCGTCCAGCGGGGATGTACGGCGCCGTAGAGGAGCTGTGCCAGTGGATTGCGGAAGAGGCGGTAGAGGAAGGCGCTCGTCCAGCCTTCGCTCTGCGACTCCTCGTCGCCATGCGCCAGGCGGAAGCGCTTGCCATCCAGCACGCACTCCAGCGCGTGGTGATGCACCTGGGCGCCAAGCTCCTGCTGTACATAGTCCCTGAACCACACATCGTGATTGCCCGCGAAGAAGTGGATATCCACCCCGCGATCGCTCATCAGGGCCACCTGCCCGAGGAAGCGCACATAGCCTCGAGGGACAACCGCGCGGTACTCGAACCAGTAGTCGAACATGTCCCCGAGGAAGTACACCGCCCGTGCCTCAGGCTCGATGTGCTGCAGCCAGCGCACCAGCCGCTGCTCCACGGCGAGCGGATCCTGATGGTAGCCCGAGCCGAGGTGGGCATCGCTGGTGAAGAAGACCTTGGTACGTGCTGTCTGTGTCATCATAACCTGATCCCTAGAGGAAGCCCAGCTCCAGCATGGCCTCCTCGCTCATCATCTCCTTGGACCACTCGGGCTCGAAGGTAAGCTGAATCTCTACCCCAGTGACGCCCGCGACGTCCTCGATCTTCATGCGTACATCCTCGAGGATGAAGTCGGCGGCAGGGCAGTTGGGGGCTGTAAGGGTCATGGTGATGATGACGAACTTCTCGTCCGTCAGCTCGACACAGTAGATGAGCCCTAGGTCGTAGACGTTCACGGGAATCTCGGGGTCGTAGACCGTGCGGAGCGCGGCGACGATGTCCTCCTCTATGCGTAGGTATTCGTTGTCCTCTGACATATATCTTAGTTAGGTTCTAGAAAGTGATGCGTGCGTGCCTGCAGCGGGGGATCCGCTAGGCAGGGCGTAGCTCGACGACCTGATCACAGGCAGCCGCCACACGCGGATGATGGGTGATGAAGATCACGAGGCGATCCTGCACCGAGCGTCTCAGCTGCTCGAGGAAGCGTGCCTCCGTATCCTCATCCAGTGCCGAGGTGGCCTCGTCCAGCAGCAGGATACGCCCAGGACGCAGCAGCGCTCGGGCGATGGCGATACGCTGCGCTTGGCCCTCGGAGAGCCCTAGGCCACGCTCGCCGATCAGCGTGTCGAGCCCCTCGGGGAGGCTACGCACGAAGTCTGCGACGGCTAGGTCCAGCGCTTGCCATAGGCGCTCGTCGCTGGCCTCATCGTCCCCAATGAGGAGGTTCTCTCGTATGGTGCCACTCATCAGGCTACCGCCCTGAGGGACGTAGACGAAGTTGGATCGTGTGCGCTCGGCTATGGGATAGCTTCGCCCTCCAGCACGCAGCTCCAGGCTCCCTTCGGTAGGGCTGACGAGGCCAAGCAGTAGGCGCAGCAGGGTGGTCTTGCCCGTGCCCGTGCGACCCATCAGGGCGATCATCTGACCGCTGCGGGCCTCGAGGTCGAAGTCCCGGTAGACCCAGGGCTCCTCGGCACTGTAGCGGAAGCTCAGCCCCTCGACGCGCAGCTCCAGCTCGCCACTGAGGCGCAGCTCACGCTGCATGTCCTCGGTCTTCAGCGCGAGGATTTGCCCGAGGCGATCGAGGCTAGAGCGGGCATTGACCAGCGTAGGCAGGAGGCCCAGGAGCGTATTCAGCGGCCCCTGGATGCGCCCTACCAGCTGGAGGAAGGAGGTCATCATCCCGAAGGTCACCGTGCTATAGAAGATACCCCGTACGCTCCATAGGAAGGCCGTGATGTAGCCCGCAGAGAAGGCGCTTTGGATGAAGAGGCTGGTGAAGACGGAGACAAAGGTCTGGCGGCGTACGGCCTGCATGTAGCGGCCTTGCTTGAGGCCTAGCTCCACGAGGCTGGACTCCTGGCGCTCGAAGGTACGCAGGAGGGTCTGGTTGGTCAGGCGCTCCTGGATGTGGGCAGTGATCTGGCTCTCGGCGGCCTTCATCTCATCCGTATAGCGGCGCATACGGCGGTAGTAGAGGCGGCTGAAGAGCAGCACGAGCGGCATCCCTAGGCCAAGGATAAGTGCAAGGCTTGGGCTGAAGTAGTAGAGGAGCAGCAAGGCACCCAAGAGCTGGATGCTCGCTGTGATGGCTGTGGGGAGGGAGGAGACGAAGAAGCCCACCAGGGCATCTGTGTCGCGCAGCATACGGACGATGACGTCGCCGCTATGGAGCTCGGAGAGCTGCTGCCAGCGCGTATAGAGCAGATGGCGGAAGACCTTACGCTGCAGGGCGATGCTCATACGAGCCCCCGTGTAGCCCGTCAGGCGTACTGAGGCGACCTTGCAGACGACCTGCAGGGCAAGACTTAGGACCAGAAGGGTGATGTCGCGGGTGAGGGTGGCCGACTGATGCAGTACGGCCTGGTCGATGACCTCCTTGGACAGATAGACAAAGGCAAGGGCGAAGCCTACCCCCAGTATCCCCAGGAGGATGATCACGAGGATGCTCCAGCGATGACCGCGGAGGAGGAAGCGCAGCAGCTCTACCATCCTCGGGGGCGCAGATGGAGCATCACGTGCCCCAGGACACTGCCCCAGATGATGCGGGAGGCGTGATGCGGTGTAATGGCATAGAGGCGACGCGAGCGGCGTGCCTTGAAGGTCAGCTTGCGCCAGTTGGATACCCAGACGTTGGAGGCGGGCTCGGGGCGCTGGCCGAAGCCGAAGTTCCCCCCACGCAGCACATCCTGCAGGACATCCTCGCTATGCGGGTCGTCCTCCTCAAGGAGCGGGAAGGGGAAGAGCTCGGGGGCTGCTCCCAGGTGACGGATCGCCGCCTGGGCAAAGAGCTGCATCGGGTAGAGGATATCCAGCTGCTGCGCCATCTCGGTGAAGCGGCTATTATCCAGCTCGGGGCGGTGTGCCTCCAGGTAGAGCAACCAGTCGCAGTACTGCCTGAAGCCTACCCCCCAGTGCAACCAATGGAAGAAGATATGGATGAAGATGTAGAGGGCATTGATATCAGCGGGGAGCGTGTCTACCTCGACACCCTCGCCCAGCGACACGCGCTCTAGGCGTCCCTCACGGATCGCCGCCTGCACGAGCTGCTCGAAGTAGGCGTTGTGGCGCTTGAGGTCAAAGAAGACAGCCCGCGCATGGTTCTCCACCAGCGTGCTCCGATAGCTGAAGGCCGTGTGCCCACGGCGCGCCTCCGACTCGACATGCAGGTGGTAGCCCTCCTGCATGAGGAAGACATTAGCCCACAGGTAGTCAGTCTCGCTGTAGTACAGCAGGTCCAGATCGCCGCCTGCCCGCAGCTCGGGCTTCGGGTAGTACTGGCTGATGCCTAAGCCCTTGAGCAGGACGAAGGGCAGCTCTACCTCCTCGAGCTTGGTCATCAGATCCTTGAGCCCAGCCAGCAGACGGCGGTTGCCCTCCTTCGTCATCTCTACCTCGGTGAAGATCTTGAGGTAGAGCTGACGCGGGGGGAGTGCCTCCTTAGGCAACTTGAGGATCGTATCCCCGACGAAGCCCGCCACGGCGTGTGCTCGCGCCAGATGACGTATGCGCCGCCAGACGGCCTCCTTCAGCCCCAGGAAGGGCGTAGGATCAGGCTGCTCGCCGCGCATCGCTATGCGTAGGAGCAGAAGGAAGAGCCGATCAGCCTGGGTCAGCATCGCCGTATGGTGGGGGCTGTGGGTGATGAAGTCAGTAAGGGTTTGGGGAGCCCTCGGAGAGCCCTTAGTCGAGGACCTTGACCTCGTGCAGCTCGGTAATGAGGCGCGCCACATCGGCGGCAGCCGTCTCAGCATCGACGTCGTAGCGCTCCATCAGGAGCTCTACCCAGTCCTCAGCCTCGAAGGGCTCCTGCCCTACACTCTCGAGGAGGTAGGCAGCCGTATCGTTGAGGCTCACAGCCTGGGTGTAGTCCAGGCTCGACCCAGAGCCTACGATCATGATGTACTCGTCAGCGATGTGACGAATGGAGATAGAGTCTTTGATCTTCATACGCTGTTTGCTTATGGGTGTACTCTCTTAGGTTCGGCTAGTGTAGCTCCTCATCCCAGTCCTCGTCCCAATCGAAGAGGTCCATACCCTCGGGGAGATCGTCGGCGAACTGGTCGAGGTCGCGACGGTCCTTCTTGGTCGGACGGCCGAGCCCCTTAGCTCGGTCGACAAAGCCTGAGACCCGCTGCAGCTCCAGTAGCTCGTACTGCTCGCGGGGGGTGACGTTCTCCAGGTACTGGGGCACGAGCTTGGCACCGACGCGGCTACCGATGAGCTCCAGCACTCGGAAGGAGTAGGTCACAGGAGGCTTGCGGACGGAGACGATCGCGCCACGCTGTAGCATGCGCGCAGGCTTGACTGTGGCCCCGTCGATCGCTACGCGCCCCTTGCGGCAGGCGTCGGTAGCGATGGAGCGTGTCTTGAAGACGCGCACCGCCCAGAGCCACTTATCGATACGTACCTCGTCCATCTAGTGATCCTATATACTTATGCAAAAGTAAGCATTTATCTGCAAGAGACGTTAAAGAGTGTCTTTTCGCACTGCGAAGCGCACCCGTCTGAGGGCTGCTAGCGCTGGCGCGTCCAGAGGGTCGTACGTCCGAAAAGGGACGCCCCGATGAAGCCGCGTACCTTAAGGTTGCCGTCCGCCTGGCGCGTGGCCTTGCAGCTGTAGGTCTTGCCGCTCTCGGGGTCATAGATCTTACCGCCCTTGTAGTCAGCGCCTTCGTCATGCTGCAGATCGCGGAGGATGACCTTGCCGACGAGCTTCTTCTCGGCCTCGGCCTTGTCGGGGTTCTTGCTGTCGAGGACATCGCCGCGGCGTGTCCAGACGAGGGTACCGATGTAGCGCGTGCCCTGCTTGGAGACGACGATCTTGGCCTTGCCGCCCTCGGTCATATAGGTACCGAGGATGGCATCTGCGGGCTGCTGGGCTGCGAGGCCGAGTGCTGCCAAAAAGAAGAGGCCGCTTAATAAGGTTACCCTAGTCCACTCCATCAATAATATAGGTATTAATGTTTAAGGATATTATCTCTATGATATGCCATATATTCTTGTCGACCTTCGATGGGGAGGTTGGGATAACTCTTCCCTGAGGCCAACCCTAGCAAGCTAAATGTTCGAGGAGACAAGAAGGGCGAAAGTATAGACTGTTTATCATCCGTAAATGACAGATAACCCTGATCAAATAGGCGATCAATTGTAGGCGTAAGCATCAACCCATTTTTGGGGTCCAAGCGTTCTCGATCGGAAGATACAGCCCATGGTTTAATATGACTTGCGATCAGCAGTCGATCGTCGGAGACTAGGGTTACAGGACAAAAAGGGCATTCTTCAAGCAATCGACTACGATATGTTCCTTGCCCCTGCCGTGAACGAACAATCTGCTGACGCTCTGTAGCGGGGATATCCAGCTGCAATACTTGTTGCTCTTGTTGCTCTACAATTGCCGGATGAATTTCATCCCCTAAGAAACTCGCAAATAGGCGGAAATAGTACGACAAGCGCCCGCCCTCATCAACGAGCTTAAGGATACTCACATAGGTCACATTAGGTAGAGATAGCTCTCTTATAAGGTTGTAGGCTGATCCTTTCCGAGTCTCAGAGGAGACATAGAGTCTCGGCCCTACAATCTGAGTTTGACTTTGCAGTGAAAACTCAATCCGATCAGGGTAAAGCTCCACAACCTTACGTCTATTTCGCCACAGCTCAGGCAGGGTCTCTTTTGCCTGATAGTTCTGCTCCGGATAAAGATACTCAGCATGCACTTGGTCTAGGTAACGCAAAAGATCATTCTTGAGTAAGAAGCATTGACACGCAAAAGGCTCTTTTCCCCAAAACTGAAGATTACTGTCCGTACGCTGGCCCACATATAGTTTTGCTTCCCCATTACCTGAGCCGAGTTTATTTGCTCGAACGACAAAACTATCTGCGATCGTCAGCTTTTCTCGAACATCGACAATCTTATAGCTATCTCCTGCCAAAATAATGTTATCCATAATTATTTATTCTGAAGCATAATTCATAATATCGATCTGCTTGAGCAGGGCAATCAGGACATCCACGACAATACTATTGCCAGCCTGCCGGTACATTTGGGTATCGCTAACAACCTGCCGAAAGCTATCCCTAAACCCCATTAAGCGTAAACACTCACGAGGAGTCAGCTTGCGAATTCGCCCAGTATGAGTAACATAATTATCTACGCCCGCACGATGCATTTTGTGCATAGATTGTAATAGAGGCCGAGCTACCTCTAAATCAGTCCGTATGGAAGTTCTGAAAGTCTTTGTCCCAGGAGAAAGAACATACTCCTTCACTTTATCTGAGAGATAGTATTTCTCCTCCACATCTCGAACATCAAATAAGAACTCATCAAACTCAGGTACAGCACGCTCATCAAACACAAAATCACCATGCCAATTGAACTGCTGATTTGCCTTTTGACATAGAGCGACCTCCCCATTAATTTGAGTATAACGCTTCAGGCGATTCTTGCTACTCGTAACAAACTTGACCCCCTTTTCTTGGAGAAAGTATCGGCTATCGATATAATCCTCAAGAAAATCCTGCATCCTTGTTTCAAGCTTAATGGGCGAAGGAAATGTGAATTCTGTAGAAGGATCGCGAAACCCCACGATAAAGATGCGCTCTCTATTCTGTGGAATCCCATAGTCCTTAGCATTCAATACTTGAGCGTAATAGCGATAGCCTAACTCATCAAAAGTAGCCTTAACCACCTCAAAGGTTCTTCCTTCATCGTGATTGGTCAGCCCCCTCACATTCTCGTAGATGAATACCTTAGGCTGTATTTCTGACACTAGGCGTGCAAACTCATAGAACAAAGTTCCCCTTGCATCTTCCATGCCTCGTCTTTTCCCCACAAGCGAGAAAGATTGGCAAGGACTTCCTCCAACAAATAGGTCTACCATGCCTTGAAATCGTCGTCCATCTATCTGCTTGACGTCATCAAACCAACGATCCTCTGTCATTGGATAATTAGCGAAATAACTCTTTCGGACAAAGGGGTCAATATCGCAAGCAAAGGTGAGTTCGGTCTCGAGGTTAAGACGATTGAACGCGTGCTCTATAGCTCCAATGCCGGAAAAGACAGTCGCCAATCGTAATCTCCGATTGGGATAGGACATTTGAGAATTAACCCAACTAGGATCAAATTCATCTCCATCAAACAACAGGTTGCAATCCGAGCAAGAAGCATCCTCGCAAGGAGGAATATAGGCGGTAGGGTATTCTACTACTGACATCCTAGCTTGTTGCTGATTCGATAATTGTTTCATATTACTGGGCGGTGAGGCCGAGCTTGGCGGCCTCGTGGAGCATGTAGGCGTGGGCGGCCTCGTACTCGTTGGGAATGGTACCCTCGAGGATGGCCTCCTTGATGGCGTCCTTGATGAGCCCCACCTCGCGGCAGGGGCTGAGGGCAAAGGTCTGCATGATCAGTTCGCCCGAGATGGGCGGCTGGAAGTTGCGTACTCGGTCCTTCTCCTCGATATCGGCGAGCTTCTGCCGCACGAGGCTGTAGTTGTCGAGGTACTTACGCACCTTCTGCGGGTTCTTGCTAGTGATGTCGGCCTCCACCAGGAGCATGAGGTCGTCGATATCATCCCCCGCCTCGAAGAGCAGGCGACGCACGGCCGAGTCCGTCACGCCCTCATCGACGAGCATGGCGGGGCGCATGTGCAGGTTCACCAGCTTCTCGACGTAGTGGAGCTTGGCATCCAGCGGCAGGCGTAGACGAGTGAAGATACGCTTGACCATCTTCATCCCCACGTAGTTGTGGTTGTGGAAGGTCCAGCCTAGGCGCTTGTCGAAGCGCTTGGTGCGCGGCTTACCGATGTCGTGCAGCAGCGCCGCCCACAGCAGCCACAGGTCCTCCTCGCGGCGCCCGCGAGCCGTGAGCGCCCGCGCTAAATTGTCTACGACCTTATAGGTATGGGTAAGGTTATCCTTGTGCCCTATGCCCTCGCGCGTCTCGGCGCCCTTCAGCTCCAGCAGCTCGGGGAAGACGAGGCCCATGAGCCCCGAGAGCTCGAAGAGCTCCAGCCCCACCGAGGGACGAGGCGAAAGCAGGATCTTGTTGAACTCCGTAGAGATGCGCTCGGCCGAGATGATGGCGATGCGCTCGGCATTGCGCCCTATGGCCGCGAAGATCTCGGGGTCGATGAAGAAGCCCAGCTGCGAGGCGAAGCGTAGCGCCCGCATCATGCGCAGCGGATCATCGCTGAAGGTCACATCGGGGTCCAGCGGCGTGCGCAGCGTCAGGTCCTCCATGTCCTCCAGCCCGTAGAAGGGGTCGACGAGCTCGCCGAAGCGCCCTTCATTGAGGCAGAGTGCCAGAGCATTGACGGTGAAGTCACGGCGCTGCTGGTCCTCCTCCAGCGTCCCGTCCTCGACGACGGGCTTGCGGCTATCGGGGCTGTAGCTCTCGCGGCGCGCACCGACGAACTCTAGCTCCAGCTCCCCCTGCTTGACCTGAGCCGTACCGAAGCGAGCAAAGACCGAGATGTGCGCCCCACGGCCTAGCCTCCGCGCTACGGCCTCCGCTAGGTCGATCCCCCGCCCCACGGAGACGATGTCTATATCCTTGGAGGGGCGACGCAGGAAGAGGTCACGCACGTAGCCGCCCACGACATAGGCCTCGACGCCTAGTTCGTCAGCTGCCTGACCTATGAGATGGAAGAGGGGGGTGTCGATCTTGTCCTTTACTAGGGCTTCATCAAGCATCTTGTACTTCAGATTTTGTTTGCCGCAAAGATACGGCTTTTCGGGCAGCCCTAGCTACCGCGGGGCGGGCCTCAGCAAGCGCCTAGAGGGGCTCGCAGGGACGCTAGGCATCCCCGCGAGCCCCTCTAGGGCTTCGTAATCGTATGGTCTAGGTGAGGCTTACTTCTCGCCGCGGCGCTTGCGCAGCACGTGGCGTACCTCCTCGAGCTTCTCGACGCGCTTGAGCTGCTCGCTCTCACACTCGACGAAGAGCTCCTCCTTCTCGGCGGGACGGACGTAGGCTAGGGCCTCACCCTTGCGGACGTTGGCGCCCTGAGCCGTGACCTCGGAGAGGCGACCCGTGAAGTTGGAGTACACAGGCTCGAAGTAGCCTGCCGTCGTCTGGATGTAGCAGAGGGGCTCACCCGTCTTGATGTAGGTGCCGAGGGCTGGGGCCGTAGAGTAGTCCTCGGGGTCTACCTCCCAGATGATCTGACCGGAGGCAGGGGCCTCGATAGGCTCGGTACCCTGACGCTTGACCTTGAGGGCATCCTCGGGGCTGTAGCCCTTCTTGACGAGGGCGTCGGTCTTAGCCTTGTCCAGCTCTGCCTGGAAGCGCTCCTTAGCCGCACCACTCTTGTAGTCGCGGTACTGGCTCTCGTGCATGGCGAATTCGAAGAGCTCTTCGTCGTCCTCGCCCAGCTCCCAGCCGTTCTCTACCATCTCGGCGCGGAACTTATCCAGCGCATCGGGGTAGTTGAGCTGAGGGTCCTCGGTGGTGAACTCGAAGCCCTTGCTGGCAGCCAGCTCGACGATCTCGGGATCGAGCTTGCCCGGCAGGCGACCCGACTTGCCGAGGATCATACCCCAGGTATTGTTGTCGATCGCCTCCCAGCGGCCCTTGCCGATGGTGAGGTTGTAGACGTTCATCAGCGCGACGTTCTTGACGTACTGGCTGAAGGGCGTCACCAGTGGGGGATACCCGAGGCGAGGCCATACGTAGGCGACTTCGTCGAAGAGGCGCACCAGGAGGTCGTCGACGCTCAGCTCGGGCTCACCCTTCTTGCGCAGGTGCATGTTGATCCCAGCGTGCACGCCCTTGAGGTCAGCCATCATCGAGCCCATCATACCACCAGGCAGACCGCAGCCTACGAGCAGCGAGGACATGAGGAGGTTGGAGGGGTTGATGAAGTAGCCGAGGAAGTCGTCGATGAACTCCTGCGTCAGGGCACGTGCCTTCATGTAGGCATCCATGTTGATGTCGGCGACCTTGAAGCCCGCATCGATGAGCATCTCACGGATGGTGATGACGTCTGGGTGGATCTTACCCCAGGACAGCGGCTCGATAGCTACGTCGACGATGTCGGCACCATTACGGCAGACCTCCAGCATAGAGGCGACGGAGAAGCCAGGGCCCGTGTGGCCGTGGTACTCGATGATGACCTCGGGGTGCTTGGTCTTGATGGCCTTGACCAGACGACCGAGGAAGGCGGGACGCCCTACCCCAGCCATGTCCTTGAGACAGATCTCGGGGGCGCCTGCGGCGATGAACTGATCGGCTAGGTCGGCATAGTACTCTACCGTGTGCACGGGCGAGTGCGTGATACAGAGCGTAGCCTGGGGGATCATGCCCGCCTCCTTGGCGTAGGTGATGGAGGGGATGACGTTGCGCGGGTCGTTAAGCCCGTCGAAGATACGCGTGATGTCTACGCCCTGCGCCTTCTTGACCTTATACATCAGGCGACGCACGTCAGCGGGCACGGGGAACATACGCAGACCATTCAGACCACGGTCGAGCATGTGCGTCTGGATACCTGCCTCGTTGAGGGGCTTGGTGAAGGCGCGCACGGCCTTATTGGGGTTCTCGCCGTAGAGGAGGTTGACCTGCTCGAAGGCACCGCCGTTGGTCTCGACGCGGGCGAAGCAGCCCATCTCGACGAAGACAGGAGCGATACGCTCGAGCTGATCCTTACGTGGCTGATACTTACCCGAGGACTGCCACATGTCGCGGTAGATCAGGCTGAACTTGATTTCTCTCTGTTCCATAAGAGTTGATCGATTGATAAGGTATGTATAGTTATTCTTGTCTCGTGGTAGTGCTCTGGGCCGATCGGTCCATCTGGTCGAGGGTGTGCAGCCACTGTAGGGCCACCAGCCCCGCCGTCTCCGTGCGTAGGCGACTCTCCCCAAGGGTAATGGGCTGATAGCCGCGCTCGAAGGCGCGCTGCAGCTCCTCCTCGGTGAAGTCCCCCTCAGGGCCTATCGCCAGCAGCGTATCCGCCCCCGCCTGCCAGCAGTCGGAGATGAGGCGCCGCGCGGGCTGCAGCTCCGCGCGGCAGTGGGCGATGAGCTTGACAGCCGCGGGATGCTCCTCTAGGAGCTCGGCGAAGGGTACGTCCACACGCAGCTCGGGCAGCCAGGCCTTGTGGCTCTGCTTCATGGCGCTCTCGATGATACGCTCTAGGCGCGCCACGTTGGTATGCTTGCGCTCGGAGTGCTTCACCCGAAGGAGGATGAGCTCATCCACGCCGAGCTCGACGGCCTTCTCCAGCGTCCACTCGATGCGCTCCATGCTCTTGGTCGGGGCTAGGGCCAGCGTCAGACGGCCGCGCCAATAGGGCTGCCAGCGCTCCTCATGCATCAGCTCCACCAGGCAGTGGCGCCTGTCGGTAGCCGTCACCCGCAGCTCGTAGAGCGCGCCACGGCCGTCGGTGGCCAGCAGCTCGTCCCCAGGCCTGACGCGTAGCACGCGCAGCGCATGCTGCGCCTCCGCCTCGGGCAGGGCCAGCTGCTCCTTCACATCAGGGGCATAGAAGAGGGGCCAATCCTTCATGTTCGTTTCCTATCCGTTTACTCTACCAAAGTTAAGCCTTTTATCTCGAACAAGGGGCATGTCATGGAAAGAATTCCGTAATTGCCCCAGCCTACCCTCCACCTGCGCAAAAACCTGCTCACATCGAGCAAAAGTGCGCAAGAGAAGGGCGCTCCCCCTAGCCCTGCAAAGCCCCGCATCCACAAGCCTCACGAACCCCAGCAAGCAAGGCCGAAAGGCCCTCCTCCCCACCTCCGCCCGCCGCCTCACGGGGGGGGGCCGCGGTGGGTCCCACGCTCCCCACGAAGCAAGCCCGACAAAGCCACACGCCAGAGGCAAGCGAAGCCTCAGCCGAACTCACCCCAAGCTCCGCTCCACCAAGCTCCGCCGCAGACAGCAGCCGACCCAAGGGAGCGAGCAAGGCGACCCACAGGCTCGCAGCACCCCCGCGAGCACCGAGCGCGCCTCGTGAGGGATATCTATCAGCGCGTTGAGGGACGCCAGTCAGGCCGCTGAGGGATATCAGTCAGAGCGCCGAGGGATATCCCTCAGCCGACCGAGACAGAGCCGTCACTACCCTAGGGGACACAAGAGGCCACGAGTACCGAGTGCGGCGGGCAGCATGCTGAGCGACATCTACTGCATCCACAAGTATAGCACTCAGCATAAGGAGCGCCCCGCCCGAGCTTGACAACCAAGTCGCCAGCACGCGCACAAGCCTACCCTTCCCCGCTCCCGCACAGACCCAACACTGCATCCCGAAAGGCTGTACAGAGGCAACAAGGCCTAAGCGCAAGGACTAGCACAAGCAACGCGGCGGCGCGACAGACACTATACGTTCCACGTGGAACATCAAGCCTCGGACAGGGGTAAACATAAAGCAAGGCGGGCGGACGTTCCACGTGGAACATACGCCCGCCTTGCTCAGGGACCACAGAAATAAAACTAAGGATGCGCTGCGAGATAGGCGCGCGTCTCGTCGGCATAGACCGAGAGCGCCGTCTTGAGTTCGTCGAGCGAAGCGAAGCGCCGCTCGGGAGCCAAGCGACTCAGCAGCTCGACGCGCAGCTCCGCCCCGTAGATCTCGGCATCGAAGTCAAAGAGGTGTACTTCGATGGAGGGCTCCAGATCGCCGCCCAGCGTAGGGCGCGAACCGAGATAGAGCATACCGCCCCGCTCGGGCACGAAGTGCGTCGACCCGGGGAGGCTATACACGCGGCAGGCATAGACACCTGCAGGAGGCAGCAGCTGCAGGGGGTCAAGGCGCTGGAGGTTCGCTGTCGGGAAGCCCAGACGACGGCCGAGACGCTGACCAGAAACCACCACGCCACTGCAGCTATGCGGGCGACCCAGGAGCTCCCTAGCCTCCTCCATCGCACCCTCGGTGATGGCGCGGCGGATAGCGGACGAACTGATCGGCCGCTCATCGCCGTAGAGCAGCGCCACATCACGCAGCAGGGTGATGCCACAGTCCGCGGCGAGCGCTTCGTACTCCTCGGGGCTCAGCTGACGCCCGTCCGAGCCGAAGCGATGATCATAGCCCAGGAAGAGGTGTGTCACCCCGTAGTCCGTCGCTAGGTGGCGCAGGTATTCCCCTGCCGTGCGTGCTGCGAGCTCGCGGGTAAAGAGCTCTACCTCGACCTCGTCCACGCCTGCGGCGTAGATATAGGCCATGTTCTCGGCCAGCGGCAGGAGATGCGGCGGGGCGGCCTCGGGGCGTAGCAGTTCGGCAGGATGCGGGTCAAAGGTCAGGACGAGCGTACGCCCTCCGAGCTTGCGAGCAAAGGCCTGCATGCGCACGAAGAGCTGCTGGTGCCCGCGATGTATCCCGTCGAAGCTGCCGAGGGTAGCGACTAGCGCCTGATCCATGAGAGCGGGTTGAGCTTGGTGCGTTCGTGCCACAGCTGGAAGTGCAGCAGCCTATCGGCAGAGCCGTCGGGGGCCGCGCCTATAGCGCCCAGCGCTTGCCCCGTAGCGACACGCGCACCCTGGGAGACGGAGACGCTGCTGAGGTTGGCATAGACGGTCAGATAGTTCCCGTGGCGCAGGATAATGGAGGTGCCGTAGCCGGGGATGACAAAGATGCGGCTCACCACGCCCGAGAAGACGGCGTAGGCTTGGCCCGCTGAGCGGAGGCCGAAGTCCACCCCACTGCTCGATACCTGCACGCGGCTATGCTGGCTATGCTGGTGCACGCCGAAGGTGCGGAGCAGCGAATAAGCGCCGCGGATAGGTGCTGGGAGGCGCCCCTTGTTCTGCTCGAAGGAGGAGGCCAGCGCGCGCTCATTGGCATCCATAGCATAGCCTCCTGGGGTCGCAGCACGGCGTGGCTCATCGCCTAGATCCTCCTGCTGCCTGGGGCGCTCTACGGGCTGCTCGGCGGGCTGAGACTGCCCTGGCTTATCGCGAGGGATCGTGGGGCGCGCGGCGCGCTGGGCAGCCTCGCGGCGGCGACGCGCCTCCTCCTGACGGCGGCGCTGAGCCTCGGC
Source organism: Porphyromonas sp. oral taxon 275 (assembly GCF_018127745.1). Lineage (NCBI taxonomy): Bacteria > Pseudomonadati > Bacteroidota > Bacteroidia > Bacteroidales > Porphyromonadaceae > Porphyromonas > Porphyromonas sp. oral taxon 275. Next base: position 1,981,196 of record NZ_CP072333.1, read on the forward strand.
ACGCTGCTGGGCAGCGCGTATCTCGGCCTCGACCTGCTGCTGGATGCGGCGGTCGAGCTCCTCGGCACGCTGGCGCTGCTTGGAGAGATCCTGCGCGAGCTGCTGCTGCTGCCCCTTGAGCTCCTTGACGGAGGCCTGCTGCTGCTGCTCCTGGCTCTCGAGCTTCTTCTGCTCCTGGACGCGGAGGCTCAGGAGCTGCTCCTTCGCAGCATGGGTGCGCCCTACCTCCTGCTTGGTATGCTCGATGCGGCTACGCGTATCTCTTAGCCCCTCTGAGGCTCGGCGCACGGCGGAGACATAGCGGCTGAGGAAGCGCTGACGCTCACGCGCCTGATTGGGAGAGGAAGAGGAGAGCACGAAGATCATCGGGTCGATATGCGCGTCGATACGCTGCAGCTGCCTCAGCGCCTCGCTATAGCGCTGTAGGAAGCCAGACTCCTCGCGGTGCAGCTCGGAGATACGCCCCGTGAGGGAGCCGATCTGCTGCTCGAGACCCGAGATCTCACTGCCGAGGACGCTGACCACCTGCTTGCGCTGGGCGACCTGCTCCTGCACGAGCCTCAGCGAGCGCTCCTGCTGCTTGGTGCTCTTACGTAGCTCCTGCAGCTTGCGGTCCGAGGCGGCGATGTTCTTCAGGAGCTGCTTACGCTCCTGCTCCAGGCGGCGTAGCGTACGCGACTGCTGCGCTTCAGCGAGGCTCGGCATAGCCAAGAGAAGCGCGAGACCTAGGACGAGACTAGGTATAGGGCGGTGCATCATAGCTTGGAAAGGAGCTTAACCAGCTCGGCGAGCTCTATGCGCTCGTAGCTGGGCTTTATCTTTATGGTGAGGTCAGGCAGGGCGCCCTCGTGGGGGCTCAGGCCCGACCAGTTGAGGCTAAACTTGCTCTCGCCTTCGCCTGCGCTACGCTGCACCACGATGGTCGTCGTATAAGGTAGCCCGCGCTGTATGCTCTCCGCGCTGTAGCCATAGCGAGCCGTGACGAGCGGAGTCGCGTGCATGGTGCTCTGGTAGTAGCGTGCCTCGGAGAGCCCCCATCTATTGAGCTCCATGTGGAGCATGTGCTTGTCGCGATCGAGGAAGACCGCCATGGCCCCCCGCCCCATCGGGCGGAAGGTCTCAAGCCGCATGCTGCCCTTCCCGAGGTTAGGCTTGGCCAGCAGCAGATACTCTACATCCTCGTAGCTGAGGGGGAAGCCCAAGAGCCGCGAGAGCTCCGCGAAGCTCGCCTGAGCATAGCGCCCGTGCATGCGGTCGATGACGGTGACCCCTTCGGGGGTGAGCCATACGCGTGCGGCCTCCACCAGCGGGAAGGGGACGACGGACCAGTAGATGGTCTGCCCCTTGACGATCGTAGCGTTGATGCGCGTCGTCAGCGACTGTGCCCCGAGCTGTAGCTCGGCATCAAGTGCACCGCGCAGGACGGAGGCGTAGGGTGCCTCCCCCGCGATCTGCGCCTCTAGTGTGCTCTGCGTGGGACCCCAGGCGTCGACAGCAACGACTTGGTAGTCCTCCTCGCTGGAGCTCGTAGTACGGATGATGCCACAGCTGGAGAGGGTGAGGAGCCCGAGGGCTAGGGCAAGGGGCTTAGCGCTAGGGGCGCTGGATCTTCTTCTTTGCATCGTTGATCTTCTTTTTGAGTGTGGGGAGGGAGGCGCGCAGCTCCTCGGCCTGGGAGGCCTCGAGCTCAGGGTCGGCGAGCTTCTTCTGAGAGGTCTCCTCAGCGAGCCTCCAGTAGCGCTCCGCCTCAGCCCAATCAGCCTCCGCAGCTAGGATATCACCCATGTGCTCGTACATGTCGGCCGAGGCGCTCTCCCCTGCCTCATCGAGGGCCTTACGCTGGTAGAGCTTCGCCAGCGTATAGTTCTTGAGGCGGAGATAAATGTAAGCGTAGGTATCGAGGATGTGGGGGGCCTTGGGGCTGAGCTTGACGGCTTGCCCCGCCAGACGCTCGGCCTTGTCGAGCTCCTGCCCAGCCTTCGCTAGACGATAGGCATAGTTATTCAGCACCTCGGGGTCGGAGTCGTAGGCGGCGAGTGCTGCCTCGTAGTATTCATTGGCCTTGGCACGCTCTTCCTTCGTTCCCGAGGCATAGAGGTCGGCCAGCAGCCCTAGGATGCGCCCTGGGCCTATGCCTGTCTTGGGCTCGACCTCCTGGCAGGCACGCTCCAGCGCTACGCGCGCCTCCTCGCGCTTGCCTGCAGTATAGAGCTCGGAGGCCGCTGTGATATGGTAGCGCCAGTCGGTGGGGACGTGTCGGAGTGCTTCGCTAGCCACACGGCCGATCAGCGCCTCATCCTCGAACCCTACGGCGTCCTGGAAGTATTCGTCCCACAGCCAGGGCTCGTCAGCGCGCTGCTTGGACGCGGGCTCCAGGAGGGCTATGGCCTCGCGGTAGCGCTCCTTGTAGCGCAGCAGCCGCACGTAGTACTGCAGCGCCGCCTTAGGATCGAGCTTCACGAGCTGCTCCACATAGGGGAGGTACTGATCCTGCAGCAGGGCGTTCTCCGCCTCCTGCTGGCTGGAGGAGACGAGCGCCCAGAGCTGGAGCTTCTCCACGGTGAGGAGCGTTGTATCCTGATTGACGCTCGCTAGGAGCCGCTCGGCATCGGCATACTTCTTACGGTCAAGTGCCTGGTGCACGCGTAGGACAACGGCATCGACAGGCTTGAGGTAGCCCTGACGCTGCTTGTCCTTGAGGAACTTATCGAAGGAGCTGTCCAGCCTGCGATTGATGAGGTAGAGGCCGTAGTCATAGTTCGCAGCGCGGTCATCAGGGAAGAGCTCGAGACGTCGGTAGTGCTCGTCGAAGATGTGACTCCCCTCCCCCGCCATCCTCTGCAGCTGGATCTTCATCTGCGTGACCTGCCCGTAGGCGTCGACGTTGCGCTTGAAGCGCTCCTGCAGCTCACCGCAGAGCTCGATGGCCTTCTTTAGGTCTCCCGAGCGCGCGTAGAGCTGTACGAGGCGGTAGCGCATATCATCATTGTCAGGGTCAGCCTTAGCTAGCTGCTCGGTGATACGCAGGGCATCCTGCAGGCGCTCGCGGCTGAAATAGGCGGAGGCAAGCGCCTGGCCATACTCGCGACGACTGCTATCGGCACGATAGGCGAGCTCGAGCAGCGGCAGACTCTCCGACTCACGGCCGAGGTCAGCGGCCACACGCCCGAGCAGATAGGCGATGTCGCCATCCTCAGGGGCCAATGCATGGGCGTGGCGCAGCAGCTGATAGGCCGAGTGCGGCTGATCCGCGCTACGCGCCAGCACCGCCTGATAGTAGTACTCGGTGGCCTTCGCGAGGCTGTCCTCACGCGCTGCCGACTGGGGCTGCTGGGCACGAGCCTGGAGCCCCTGCCCCACTAGGAGCCCTAGCCCCAGCACGCAGAGGAGGCCTATTTTCTTAGCATCCGTCCTTGACTTCATATTATCCTTAACGTCTTAGATCTCTAGACTTGTACCTCTGGTTTGCCTGCCTTGGGAAAGGCCCTGCGGCCTATCCTACCCAGCCCCTTGCCAGTGTATGCGATCAAAAAAGCAATAGCGCCAACCCCGTATGGAGCTGGCGCTACGTGTGGTAGTCCATAGGAGAATCGAACTCCTCTTTCAAGGATGAAAACCTTGCGTCCTAACCGATAGACGAATGGACCGCCTGTTCTGCCCTCACTCCTAGGAGCTGGCAGCGTGATGTCTCTTAGCCGAGGCGAGCGATCTGACGAGCGAGCTTGCTCTTCAGGTTAGCAGCCTTGTTCTTGTGGATGATGTTCTTGCCGGCGAGGCGGTCAAGCATAGAGCTAAGCTGTGGCAGTGCCGCACGTGCCTCTGCCGCATCCGTCAGAGCACGGAAGCGACGAACCGCGTTACGCATGGTCTTTGCGTAGTAGCGATTGTGCAGACGACGAGCGTTAGTCTGACGAATTCTCTTGATCGATGACTTATGATTTGCCATTTCTTAATTCTTCTCTTGTTTGTTCTTGTAGCCCATAGGAGAATCGAACTCCTCTTTCAAGGATGAAAACCTTGCGTCCTAACCGATAGACGAATGGGCCGACCTAGTGGCAAGCGCACCCCTAAGGGCTCACTTGCGAGTGCAAAGTTAAGACAAATAATTGAATCTACAAATTGCCTGCAGAAATTCCCCGCACAGGGCGGCCCCCCTCCCCCTTGCCCCGCAGCTCCGTCCCCTCTATCCCCTCAGCACCGCGCCTCCTAATCCCTCACCACTCCTTTCGCCCATCCTCCCCCACCCGCACAGCCAAGGCAGGCCGCCTCTGAGGGATACCCGTCAGCCCTCTGAGGGACGTCCGTGGGCGCCGCGACTGATATCACTCAGCGCGCTCCGACACTACTAGGAGGGCGGCGCGAGCTAGAGGCGAGGATAGTTAAGGAATAGGCGTCCAAAGGAAACAGCCCCGTGCTGCGCTTCCCGAGCCCCGCTCTGAGCGGGCCTGCTACTTAGCCCAAGCCAAGCCCCACCTTAGCCTCTCCCCCCAGCCAGTAAGTGCGAAGGCCACCCGCGGACGCGTACCTATTATATAGTCGTGGGCAAGTGGCCGAGCTTTTGCCCCCCAAGCCACAAAGGCACAAAAACAAGAAGTCCGACCCTCCAGCGGAAGATCGGACTTATTGATGTCGCTTGTATGATCGTCGGGATACCAGGATTCGAACCTGGGACCCCCTGCTCCCAAAGCAGGTGCGCTAACCGGACTGCGCTACATCCCGAGTTGTCCAGAGGAGCGGCGGCTCATTGCTGAGCGGCGGTATGGACGGGACTCGAACCCGCGACCCCCTGCGTGACAGGCAGGTATTCTAACCAGCTGAACTACCACACCGAGTGCATGTCGCTGCCTCTTGACGGCTGCAAAGATAGCACTAATTTTCTTTTTCGCAAAGCTACTCCCTCAGCCTCACCCCTCTAGCCCCTACGCCCCGAGGCCCTTACGCCCGAAGCATTCCGCCGCTCTCCTACCCGCCCTAAGGACATTCAGCATAGCCTCCCCCGCACGTAGCCTTCCCCGCTCAGCCAGCTGAGTCCATCGCCCTAGCACACCCTCGCCTAAGGAACCCCTCGCTGACCGATAGCTATCAACGCCGTGAGGGCTATCAGTCGGACGGCTGAGGGACGTCAGTCAGCGCCGTGAGGGATATCCTTCACGGAGCCTCACGGATAAGGGGGACGAAGCTCAAAACAAAGGGAGACACTACAGCAAGACAAGTCAAGCAGCCCTACAGGCCAAAGCATCCGCAAGTCGCTGTGTTTATGTAATTGTCCGAGCTGACGTATCCGTGCAGCACGGAGGACATGACTACCCGTGCGGTCGTGCTCCATCGGAGAGATGGTAGAGTGGTCGATTGCGGCGGTCTTGAAAACCGTTGAGGTGAGAGCCTCCGGGGGTTCGAATCCCTCTCTCTCGCGAGGGAAGATCCTTCAGCGGCGTAGCTGAGGGGCCTTTCGTGGAAATAGGAAGCGTCGTGACTTTGAGGAGTCGCGACGCTTTTTTTGGGGGGGGGGGAGGAACGGAAGGGCAAGGCGGCGGAGCTCAGCGCTTTGGCGTACTTTTGTTTGGGCGCGGCTGGGAGCTCGGTAGGAGCGGAGTCAGAGGGCGCGCAAGCAAAAGAAGGAAACACCCACAACGACCGGAGGACATCACGATGAATAGACTTATACTCAGCCTGCTCCTACTGGGGCTCGGCATCAGCTACGGGCTCAGCGCGAGCGCTCAGACCAAACTCAGTAGCGCACAGACGAAGATCAGCAGCAGCGCTCAGACGAAGATCAGCAGTAGCGCACAGGCGAAGCTCAGCGGCAGGGTGCTCGACGAGCAGCGCAAGGGCGTAGAGGCAGCTATCGTGCTGCTTATTACTTCGCCCGACAGCATGCTGGTAGCCTCGACGCTGACCGACAGTCTGGGGCGCTTCTCCCTATCGGCGCGTCCGGGCGACTTCGTTCTCTGTGTCCGCAACCTCGGCTATAAGGAGGCTAGGCGCAGCCTGCGCCTCGAGAGCTCCGAACGGCTGGGCGACATCCTGCTGGAGCCCGAGGCGCAGGCTCTGGAGAAGGTCGTCGTCACGGCGCGCAGGTCCCGTCCGCTCACCACCGTCACGCAGGGCAAAATCCAGCTCCACGTGGCGCAGTCCTACCTCAGTGACCTGGGCAGCGCGCTGGACGTCCTGAAGCACGCCCCCGGCATCACCGTCAGCAGCAAGGGCGAGATCTCGCTGGCGACGATCGGCGGGACGGCCCTCTACGTCAATGGCAAGAAGCTGATGCTGCAGGGCGAGGAGCGTGCGGCCTTCCTTCGCACCCTCTCCTCCTCCAAGATCGCCCGTATCGAGAGCTCCCCCAGCCCCAATGCGAGCTTCGGTACCGACGGTGCGGGAGGCATCATCAACATCATCCTCAAGGCCACGGAGGGCGAAGGCTTCTTCCTCTCGACCTCCCACAGCGCAGCCTACTGGGAGAACCTTAGGCAAAGCTCGGACTTCGCCCTCTCCTACAACAGGAGCAAGTGGCAGCTGGGGCTCAACTACAGCCACAGCATCGGCCACCACGCCATGGACTACGGCTACGAGAAGCTGCAGGGGGGTGATCGCAGCGTCTCGACGACGATCGACACCGATAAGCGCAATACCTACACGGCGGGACTAGACTTCGCCTGGCAGCTGAGCCCGAGGAGCCAGCTCTCCGTCAGCAGCTCCGTCAGCCTACTGGCTGGCCCCGGCCTCACAGAGACGAGCACCGAGCTCTACAAGGGGGAGCACACGCTCACGGGTATCCTCAAGGCACGTAATGACTATGTCAAGCAGCAGACCCTGCGCTACAGTCATAGCGCGAACTACCGCTACAGCCCCTCCGAGCAGCAGCAACTCTCCCTCTCGGCCGACTGGACGCACTTCGACGGCACGGCACGCTGCGAGCAGCCCAACGACTACTATTCTCCCTCCCACACGCTCCTGCGGTCGGAGCTCTTCTACTCGCAGCCCGAGAAGGAGATCGACATCTACGCGCTGCTGGCGGACTACAAGTACGCCCCCAGCGCACGGAGCGAGCTCCTCTCGGGGCTCAAGGGCTCGCTCATCAAGAGCGGGAATAGCTTCGTCTTCACCCGCAATGGGCTCCTCGACCCCCAGCGCTCCAACCGCTTCTACTACGATGAGGCGAACCTCGAGGCCTACACACAGTACACCCACTCCTGGGATCGGCTCGAGCTCAGCGCAGGCCTACGCCTGGAGTACATGCACACCCTCGGCAGGCTCCGCGCCCACAGCCCTCAGGGATCCGAGGAGCACCGCGGCGGGCGGCTGCGCCTCTTCCCCAACCTCAGCCTCAGCTATACGCAGCCCTCGGGGGGAAAGCTCAGCCTCCTCTACAGCCAACGGCAGGACAAGCCCCGCTACGAGGATCTCAACCCCTTCGAATACCTCCTCGACGAGTTCTCCTACTGGAAGGGAAACCCCTTCCTCCGCCCTCAGACGAGTGATAAAATCCTCCTCAGCTACAGCCTCCGAAGCCTCTCACTCAGCCTCTACTACACGCGGCTGGAGGACTACTTCACTGGGATCACCGATGCTCTGGGGCAGGACAAGACCATCATGACGACCAAGAACATCGGCCGTCAGCAGCAGGCGGGGCTCGAGGTCATATACTCGAGACGCCTCACCCCCTGGTGGGACTTCAGCGCCAATGTGGGCCTCTACTACTTTGTCAACCGCCTAGACTATGAGCACTACCAGCAGACCTATCAGCGCCCCTCCTGCTCCCTCTCGGCGAGCAACAGCCTCCTGCTGCCCCTCGGGCTTAACCTAGAGCTCTCGGGGCGCTACCACTCCGCGCGCCAGGGTGGGAGCTATGAGCTGAGTAAGCCCACAGGCAGCATCGACCTCGGTCTGAATCGCAGCTGGCAAGGCGGACGGCTACGTCTAGCGCTCCTCCTGACCGACCTCCTGCACAGCGAGCGCTGGGACAGCTACGGGACGAAGGACGCCCTCAGCCTCTCCTCCTGGGGTAATGGCGAGAGCCGCAAGCTCATCCTTCGGCTCAGCTACAGCCTCGGCAAGCAGAAGTACCCCAAGCAGGAGCAGAAGCTCGAGGAGGTCAATAGACTCTAGCCCCAAGCCTCGGGCACGAAGCCTGCAGCCTCAAGATACGACAGCGCCCCCCAGCCGTGGCTGAGGGGCGCTGTCGTGCTTGGTCCCTCACGCAAAGGCGTAAGGAAGGAGCAAACTAGGTAGGGGGCTAGATAAAGCGCAGCGCAGCGCTGAGGCCAAGGCGGCTGCTTAGCGCCGCAGGCGCAGCTCCCAGATGGCGACAGCGGCGGCCGCGGCCACGTTGAGCGAATCCACCTCGTGTGCCATGGGGATGCGTACGACGAGGTCCGCCCCCGAGATCGTCTCTGGGGCAAGGCCGTCGCCCTCCGTGCCGAGGATGAGCGCCAGACGCTCAGGCTCAAGTAGGCGCGGATCGCCCAGCTCGAGCGCATCCTCACGGAGGGCCATCGCTACCGTGGTGAAGCCATAGTCTCGCAGCTGCGCCAGCGGGGGCGTGATCCAGCACCAGGGCACGAGGAAGGTAGCACCCATAGAGACGCGCGCCGATCGCCGCGTGAGCGGGTCACAGGCGCCAGGGGTCAGCAGCACGGCATCCACCCCAAGGGCTGCGGCGGAGCGGAAGATCGCCCCGACATTGGTACTATCCACTACCCCATCGATGACGACCACGCGACGCGCCGTCCCCAGCAGGGTCTCTAGCGCGGGCGGCTCGGGGCGACGCATCGCTGCCAGCACGCCCCGCGTGAGAGTATAGCCCGTGAGCCCCGCCAGCAGTGCACGTGCCCCTGTATAGACGGGAATTGTGCCACAGCGCTCGATGAGGGAGGCCGCGTCGCCCGTGATGTGCCGCTCCTCGGTCAGGAGCGCTATAGGGCTGTAGCCCGCGTCGAGCGCTCGGTGGATGACCTTGGGACTCTCGGCGATGAAGACACCCTGCCCGCCGAGCTCCTGCTGGCGCAGCTGGGCCTCCGTCAGCGAGGCGAAGAGGGCGAGCTCGGGGTACTCGTCGAGCGAAGTAATGGGGATAATGGGCATAGGCCTAGAGTTAGGGGGAGAACGTAGGGCTAAGGAAGCTGTCAAGGCTGCCGCCTCCTAGACAAGCGCGAGCCCCACTGCTCGGAGGCTGGAGCTAAGCCTAGGGGGGCAGGAGCTGTGCTATCCTAAGGGGGCTTAGTGCGCCGAGACGCTGCTGGCGCCCGTCACCGAGCGCTCGCCGAGGACGGGACGCCCGCGGTAGCTGAGGCGCGAGGCCCCCGAGAGGGCATAGCTGAGGGCCTCCATCTCGCCGATATGCGCTGTCGAGGCACCGCTCAGCTCCGCCGAGACGACGCGGCCCTGGAGCTCGGGAGCCTTGAGCGTGCTGGCGCCCTTGAGCTCCAGCTTGAGGTCATCGACGTGGCCCTCGAGGCGCAGCGTGCTCGCGCCCTCGAGCTCCAGCTGGCAGGCCTCATCCACAGACACCCGCCCCGAGGCTACGCTGGCGCCCGCGGAGGAGAAGAGGAACTTGCCCGCACTGAGCCGCAGCCCTGTGAGCGTCGAGGCGCCCGAGAGGATCAGCCTAAGGCTCGGCGTCGTGATGCTATCGACGAGCTGCGCCCTCGCCGAGGAGCCGAGTTCGAGCCCGCGTAGGCTCGTCACCCAGACCTCCGCCTTGGCGCCCTTGCGCGACCAGCGCCCGAGGAAGCGGCCGAAGCCCGTCTGCTCCCTGCGCGAGGTGATGAGCAGCGCCCTACCATCGGTGCGCAACTCCAGCTCGCGCCGTACCTGCTCGGGCATCTCGGGGTCGAAGACGATGGCCGTGCGCTCCCCGACGTGCACCTTGACATCGATGGGGAAGTCTACGATGAGCGCTTCGCAGTCGGGCAGCGCCGTGCTGTCGACCTTGGTGAAGCCTAGGTGTGAGGAGCTCAGGCGGCAGGACGAGAGAGAGAGTAGCGAGAGGGTCAGGACGAGCAGCAGGCTCGCTGGAGGTAGGGAGTACTTGGTGTTCATAGTCGTAATCTATTAGCTGGGGTCATCTAGCTCAAAGGTAGCACATTCTCCTAAACCGCGCCTCGAGGGCAGGCAGAGGCAGGCTGCAGTAGTAGCTCTAGCCGCACATCACGGAGGCCGGTAGCGGAGGTGAAAGCCCCTAAGGGTCGCCCCTGTAGGGCTCTGTACTTACTTACGCTACCACACCCAGGGTTTGGTCGCCCCTGCAGGGCTACGCACCCTGGGCTTTGAAAGGGGTCGCCCCTATAGGGGCTCTACCTTGTCAAAGGTGAGCTGGCCTGCGAGGCATCAGCAGAGCGTAAGGAGGTGAAAGCACCAGCAAGGCGGCCCTTCCAAAGGATAGCAGCAGTGGCGTAAGCCCCAGCGGGGCGACCCGTCCAAAGCCCAGGGTGAGGGAACGCTGTAGGCGTGACGGAACCCTGGGTCCAGCCCCACTTACACTAAAAAGCCCTACAGGGGCGACTCATCAAACAAGCTAGGCAAGCCACGGCTGTTCTGTGGGTCGCCCCTGTAGGGCTCTGTACTTACTTACGCTACCACACCCAGGGTTTGGTCGCCCCTGCAGGGCTACGCACCCTGGACTTTGATAGGGATCGCCCCTATAGGGGCTCTACCTTGTCAGAGGAGAGCTGGCCTGCGAGGCATCAGCAGAGCGTAAGGAGGTGAAAGCACCAGCAAGGCGGCCCTTCCAAAGGATAGCAGCAGTGGCGTAAGCCCCAGCGGGGCGACCCTTCCAAAGCCCAGGGTGAGGGAACGCTGTAGGCGTGACGGAACCCTGGGTCCAGCCCCACTTACACTAAAAAGCCCTACAGGGGCGACCCATCAAACAAGCTAGGCAAGCCACGGCTGTTCTGAGGGTCGCCCCTGTAGGGCTCTGTACTTACTTACGCTACCACACCCAGGGTTTGGTCGCCCCTACAGGGCTACGCACCCTGGGCTTTGAAAGGGGTCGCCCCTATAGGGGCTTTCCCTTGTCAGAGGAGAGCTGGCCGGCGAGGCCTAAGCGGAGCGGCGGAATAGGGGGAGGGGCTGTAAGGGACATACGTGCTGCGTGTGAGAGGATCAGTAAGGCAGGCTGAGAGATATCAGTCAGCGTGCTGAGGGACGTACGTGGTGCGTGTGAGAGGATCAGTAAGGCAGGCTAAGGGATATCCCTCAGCGGGCTGAGGGACGTCCATGGCACGCGTGAGGGGTATCAGTCGGGTAGGCTGAGGGGTATCAGTCAGAGCGCCGAGACGAGGGAGGCCGCTCACGGCGGTGCATCCCTTAGCCCGCTCCGCCTGTAGGCTCAGCGCGCTAGGAGATACGGGGCTAGTCCTTCGGCAGGGGGACACGCAGCGCTGCCAGCCGTCGCTTCTCCTCGGAGGAGCAGCGCAGCGACTCGCGGATCTTCTGCAGCGCCTTGTTGTGTACCCAGGGGGCGAAGCGGCGCTCCGAGAGATAGGGCTCCGTGACCTCAGGGTAGCGCACATAGCACTCGGCGATGGCCCACGCGAGCCCCATACGCACATAGTAGCCCTCGTGGCGTACCGTGAGGTAGCGCTCCAGGAGCTCGGCCACGTGCTCTGCATCGACGAAGTACTGCATCAGGACGACAATGCCGAAGCGCAGCGGATACTCCTCCTCCCGCTCTAGGTAGGAGGTGAGGAAGCGCCACAGCTGTTCACTATGCTCCGCCACCAGCCGCTTCCCACCAGCGAAGGTGAAGGTATCACAGACCGACCAGGAGTTGATCCGCTCCACCCAGCGCGCCACATGCTGGAGGTAGGGCTCTAGCGCGCCCACGGGGATCTGCCCGAGGACGAGCCCGTGCAGGATGCGTGCCTCCATGAAGTCCTCAGTCTCGGAGCGGGCGCCCGCCTCAGCCTCCGCGAGGTAGCGCTCCCAGTCGGGCTGCTTAGCAATCCGCCTGGCCAGCGCTCTGAGGTCAGGGATACGGAGCCCGAGCACCCCTGGGATGCCTGGGTGCAGGCGCTCGGCGAAGGGCTTATTGGCGCGCCCCGTGAGGCGGAGGAGCTGCTCGGTGATGGTCAGCCCGTCGATCGTATAGGACATAGGGATAGGTGGGATTAAGGTAGTAGTCTTAGGGAAAGGCTTCCCCCGCCCGCTGGAGCGCGAGGTCGGGGGCGGCTTCGGAGCGGCTCGCACAGCCCTCGGGAGTCCGCGAGGGGGCGCCTCTAGGCTCGGCGCATCGTACGCCGCGCGTCGATGCCGAGGAAGATGAAGAGCAGGAAGGTGAAGCCCCAGAGCGAGCTCCCCCCATAGCTGAAGAAGGGCAGCGGGATACCGATCACGGGCACCAGCCCCAGCACCATACCGACGTTGATGAAGAGGTGGAAGAGGAAAATCGAGGCCACACAATAGCCGTAGACACGGCCGAAGTGCGTCACCTGACGCTCTGCCAGCGCGAGGATGCGCAGGATGAAGGCACCGTAGAAGAGCAGCAGCAGCGAGGAGCCGACGAAGCCCGATTCCTCGCCCACGGTGCAGAAGATGAAGTCCGTCTCCTGCTCGGGCACGTAGTTCAGCTTGGTCTGCGTGCCCTTGAGAAAGCCCTTACCCGTCAGCCCTCCCGAGCCGATGGCGATCTTGGACTGGTCGACATTGTAGCCCTTGCCCTTGAGGTCACTCTCAATACCCAGGGCGATCTTGATACGCACCTGCTGGTGGGGCTGCAGGATCTCATCGAAGACGTAGCCCACCGAGTAGAAGAAGCCCATCGATCCGAGGGCAAAGAGGGCCATCATCACATAGCGCAGCAGGTAGTCCCTCAGCGCTAGATAGAGCAGCCCGAGCACACCCAGCACCAGCATCCCCAGCGCTACGTAGGCCCAGTCGAAGCTCACGAAGAAGCTGATGAGCATACAGACGAAGTACACGCCCAGCATCCCCAGCGCCCCGTAGCGTAGCCAACGCCAGCGCTCGCGCCCCTTGCCATAGACGGCGTAGAGCACGCCCGTGAAGATCAAGATCGCATTACAGACGAAGAAGAGATCGGCCTGCGTCTCCCCGCCCCACAGCGTGTCCTCGAAGATCAGCGCCCCGATGAAGTAGACCGCCGCCGAGAAGCTCAGCCCCATAAAGAGCCCGGAGAAGCCTTCGCGGAAGAGCGCCAGGAAGAGGGCGAAGAAGACCAGCGCCGAGCCCGTCTCCTGCTGCAGCAGGATCAGCAGCACGGGGAAGAGCACCAGCCCGAAGAGCTTGAGGTAGCTGCGTATGGACTTGATCTCGAACTCGTACTGATTACACAGCCAGGCCAGCATCAGCGCTGTGGCGACCTTGGCAAACTCTGCGGGCTGTAGGCGCACAGGCCCCAGCACCAGCCACGAGCGGGATCCCTTGATGTCGGGGGCTATGACGATAGTCACCATCAGCAGGAGCATCATCGCCCCATAGAAGAGCGGCGCCCCCACCTCGTAGATATCGGTATCGAGCGAGAGGACGGCGAAGCCCAGTACCAGCCCGAGCCCCATCCAGAGGAGCTGCATCAGGGGGCGGCTGCCTGGGGAGAGAAGCTGCTCGGTCTCGAAGTTGTACGAGGCCCCGCAGATGGAGAGCCATCCGAAGAAGATCAGCATGAGGTACATGGCGATGCTCACCCAGTCGATGGACTGCAGCAAGCCGCCCGAGGGACGTCTGCTCATAGCGCGCTATAGATCGTTGAGGTAGGAGATGCTGCGGTGCTCCATCTGCGAGGCTATGGCCTCACCAGCACCCGAGAGCTTGCCCCCACGTAGGTAGTACTCCATCATCACACGGCCGATAGGTACGCCGTAGTGCGCCCCGAAGCCCCCATTCTCCACATAGACCGAGACGGCGATGCGGGGACGCGAGCGGGGGGCAAAGCCGATGAAGGCCGAGTGATCCTTACCGTGCGGGTTCTCGGCCGTACCCGTCTTACCGCAGACCTCGACTTGGCCAGGGGCGAAGTTGGCCGCGCGGCAGGTACCGCCCGTGACGGCCTGCGCCATCCCCTGCACGATATACTCCCAGTGCTCGGGCGAGATGCCCGACTGCTGGCGCTGCGTGTACATCGTGTCCAGGCGCTGGCCCGAGATGTGGCGCACCAGATGGGGACGGACGTAGCTGCCACGATTGGCGATGATGGCCGCAAGGTTGGCGATCTGTAGCGGCGTGGCGAGCACTTCGCCCTGCCCGATGGAGATGGAGATGATGGTAGAGGAATTCCAGCGTCCCTTATAGGCCTTGTCGTAGACGCTGCTATTGGGGATGTAGCCGCGCTTCTCCCCTGGGAGGTCTACGCCGAGGCGGTAGCCGTAGCCGAGGCGCACGATGCGCTCCTTCCAGTGCTCGAGGGCGACCTCTACACTCGGATAGCGCTTGCGGTCGTCTAGGAGGAAGTGCATCCCCCAGCAGAAGTAGGCGTTGCAGGAGGTAGCCAGTGCTGGGACGAGCGAGATAGGCGAGCCGTGGGGGTGGCACTTAGGCTTCCCACCGAGGCGCGGATAGCCGCCGTAGCAGCTGAGAGGTGTAGAGGGGGAGAGGACGCCTTCGGCTAGGAAGATCGCCCCTTGTGCGGGCTTGAAGGTCGAGCCCGGGGGGTAGTTACCCTGTATGGCACGGTTCAGGAGCGGCTTCCCGTAGCTCTCCTCGAGCATACGGTGGTTACTGCCCTTGTCCTTACCTGCCAGCAGCGCGGGGTCATAGTTCGGCGCCGTGACCATAGCCAGCACCTCGCCCGTCTCGGGCTCGATGGCGACGATGGCGCCGCGCTTGCCACGCATCATGCGCTCGCCGAGGGCTTGGAGCCCCGCGTCTATAGATAGGGTGAGGTCGCGGCCAGGGACGGGGGCCTTGTCATGCGTCCCGCCATCGAGGCGCCCCTGGATACGGCCGCGGGCATCGCGGTAGAAGATCTCTTGCCCCTTCTCCCCACGCAGCACCTCATCATAGGTACGCTCCACGCCGCTACGCCCGACGAAGTCGCCCGACATGATGGCACTGTCGCGCTCGAGGTCGGCCGTGGAGGCCTCGGACATATAGCCCAGCAGATGGGCGCCGTTGTGGTAATCGTACTGACGTATCGTGCGGGAGCGGACGGAGAAGCCGGGGAACTTATACAGCTGCTCCTCGAAGCGGCCCACATCCTCGGGCTCGAGCTGCGAGAGCAGCACCTGCGGCGTGTAGGGATTGTAGCCGCGGTTGATACTGCGGTCTCGGACGGCAGCCAGGCGCGCTACGATCTCCTCGCGCGGCAGGCCCAGCGTCGAGGCTAGCAGCGTCGTATCGAGCTTGTCCTTAGCCTGATGCATCACGACCATGAGGTCGTAGATGGGGCGGTTCGCCACCAGCAGCTGCCCGTAGCGATCATAGATCACCCCGCGGGCTGGGATGGTGGAGAGGATGTAGTAGGCGTTGTTCTCGGCACGACGTTTGTAGTCGTTGCTAGCGACCTGAAGGAAGAAGAGCCGCATGACGAAGACCCCGACGATGACGACCGTCAGTAGGGGGAGCAGCAGGCGACGCTTGTAGAGTTCGTCACTGACCATAGGCCTAGCTACGGTGCGGCGGCTCGGTGCCGAAGAAGAAGAGGAGGATCAGCCCGATCAGCCAGCTCAGGCCATAGCCTGCGGCGAAGCTAAGCAGGACATAGGGATCGCGGTGCAGCGTCGCCCCCACCAGAAGGTAGAGCGCTAGGTGATGGATGAGCAGTAGGAGACTCATCAGGATGATCGCCCCGCTGCGCAGCGTGCCGTAGAGAGGCAGAGCCGAGGGCGGCGTCTCCCTGTCCGTGAGCGCCTGCAGTAGGGGGTAGCGGACGAAGGCCGCCAACGTCATCGCCGCAGCATGAATCCCAGGCGTGAGCCCCAGCACATCGATGGCGCCACCGATGGCAAAGCCGAGGATGGGCAGGAGGCTACGATTGGCCCCAATGGGCAGCAGCATCAAGACGAAGGGATAGACGAAGGGCGTCGCTACGCGGAAGAGCTCCACGGGACTGAGTACCCAGACCTGCACCGCGATCAGGAGCAGGCTCATCAGGACGAAGCGTAGGTAGCTGCTATTCATTCGTCGCAATAGAGTCCTCTAGGGCCTTGACCTCTCGCGAGGGCTTGGCGAGGATGACGTAGACGTAGCGCAGCGACTGGAAGTCCGTCGCCAGGCGCACCGTGTAGTTGGCGAAGATGCCCGCGGCGCCCTTAGTGCGTACGGGCTTGGCATCGGCTACCGTCCCCACCATCATCCCCTCGGGGAAGAGGTAGGAATAGCCGCTGGTCATGATCGTGTCGCCCTTCTGAGGCCGCGCATGAGGCGGTACGCCCGAGAGGACGGCAGCATTGTCGTTGGGATTGGTCGGTGCCGTGAGCGTCCCGCTGACGGACTGCCCGCGCAGGGTGCAGGAGAGGCGGATCTTGGGGTTGAGCACGGGGATGACCAGGGCGTAGTGGCTGCTCGTGGCCATCACGGCCCCGACGACGCCGGTGCTGCTCATCACGCCCATATCGGTCTCGATGCCGTCGGCCGAGCCCTTGTTGATCGTGTAGTAGACCTCGCCGGTACGCGTCACCCTATTGACGACACGCGCCACCACGACGGCTCCCGAGCTCATCGGGAGGCTATCGGTGACGTGCAGATGCGGCAGCGTGCCGTGGGCCTCAGCATCCTGCATCTGGCGTGAGAGCAGGGTGTAGCTATGGCGCAGCTGGGCGTTCTCCAGGAGCAGGCGCTCGTTGGAGGCCCTGAGATCCATGTAGCTCCAGGCCTCGGTCATCCACTCGTTGAGCTGCCCCACCACGCGGCTCGTGGCGTACCACGCTATGCTCCGTGCATAGACCGAGCCGCTCAGCACACAGGTCAGAGCGATCACCTCCAGTAGGATGAAGACGAACCAATGCCGATAGCGCTTGAGGAACTCGAGGATCTGCTGCACGGGGCGTGGTAGCTGGGCTAAGCTCGGAGGCTCGTGGCGAGCCGCCTAGCGGAAGAGGAAGTTGAAGTTATGGATGTTCTTCAGCGCGATCCCGGTACCGATAGCGACGGAGTGGAGCGGGTTCTCAGCGATCTGGAAGTTGAGCCCGAAGCGCTTGCTCAGGCGCTTGTCCAGCCCGCGCAGCAGTGCCCCACCACCGGTAAGGACGACCCCATTGGCGACGATATCGGCATAGAGCTCGGGCGGAGTAGCCTCCAGCGAACGCAGGATAGCGCTCTCGATCTTGGCGATCGAGGCATCCAGGCACTGGCAGATCTCGTGGTAGTTGACGTCCACCTTGCGGGGCAGCGTGTCCATCATGTTGGCTCCCCATACGGTGAAGGGCTCGGGCTCCTCGTCGAGCTCCTCATAGACGGCGCCGACGCGTATCTTGATCTGCTCTGCCGTACGCTCCCCGACCTTGATCTGATGGGTGTCGCGCATGTGGTCGATGATGTCCTGCGTGAGCTCATCGCCTGCGGTATCGATGGACTGATCCTCTACGATACCCCCTAGCGAGATGACGGCGATCTCCGTCGTCCCGCCACCAATATCCACAATCATATGCCCCTCGGGTGCCAGCACATCGATGCCGACGCCGATAGCAGCAGCCATAGGCTCGTAGATCATATAGATGTCACGGGCCTCGGCGCGCTCGCTGGAGTCACGCACGGCACGTATCTCGACCTCCGTGCTGCCTGAGGGGATACAGACGACCATACGCAGCGTGGGCTTGTGCCAAGGGCGGCGGGGCACGATCATACGGATCATGCCACGGATCATGTGCTCGGCAGCGTCGAAGTCCGCGATCACGCCCTCACGTAGGGGACGGATGGTGCGGATGTTGGAGTTGCCCTTCTCGTACATCTCGCGCGCCTTGGTCCCGACGGCGATCATCTCACCGGTGCGGTTGTCGAAGGCCACGACAGAGGGCTCGTCGAGGACGATCTTGTCATCCTTGACGATAATCGTATTGGCTGTGCCAAGGTCCATGGCCAGCTCTTGGCGGAAGGAGAATAATCCCATTGTAATGTATCTGGTCGTTCTGTGAATGTCCTTAATGCTTGAAGTGGCGTACCCCCGTCATCACCATGGCGATACCGTGGGCGTCGGCGGCAGCGATGCTGTCGGCGTCACGCACGGAGCCTCCGGGCTGAGCGATGGCCGTGATCCCAGCCTCGGCCGCGAGCGTCACGCAGTCGTCGAAGGGGAAGAAGGCATCACTAGCGAGTACAGCGCCCTGGAGCTCGAAGCCGAAGTGGCGCGCCTTCTCGATAGCCTGCTTGAGCGCATCGACACGCGAGGTCTGCCCCACGCCCGAGGCGATGAGCTGCCCGCCCTTGGCGAGCACGATGGCGTTGCTCTTGCTGTGCTTGACGAGCTTGGTGGCGAAGACTAGGTCCTCCAGCTCGCCCTCGGTAGGCACCACCTTAGTAACGGGCTTCATCTCTGCCTTAGTCTCTACGGCGCGGTCGGTCTCCTGCGCCAGCACCCCGCCCAGCATCGAGCGGTAGCTCCAGTTGCTCTCGATGGGCTGGTGCTGCTCTAGGAGAATGCGGTTCTTCTTGGACTGCAGTACCTCCAGCGCACCCTCCTCATAGGCGGGTGCCACGAGTACCTCCATGAAGAGCTTGTCGATCTCGCGCGCCGTCGCCAGGTCGATGGGACGATTGGCCACGAGCACGCCTCCGAAGGCGGAGACGGGGTCGCCAGCCAGTGCAGCCGTCCAAGCCTCCAGCAGTGTGGGGCGGCTGGCGCAGCCACAGGCATTATTGTGCTTGAGGATGGCGAAGGTCGGTTCGCTGAAGTCCTGCACGAGGGCCACCGCGGCCTCGATATCCTGAAGGTTGTTGTAGGAGAGCTCCTTGCCGTGCAGCTGAGTAAAGTAGCGGCCAAGGTCGCCGTAGAAGACCCCCTTCTGATGGGGGTTCTCGCCGTAGCGCAGTACCTTGCCGTGGTCGGCCGTGAGGCGCAGCGCGCTGCTGTCCTCAGCGTCGAAGTAGCGGAAGATCGCCGCATCGTAGCCCGAGCTAACGGCGAAGGCACGGCGAGCGAAGTGACGGCGCTGCTCGAGGCTCGTCTTAGCTCCCTGCGCCTTGAGGATATCGTAGAGCGTAGCGTAGTCGGCCTGGGAGGGGATGATGACCACGTCCTCGAAGTTCTTCGCCGCCCCACGGATGAGGCTGATGCCACCGATGTCGATCTTCTCGATGATGTCCTCCTCGCTAGCGCCCGAGGCTACCGTCGCCTCGAAGGGATAGAGGTCTACGATCACCAGGTCGATCAGCGAGAGGCCGTACTCGGCGACCTCCTGCTGGTCGGTAGCATGGCTGCGACGAGCGAGGATACCGCCCTGGATGGCGGGGTGCAGCGTCTTGACACGCCCCCCGAGCATGGAGGGGTACTTCGTCAAATCCTCGACGGCCACACAGGGATAGCCGAGGGACTCGATGAAGCTACTGGTACCTCCCGTGGATACGAACTCTACGCCCGCCTGATGCAGCAGGGCTAAAATGTCGGCCAGACCGTCCTTGTGGAACACCGAGATCAGCGCTCGGCGTATTTCCTTCTCCATAAGCTGTTGAGCTATGCTACTTATTGTGATGTATTTACGCCCCGACGCCCCTAGAGCGGACAGGCTAGCCAACTCTATACTAAGGCTCTAAGCTACACAAAAATACGCTTTTTCCCGCACACTGCCCCGTGGCCTGGCACAGCGGCGCTCCTCCCAGCCTCCCGACTCACTAGGCGCTAAGACGCAGCAGCCCTAAGGGACAAGCCGCAGCACCTGCTCCCCGTGAAGGTGTCCGCTCCCCTGCCTAGAGCGACTCCTCACGAAAAAGATCTCACGAAATAAAGGCATAGGGGCGAGGAAGATAGCCGCCTCGTCGGGGAGGAGATCAGAGGGGCAATGCGGGAGATACGGAATAAGTGCGTATATTTGCAGCGTTATATACAAGCTAATTTTCAGAAACTAAGACGAGGGGCTGCGCTGGGAAGCGTGACCCCTTTTCGCTATTCTAGCCCCAGCGCTCCCCTTCTGAGCGCGGCGCACCTCTCCCTTGATTTTCGCCTTACCTCCCTACTTAATAGGGAGCACTCATTCCTCGCGCCAAGTGCGCTCCCCCCAGCCTTTCCCCTTACCTCCGAGCTTGACACAGCATGCTGATCCCGTTAGCTCAGCGCGATCCCGCCTAGCCCGTACGCTAGGCGGGGAGCAGGCTAAGCGCTGCCGCTTAGGGGGCTTAGCCTGCGGATAAGTGAATTTGCTACCTTTGCCGCTACAAGTATCACATCAGTCCTCAGACACTCATGACACGCACCCTCAGACTTCGCCTAGGCCTCCTCTCCTTCGCCTGCCTAGGCCTCAGCACCCTCTACAGTTGCTCTGGCACGAGCGGAGCAGGCAGCAGCGACTCCGCCCAGCGCGACAGCAGCGCCCTCACCCTCGCGAGCCCCTCAGACTCGCTGCACGCCGACAGCGCCCTGCTGCATCAGCTCTACAACTCCCCCCTGCTGGATCGCCACGTAGGGCGCGACAAGAAGACCGAGCTCCAGGCCTACTGCAGCGATCGCCTCCTCGACGAGCTCGCGAAGACCTATCAGGAGATCGGCGTCATGGACAGTGACCCCGAGGAAGGCTACTATACGGAGGTCTTAACCAGCGGAGACATCAACGGCTACGACGGCCCCGAGGCGAACCGCCACGTGCAGCTGCTCGACATCAAGCCACTCGGCGGGCGTCGCTACAGCGTCCGTTACCTCCACGCTGGGGGCGAGCATCAGACGGAGCTGGAGCTCATCAGCGACAGCCAGGGTGCCCCACGCGTCGACCGCATCCTACGCCGCGCCTGGTAGCTTAGCTTAGGCCCAAGCGCCTCCCCCCAAGACCACGAGCCCCAGCAGACCGAAGTCGTGCCACGCACGCCGCTTCGTCTGCTGGGGCTCGCTCTATATAGAGACTTCACCCCACAGCAAACTAGGCGGCGCACCGTCTAAGCTCCACACGCCCTCGAGGAACGAGCCTCAGCGTCCTCCGCCCTTAGTCTAAGCCCTCCCGAGGGATATCCCTCAGCCATCTGACCGATATCCATGAGGGCGCTGACTGCCGTCCCTCGGCCCCCTGACTGATATCCCTCACGGAGCTCCCCCTAGGAGGAGATTCGCCTGCAGGACTCCTCGCACCACGCTATTACCCCACCTAGAGCTGCCCTCGCCCGCAAGCCGAGGTACTCCCCAAGGGCGTACGCAGCACGATCCTGAGGAGGGACAAAAGGCCCTTCCCCCACCCTTCCTAAAAATCTTAGATAAATACACTGCTTTTCAGGCCCTTACCGCCCCTTGCATCCTACAGGGAATCGTCCTATATTTGCCCTACGAAGAGATAGTCGCTAAGGAAAACACAGAGCAGCGCTCAGCGCGTGATCGCCGCTCGCTCCGAGGGATGCCCCACTGCGCTCAAGAGGCCCCGCAGTGCCCTCGACCCCCGAGAGCCCCTAGGATCAGGCACTCGGCTCACAGTACTACATTATCACCATCAATTATCAAGATGAAGACATCACTACGCAGGCTCAGCATCCTTGGGCTCCTGCTCCTGCTCGTCTCCACCATCAGCCCGCAGCTAGCGGCTCAGGGGCTGACGGTACGCGGGCGTGTCGTAGACAGCAAGCAGGAGGCCGTCATTGGCGCCTCTATCTTTGTCAAGAACAGTAAGGGCAAAGGGAGCGTGACTAACGCTCAGGGCGAATTCACCCTCAGCGGCGTCGCTCGCAACGCCATCCTTCGCGTCAGCTTCATCGGTATGAAGACCGAGGAAGTAGCCCTAGCTGGGCGCAGCGAGCTCACCATCATCCTGCAGGATGAGGCGACCAAGCTGGAGGACGTCGTCGTAGTCGGCTACGGCACGCAGAAGAAGGTCAACCTCTCCGGATCCGTCGCAGCCATCGACACCAAGCAGATCCAGGCGCGCCCCATTCAGAACCTCACCAACGGCCTACAGGGGCTCATCCCTGGGCTCAGCATCACCGGTACCAACGGCGCCCCTGGGCTCGACAACGGCGAGCTGCGCGTACGTGGGACGGGTACGCTGAACTCCGCAGCGCCCTACATCCTCATCGATGGACTGGAATCAGGCTCGCTGAACATGCTTGACCCCAGCGATATCGAGAGTATCTCCGTGCTCAAGGACGCAGCCTCCGCAGCGATCTATGGGTCGAAGGCGGCCAACGGGGTCATCCTCATCACCACCAAGCGCGGCCGCAGCGGCAAGGCACGCATCAACTACTCGGGTACCGTGGGTATGCAGTCCGCCACGCGCCTGATGGAGCGTATGGGCTCCTACGAGTACGCCACGCTGACCAATAAGCTGCGCAAGGCTGCTGGGCAGACACCCCAGTTCAGCGACGAGGCGCTACAGAAGTTCCGCGACGGTAGCGACCCCGAGAACTACCCCAATACCGACTGGTACGCCCTAGCCTTCCGCACCGCCCTACAGCAGCGCCACAACCTCAGCGTCAGCGGGGGGACGGATCAGATCAAGTACATGGGCTCTATCGGCTACCTAGGTCAGACGGGGATCCTGCCCAATGCGCAGCGCAATCAGTACAACGTGCGCACCAACCTCGACCTCAACCTCAGCCGTATCATCTCCGCCCGCGTAGGCCTCTCCTACATCAAGAATAAGTACGCCGACCCCAATAACTCCTACGTCTCGGGAGGCTCGGACCAGATCATCCGACAGCTCAATGTCGTCTCCCCCTGGATCCTCGGCCGCGCTAAGGACGGTACCTACGGCACGACGGGCGACGGGAACCCGCTGGCCTGGCTCGACTCGGGGCAGACCATCGACCGCGATAACCACAACATCTCCGCCACGGGGGGCATCGACATCCGCCCCATCGAGGGACTGACGCTGACGACGAACGTGGCCTACGTAGCACACCTGCTGCACTACAAGGCCTTCGTACAGTACATACGCTACAATCCCAATAAGGAGACTTCGCCCAACAACCTGGACGAGTACTACAACCTCTGGACGCGTGCCAGCTTCGACGCCTTCGCCAACTACACCAAGAGCCTCGGCCAGCACAACCTCAAGCTCATGGTCGGTACCCACGCCGAGGACTACAACTACGGCTACCTACGCGGCGGACGCAAGAGCTTCCCCAACAACAAGCTCACCGACATTGATGCAGGTGACCGCTCCACGCAGACCAACGAAGGCTCCACGCAGGCCCTGTCGATGGTCTCGGGCTTCGGGCGTATCAACTACGACTATGCGGGCAAGTACCTACTGGAGGCTAACTTCCGTGCCGACGCCTCCTCGCGCTTCGCCGAGGGCTACCGCTGGGGCTACTTCCCCTCCTTCTCCGCAGCCTGGCGCCTCTCCAAGGAGGCCTTCCTCCAGCCGCTGTACCCCGTGCTGAGTGACCTGAAGCTACGCGCCTCTTGGGGGCTTCTCGGGAACCAAGAGGCTCTGAGGGACTACTATCCCGCCATCAACACCTACAGCATCACCCCCAGCTATCCCATGGGCGGCACGCTCCTCGGAGGCTA
Source organism: Porphyromonas sp. oral taxon 275 (assembly GCF_018127745.1). Classification (NCBI taxonomy): domain Bacteria; kingdom Pseudomonadati; phylum Bacteroidota; class Bacteroidia; order Bacteroidales; family Porphyromonadaceae; genus Porphyromonas; species Porphyromonas sp. oral taxon 275. The sequence continues at coordinate 2,004,720 of NZ_CP072333.1, forward strand.
CGCCCAGACGCAGCTCAAGCTCAAGGACATCAGCTGGGAGAAGAGTGAGAACATGGGCTTCGGGCTGGACTTCGGCTTCTTCGGCGGCCGCCTCACCGGGAGTCTCGACCTCTACAAGCGCAAGACGACGGGCATCCTGATGAGCGTCCTCGTGCCCTACGAGTTCCCCCTCGCCCCCTACACGGCCAATGTGGGCTCCCTCGAGAACAAGGGGATAGAGCTCTCACTGAACTACCAGACGCGCTTCGGAGACTGGACCATCGGCGCAGGGGGTAACTTTGCCTACAACAAGAACGTCATCCTAGACCTCGGCGGGCAGAGCTACATCGGCGATCAGATACGCAACGCCGTAGGCCAGCCCTTCAAGACCTACTACCTCTACAAGGCCGATGGGCTCTTCCAGAGCAAAGAGGAGGCCGACGCCTGGGTAGCTAAGTACGGCACGCCCTTCGGCTCGCGCCCTCAGGCGGGCGACATCCGCTACGTGGACGTCAATGGTGACGGCAAGATCAACGGCGCCGACCGCATCTACACCAAGCCCATCGAGCCGAGCTACACCTTCGCGATGAACTTCAACGTAGGCTGGCGTGGCTTCGACCTCTCGGCGATGTTCAACGGCGCTGCAGGCGCAGCTCGCTACTACAGCAGCGAGGTCTTCGGGGAGTTCGCTGGGGATACGGGGCACCCCTCGACCGTATGGCGTGACGCCTGGAGCAGCACCAACCCCTCGGGTACGATGCCCCGCATCTTCCGCAAGGGCACGGCGCGTCACAACGACGCCAACTCCACCTTCTGGCTACAGAAGACGGACTACCTCCGCCTGAAGAACCTTCAGCTCGGCTACACCATTCCCCAGCGCCTGACCCAGCAGCTCGGGGTCTCCTCGGTACGCGTCTTCTACTCGGCTGAGAACCTCTTCACCCTCGACCACATGCGGGGCAACATCGACCCTGAGGCCACCAGTGCACGCCTCTCGTCCTATCCGCTGCTGCGCACACACTCCTTCGGGCTCAACGTATCCTTCTAACCCGCACGCTCCCCTACGACAATGAATACATTATATAAGGGTGCTCTCGTAGCGCTCCTCGCGCTCGGTACCAGCTCCTGCTCGGGCTTCCTGGACAAGGAGCCCCACAACGCCCTATCGCCCTCCACGACCTGGAAGACCCCTCAGGATGCCCAGAAGTTCCTCATCGGCTGCTACGACGGCTGGGTCTCAGGGGCGACGATCCTCTACCTGGACTGCATGTCGGACTTTGGCTTCAACTTCCATGTCCACGAGGGCTACCGCAGCGTCGGCAACGGCTCGATGACGCCCTCCAACCCCGGCGTCTCCTTCTATGACTACTCCACCATCGGGCGCTGCAACCTGCTACTGGACCGCATCAAGGACATCCCCTTCGCCGACGAGGCCGAGCGCAAGGACATCATCGCCCAGGCCAAGGTCATCCGTGCCTACCAGTACTATACGATGAATATCGTCTACGGCGGTGTACCCATAATAGAGCTCCCCCAGACGGCAGAGGCCGCTCAGCTCCCACGCAAGACGGAGGCCGAGGTACGCGCCTACATCGCCAAGGATCTGGACGAAGCGCTGCCCGACCTACAGAAGAGCCCCACTGCCCGCGGACGCTTCGGCAAGGGCATGGCCCTGGCACTGCGCATGCGTGAGGCACTCTACTACGGCGACTGGGCCCTAGCGCGGGAGAAGGCCAAGGCCATCATGGACCTCGGCATCTACGAGCTGGAGGCCGACTACGCTAAGCTCTTCACGGTCGAGGGCCAAGGCTCCAAGGAGATCATCGCTGCCGTCCAGTACCTCGACAATACCAAGCCACTGTACACCGTCATTGGCTCGATGTACAACAACGCTACGGGCGGCTGGTCCTCCCTCGTCCCCACGCCCAACCTCCTCAACACCTATGAGATGGCCAACGGGATGACGATCACCGAGTCGGGCTCAGGCTATGACCCTGCCCACCCCTTCAAGGGCCGTGACCCACGCCTAGCGAAGACGATCTGCTACCCAGGCGCTGACTACATCCGCACCGATGGGCTCAAGGCTATCTACAACTCGCTGGACAAGACCCTCGACGGGAAGAACAATCCCGACTACCCCGAGGCGGCCAACAACAGTTCCAAGACCGGCCTGACGTGGAACAAGTACACCTACCCCGCCACGCAGTACACCGACACCTGGGCCTGCAACGCCTGCCCCATCGTCTTCCGCTACGCCGAGGTACTGCTGACGCTGGCTGAGGCGAGCAACGAGCTGAGCGGTCCCTCCGCCGAGGTCTACAGCGCCCTCGACCAAGTGCGTCGCCGCGCTGGCTTGCCCGCCGTCGATCGCAGCAAGTACGCCTCTAAGGACAAGCTGCGCGAGCTCATCCAGCGCGAGCGCTCCGTAGAGCTCGCTGGCGAAGGCTTCCGCCGTATGGACATCATCCGCTGGAAGGGCAGCGATGGCAAGATGCTGGCCGAGCACGTCCTCAACGCTCCGCTGGAGCGTGTGGTCGGCACCGTCGACAGCCGCATCTCCGACCCCACGATGCGCGCCACGATCAAGGTCAGCGCCACGGCAGCAGAGAAGAAGGTCGAGGACCGCAGCTTCAAGCCCCATCACCGCTACCTACCCATCCCGCAGGCTGTCCTTGACCGCAACCCCAACTTCGGCAAAAACAACCCCGACTACTAGGGCGGCTCTTCATAGAGCTTCCCCCAAGCTACCGCAGGGCAGGGCTCCGTCTCGGAGTCCTGCCCTGCCTTTTTGTGCGTGCACAGCTACTTAGGTCTTGGCGTACTTGATGGAGGGGATGAGCTTGCGCCCTGCCTTTTTGTGCGCGCACGCGTGCCTAGTCAGGAGGCGCAGCGCATCGAGGGTGGAACAGCCGACCTGCCTTTTTGTGCGCGCACGCGTGCCTAGTCTCAACGCGTTCCATCAGAGCCGCCTTTGCTATCGACTGCCTTTTTGTGCGCGCACGCGTGCCTAGTCTATTAGGATAGCGAAGCAAAGGGAGGGCGCAGCACACGCGCCGACCTAGCGGCGCCCTTCCTGTGTTGCCGCTCCACGGGACAAGCCCGACACAGCTATCCTCCCAAGGAAGCAGAGCGCACGAGGGACGTCCCCCCTTGCGGTTTGGGGCAAGGGGAAGGGCAGCCGAGGGATATCAGTGAGGCGGGCTGAGGGACGTCCGTGAGGAGTGTGAGGGATATCAGTGAGGCGACCTCTAGGATATCCCTCACGGAGCTCCTCCTTAGCTCTAGCCGTACGCAGCCACCTCCATAGGCCTCATGGGAGGCCTTGGGGGCGGCGCTCGGGGCTCTGCTCTGAGCTAGCCCCCGAGGCTCAGGGCGGAGGCAGCAAGGGCGCTCGCGATGGGACTCGTCCCTGGGAGAGGAGCGGGGGCTCTAGCCGTGGCGCTTAGCTCCTGATCCTTATTCGACTACCTGCCACACGGCCTTCGGGCTGTACGCTATGGATTAGTTATCTTTGTGGACAATATGGCTAGCCGTAGGGCTGGCTTTAGGATAGAATTATACAGAGACATGAACTGGAAACAATTCGACCGAGCGAACAACCTCCTGGCTTGGGGCGCCTTCCTCATCGCCACCCTGACCTACCTGATGACGATAGGTCCATCGGCGAGCCTCTGGGACTGCGCTGAGTTCATCGCTTGCGACTACAAGCTCGAGATCGGGCACCCTCCCGGGGCCCCCTTCTACATGCTTGTATATAATGTAGTATCCCATCTGGGCGGAGGCCCCCAGCATGCCGCACTGCTGACCAATGTCACCAGCGCCGTGATCAGCGGCTTCACCATCCTCTTCCTCTTCTGGACGATCACGCACATGCTGCGCCGTGTGCTCACCCCCAGCGCGCGCCTTGGGCTCAACGAGGCGCAGCCCACGGGTGAGGTCATGACCCTCGGGCAGGGGATCACTATCCTAGGGGCAGGGCTCGTGGGGAGCCTCGTGTACACCTTTTCGGACTCCTTCTGGTTCAGTGCCGTAGAGGCTGAGGTCTATGCCTTCAGCTCGCTCTTCACGGCCGTAGTCTTTTGGCTGATCTTCAAGTGGGACGAGCGCTGCGACAATGAGCGTAGCGACCGCTGGCTGGTACTCATCGCCTACCTCATGGGTCTAAGCATCGGGGTGCACCTGCTGAACCTCCTTTGCCTGCCTGCCATGGCCCTGGTCTACTACTACCGCCGCACCAAGGAGCCCACGCTCAAGGGTGCTGGCATCGCGCTGGTAGCCTCCTTCGCCCTCGTCGGGCTGATGATGTACGGTGTCGTGCAGGGAGTGCCCAAGCTCGCGGGTAAGTGGGATATGTTCTTCGTCAACAACCTGGGGCTGGGCTACAACCAGGGGCTCTACATCTATCTCGCAGTAGTCGCACTCGTCCTCATCTGGGGCGCCTACGAGACGCAGCGCGCCTATAGCGCACCCAAGTACCTCGAGAGCCACCGCCTACGCATCGCTCTGATCGCCTCGCTGATTCTCATCGGGCTTCCGCTGATCGGCAATACACTGGTGGGCCTCCTGATTGCGGGGGGTATCGTAGCCTTCTTCTACCTCTACAAGGGGCTCACGGCGCGCATGGTACATACCCTGCAGATGTGTCTCGTGGCCATCATGGTCGGCTTCTCCAGCTATGGGGTGATCCTCGTGCGTGCCGAGGCCGATACGCCGATGAACGAGAATTCGCCTGCCGACGCCTTCTCCCTGCGCTACTATCTGGCACGTGAGCAGTACGGCTCCGCACCCCTGCTCTACGGGCAGACCTTCGCCTCGCGCATCAAGTACGGCAGCGATGGCCGTCCCGTGATGAAGGAGGAGGAGCCCACCTACGGACGTATCAACAAGGAGCGTCCCAGCGACCCCGACCGCTACGTCGTGCGTAGCCTCAAGGAGGAGCCCGTCTACGAGGAGAGCGAGATGATGCTCTTCCCCCGTGTCTACGACCGCGGGCACGCCCAGATGTACAATAGCTGGATGGGCCGCGCCGAGGATGATATGAGCGTCCCGAGCTTCGGCGAGAACCTCAGCTACTTCTTCAACTACCAGGTCAACTACATGTACTGGCGCTACTTCCTGTGGAACTTCGCAGGGCGTCAGAACGACCTGCAGGGTGACGGCGGCCTGCTGCGTGGCGGTGCCATGACGGGGATCCCCTTCATCGACGCCCTCTTCTACGGCGATAGCGACAGCCTGCCCGAGCTGATGACGGATAATAAGGGGCACAACGTCTATTACGCCCTCCCACTGCTGCTGGGGCTGATCGGTCTCTTCTTCCAGATCGGGGCAGGACGCCGTGGGACGGAGAGCTTCTGGATCACCTTCATGCTCTTCTTCATGACGGGTCTGGCCATCGTCCTTTACCTCAACCAGTTCCCTGGGCAGCCCCGCGAGCGTGACTACGCCTACGTGGGCTCCTTCTACGCCTTCGCCATCTGGATCGGCTTCGGCGTGGCAGCCCTCGTCACGGCCGTCAATCAGCTCCTCGCCTCGAAGGAGGCCAAGGCTAAGGCCGTCAAGGACAAGCAGGCCCTACCCCTACAGTCTACCTATGCTGCCATCGTCGTCCTGCTGAGCCTCCTAGTACCCCTGCAGATGCTCGGGCAGAACTGGGACGACCACGACCGCTCGGGCCGTACCGTCGCTAGCGACATGGGGCGCAACTATCTAGAGAGCTGCGAGCCCAACGCCGTGCTCTTCTGCTACGGGGACAACGACACCTTCCCCCTCTGGTACGCCCAGGAGGTCGAGGGTGTGCGCACCGACGTCCGTACGGTCAATCTCTCCTATCTGGCAGGTGACTGGTACATCGACCAGATGAAGAAGCAGGCCTACGAGGGCAAGCCCCTACCGCTCGGACTGCTCCCTGCCTCCTACTATTACTACCACGCCTACGCGCTGGTCAATCGTCAGGGCAATGAGCCCATGACGGTGCAGGAGGCCTTCGCCCAGCTCAAGGACGCTCCGCGCAATGACCCTGCGACGCTCCCCACAGGTAACATCGTCCTCCCCGTAGACTCGGTGCGCGCACAGCGCCTCGTGGCTCAGGCTGCCCCCGACGTCGCCTGCGAAGTGCTCCCCGTGATGCCCCTCTCGATCCAGAGCCGTCAGTATCTGGACATCGGCGGGCTGAGCGTGCTGGATCTCATAGCAGGCAATCAGTGGAAGCGCCCCATCTACTGGGCGATCACCTCACCCCGCAATGCCTTCGACAACCTCCCCGAGCACATGGTGCAGTCGGGCATGGTGCACCAGCTGCTGCCTATAGCCTACCCGCAGGACAGCACGGGGCAACGCAGAGAGAGCGGCATCGGCAATCTCGACCGCATGTATCAGACGGTGATGACGAAGTTCCGCTGGTGCGGCGCTGATCGTCCCGGCACCTACTTCGACGAGAATGCCCGCGGCATCGTCTCCACGCTGCGCAATCAGATCTTCTCCCCGCTGGCCGATGGCTTCATGGCGCGTGGCGACAAGGCCAAGGCCCAGGAAGTCCTCCGCAAGTGCCTCTCCGTGATCCGCGAGGACAACGTCCCCTACGAGACGAACTCGGTGTACTTCGCCCGCTCACTCTATCGTGCGGGGCTGACTAAGGAGGCCGACCACGTGCTGCAGGTCATCGTACGCCGCTCGCTGAGCACGCTCGTCTGGGGGCTGAGCCTAGAGCCCGAGCAGTTCCAGCAGCTGGTGCAGCACGCCGACCTGCAGGAGGCCTACATGGGTCTGACCTATCCGCTGCAGCTGGCCGATGAGTTCGGCTCCACGGGCCTCAAGCAGTACGAGGCTCAGATCACCGAGATCGCTCGCCGCCTAGGCGCTGGACAGCGCTAAGGCTCCACAGCACCAGAGTACAGCACCATGCTGGAGCGTCTCCTCTGCCGCGTACCTATGTGGTACCGCATGCTCGTCCCCGGGGCTCGCTGGCGCATACCAGCGATCTCGGGGAGGAGCATTTACCTGACCTTCGACGACGGCCCTATCCCCGAGGTGACGCCTTGGGTGCTGGACGAGCTCGACCGACTGGGGGTGAAGGCTACCTTCTTCTGCGTGGCGGACAACGTGCGCAAGTGGCCCGAGCTCTTCGAGGAGATCAAGCGTCGAGGTCACCAGGTAGGCAACCACACCTACCACCATATCCAGGGACTCTACCACGGCACGCGCAGCTATATGGAGGATGTGCATGCCGCGCACGAGCTCATCCATTCGCGCTACTTCCGCCCCCCGCATGGGCACCTGCGCTTCAGGCAGAATATCGAGCTCAGCCACAGCTTCGAGATCATCATGTGGGACGTCGTCACGCGCGACTACAATGCACGGCTCACGCCCGAGGAGGTACTCTCCAACGTCAAGCGCTACGCACGCAACGGCTCGATCATCGTCTTTCACGACTCGCTGAAGGCTGAGAAGAATATGCGGGAGGCTATGCCTCGGGCCGTGCGCTGGCTCCTCGACGAGGGCTATCACTTCCTACGCATAGGCGACGCCCCCTAGGGGAGTACGCCCCCCAGACAGGGCAGCGAGTGGCTGCCCAGCTACTAAATGAGGAAGCTAAGGGATCATAGGCATAAGGTCTTTGGTACGGGTATAAAAAAAGCGGAGCTGACTTCCCAGCCAGCTCCAACCTATTAACCAAAACCTTAACTATGAAAAATTACTTTTTCAACACAAAGGTAGCAATAATATCGAACAAAGGAAAGACCGCCCCAGCACACCGCTGACACCGCAGCAAGTGCGGCCCGCGGGTGGGCGGACAGACAGCTTGAACGAACTTACTATTAATCCCTTATGAACCGACCCCTGACACCGGACTCTAAATCCGACCTGTCACTCGCTCCTAAGCGCGTCTATATCGAGACCTACGGCTGCCAGATGAACGTGGCCGACAGCGAGGTCGTGGCCTCCATCATGCAAATGGATGGATACCACCTCACAGAGGATCCCGAGCTAGCGGACGCCATATTCCTCAACACCTGCTCGGTGCGTGACAACGCCGAGCAGAAGGTGCTCAATCGCATCGCCTACTACCACTCCATACGCCGCAAGAAGCGCCGCCGCATCACCATCGGCGTCCTCGGCTGCATGGCCGAGCGCGCCAAGGAGGAGCTCATCGAGAAGCATAAGGTAGACCTCGTCGTCGGCCCAGATAGCTACCTCGACCTGCCGAACCTCATCGGAGCCGTGGAGCGCGGTGAGAAGGCCATCAACGTAAAGCTCTCCACCAACGAGACCTATAAGGATGTCATGCCGCTCAAGCTGGGCGGCGTCCATATCTCGGGCTTCGTCTCCATCATGCGTGGCTGCAATAACTTCTGCTCCTACTGCATCGTCCCCTATACCCGTGGTCGCGAGCGCAGCCGCGAGCTGGAGAGCATCATCCGTGAGGTCAAGGACCTAGAGGAGAAGGGCTATCGCGAGATCACCCTGCTGGGACAGAACGTCAACTCCTACCGCTACGTCGATGGCGACAAGGTCTACGACTTCGGCGACCTGATGGAGCAGGTGGCGCTGGCCGTACCCGGCATACGCATCCGCTTCACCTCGCCCCACCCCAAGGATATGGATGACAAGGCCATCGCCGTAATGGCGAAGTACCCCAACATCTGCAAGCACATCCACCTACCCGCCCAGTCGGGTAATGACCGCATCCTCAAGCTGATGAAGCGCAACTATACCCGCGCCTGGTATCTCGAGCGCGTGGCAGCCATACGCCGCGCTATGCCCGACTGCGCCATCACCTCAGACCTCTTCTGCGGCTTCCACGACGAGACAGAGGAGGACTTCCAGGACACGCTGAGCCTGATGCGTGAGGTGGGCTACGACAACTCCTTTATGTTTAAGTACTCCGAGCGTCCAGGCACCTACGCTGCCAAGTACCTCGTGGACAACATCAGCGAGGAGACGAAGATCCGCCGCCTACAGGAGATGATCGACCTCCAGACGCAGCTCTCGCTGGAGAGCAACCTTCGGGACGTGGGCAAGACCGTGGAGGTACTGATCGAGGGCTTCAGTAAGCGCAGCCACGAGCAGCTCTTCGGCCGCACGCAGCAGAATAAGGTCGTCGTCTTCGACAAGCAAGGCTACCGCGTAGGGCAGTACGCCCAGGTCCTCGTCGAGTCGGCTACGGCAGCGACCCTCATCGGCCGTCCCGTCCAGCCCGCCGAGGGCTACGTGCCGCCTGTCACCGATGCACCCTAACACTTGACTACACTATACTATGGTTAATCTACAGACGACCTTCGCTGGGCTGCAGCTCTCGAGTCCGCTCATCCTGAGTAGCTCGGGCCTGACACGCAGCATCGATCGTACCAAGGCCTTAGTCGAGGCTGGCGCTGGTGCGGTCATCCTCAAGAGTCTCTTCGAGGAGCAGATCCTCATGCACACGGGGCATCTGCTGGCGCACAACGAGTATCCCGAGGCCGCCGACTACATCGCCTCCTACACCCGTGTAGAGGCCGTGGACGAATACCTCGAGCTCCTGCGCCGCGCCAAGGCCGAGCTATCGGTGCCCATCATCGCCTCCATCAACTGCTCGGGGCTGGAGAGCTGGACGGACTTCGCCCAGAAGCTCAAGGAAGCTGGTGCCGATGCCCTCGAGGTGAACATCATGCGCCTGGAGACCTCGCGCTTCTACGACCCTGTAGCGGGTGAGGAGCTGTATCTGGAGATCGTTCGCCGCCTGCGTGCTGTGGGTCTACCGCTCATCATCAAGCTCTCGCGCCACCATACGGCGCTGCCCACACTGGTGGACAAGCTACGTGCGGCGGGGGCTACGGCCGTCACGCTCTTCAACCGCAGCTACCAGCTGGACATCGACCTGGAGCGTGAGCAGATCGTCGGCGGGGATGTCTTCTCCCACGCGGGGGACTTTGCCGAGACCCTACGCTTCACAGGGCTCATCCGTGGCGTCGTGCCCGGTGTCGAGCTCGCTGCCTCAACGGGCATCTACGGCTGGCAGGAGCTGACGAAGATCCTCCTGGCAGGGGCCGATGTGGCGCAGATGTGCACGGCGGTCTACAAGCACGGGCCCTCCATCATCAAGGACTCGCTGACGGGCCTCGGGCGCTGGATGATGGATCATGGCTATCAGAGCGTGGACGAATTCCGCGGTCGCCTCAGCTATGCCTCCGTCTCGGACCCGAGCCTCTTCGAGCGCCTCCAATTCATGAAGTATTATTCAGGGCGTACGCAATCCTAGCCTTCGCCCGTTATTCTACCAACTACTAATATAGATCAAGAACAAGATGAAGAAGAATGTAATGATCGCTTCGCTGCTCGCTGGGGGCCTCGTCCTCTCTAGCTGCGGCCTAAGCAATGCAGTCAAGGGCGCTGGTATTGGCGCTGGTGCTGGTGCTATCATCGGCGCTGGTGTAGGTCGTGTCCTCGGGAATACCGGCCTCGGTGCAGCCATCGGTGGCGTCGTAGGTGGCACCGCGGGTACCCTTATCGGTAACAAGATGGACAAGCAGAAGCGTGAGCTCGAGGAGAAGATGAAGACAGCTAAGGTCGAGAGCGTCAATGACGGTCAGGCCATCCGTGTGACCTTCGACAGCGGTATCCTCTTCGCCACCAACTCCGCTAGCCTCTCCACCAGCTCGCAGACTGAGCTCCGCAACCTGGCCGTTAGCCTCAAGGAGAACCCCGACACCGAGATCAAGATCGTCGGCCACACCGACAACACGGGTAGCGACAAGATCAACGACCCCCTCTCCCTCAAGCGTGCTACCAGCGTGCAGAGCTTCCTCGCTGCTCAGGGCGTATCCTCCAGCCGCATGCAGGCCATTGGCGAGGGCAGCCACAGCCCCATCGCAGACAACGGTACCGCTGCTGGCCGTCAGGCTAACCGCCGCGTAGAGGTCTACATCCTCCCCAGCAAGGCGATGATCGAGGCTGCTAAGGCAGGTACGCTGAAGTAAGCCTTCCGACTCCCTTAGCCCTTAGTCCCGCGCGGACTCAAGCAAGCTATATACCGCGCCCCCAAGCCGTCCACCGCGACGACTTGGGGGCGCTCCTTTTTCCGCTCCTAGCCCAAGGCCCGCGCGCGCAGTTCCCTGGCTTAGAGCGCAAACAGCCCAAGGCGAGCGAGCTTAGTTCCCTGTCCAGGCGAGCTTAGTTCCCTATCCGAGCGAGCCGAGTGACTTGCCTCGGCGAGCTCACATCCTACACTCCGCGAGCAAAGTGCCTGATGTCGGCGAGCAAAGTAATAATACTTCTCGGGAAAAGTAATATAAGTTCTCCCAAAATATTATATAACTTTCCGCAGAATATTATATAATAATCTGACAAAAGTTATATTACTTTCTCCGAAAAGTTATATAATAATTCGGGAGATATTATATAATAATTTGCGGGAACTTATATTACTTTTTCCGCCATATTATATTACTTCTCCCACTAAGCCTATAATCTTCCTTCGCCCACTGCCTTATGTGCGCTCGCCAAGGGCCTTAGCTTACGCCAGCAACTACCTTACGTGAGCAAACTAATCCAGTCTTGTTACCTCCATCTTCATACACTCCAAGGCTGGCTTAATACGCTCCAAGACCAACTCGAAACAGATAGCTCAGGACTTCCCTACACCCTCTAGACTACAAGCGGAAGAGGAAGCCCCAGCGAGGCGACCCATAATCAAAGCCCCGCTGGAGCTTTCCACTCCGTTTGCCCACAGACGAAGAGGAATAGAACTTATGCTTATCCTCTATCAACACAATAGCATAGGGTACATCTGCTTCTATGGAGATAGCTCAGGCCTTTACCACACCCTCTAGACTACAAGCGGAAGAGGAAGCCCCAACGGGGCGACCCAATCAAAGCCCAGGGTGCGTAGCCCTGCAAGGGCGACCAAACCCTGGGTCAAGCAAAATAATACTAATGGAGCGCTGTAAGTGCGACCCTCAAGGCGACCAGAGCACCGCGACTTGGAGCACCTATTTATCTTTAGGGTCGCCCCTGTAGGGCTTTGTCCTTTGACTTGATGCCCTACCCAGGGTTTGGTCGCCCTTGCAGGGCTACGCACCCTGGGCTTTGATTGAATCGCCCCGCTGGGGCTTTACACTCCGCTTGCGCACAGACGAAGAGAAACATAACCTATACTTATCCTCTATCAACACAATAGCATAGGGTACATCTGCTTCTATGGAGATAGCTCAGGCCTGTTCCACACCCTTTGGACTACAAGCAGAGGAGAAAGCCCCAACGGGGCGACCCAATCAAAGCCCAGGGTGCGTAGCCCTGAAAGGGCGACCAAACCCTGGGTCAAGCAAAATAATCCTAATGGAGCGCTGTAAGTGCGACCCTCAAGGCGATCGGAGCGCCGCGACTTGGAGCACCTATTTATCTTTAGGGTCGCCCCTGTAGGGCTTTGTACTTTGACTTGATGACCTACCCAGGGTTTGGTCGCCCTTGCAGGGCTACGCACCCTGGGCTTTGATTGAATCGCCCCGCTGGGGCTTTACACTCCGTTTGCCCACAGACGAAGAGAAACAGAACTTAGACTTATCCTCTACGAACACGATAGAGAGGAGGAACAGAACCTATGCTTATCCTCTATGGACACGATAGCGAGGAGGAATAGAACTTATGCTTATCCTCTATCAACACAACAGCGAGGAGGGACAGAACTTATGCTTATCCTCTATGACACTATAGCGAGGAGGAACAGAGCTTATGCTTATCCTCTATGAACACAACAGCATAGGGTGTATCTAGCTCTCTGGAGATCATTCCTCCCCTTATGGACAGCAGCGGGGCGGCGGAGCTAGCAGGCGAATAGCTATCTTTGGGGTAGATGTCACACTGATACTTAGCTCCTATGCGCTCCATACACCTCCAGCACTTCCGCTGCTACAGCGACCTCAGGCTCGAGCTCAAGCCCGGGATCAACCTCTTCGTCGGGGACAACGCCAGCGGCAAGACTTCGCTGCTCAGGGCTTGTCAGTACATGCTGAGTTCCTTCTTCGCGGGCTTCAGCGACGAGTACACCAAGTGGCTGAGCTTCGGCGACGACGACTTCCAGCAGGAGTTCCAGAGGGGCAAGCAGCTCGACGAGCAGCCCATCTCCATCAGCTTTGACCCCAGCGACCTCATCCAGCGCCTCAGCCCCGAGTACCTAGAGGAGCAAGGCCCTCTAGGCGAGCAAGTGCTGGAGAAGCGAAGCACCAAGAACCGCCGCGCCCTGACGGGTGGCTTCAAGGCCTACCGCAGCTACGCCCAATGGCTACAGAGCCACTACTACGACCGCGAGGCCGCACGGCAGCGCTACCCACTGCCCCTCTTCGCCTATTACTCGGTAGAGGATATCCACTCCAATCGCAAGCTCAGCCTGCAGCCCTTCAGCAAGACGACGAGCAAGTTCTCCCTCGGCTACCTAGAGTGCCTCGAGGGCGACGGCTTCCTGCGCTACTGGGTGCACCGGCTGCTGGTGCTAGCGGAGCGTGATCCCGAGCACAGCGAGCTCGGCTTCGTGCGCCGCCAGATGCTCAAGATCCTAGGAGTGGAGGGCTGTGGCCTCTTCTACGACATGCTGATACGCCCCATCAAGCGGGAGGTGGTCTTCGTCACGCCCGACGGGAGGGAGATCCCGACGGCCTTCCTCTCCGAGGGTTACAAGCGCATCATCTCGATGAGCCTGGATCTGGTGATGCGCAGCTACCTGCTGGACTATCCTATCTACGGCGATGAGACCTGCCGCCACATCACGGGCACGGTGATCATCGACGAGATCGACATGCACCTACACCCGAGACTACAGGCCGAGATCCTCCCGGTGCTGCATCGCTGCTTCCCCGCCCTGCAGTTCATCGTCTCGACCCATGCGCCTATGGTGATGAGTGGCGTGCAGAGCGATGGGACGAATATCGTCTACCGCCTGCGCTGCAGCAGTGAGGCCGAGTATTCGCTCGAGGAGGCTACGACCTACGGCCTCGACATCTCCACGCTCGTGGAGCGCCTCTGGGAGCTCGCGCCCCGTAGCCATGAGGTGAGTAGCCAGCTGGCCGAGCTCTTCCACGCTATAGACGCAGGCGACTACCAGAAGGCACGCGAGCTGCTGCAGCGACTGCGCCAGGCCTTCCCAGGCGGCGAGCTGAAGGAGCTTACCCGTGCCGACACCCTTCTGAGGCTCATGCAGCACCCCCCCCGACTATGATATACATCAAGAAGTCTCCACCGCCCAAGGGCTTCGCAGCCTATTGCCGCCAGCCCGACGCACGCTACAGCGAGCTCTCGCACAAGGCCAAGAAGAGCCTCAAGCAAGGCCTGCTGCGCGACCAAGGCTACCTCTGCGCCTACTGCATGGGCCGTATCGACGCCGGGGAGATGAAGGTGGAGCACATCGACAGCCAGGCCATCCACCCCGAGCTGGAGCTGGACTACGACAACCTCCTAGGCTGCTGCTACGGTGGCGAGCGCGACGAGCCCGATCCCTTCCGCGGGCGACGCTCGCTGCACTGCGACTCCTCCAAGGCTGCCCGCCGCCTCACCTGCTCGCCCCTCGACCCCGCCTGCATCGCTAGCCTCAGCTACGGATCGGAGGGCTGCAGCATACACTCCTCCAATCCCGAGTGGGACGAGGAGCTGGATCGCATCCTGAACCTCAATACGAGCAAGCTCCGTCACAACCGTCAGGAGGCGCTCTACACGCTCCTAGACGAGCTGCAGCAGCTCTTACCCCCACATTCCTCTCGCCATAGGCAGCGCAGCATCCTCACGAAGCTCCTCGAGCGCGTCACGGCACGCGATCGCTACGGCGAACTGATCCCCTACTGCGGCATACTCATCTACTGGCTCGAGCGCATGCTCCGCGAGCTGGAGGGGGAGCATACCGCGGGATAAGGACTATCTTTGCACCGAGCCCGCCGCGGCAGACAGACAGCGCGGCAGGTAACTGATCCATCACCCTAAGTAAGCAACGACGATGAACGAATATCCCCTCTGCCCCGAATGCGGCGGCCCGCACATCTACTTTGACGGCACGACCTACGTGTGCCCCGACTGTTCCAGCGAGTTCGACGTCGAGGCGCTGTCCAGCTCCACGGCTGCCCAAGTATGCAAGGATAGCAACGGCACGCCGCTCGCTGATGGCGACGCCGTGACCGTCATCAAGGACCTCAAGGTACGCGGCTCCTCCATGGTCATCAAGCAGGGTACCAAGGTCAAGAGCATCCGCCTCACCGACAGCCCCGACGAGGTCGAGGGCAAGGTCGATGGCTCCGTCATGGTCCTACGCGCCGAGTTCCTCAAGAAGGGCTAAGGCCTCCGCTGCCCTCCGCCCCTCCTCTCCCCCACACCGCTCCTCCCCCTACTTGTCCCCATCCTATCGGCGTAGGTAGCGCTGGACACGATAAGGCTGGGCGACACGTTCTATATTAGGAGCCGAGCAGCTCCACAAAAAAGAGCAGCTCTACCCTGCCCTATCCTCTAGCTGCACCCCAATGCTGGTCTCCTCGAGCATTGGGGTGCAGGTCATATCTACTGCCCCGACGCACACGCTACCAGAGGCGCGGAGTGGCGCAGTGGTAGAGATTGCGTATTTTTGCAGTCTACAATAATATATATCAGTATACAGAGCATCATCGATGGCACAGCAAGAAGACCTCTTCAAGAAGGTAATCGCCCACTGTAAGGAATACGGCTTCGTCTTCCCCTCCTCTGAGATCTATGACGGCCTCGGCGCTGTCTATGACTACGGTCAGCTGGGGAGCGAACTCAAGAATAACATCAAGCGCTACTGGTGGGAGGCTATGACCCTCCTGGCGCCCAACGTCGTGGGGATCGACTCCGCGATCTTCATGCACCCCAAGATCTGGAAGGCCTCTGGTCACGTCGACGCCTTCAATGATCCCCTCATCGACAACAAGGACTCGAAGAAGCGCTACCGCGCTGATGTCCTCATCGAGGACCACCTAGCGAAGATCGAGGAGAAGATCAATAAGGAGGTAGCCAAGGCGGCCAAGAAGTTCGGCGACAGCTTCGACGAAGCACAGTTCCGCTCTACCAATGGCCGCGTGCTCGAGTACCAGTCCAAGTGGGACGAGATCCACACGCGCTTCGCTGAGGCGATGAACGCTACCGACCTCGAGGGTCTTCGCCAGATCATCATTGATACGGAGATCGTCTGTCCCATCAGTGGTACGCGCAACTGGACGGAGGTACGTCAGTTCAACCTTATGTTCGCCACCGAGATGGGCTCCACGGCTGAGGGCGCGATGAAGGTCTACCTGCGTCCCGAGACGGCACAGGGGATCTTCGTGAACTTCCTTAACGTGCAGAAGACCGGCCGCATGAAGGTGCCCTTCGGTATCGCCCAGATCGGGAAGGCCTTCCGCAATGAGATCGTCGCCCGCCAGTTCATCTTCCGCATGCGCGAGTTTGAGCAGATGGAGATGCAGTTCTTCGTTCGCCCAGGCGAGGAGCTCAAGTGGTTCGAGTACTGGAAGGAGCTGCGCCTGCGCTGGCACAAGGCTCTCGGCCTCGGCGACCAGAAGTACCGCTACCACGACCACGAGAAGCTGGCGCACTACGCCAATGCTGCCACCGACATCGAGTTCGAGATGCCCTTCGGCTTCAAGGAGGTGGAGGGTATCCACAGCCGTACGGACTTCGACCTGAAGCGCCACGAGGAGTTCAGCGGCAAGAAGATGCAGTACTTCGACCCCGAGCTGGGCGAGAGCTACACGCCCTATGTCATCGAGACCTCCATCGGGGTGGACCGTATGTTCCTCAGCCTGATGTGCGGCAGCTACGAGGAGGAGGCACTGGAGGGCGGAGAGAAGCGCAGCGTGCTGCGTCTCCCAGCAGCCCTAGCCCCCGTCAAGCTCGCCATCCTGCCCCTGGTGCGTAAGGACGGCCTCGACACGAAGGCACAGGAGATCTACGACGAGCTGAAGTTTGACTTCAACTGCCAGCTCGACGAGAAGGACTCCATCGGCAAGCGCTACCGCCGCCAGGATGCCATCGGTACGCCCTTCTGCGTGACGGTAGACCACCAGACGATGGAGGACGGCACCGTGACGCTCCGTCACCGCGACACGATGCAGCAGGAGCGCATCGCCATCAGTGAGCTCAGCCGCGTGCTCTACGAGGCTACCTCGCTGAAGAGCCTACTGCGCCGCATCTAAGGCCCCCACTACCCATTCCTCACCCTCTAGTCCCGACACCTATGAAGGCTCAGATCCTTGCCCTGCTCGCCCTAGTGGCCAGCTGTGGCCTCGCTAGCTGTAGCGACACCATCGACACGGCACAGGAGCGCCGCGCCACCAACGAGCGTAACTTCCTCTCCTTTGCCGACAGTGCAGGCTACGAGAAGGTACACCTGCCTGGCAACTATGCCGACAGCTATGTCTACATCAAGTGGCAGAAGCGCGGCACGGGCACCGTGACCCCGGCGCAGAATGACGCCGTCAAGGTACGCTACCGCGGCTACCTGACCAGCGACTGGACGTCGAACTCCCGTAGCGCCCAGCCCGTCGATCAGGGCAACTGGGATCAGCCCGTCATCAACGACTACAGCCGCGTCAACAGCTATATAGATGGCTTCAAGTACGCCCTGCAGAGCCTCAAGGTCGGGGACGAGGTCTCCGTCGTCATCCCCTGGTATCTGGGCTATGGCTCGGCGATCACGCGCTACATCCCCTCCTACTCGAGCCTCTTCTTCCATATCAAGCTCGAGGAGATCAGCACGCCTCTGTAAGGGAGGCGCCCATCAGAGTATATCCCATCTATGCATCTATTGCTTTCCAATGACGATGGCTTCCGCGCCGCAGGCATACAGGAGCTGGCCCAGTCCCTCCTCCACCTCGGCGATGTGACCATCGTCGCCCCTGACGGCCCGCGATCGGGCTTCTCAGGTGCGATCACTACGACCCAGCCCCTGCGCCTCAAGCATCGTAAGACCGAGGGACGCCTACGCATCTACAGCTGCGAGGGTACGCCCGTGGACTGCGTCAAGCTAGCGCTGAACACGCTCTTTGCCGACACACGCCCCGACCTCATCATCTCGGGGATCAATCACGGCAGCAATGAGGGCATCTGCGTAGGCTACTCGGGGACGATCGGTGCTGCCCGTGAGGGCTGCATCTACGGCATTCCCTCGCTGGCCGTATCGCTGGATGACACGGCGTGGTCGCCTGACTTCGCCGATAGCATCGTCTACACGCAGCAGGTCGTCCAGCTCATGCAGCGTATCCAGCTGCCTCCGCACACCATGCTCTCGCTCAATGTACCCAAGACCAAGCCCCAGGGGCTGAAGGTCTGCGCGCAGAGCGTGGGGAAGTTCGTTGAGGAGTTCGTCCCCAGCCAGGATGGTAGGGGCAAGGATATCTACTGGATGACAGGCCACCAGCGCCCCGCCTCTAGCGAGGACCGAGGGGACTGGTACTGGCTGCGTGAGGGCTGGGCGACGCTCACCCCGCTGCAGCTCGACACGACCAACCACGGCTGGATCGACCACCTCGACCAGCTGGCGCAGCAGGCTGCTGGCTAGCTCCGTGACCTAGACGAAGCCCCAGCATGCGCTACTTCCTAGTCGCAGGCGAAGCCTCTGGAGACCTACATGCCTCAGCGCTCATCCGAGCTCTGAAGGCCGAGGATCCAGAGGCTTCGTTTGCCTTTATGGGTGGGGATAAGATGGCTGCGGCCGCAGGCATTCCTCCCGTCGTCCACTACCGAGAAGTAGCCTTCATGGGCGTGGTGAGCGTCCTGAAGAACTACCGCACCATACGCCGACGCGCCGAGCGCGTGCAGGAGGCCCTGCGTGCCTTCGCCCCCGATGTGGTCATCCCGGTGGACTTCGCCGACTTCAACATCCGCTACATCCTCCCGCTGGCCCAGGAGCTAGCTATTCCCAGCGTCTACTACATCCTGCCCAAGCTCTGGGCCTGGCGTGCTGGGCGTATCAAGCAGCTCCGCCGCTACCTCAGCCACGCCCTCTCGATCCTGCCCTTCGAGGTGGACTACTTCCGCCAGCAGGGCCTCTCGGTGAGCTACGTGGGCAATCCTTGCGTCGATGCCCAGCTGAGCTATGAGGCCGAGCACCCCGAGCCTATAGCGCGCGAGGCTGACCTCCTGGCACTCCTCCCCGGCAGCCGTAAGGCCGAGCTACGGGAGAACCTCCCCCTGATGCTCCAGGCCGCTGAGGCGCACCTCGAGGCCGGTGGACGCGTGGCCCTAGCCGCCGCGCCCGGGATGACGGAGGCGGACTACGCCCCTTACCTCAGTGCTTATCCCCAGGTGGAACTCGTCTGGGGGGATAGCTACGGACTGATGCGCCGTGCCGCACGCGCAGCTGTCACCTCGGGGACGGCCACGCTAGAGACGGCGCTCGCGGGCTGCCCGCTCGTGGTATGCTACGGCATGGGCGGACGCAGGGCGCTGCGCTGGATCTTCGAGCACTGCTTCCGCGTGCGCTACGTCTCGCTGGTCAACCTCATCCTCGACCGCCTAGCCGTGCCTGAGCTCCTAGGGGATAAGCTCAGCGCAGCCACGCTCCGCCACCAGCTGGAGCTCCTCGAGGAGGGGCAGCCCGCCCGTCGGGCACAGCTGGAGGCCTTCGCCGAGCTCAGCGCACGGCTCGGCCGCAGCTACTCGGCCCCACGTGCCGCCCGTGCGCTCCTCGAGCAGCTCCAGCAGCAGCGCTAGCCCCTCGCCTCAGCCGTGTACATCCCTGGGATAAGCTGGGGATAGCCCGAGGATAAGCGAGGGATAAATCTAGGGGCACTCGTGGACGACTTCGAGCCCCCCTCCCCCTGCCTTCGCCCCCCTGTAGATAAGCCCCCGAGCTATACACCAGCTGTACACTTAGGGCCTTCGCCTAAAAGGAGGCCCAAGCCTCCCCAAGGCGTGGATGAAGCTCCAGACTAAGCCATCGGGCAGCTCTAGCTAAGGGCCTTAGCCCTGTGGGCAGTCTGTGGGCAAGCTCCCTCAAGCCTAGGGATAAGCCTGAGGAGGGGCGGAGCGAACTGGAAAAGCGCTTGGAGGCTTACCCACCTGTCCACGGCGTATAATATACATAGTAGATAAAGAGAAATAAGATCTAATTACTCTAAGACTATAAAAATAATAAGGACGGGGATAAGCCCCCGCCCTCGTCGCAGAGTGAGCCCACAGCCGATACAATTATGAGAATACTAGCACTAGACATCGACGGTACCCTCATCACCAGCCAGCACGTGCTGACCGAGCCCGTACGTAGCGCCCTCATCCGCGCCCAGCGCGACTATGATATACGCATTGCCCTAGCTTCGGGCCGCCCTACAGCCGCGCTGGGGCATCTAGCGGCGGAGCTGGAGCTGAAGACCTACGGCGGCTACCTGCTGCCCTTCAACGGCGGCAAGCTCATCGCAGCCGCCACGGGCGAGGTGCTCAGCGAGACCGTGCTGGATGCTGACCTTATCCCCCAGCTCTATGATCTCACGCAGCGCTACGATCTCAACATCCTCTCCTACACCGAGGATACCATCCTCAGCGAGCGCTCCGACGACCCCTACGCGGTCAAGGAGATCGACATCACGGGCATGGCGCTGGAGGTCGTGCCCGACTTCCGTGCCCTCTCGGCGCTGAAGCTGCCCAAGTGTCTGGCCGTCGGGCCCAAGGATAAGCTCATCCCCCTCGAGGCCGAGGCGAAGGCACTGCTCGGTGAGCGTATCGACGCCTTCCGCTCCAGCGATTTCTTCCTCGAGCTTGTGCCTAAGGGCATTGACAAGGGCGCCACGCTTGGGCGCCTGCTGGAGCTGCTGGGGCTCACGCCCGAGGCGCTCATCGCCATGGGGGATAACTACAATGACCTCGGCATGCTACGCCTAGCGGGGACGAGTGTCGCCATGGGCAATGCCCCCGAGGACATCAAGGCCGTGGCGAGCTACGTCACATGCACCAATAACGAGGACGGCGTCGCCTACGCCCTCGAGGAGCTCGTCTTCGCCCGCTCCTAGCCTTCCCCTCCTCTACTGCTAAGCCTCGCCTCCCCAGCTCTTCGGCAGGCTCCACCCCTCTAAGGACAGCGCTCCCCCGACTAGCAGCTTCGCTAGCAGGGGGAGCGCTGTCTTTTTGCCTTTAGCGCGCTGTTCTTTCTCCTTCAGTCTGCTATCTCTTTTCCTTTATATAGATGGGGACAAAGCCCCACGAAGGGCGCGCGGCGTGCTACCGCTAGGGCTGCCCTTCCGTGACTGATACCCATCAGAGGTCTGAGGGCTACCAGTCAGGCCGCCGAGGGATAGCCTTCAGCGGGCTGATGGATATCAGTCAGCACCCCTAGGTATAGGGCGCAGTGCCGTGACTGGCGGCAGGAGCAAGCCCAGTTGGCTGCTGCCTGCCCTCGCTCCTAGAGGCTGGGAGCTCGGGCGCCCAGCAGTCGGGCTGAATTGCGTATCTTTGTACACCTATAGTAACAAGATACAGCAATGAAGAAGATCATCGCCACGGACAAGGCGCCTGCCGCCATCGGTCCCTACAGCCAGGCTGTACTCCTCGACGATACGCTCTATGCCTCCGGGCAGCTCGGCATCGACCCCAGCACGGGTGACTTCCCCGAGGGGATCACGGCACAGACGGAGCAGAGCTTCCGTAACATCCATGCCATCCTCGCTGAGGCAGGCATGACGATTGATGATGTGGTCAAGACGACTTGTTTCCTGGCCGATATGGGCGACTTCGCAGCAATGAATGCTGTCTACGAGCGCCAGTTCACGGGCAGCTTCCCCGCCCGCTCCGCAGTCGCTGTCAAGACGCTGCCCAAGAACGGGCTCGTTGAGATCGAGATCATTGCACGCAAGGGCTAAGGGAGCCCTCTGCCCGTCCTTCGTCGTATTCATTTAATCAAGGGAATCCAATGGAAACAGTCGTTAGTGGTATCCGCCCGACAGGCAACCTACATCTAGGTAATTACTTCGGTGCTGTACGCGCCTTCGTCGAGATGCAGCAGCAGTACAATTGCTACTTCTTCATCGCAGACTGGCACTCGCTGACGACCCACCCCCATCCCGATGACATCATACGCTCGACCAATACGATCCTAGCCGAGTACCTCGCCTGCGGCATCGATCCCGAGCAGGCGACCATCTACGTGCAGAGCGATGTGCGTGAGGTGCTGGAGCTCTACCTCTACCTCAATATGAACGCCTACCTCGGGGAGCTGGAGCGTACGACCTCCTTCAAGGACAAGGCCCGCCAGCAGCCCGACAACGTCAATGCGGGGCTCTTGACCTACCCCTCCCTCATGGCGGCCGACATCCTCATGCACAAGGCAGTCAAGGTGCCCGTAGGCAAGGATCAGGAGCAGAACATGGAGATGGCGCGCAAGTTCGCCCGCCGCTTCAACACCATCTACGGCGTGGACTTCTTCACCGAGCCGCAGTCCTTCAGCCTCGGGGCTAAGGCGCTCAAGGTCCCTGGCCTCGATGGCTCGGGCAAGATGGGTAAGAGTGAGGGCAACGCTATCTACCTCATCGACGACGAGAAGACCATATCCAAGAAGGTCATGCGCGCCGTCACCGACAGCGGCCCCACCGAGCCCAACAGCGAGAAGCCCGAGGCGATACAGAACCTCTTCACCCTGATGGAGATCGTCTCCACGCCCGAGGTCTACCAGCACTACGACGCGCTCTACAAGGACTGCGCCATCCGCTACGGGGATATGAAGAAGCAGCTGGCCGCCGATATCAATGCCTTCTGCGCCCCCATCCGCGAGCGTATCCTCGACATCAGTGGGGATAAGGAGCTGCTGGCACGTGTGGCCCGTCTCGGCGCGGAGAAGGCCCGCGAATCGGCTGCACGCACCATCGACGAGGTGCGCCACATCATAGGCTTCCGCCCCCGCTAGAGCAAGCGGATCCCTCCCCTCCCACCTAAGTAATCACACTCATCACATAATACTCCTCATGGAATTAGTAGGAAGAATCGTCCAAATCCTCCCCCTTCGTACGGGGACGTCTAAGGCAGGCAACCCCTGGAAGGTACAGGAATACATCCTCGAGACCCTCGGCACGCAGTACCCCCGCAAGGTATGCTTCGAGCTCTTCGGGGACAACGTAGACAAGTTCCCCATGCAGATCGGGCAGGACGTCACGGTATCGATCGACATCGAGAGCCGCGAGTTCAACGGGCGCTGGTACACCAGCATCCGCGCCTGGAATGTCGTGCAGGGCGTCGCCGCCCCTGGCGTAGTAGCTCCCGCTGCTGCTAGCTATGCCGCGCCCCAGCCTCCCGCTCAGCCCGCGGCACCTGCACAGCCTGCAGCGCCTGTCTCGGCAGCCGACGACCTACCCTTCTAGCCCCTCCGCCCTTGAGCGAACCTAGCTAGATCAAAGTAAGCGAGCGTATGCTGTGCCCCGTCCGTGGGCTACAGCATACGCTCTTCCTTTATTCTCAGACCCTTCATCCACCCGCCTCCCCCTATGCAGCTCATCCTCCTAGTCGTAGGCAAGACCGATAGCAAGCACATCGAGGAGCTGATGCAGCACTACGCGGCACGGCTCAAGCATTACCTCCCCTTCGAGCTCAAGGTGATCCCCGACCTCAAGCGAGGTCGCCTCGGCGAGGCGCAGCAGTGCGTGGAGGAGGGGCGCGAGCTGCTCAGGCAGGTGCAGCCAGGCGATCGCCTTTGGCTCTTCGACGAGCGCGGTGACCAGCTCACCAGCCGCACCTTCACCCAGCGCATCGAGCAGGTGATGATCTCGGGCGAGCGCCGCCTGATCCTCGCCATCGGCGGGCCCTACGGCTTCTCCGAGGAGGTCTATGCCCGCGCTCAGGGACTCGTAGGGCTGAGCAAGATGACCTTCTCGCATCAGATGGTGCGCCTCTTCGCCCTGGAGCAGCTCTATAGGGCACAGACCATCCTACGCGGCGAGCCTTACCACCATGACTAGACAGATCGCACGGCTCTACAGCCGCCTCAAGGCCTTCATCAGCGCAGGCGACCAGCGCATCTACTACTGGATCCTCGTGCTGGCGCTGCTGGTGCCCAACCTCGTCCTCTCCATCGTCATGCAGCAGTCCAGCGTGGGGCGCATCCTCAACGTGCTGGTCATGCTGCCCATCTACATGCTGCTGCTAGCGCTAGCCAAGCGCCCTGGGCGCATCTATTGGGGCCTGGTGGTGCTGATCCTCCTGCACGTCTTCCAGCTCGTGCTCCTGACGATCTTCAGCGGCTCGGTGGTAGCGGTGGATATGATCCTCAACCTCTTCACCTCCGAGCCCGATGAGGCGGGCGAACTCCTCTCCAACATCCTCCTACCCATCTCGGGCATCCTCGGGGGCTATGTCCTGACGCTGCTGCTGGCTACCGCCTCGGCACGCAATCCGCGGCCGCTCCCGCCCAGCTTCCGCCGCCGTGTGAGCCTCTGGGGACTGGGGCTACTACTGCTGGCGCTGCCCATCTGGGTGGGGGCGAAGCGTCGCGCGCCTTACCTCCACCTGCGCGCTGAGGTCTATCCGATGAGCGTCTTCTACAACATGTACCTAGCGACGAAGAAGCTCAGCGAAGTCATCCACTACGGCTACAGCTCGGAGGACTTCAGCTACGGAGCCACGAGCAAGCACCCTAAGGACGAGCGTGAGGTCTACGTCCTTGTCCTCGGAGAGACCAATCGCGCCTACAGCTGGAGCCTCTACGGCTACGGTCGCCCCACGACACCACGCCTGGACAGCCTCGCTGGGAGCGGGCAGCTGAGCGTCTATCGCGACGTCTTGACCCAGTCCAACACCACCTACAAGAGTATCCCCATCATCCTCTCCCCTGCTGATGCCGAGGCTGCCGACCAGCTGCCGCGCATACAGGGCATACTGACGGCCTTCCGTGAGGCAGGCTTCTACACCGCCTACGTGACGAATCAGCCCGGCAATCACAGCTATGTGGACTTCTTCGCCATGCAGGGGGATGAATACCATTCGCTGCGTAAGGATAGGAAGCTACAGCAGCGCAAGGGGCAGCGTCCCGGGCGGCTCTACGATAGAGACATGCTCCCCTATCTGGATCGCCTACTCTCCAGTGAGCACCCCAAGCTCTTCATCGTCCTGCACACCTACGGGGCGCACTTCAGCTACAGAGACCGCTATCCCGCAGAGGAGGCTGCCTTCCCCGTCGGCAAGCGCTATTCGGGCAGTGAGGGTGATAGCCTAAGCCTACGGGCTGCCTACGACAATGCCGTGCGCCAGACCGACCACTTCGTCGCCGAGGTCATCGCACGCCTCGGGCAGCAGGACCGCCTGGCTGCGATGCTCTATGTCTCCGACCACGGGGAGGATGTGTACGACGACAGTCGCGAGCGCTTCCTGCACTCCTCGCCCGACATCTCCTACTACCAGCTGCACGTACCGCTCGTGCTGTGGACCTCGCCCAGCTATAGGGAGCACTACCCGCTGGTATGGCGCGCCGCGCTGTCCAATCAGCATCAGCCTGCCTCGACCAACGCCGTCTTCCACACCCTACTGGATGTCGCGGGCGTC
Organism: Porphyromonas sp. oral taxon 275; assembly: GCF_018127745.1. Classification (NCBI taxonomy): domain Bacteria; kingdom Pseudomonadati; phylum Bacteroidota; class Bacteroidia; order Bacteroidales; family Porphyromonadaceae; genus Porphyromonas; species Porphyromonas sp. oral taxon 275. The sequence continues at coordinate 2,030,172 of NZ_CP072333.1, forward strand.
ACGACACGCTACCGCCAGGAGACTAAGTCGCTGGTGAACCGTGCCTTCAAGGCGGGGCAGCGCTACTACCTTAACGACCGCTACGAGTGCGTGCCCATAGAGCAGCTGGAGCTGGCGGACGAGGATCTGGAGCTCATACGGCGTATGGGCCTGCACTTCGCCCCCAGTGTGCCCTGCCCTTAGCCCCCGTCCTTAGCCTCCTCAATAAAGAAGCGGGACAGCGCTGCGTCGTATGACGCGGCACTGTCCCGCTGGTCTTTTCTTTGGGCTGACTTAGCCGTGGAGGCTTAGTGTGCTAGTAGGGGGAGTTCGCCCGCTGGATCTCGTAGAACTCGCGGGGTGTCCCGAGCTGCTGCAGTACGACCTCGATCTGGTAGGGCGAGATCTTGCGGCGCGTCAGGCTGAAGCCTCGGCACTGGAGCTGCCGCTTGAAGAGGGCGTCGTGCGTGATGAGCTGTCTGAGCGCACGGCTAGCACTGGAGGGCTGGTAGTGGGGGAAGTAGAGGGAGGCGAGCTCGCGGAAGCTGTACACGCGGAACTCTAGCTCGCAGTCACGCGCGAGCTTCCTCTGGAGGAGCTTACTGGTACTCATAGATGTAGTGAGTAATAAAGGTGAATAAATGAAGTACATAGGGCGAAGGTTCCTCAGCCCCGTCTGGCATCGTGTTTCTCAGTATATATAGGCCAGGCTGGGGCTTGTCTCCGTCGCTTGACGGCAAAGGTACGAAAGATCTCCCCTACTCCCTCTCGGGCCTTTGCCCTCCCTGATCTGCTCGCCGTCTCACCCTTGTTTGAGCGCTGCACTACCCTATTTCGAGCGTCATCTAGCGCTCCTCTCAGCTCACCTTCCCTTTACGCTCCCTGTTCTTTGAGCTCCTTCGTAGCGCTGCCCGAGGGGTACAAAAAGAGCGGGAGGTGAGCCACTGACTCACCTCCCGCTTGATATCTAGGTGCATGCCCTAGGGCATGCTGCCGAGTCGACTAGTACTCGTCCGAAACGCTGAGCTTAGCGCGACCCTTAGCGCGACGTGCTGCGAGCACACGGCGGCCGTTAGCCGTAGCCATACGTGCACGGAAGCCGTGCTTGTTCTTTCTCTTGCGGTTCGAGGGCTGGAACGTTCTTTTCATCTCTGTGTCTAAATATATTTAGTTCTTACTGTTCTATGCTGCACAATTTGAGTGACAAAGATAGTCAATTTTCTTGAAGCAGCCTCCGCGCGCAGCTCGGGATGCCTCGAGGCGGTGCTCCGATCTAGGCTACCACAGCTGGGCGGCATCGACAAAGTGTATGCCCTTGCCCTCGGCGCGCAGCAGCTCGACGAGGCTGCGGACGGGGAGACAGAGCGTCGCCGTATTGTCGCAGGGATGTATCCCGATGAGGGCACCCTCGGCTGCGTACTCGTTGTCGAGATAGAGCTCCACCTGGTGCGTCGCGTCGTGGAGTAGCCCCAGAGGCGAGACGGAGCCCGCCTTGAGGCCAAGGATGCGCTCCAGCTCCTCCTCGCTGGCGAAGGTCAGGGTACGCGTGCCGTAGAGTCGTTTGAACTTGTTGAGCTTTACTCGTTTGTCCCCGCGCAGGGTGATGAGGTAGAAGCGCTCGTGCCTATCGTCGCGTACGAAGATGTTCTTGGCCATGGCCTCGGGATGTGGGAGGCCTAGCTCGGAGAGCGTCGTCATGCTGTGCGCCGCGGCGTGCTCAGTCAGCTGGTAGTCTATGTGACGCTCCTGGAGGTAGTCGTAGATGGCTTGCTTGTCCATGAGATATACTAGGGGGAAGGCTTAGTCCTCAGCCTCCTCGAGGAGGCGCGTAAGGAGTACGGGCATGGCGTAGCGCTCTTGCTCGGCCTCGGGGATCAGGAGCCAGGGCTGCTCGTCCTCTTCGGTGGGAGGCATGAGCCCCTCGGCCTCGATGAGGTAGAGCTCGGCATAGAGCTGCTGGTGCGAGAGGCGGTGCTTAGCTCTGGCACGAGGCTGGGGATGAAGGCGCGGCGCACGTAGCTGCCCGAGGAGCGCAGAGAGACGCGGGTGCGCCAAGAGCGTCTCCGTGCTCAGGGGCTCTTCGCCGCCCTCGATGAGCGGCAGCTCGTAGAGCCCCTGCCAGATGTCGCCCGCACCGCGACGCCGTAGGAGGCGGCTGGTCGCCCCAGCCTCCCCGAGGCGCACGAGGAAGTAGTACATATAGCGGGGACGGACGCGCGTCTTGCCCTGCTTGATGGGCAGCGTCTCGGCTATCCCTCGGCGGTAGCCCTCGCACTGCTCCTGGACGGGGCACTCGGGGCAATGGGGATTGCGTGGCGTGCAGCAGAGGGCGCCGAGCTCGATGAGGGCCTGGTTGTGCCGACTGGGATGCTCGCGATCCAGCAGTTCCTCGGCTAGCTGCCAGTAGACGCGCTGCCCTGCGCCCGTATCTATGGGATCGGTGAGGGCGAAGAGACGGCTGAGGACGCGGTACACATTGCCATCCACCGTCGGGAAGGGCAGGTTGTAGGCAAAGGAGAGTATTGCCCCACGCGTGTAGGGCCCGACCCCGGGCAGACGGCTGAGCTCCTCGAGCGTGCGTGGCAGCTCGCCTCCGAAGTCCGAGACGATGATCTGGGCGGCGCGCCTGAGGTTGCGTCCGCGGGAGTAATAGCCCAGTCCCTGCCACAGCAGCAGCACCTCGTCCTCGCTGGCGGCCGCCAGGTCGTAGACCGTGGGGAAGGCCTCGGTGAAGCGATGGTAGTAGCTCATCCCCTGGTCCACGCGCGTCTGCTGGAGGATGACCTCCGAGAGGAGCACGTGGTAGGCCGACACGTCGCGGCGCCAGGGTAGGTCGCGGGCCTCGCGGTCGTACCAGGCACCTAGGCGCTGCCTCAGCGTCCTATATAGAGAGGATGCGGAGGTCTTCAACGAGGTCTTCGTCTATGGGCTTGTTCTTCTTCACCGCCTTGGAGAAGGGTACGTAGACGAGGGCGTCGTTGACGATGCCTATCATCACGTTGCGCTGGCCCTCCATCAGAGCCTCGATGGCAGCGACGCCCATGCGGCTGGCGATGATGCGGTCCTGAGCGCTGGGCGAGCCCCCGCGCTGGATGTGCCCGAGGATGACGACGCGCACGTCGAACTGTGGGTACTCCTTCTCCACACGCTCGGCGACCTTCATCGCCCCGCCGGTGCTCTCGCTCTCGCTGACGAGGACGATGCTGCTGTTCTTGGTCTTGCGGAAGCCATTCTCTATGGTCTCCGCCAGCTGGTCCTTCTCGAAGGCGTATTCGGGGATGATGGCGGCCTCGGAGCCCGTGGCGATGGCGCCGTTGAGGGCAAGGAAGCCCGCCTCGCGTCCCATGACCTCGACGAAGAAGAGGCGCTCGTGGGAGCTAGCTGTGTCGCGTATCTTGTCCACAGCAGTGACGATGGTATTGAGCGCCGTATCGTAGCCTATGGTGAGGTCGGTGCCGTAGAGATCGTTGTCGATGGTGGCAGGCAGCCCGACAATGGGCACGTCCCACTCCTCGGCCAGCTCGCGAGCGCCTGAGAGCGAGCCGTCGCCGCCGATGACTACGAGGGCGTCGATGCCGTGTGCCTTCATCGTCTGGTAGGCCTGGGCACGCCCCTCTGCGTTGCGGAACTCCTGGCAGCGGGCGGTCTTGAGGATCGTCCCTCCGCGCTGGATGATGTTGCTCACGTGCTGCGTCTCGAAGTCCTCGATCTCCTGCGTGATGAGGCCCTTGAAGCCTCGGTAAATTGCCTTGACGCGTATGCCGTGGTAGATGGCGGTGCGCGTGACAGAGCGGATGGCGGCGTTCATCCCGGGGGCATCACCTCCCGAGGTCAGTACGCCGATACATTTGATAGCGGCCATATTGCTTGCTTGGTATGAGTAGTCTAGTTGGTTCGCACGTGCCTAGGCGTGCTGTGCCTTGTCTGTGCGGAGAGCTTGGATGAAGGGCTGTCCTATCGCTTTAGGACAAGTCTCGGAGCAGGCCTAGCGGGCTCGGGGCAGTGTCTCTGTAGGGGGGCAGCGGCGTGAGGGGCTAGGCGGGCTCGTATTTCTTATATAACTTTTCGGAGAATATTATATTACTTTCTGACGAATATTCTATTACTTTTCGCTGAAAGTTATATTACTTTCTCCCCATTCTTATATTACTTTGCTCCCTCCCCCTTAGCTGTCAGCTCGCTGCTCCTTATATAGGGGCTTCGTCCGAGGCGTCTCGAGGTGCTGCTGCGGCTTGCTCGGGGCAGCGTGCCCAGTGGGCATCTAGAGTGCTGGAGGAAGGGCGGCGGCTAGCGGACGAGGCAGGCGCGGTAGCGGCGGATCGTCTCCTCGAGGCCGAGGTAGAGCGCGTCGGAGATGAGGGCATGGCCTATGGAGACCTCGGCCAGCTGAGGCAGCTGCTCGGAGAAGTAGCGGAGGTTCTCGAGGCTGAGGTCATGCCCAGCGTTCAGCCCGAGGCCGAGGCTGGTAGCGTGTACCGCAGCGCGGGCGAAGGGGGCGACGGCGGCTGCCCTGTCCTCGGGGTAGAGGCGTGCATAGGGCTCGGTGTAGAGCTCGACGCGCTGGGTACCCAGGCGTGCGGCCTCATCGAGGTTCTCCAGATCCGTGCCGACGAAGATGGAGGAGCGTATGCCCCACTCGTGGAGGGCGGCGAGGATATCGCTGAGGAAGTCACGATGGGCGGCGACATCCCAGCCTGCGTCGCTGGTCAGGGCGTCGGGCGCATCGGGCACGAGCGTCACCTGATGCGGGCGTACCTGCTCCACCAGGCGCATGAACTCGGGGCTAGGATTACCCTCGATGTTGAACTCAGTGGTCACGATCTCCCGCAGCTCGTAGACATCGCGGTAGCGTATGTGACGCTCGTCGGGGCGGGGATGTACGGTGATCCCCTGGGCGCCGAAGCGCTCGCAGTCCCGCGCCACCTGTAGGAGGTCGGGGACATTGCCCCCACGCGCGTTGCGCAGGGTCGCCACCTTGTTGATGTTCACACTTAGCTGTGTCATATGTCTAACTTATATATATTTGTAGTAGATAATAGGTCTCATCGAGACCTAAGCGGGACAAAGATACGGCTTTCTCTAGCTAGCGCCGTCTAGCCGAAGGGCCTCCCAGATGGACTATGTACAAGATAGCACTCATCGCCTCGCAGCACCTGGACGGTCACGCTGCGCACCTTGCCGAGCTGCTGGCTGTCCTTGACAGACCGGACGTGCGGCTGTACCTGGATCCGAGCTTCGAGACGATGCTGCGCGAGCAGTTCGGTCTAGAGCCCCGACTGGCAGGGCACCTGCCTCCCTACCCCACTCCACTAGATGTAGACTTTGTGCTGAGCCTTGGCGGCGATGGTACCTTCCTGAGGGCTGCCCGCCGTGTCTTCGCCCAGGAGATCCCCGTGTTGGGGCTCAATATGGGACGCCTCGGCTTCCTCACCGACCGCGGGATCACCGAGGCACTGCCGCTGATGGAGCGTCTCTTCACCGAGGACTACACGCTGGAGACGCGTATGCTGCTCTCGGTCGAGGTGGACGGTCAGTGCCAGGGCGACGTGCTCAATGAGGTCGCCCTCCTCAAGCGTGAGACGGGCTCGATGATCACCATCCACACCATGCTGGGCGATGACTTCCTCGCGGACTACGACTGCGACGGGCTGATTATCGCCACACCCTCGGGCTCTACGGCCTATTCCCTCGGGGCAGGTGGCCCCTTGATGATGCCAGGCTCGCGCTGTATGCTCCTGACGCCCATAGCCCCGCACTCGCTGACGATGCGCCCGCTCGTCGTGCCCGAGGCTACGGATCTGGAGCTCAGCGTACGCGCGCGCAACAATAGCTATATGCTCGTGCTCGATGGGCAGGCACGCATCCTGCCCTGCGGGACGAAGGTGCGCATACGCAAGTCCACACGCCAGCTGCAGGTCATGCACCTCAGTCCCCACTCCTTCGCCGATACCCTGAGGCGCAAGCTCCTCTGGGCCGCTCCTGTACGCGAGTAGCGCCCCCTAGTGCTGCCTCCCCTACTACGCTACAAGATCCATATCTATACACTTCAATCACCACACACTATCGACATGAAAGCCCTCCTCCCCCTCCTGGGGCTCTTCGCGCTTAGCCTCACGGCCAGCGCCCAGCAGTCCTCCAAGGAGCCGTGGCAGAACCCTGAGGTCAATGCCATCAACCGCCTCCCGATGCACGCCGACTACTTCGCCTTCCGCGCGGGTGAGTCGACAGGGGACCTCCGACAGAGCGCCCACTACCTCTCGCTCAACGGTATGTGGCGCTTCCACTGGGTGCGCAACGCCGATGAGCGCCCCACGGACTTCGGCGCCCTAGGCCTCAACGACAAGTCCTGGGCACAGATCCCCGTCCCCGGCAACTGGGAGCTCCACGGCTATGGCCATCCCCTCTATACCAATGTCCCCTATCCCTGGACGAACCAGTTCAAGAACAACCCCCCCATCGTCCCCATCAAGGAGAACCACGTAGGGAGCTACCGTCGCAGCATCACCATCCCTGCCTCCTGGCGTGGCAAGAAGGTCATCGCCCACTTCGGATCCGTCACCTCCAACATCGACCTCTGGGTCAATGGCCGCCCCGTGGGCTACAGTGAGGACAGTAAGCTGGAGGCAGAGTTCGACCTCACACCCTACATCAAGTACGGCGAGGCCAACCTCATCGCCTTCCAGTCGCACCGCTGGTGCGACGGCAGCTACCTGGAGGACCAGGACTTCTGGCGCCTCTCGGGCGTCGGCCGCGACTGCTATCTCTACGCTCGCGAGCCGCAGCACGTGCGTGATCTGCGTGTGGTAGCCGACGTCGATACCGTGAGCTACACGAAGGGACTGCTGTCGGTCAAGCTCGACAAGACCTCCGCCAGCCTGCCCGTACGCCTTACGCTGAGCGATGCCACGGGCAAGGTCGTAGCCTCGGCAGAGACGCGCGGCTCCGAGGCCCAGATGACCCTCGAGCGCGCCCAGCTGTGGAGCGCTGAGCATCCCTACCTCTATACGCTGCGCGTCGAGGCAGGGGGCGAAGTGATCCCCCAGCGGGTGGGCTTCCGCAACGTACGTATCGCCCGAGGGCAGCTGCTGGTCAATGGTCAGCCCGTCCTCATCAAGGGGGCGAACCGCCACGAGATCGATCCCGACGGCGGCTACCATGTCTCCCGCGAGCGTATGCTGCAGGACATCGTGGTGATGAAGCAAATGAACATCAACGCCGTACGTACCTGTCACTACCCTGACGCCGCCCTCTGGTATCAGCTCTGCGATGAGTACGGGCTCTACGTCGTAGCGGAGGCCAACCTCGAGAGCCATGGTATGGGCTACGGCAAGGAGTCTCTGGCGCACCGCAAGGACTTCCTCAAGGCGCACCTCGAGCGTAACGAGCGCAACGTCCAGCGCAACGTCAACCACCCCAGCGTCATCACCTGGTCGCTGGGCAACGAGTCGGGGCACGGCGAGAACTTCTGGGCTGCCTACCGCCTAGTGAAGAAGCTCGACCCCACCCGCCCTGCACAGTACGAGCGCTCGGGCAAGGAGGCGACCGATATCTTCTGCCCCATGTACCGCCGTCCCTGGGAAATACAGAAGTACCTCGACAGCAAGCCCTCGATGCCTGTCATCCAGTGCGAGTACGCCCATGCTATGGGTAATAGCGAGGGCGGCTTCGACGAGTACTGGGATATGATCCGCCGCGAGCCTCAGTATCAGGGCGGCTTCATCTGGGACTTCGTCGATCAGGGCCTGCGCTGGCGCGACAAGAAGGGCCGCTCCTTCTACGCCTATGGGGGCGACTTCAACCGCTTTGACTATTCGGACAACAACTTCCTAGACAACGGGCTCGTCAGCCCCGACCGTCGCCTCAATCCGCACGCCTATGAGGTGAGCTACGTGCACCAGAGCATACGCCCCTCGATGGTAGACGCAGCGAAGGGACGGATAAAGATCTACAACGAGAACTTCTTCACCGACCTGAGCCGCTACACGATGCGCTGGGAGCTCTCTGTAGAGGGCCTTCCCGTCCAGTCGGGGACGATGCAGCTGCCCGCGATTGCCCCGCAGGCCACTGAGGAACTGACGATCCCCTACACGATGCCCGCTGTGGGCGCGACGGAGGACGTCACGCTGCAGCTCTCCTTCACGCTCACTCACGCCGATGGGATCCTGCTGGCAGGTACGGAGCTGGCGCACGAGCAGTTTGTCCTGCAGAAGGGGCAGCTGCCTGAGCTGAAGCTCAACGAGCAGCGCGCCCAGTCCGCCCCCGAGCTCCTCTCCAACGATGTGCAGTACTACATCATCAAGGGCGCGGACTGGCGCATCGAGATCGACAAGGCTACGGGCTTCGTCTCGCACTACGAGGCAGGCGGCGTGCAGCTCCTCGATGAGGGGCATCAGCTGCGCCCCAACTTCTGGCGCGCCCCGACGGACAACGATATGGGTGCTGGTCTGCAGCGTCGCTACGCCGTCTGGCGTCACCCTGAGCTCAAGCTCAAGAGCCTCAAGGCCACGCAGCCCGAGCCTATGCTCATCAAGCTCGAGGCCCGCTACGAGCTGCCCGCCGTCGGCGCTACGCTGAGCATCGACTATACCATAGACGCGACGGGACGCATCCTCTACCAGCAGGCGATGAAGGCTTGCAGCAAGGAGAAGGTGGCCAATCTCTTCCGCTTCGGTATCAAGATGGAGCTGCCTCAGGAGCTGGATCAGGTTGCCTTCTACGGCCGCGGCCCTGTGGAGAGCTACCCTGACCGCAAGCTCTCGCAGCCCTTCGGCTACTATCAGAGCTCTGTAGCGGATCAGTTCTACCCCTACATCCGTCCGCAGGAGACGGGGCTGCACAGCGACCTCAGCTACTTCCGTGTCCTCGACAGAGGCGGCCGTGGGCTAGAGCTGCGCTCGGACAAGCTCTTCATGGCCTCGGCGCTGGATCGCAGCATGGAGAGCCTCGACGGCTATCCTCAGAAGGGTCAGGAGCACTCCGAGTTCATTGCCAAGGCGCCCTTCACCCAGCTGCTGGCCGATAGCTACCACATGGGTCTGGGCTGCTACGACAGCTGGGGGGCACTACCACAGCCTAAGTACCTGCTGCCCTATCAGGACTATAGCCTGACGCTGCTGCTGACGCCCGTGCTGCCGCTGCGCCCTCAGCCCTAGCCCTGGGGCTAAGGAACCTAAGAGCTGCCGCTGCCGCTAGAGGCAAATAAAGAGCGCGCCCTGCCAACCTCATCGGGTCGGCAGGACGCGCGCCTTTTATACTAGGCTCGGGGCACTCGGCTATTCCGTCACAGCGTTGGGCAGCTCGTGGCCGAGGACGAAGTCACGGATGTTGCCGAAGGTCGTGTGGGCGATGTTGCTCGTGGCCTCACGGGTGAAGAAGGCCTGGTGCGAGGTCATGATGACGTTGTTGAAGGACAGCAGGCGCGCCAGCGTGTCGTCGTCGATGATCTTGTCACTCTTGTCCTTGTAGAAGTAGGGTTCCTCTTCCTCGTAGACGTCGAGCCCTGCGAAGCCGACCTGCTTGTTCTTGAGGCCCTCGATAAGGTCCTCGGAGTGGATCAGGCGGCCGCGTCCCGTATTGATGATCATGACGCCCTTCTTCATCTTGGCGATGCTCTCGCGGTTGATGATATACTCCGTCTCGGGCGTCAGGGGGCAGTGCAGGGAGATGATGTCCGAGCCTGCGTAGAGCTCGTCGAGGCTGACGTAGCGCACCTGGTTGGCCTCTGCGAAGGCGTGGTCGGGATAGAGGTCGTAGGCCAGTACATTCATGCCGAAGCCGCGCAGGATGCCGATGAGCACCTTGGCGATCTTACCCGTGCCGATGACCCCGAGCGTCTTGCCGTACATGTCGAAGCCCATGAGTCCGTTCAGGGAGAAGTTACCGTCACGCGTACGCCAGCTAGCGCGCTGGATCTTGCGGTTCAGCGAGAGCATGAGGGCCACGGCGTACTCGGCCACAGCGTGGGGCGAGTAGGCGGGGACGCGCGCCACGGTGATGCCTGTGGCCTTGGCGGCGGGCAGGTCTACGTTGTTGTAGCCTGCGCAGCGCAGGGCGATCATCTTGACGCCGTTCTGCTTGAGCTCGGCGATGATCTCGGCGTTGAGGTCGTCGTTGACGAAGACGCAGACGGCGTCGGCGCCGCGCGTCAGGGAGATGTTGTCGTGGCTAAGGTTGCCCGTATAGTACTTGATATCGAAGCCATATTCTTCGTTTACCTCGTTGAAGGTCGCCTTATCGTAAGGCATCGTGCCGAAGAACGCTATAGTAGTCTTGTTCATTTACTTCTTGTTTGCTTTGTTTTGGATTTCTGTCTTGCGAGCGCAAAAATACAACAAATCCTCCCTCCGCTGTACGGTACGGCTAGGGTAGGGGTCGGAGGGCTGCTCGCCGAGGCCTCTTGACCCTCCTCACAGCTGGCTTCGAGAACGGGCGCGTTATGCCTTTGCTCGCCTCGGACTAAGCCGCGGTAAGGCTTGCCCTCGGCCTCCAAGCACTGTGCGTCTATAGGGGGAGGGTGCGTGAGGGCTATCCCTCAGCGTGCTGAGGGACGGCAGTGAGGAGCGTGAGGGCTATCAGTGGAGAGGGCTGAGGGATATCCCTCAAGGAGGCTCGGGCAAGGGGCAAGGCGCGCTGCGGCTCGATGAGGCCTTTGCTCGGCCCAGTAGGGGAAAAGCCTCGGCGGCTTGCCCTCGGCTAAGGGGGTAAAAGGGCAGCGGCTCACCCCCGACGACGCTGCGTGGGGATGAGCCGCTGCTCTTAGGGTTGGGGACGTAGCCTAGGGCCTAGTCCTGGGGCTCCTCGGGAGCCTGCTGCTGCAGGGCGCGCAGCTGGCGGGCACGTGCCTCCTCGTAGCTCATCGGACGGCCGGGCTGCTCGTCGGCGGGGCTGCTGACGGGCTCCGTGCTAGGGGCGGGCTGAGCGGCAGGCTGTGCCGTGCGGGCAGCGGGGCGGGGCGTGACGAGCGGAGCACCTGCGGGGCGTGCCATGGGCGCTGCCGTCGAGGGGCGGCTAGGCTGCACGCTGGCCTCGGGCTGAGCGAGGGCTGGCTGGGCTGCAGGCTGGCTGGGAGCTTGACTTGGGCTAGGGCTTGTGCTCTCAGCTGCGGGTGCACGCTGCACGGTGCTGGGCTGGGTAGCGGGCGCTGCTACAGGCTGCTCACTGCGGCTGGGCTGCTGCTCCGTCTGCTGCTGGGGCTCGCGGGGCTCGCGGATGGGGCGCTCGCTGCGGGGCTGGCCTGCGGGCTGTGCGCTCTGGGGCTGCGTGCTCTGAGGCTCGGCGCTGTGGGCTATTGGCTGCTCCTGGGGACTGCGTGGAGCGCGGGGCTCACGTGCTTCACGAGGCTCGCGCTGGGGGCGGCCTTCGCGCTGCTGACGGGGTTCACGCTGCTCACGAGGCTGCTCGCTGCGGCTCTCGGCCTGCTCGGCGCTCGCTGCACTCGTGGACTCCTGAGGCTGCTCGCTGCGCTCACGGCGGGGTTGACGCTGGCCCTCACGTGGCTGACGCTCCTCACGTCCTTCACGGGACTCTCGGCTCTGACGAGGCTCGCGCTCCTCGCGGCCCTCACGGGGCTCACGCTGCTGGCGTTCCTGACGCTCTTCGCGGCCAGAGCGCTGTCCTTCGCGGCCTTCACGGCTCTGACGCTCGGGGCGCTCTTCACGTCCTTCGCGGGGCTGACGTTCGGGACGCTCCTCGCGGGCGGGGCGCTCGTCCTGGGACTTGCCTTCGCCGCTGGACTTCTTCTTTTTCTTGTTCTGCTTACTCTTCTCGCGCTGTAGCTCCTCATCGTCGGGACGGCGGCGCAGCAGCGAGGGCTGCTCCTTCTTGAGCGAACCGAGATTGAGGCTCAGGGCGTCGACAGAGATCTGTATCTCCCAGATGCAGACGCAGAGTGAGGCCGCTAGCAGCACCATCCCAGCCCCAAAGATCATATCTCCGAGGACGGGTAGGTGGATGTAGAAGAAGAACATCGCCGTAAGGCAGAAGAGCAGGCTGCTGGCCCCTAGGATCTGCATGGCGCGGATCAGCTTGAGGCGGCGGTAGAGGTTGCGCAGCTGTGCCAGGCTGGTGGGCTCGGCCTGAGGGTCGCGCTCGTGCTTCTCCTTGAGGCTACGCACGATGCTGGCGTAGGAGAGGAAGCGGTTGGTATAGGCTAGCAGGATCAGCGAGATGGCCGAGAAGAGGAGGGAGGGAGTGGAGAGGTTGATCTCGTTCATATACTATGGGGCGTATGACAAGGGTGAATAACTAGTAGCGCTGCGGCATGAGCTCACGCAGCCTACGGTGGAGGATGGATACCAGCATGTGGCGTATGACGACGAGGTCTATGGCCTGGCCTGTCTCGCCTGCGATGGAGGCTACCTTGCCCTGCTTGAAGCCACAGGGGTTGATGAGCTGGAAGGGGCTGAGGTCGTTGGTGACGTTCAGCGCGAAGCCGTGCATCGTCACGTAGCGGCTGCTCTTGACGCCTATGGCCGCGATCTTACGCTCCCGCTCGGGGTCGCCGACATCGAGCCAGACGCCAGCCGCACCTTCCTTCAGTTCGCCCTTGATACCGTAGAAGCGCAGGAGCTCTATGATCGAGCTCTCCAGCAGCTCTATGTAGGCGCGCAGCCCGAGGCCGAAGCGCTCGAGGTCAAGGATAGGGTAGCCCGTGATCTGGCCAGGGCCGTGGTAGGTCACGTCCCCGCCGCGCTCGATCTCATAGAAGTCGTAGCCCATGTCGCGTAGGTGCTCGGGGCTTAGCAGCACGTTGGCCTTGTCGGCGTGCTTGCCCATCGTGAAGACGGGCTCGTGCTCGCATAGGAGGAGGTAGCTGCTGGTGGGGCGGCCCTCATGCTTGAGGGTGAGCTGCTCCTGGAAGAGCTCCTTCTGCAGCTCCCAGGCCTCGGCGTAGGCGATACGGCCAAGGTCGCGGTAGTGGAAGGGCTGCTCGAAGGGCGGCAGCGGCGTCTCGGTGACCTGGCCGTCCACAATGCTGAGGCACTGCCCGTCGTAGGCAGGGCGGACGTCCGAGGGTAGGAGCTGCTCCAGCTCGCGATGGCTGGGGGCGTGGTGCGAGAGGTGCGTCAGGAGCGTCAGCTGAGGGCGCTCCGTGAGCTGGGGGAGGCGCTGCAGCACGTCCTCCACACTCTGATGGCTCGGGTGGGGGCGGCTATAGCGTAGGGCATTGAGGACGACGAGCTGAGCACCATCGACCTTCTGCCACTCGGAGGGCTCGATCTGCTTGAGGTCGGTGATATAGACCAGCGGGCCTATACGATAGCCGACGATGGGCAGGGAGCCGTGCATGAAGGATAGGGGGATAACCTTCTCGCCGCAGACCTCGAAGGGCTGGCCCTCGACGATGGGCTTGAGGCTAAGGCGTGGCGTCCCAGGGTAGGGATTGGGCCCGAAGGCGTAGTGCATGCGGCTACGTACGGCCTCCAGCGTGCGCTCCTGCCCGTAGATGGGCACCTCCTGACGCCAGGCGATGGTGCGGATGTCGTCCAGGCCGAAGGTATGGTCGTAGTGCTCGTGCGTCAGGAGCACGGCGTCCACGCGGTCCAGCATGAGCCGCGTAGCCTGCTCGTGGAAGTCGGGGCCACAGTCGATGAGGATGCGCTTGCCCTGATCGGTGATGACGAGGGCCGAGGTGCGTAGTCGGCGATCACGCTGATCGTCGCTCTGGCATACAGGGCAGCCGCAGCCCACCTCGGGGATGCCTGTACTGGTACCTGTGCCTAGGATGATGACCTTCATGTATATGTGTGGGTGTGCTACGGTACCCGTAGAGGCGGGTGCCGGCAGCTAGCTGATATAGCGCACCTCGGGCTGTAGCTCGATGCCGAAGCGCTCCTGTACCTGCTGCTGTACGTGCTGAGCTAGGCGTGCGATGTCTTGCCCCGTAGCCTCCCCGTCGACATTGGTCAGCACAAGCGCCTGCCGTGGGTAGACGCCCGCATGCCCCAGGACGAAGCCCTTGAGCCCGCAGCGATCGATCAGCCAGCCAGCGCTGAGCTTGATCTGACCCTCGGGGGCAGGGTAGTGGGGGATGTCGGGATAGGTCTCCTGGAGCTCCGTGAGCCGTGAGGGGGGGACGATGGGGTTCATGAAGAAGCTCCCTGCATTGCCTAGCTCGGCGGGGTCAGGGAGCTTGCTGCGGCGGATGGCGATGACCTCCTGGCGTACGTCCTCAGGGCTGGGAGCAGCGCTGCGGGCGGCTACACGTGCCTTGAGGTCGGCGTAGTCCAGCTGCAGCTCGGGCTGCTTATCGAGGCGTAGTAGTACGTGCGTGACGATGTAGTCTGCCCCCTCAGCCGTCTTGAAGAAGCTGTGGCGGTAGGCATAGTCACACTCCTCGGGAGCGAAGTGACGTAGCTCACCCGTACGGCGGTGTACGGTGTGCACAGAGACGACGCGCTGGCTGATCTCGGCGCCATAGGCTCCGATGTTCTGCACCGCTGCGGCGCCGACCTGGCCAGGGATCAGGGAGAGGCATTCGAGACCTCCAAGTCCGCGGGCACAGGTGTATGCTACGAGGTCATCCCAGTGCACACCAGAGCCTACGAGGAGGGTGAGGTGTGCCTCATCCTCCTCGTAGGTCTCGAGTGTGGTGATCTGGGAGTGCAGGACGATGCCATGGAAGTTGGTAAGGAAGAGCATATTGCTCCCCTCGCCTAGAAGGAGGTGCCGGCACTCCTGGAAGTACTCATCCCGGGCCAGGAGCTGCAGCTCCTCGATGCTCTTGTAGGGGATGAACCAGTCCGCCTGGGCGTCTATGCCGAAGGTGTTGTGCGCCTTGAGGGAATACTCCTTCCTGATGTCCATAGCTAGCTGCTCGCTCGGTGGATTACTGAGCGTTCTCTAGGAGCCAAGCGTCCTTGAACTCGGGGGCGAAGCGTGCCTTGACGGCCTCACGGCTGGCAGCTGCCTCATCGCGCGTGTCGAAGCTAGAGACGATGACACGCAGCATACCCACGTCATTGGTAGCGAGTACAGCCTGGTAGCCAGCCTGCGTCATGCGGTCCTTGAGGCTGCGCGCGTTGGTGGGGTTCTGGAAGCTCCCTACGACGACGCTGAAGCGCTTGAGGTGGCTCGCATTCTCCCCTTCGTAGGTGGAGACGCGCTCCTTACGTACAGTGACGGGGGCAGCGGGCATCTGAGCGGCGCTAGCCTCGTACTGTACGGCAGGCTTGGTGTCCTGTGCAGCGATCTCACGCTGCTTTGCTTGTTCGTAGGCCTTACGGTAGGCGCTCTTCTTAGCGCCGCAGGAGCTGAGGGTCAGCACAGCACCCAGTGCCAGGGATGCAAGGATGATCTTCTTCATATGTTTCTATTATTGGGGCACCCAGCGCGATACGCAAGCCCGCGCTGTATGCTATTATCCATACTACAAAGTTAATAATTCTCTCGTAGCGGCGAGCAAAGCGCCTCACCGAGGCTGAGGGACTTCGTCCGACCTCCTCCCATGAGGCTCGGAAGGCCCTGCCCAGGCATCCCTGAGCAGCTGCCCGCCCAAGGCTGCTCCGCGCGCCCTAATTAGATATGTATATAACGCAGCTGGGACGCCCACCGCATAGCGCCGAGGCTGGGGGCGCGTCCCCTACAGCCGCGCCTCCAGCTTGCTCCTACGGGCTCTTCTCGGTGGCGCTGGGGAGGGGGTGTTGCTGATGGATATCAGTCAGCACGCTGAGGGCCGTCAGTGGACGCCGTGAGGGGTATCAGTCAGGAGGCTGAGGGATATCCCTCAGCGAGACTCTGGGCTAAGGGAGGCCGCGTCGCAGCCTTATTGGGAGGGGTGCTGAGAGGCGTCTTAGACCGTCTTTAGGCTTCGTAAATAAATTAAGGAAGTGCTTGTATTACACGACTTTTACTAACCCTTGCTCGCCCCGATCATTATCCCTAAATTTGCCCTAAACGAAGGAACAAAGAGGAAAACACTAAGGGCGCCGAGGAGGAGACCTCGGCACGCGCCCCGCGCTGGGAAGAGTAGGGGAGAGCTGCCCCCCTACCTGCGCGACCCTCCCCCCAGCATTAGCCCCCCAGCTAGACCCGTACATACATACACTATAATTAAAGTCACATGAAAAGAAAACTACACAGGTCGAGGCTCCTCGGGCTGCTGCTCCTTCTGCTGACCCTCCTCATGCCGCAGCTCTCGGCGCAGAGCCTCGCGGTACGCGGACGCGTCGTAGACAGCAAGGGCGAGGCCGTCGTCGGAGCCTCCGTAGTGGTCAAGGGCGCCCAAGGTAAGGGTAGCGTGACCAATCTGCAGGGCGAATTCTCCCTCTCGGGACTGAAGAAGAGCGACGTGCTCCGCGTCAGCTTTATCGGCATGAAGACCGAGGAAGTAGCCCTCGAAGGGCAGCAGTCGCTGACCATCACCCTACAGGATGCCGCCACCAAGCTGGACGATGTCGTCGTGGTGGGCTACGGCGTCCAGCGCAAGGTCAACCTCACTGGGGCGGTCAGCTCCGTCAAGGGCACCGAGCTCGCACGCCGTCCCGTAGCGGACGCCTCCCAGAGTCTGCAGGGGCTCGTCCCTGGTCTCTTGGTCACCAACGGCTCCTCAGGACGCCCTGGCGGGACGGGGACGCTCTCGCTACGTGGGCAGGGCAACCTTAAGAACAACGCCTCGCCCTACGTCCTGGTCGATGGGGTGGAGATGGCCCTCTCGGATGTCAACCCCAATGATATCGAGAGCATCTCCGTGCTCAAGGATGCTGCCGCCAGCGCTATCTACGGCGCACGCGCGGCCTACGGGGTCGTACTCGTCACGACCAAGAAGGGCGTAGCGGGCAAGATCCGTATCGGCTATCAGGGCAACTTCGGCTGGTCGGCACCGACGCTGCTGCCCGAGATGGTCAACTCCTATGAGTTCGCCAAGTACTGGAACGCAGGCGTGCGCAACTCGGGCTCGCCTCGTCTCTACAGCGACCAGAAGCTGGAGCTGCTGCGGCGCTACATCGCTGACCCCTCCAGTGTCGACCCCTGGGCAGAGCTGCCGAAGAACTCAATGATGAACCCCGCCTTCGAGAACTCGGAGCAGGGGGTGGGCAATGTCGACTACTTCGCCCTCCACTATAAGGACTGGGCGCACAAGCAGAGCCACAACCTCAGCGTCTCGGGCGGCAGCGAAGGCACACAGTACTACGTCTCGGGCGGCTACTATACCGAGGACGGCATCCTGCGCTATGCCAAGATGCAGTACCAGCGCTACAACTTCGCCTCCAAGGTCACGAGCCAGCTCAAGCCTTGGCTACGCCTCAAGCTCGATACCAAGTACATCCACGGACAGAATGATACGCCCTTCGGCGCAGGCGGGCTCTCCGAGGGCTTCTACCACTCGCTGGCGCGCTTCCGCCCCACGGTCTCCGTCGTCGACCCCAATGGGCACTTCACCGAGCTAAGTATGATCCCCTACCTCCGGAGCGGCACCTACACGCGTCACAAGCAGGATCGGCTTAACCTCACTGCTGGCGTCGAGCTGCAGCCACTCAAGGATTGGCGTATCTACCTCGACTATACCTACCGCCTCGGAGGCTCGGAGTACGAGGCGCTCAATAGAGCTCCGCGCATCTACGCCGCCGACGGGCAGCGCACCTCCCTCGGGGTACGCAGCGAGCTGGGGGTACTGCCGCAGGGCAAGTTCACCCGTAGCTTCCAGAAGGACAACTATCGCTCGATCAACCTCTACACCAACTACCTGCTCGACCTCGGGGAGCGTCACCACTTCACCTTCCTAGCGGGCTATCAGGAGGAGGACAGCCACACGAGCTTCCTCGAGAGTTCGGTGACGGGGCTCTACTCGCTGGACAACCCCAACGCAGGGATAGGCTCGGGGGACAAGGTGCCCGTGGATCAGCGCTACGGCTGGGCTACGCGTGGCTTCTTCGGGCGTATCAACTACAACTATGACGGGCGCTACCTCGTCGAGCTCAACGGCCGCTACGACGGCTCCTCCCGCTTTGCGCCCGCACACCGCTGGGGCTTCTTCCCCTCCTTCTCGCTGGGGTGGAACCTCCACCGCGAGCACTTCATGCGCTCCCTCTCCCCAACGCTCTCCAACCTAAAGCTCCGCGCCTCCTACGGCCTCCTAGGGAATCAGGCTGGGGCGGCACTCTATACCTTCGCCTCGTCGATGAGCTTGAGCCGCGGCCTCGGGAGCTACATCTTCCAGGACGGGCGCCATCCCTACACGGTCGCGCCACGCGTCATCGACCCCAATACGACCTGGGAGAAGGTCTCCAGCCTCAACCTCGGGCTGGACTTCGGCCTATGGCAGAATACGCTGACGGGTACCCTCGAGATCTTCCAGCGCGATACGCGCGATATGCTCGGCCCTGGGCTGCCGCTGCCTGACCTCTTCGGTGCCGCCGCGCCCGAGACCAACAATGCCGAGCTGCGCAACCGTGGCTGGGAGCTCTCGCTGAACTATCACGGGCGCATCGGCAAGGACATAGACTACTCCCTCGGCGCTCAGGTCTCCGACGCCACAGCCGTTGTGACCAAGTACACCAGCATCGACAAGAGTTCGCCCCATACCCAGTGGTACGAGGGTCGCAGCCCGGGCGAGATCTGGGGCTTCCGCTCCGATGGGCTCATCCAGACGCAGGCCGAGGCGGATGCCTACAACAAGACGCACGACCTCAGCTATCTCAGCGGACAGCCCTGGACGCCTGGTGACGTCAAGTACCGAGACCTCAATGGCGACGGCAAGATCAATATCGGCAAGAGCAAGCTCGGGGACATGGGCGACATGACGGTCATCGGGGACACGACGCCCCGCTATCAGTTCACCTTCAACGGCAGTATCGCTTGGCGCGGTCTCAGCCTCTCGCTGATGCTGCAGGGCGTAGGGAAGCGCGACTGGCACCCAGGCCCTGGCTCCATCTACTTCTGGGGCTGGGGACCTTACGCCCAGGTCACGGTCTTCAAGCAGCACCTCGACTACTGGACGCCAGAGAACCCTAACGCTTACTACCCCAAGCCCTACATCCACACCGCAGGCGGGGTAGCCCCCTTCCAGGGCAAGAACAAGGTCACCAACGACCGCTACCTGCAGAACGCCGCCTACTGCCGCCTCAAGAACGTGACCCTTAGCTACGAGCTCCCCAGCCAGTGGACCAAGGGCAGCAAGGTGCAGGTCTACCTCTCGGGAGAGAACCTCCTGACCTTCACGGGGCTCAAGGGGATGTTCGACCCCGAGGCCATCTTCACCGGCAACGGCTATACGAGTGAAGGGGGGAAGAACTACCCGATGAACCGCGTCGTCTCCTGTGGCGTCGTCGTAAACCTCTAAGCATACAAGCTCATGAACAAGAATATCCTACTCCTCTGCCTCGGCCTTACGCTGGGCTCGGGGCTTAGCTCCTGCTTCGACCTGAACAAGGAGCCCGAGGGGACGCTCTCTACCACCAAGCCCTTCGCCAGTACAGGCGAGATGCAGAACTACCTAAACATGTTCTACGAGTCCGGCCTACGTACGCAGGGCTTTAGCGCTGGTGGCGGCGCGGGCATAGCGGGTGACGACGTGATGAGTGACAACATGACCAGCAGCGCCGTCAATACCCGACTGGATGGACGCTTCAGTCTCAGCAACGCCGCATCCCTGAAGACCTACGTCCACATACGTGATGTCAACTACCTGTTGACCAATCTCGAGAACACCACCGAGAAGGGCTCGGTGCGCTACAATCAGTGCGTCGGCGAGGCCTATTACTTCCGTGCCTGGTACTACTACACGTTGCTGACCAGCTACGGCGGCGTCACCTGGCTGAGCGAGCCCCTTGATCCCGTCGTGGAGCGCCTACAGCTGCCGCGCCATAGCCGCCTGGAGCTCACCGACAGCATCCTAGCGGATCTCGATCGCGCCATCGGGCTGCTGGGCGAGCAGCAGAGTGCTGCCAGCATGCGCGTACACCGCGATGTGGCACGGGCGCTCAAGAGTGAGGTCGCGCTCTTCGAGGCCACCTGGGAGCGCTACCACAAGGCCAAGGGGGATGCCTTCGCCGACCCTCAGGTCACAGAGGAGAAGGTCAAGGGCTACCTGACGCAGGCCCTCGAGGCGGCTAAGGCCGTCGTCGATCGCGGCGTGTGGAAGGTCTACAGCGCCAGTCAGCCCACGGAGGACTACCGTCAGCTCTTCCAGACCACCGACCTCTCTGCCAACCCTGAGGTCCTCTGGTACAAGCGCTACGACGGCAATGAGGTGGGGAACAATGTCAACCGCTACCTCAACCAAGGCGGCGGTGGGATAGGCCTTACGGCTTCGCTCGTGGACGACTACCTGACCCGCGACGGGCGTCCCTTCGTCGGCGCCGAGCGGCTCGAGGCGAAGAAGACCTTCGGCACCGAGCTCCAGCCCACGCTGCGCGACCCGCGCCTGGCGCAGACCGTCTGCACGCCTGGTCAACGCCTGCGTCCCGACCAACCCGCCTATGAGGTGCCGCCCTTGCTCGGGGCCTCCTACCATCAGAACATGACGGGCTATTCGCTGCTCAAGCACGTGCAGATCGACTACACGGGCAATCTCGATGCCGAGTACAAGGGCGCGACGCCAGCCATACAGTTCCGCTACGCCGATATCCTGCTGAACTACGCTGAGGCACTCGTCGAGCTCGACGGGGCGACGCACGCCGCCGAGGTCATCAAGATCCTGCACCCGCTGCGCGTACGTGTCGGGATGCCCGATGTGGACTTCGACCGTGAGTACAATACCGAGGCGGACTACCCCTTCCGACACCTTAATAAGTACGTGCAGGCGGTACGTCGTGAGCGGCGTGTCGAGCAGGCCTGCGAAGGGCGTCGCTTCCGCGACATCGCGCGCTGGGCAGCCGCTGAGGAGCTCATCGTAGGCCAGCGGGCTGTGGGGGCGCTCTTCGTCGGGAGCAACCTCAAGGGCCATCCGCGCTACGGCAATCGCCTCGTCTACGATGCCGCCACGGGCAATAATCTCTTCCTCACGGGCAAGGCGGGCGACAGCTACCGCTATATCCTCCCGAGTAATCCCGCGGGGCACGAGGCGGGCTGGGGCTTCAATCCCAAGCGGGACTACCTCCTGCCGATCAATCTCGAGATCATCTCCGCCACGGGCGGCAAGTGGACGCAGAACCCCGGTTGGTAGCCTAAGGGCCGCCGCTCTCCAAGCACTGGCCTCAGCCTTCCGCCCCTCTGCGGATCCCACCAGAGTCAGGCGCTCCCTCCTCAGCTCGCTGGGGAGCGGAGTGCCTGACCCTTTTTCTGCCCTTCCGCGCGGCCGTCCGCCCCATCCTCCCGTCCTGCTCCTTCCCGCTTCTGTCCCTCTTGTTTCACCTCCCCGAGGGGTATCCCTCAGCGACCCTTACTGATATCCCTGACGGCGCTGACTGCCGTCCCTCAGCGTGCTTACTGATATCCCTCAGACTCCCTCAGTGCTATCGCTCCCGACGGCCACAGCCTTGCCTCTCCTGCCTTATTGATCTTCCTCAGCCCCTCCCCGCCCTCCCTCAGCACGCGGACAGCCCTCCCTCAGCCTCCCTCCCGAATGTGCCTCAGCGCGCGGAGCCTCGGGCTGGGCTATTTGTCTAGTTAGCTGAGATAGCGTATCTTTGCGCTGCATTCATCTTGGCGGCCTATACCGCTTAGCCTGGGTGAAGAGCTGAGGATTGTCTCGTGGTGTAATGGTAGCACAACAGGTTTTGGTTCTGTTTGTCAAGGTTCGAATCCTTGCGAGACAACGCTAAGGGGCGCGCTGCGCCCCTTTTTTATTGCCTTGGGCTAGAGGCCTGGAGGAAGTGAAAAAGCCGCTCGCCCCATCGATCACAAGTAATCGATGGGGCGAGCGGCTTTCTTGTGGGGCGGCAGCGGGCGGCGTGCGTGGGGTAGGCTGCTAGCTGCGGCGGCAGCGGATGAGGACGGCTTCGCCCGTGGAGAGGGTAGTACCGAGGAGGGCGAAGGTGTCGTGCTCGGCGGCCTTGAGGCGACGACGCAGTTCGTCGGCAGAGAGGGGGAAGTTGCGGCAGATGATTTGCGCGGCGAGGCGCTCCTTCGCTAGACGCCTGAGGAGGGAGGAGCTGAAGGGCAGCACTTCATCCACCTCATAGCGGCGCCCGGGGAAGTCGGGGCAGGCTTCGTCCGAGGTGTAGAGGTGCGAACTGACGTGCAGCGGATCGAGGGCGTAGCGCGCGGCAAGGCTCTTGTACAGCCCCGCCTTCATCAGTGCGGCGTGCGGTAGGTAGAGCCAGCGGCCAAGCTCGGCGGCGTAGTGCGCGGTGAGGGCTTCCTCCTCGGCAAAGGCGCGCTCGAAGCGTAGGCTTTGCTCCTGCCCTGAGCCGAGGAGGCTCACCACAAGGGGGACGTCTTGGTATGAGGAGGGGGAGGGGGCAGCTAGGTCTATGGAGAGGAGTAGTTCCTTGACCTCGCTCTGGACGGCCACGACGTGCAGCTCCTTGGTCTCGGGCACGGAGCGGAGCGTGTGCTTGAGGTCGAGCATGGGGGAGACCTTGACCAGTAGGCGCGGCAGTGGCAGCCCTAGGGCGCTGTAGCGCTCGCGGATGCGGGGCAGGAGCCCGAGGAGGTCGGGCTCGCAGTCCTCGAGGGCGTAGACGCGGCGCTGGCGGTCGCTCTGCTCACGACGTGCGGGGTCGAGGTAGATAAGTGTGGGCTGATGGCGCTCGAGCAGCTCGTCCAGCAGCTCCGTGGAGCGCCCTTCGTAGATCGTGATGGGGCGGTCGGGCAGGAGGCGCGGGAGGTTGTAGCGTGCGGCGGCCACCAGCTGGGACTGCTGCTCGACGTAGACGCCCGACTGGGCTGCCGCCGCAAGGGCGCTGAAGTCCACGCCCAGTCCGCCCGTCATGTCTAGGAGACGATCTTCGCGGTGGACAAAGTGTTGCTTGTACTCCGCAGCCTGCTGGCTGGAGCTCTGCTCTAGGGCAAGGGAGGAGGGGATATAGGCAAGGACAAGCTGCCACGAGGGGAGCTTGTCCTTGACAAGGCGCTGCTGCGCCAGTTGCTGCTGTAGCCGCAGCCGCTCGGCCTGCGGGAGCTTCCTGAGGCGCTGCTCGGGCTTGGGGTGCTGGAGCAGCTGTCGGAGCTCGTCCTGAAGGGCTGTGAGCTCCTCGAGGCTAGGCGGCTGCGTCATCCTTGGGGAGGGTGCTGCGGAGCCAGAAGTAGCCGATGAGGCCCGAGGCGATGGTGCCTGCGAAGATCCCGAGCTTGGCCTCATTGAGCAGGGAGACGAGGTTGGGGGCGTCGTAGGAGAGGTTGGCGATGAAGAGCGAGACCGTGAAGCCGATGCCTCCGAGTACGGAGAGGGGCAGCAGTCGGTGGACGGTCAGCCCCTCGGGAAGGCTACACATACGTAGCTTGACGGCCAGCCAAGTGAAGAGGCTGATCCCAATGGCCTTACCGGGGAAGAGGCCGAGAAAGATCGCCGCAGGGAGCCCCAGCAGTGCTTCGGACGAGAAGCCACCGAAGGCAACGCCCGCGTTGACGAAGGCGAAGAGCGGCAGGATGAAGTAGTTGACGAAGGGCGCGATGGCGTGCTCCAGCGTCTGTACGGGGCTGATGGCGCGGGCGGCGGTGGTGCGTATCTTCTGTATGCTCTCCAGCTGCTCATGGGAGAGGACGAGGGCACCATTGGACTCGACGGCCTTGGTGGAGAGGTGGCTGGTCTGTTCGCTCAGGCACTCCGAGAGGCGCCCGATATGGACCTTGGTCCCTGCGGGGAGGCAGAGGGCGGTCAGCACGCCTGCGATGGTGGGGTGTATGCCCGAGTGGAGGAAGAGGGCCCACACCGCTACCCCGATGATGAGGTAAGGCTCTAGGGTATGGATACGCGCGCGTCCCAGCAGCAGGATCAGCCCCAGTAGAGCGATGCCTATGCCTAGGGGGAGCCACGATACATGGGTGCTGTAGAAGATGGCGATGACGATGATCCCGCCGATGTCATCCACTACCGCGAGCGCTGCGAGGAAGACGCGCAGGCTCTTCGGCACGCGCTCTCCCAGCGATGCCAGTACTGCCAGGGCAAAGGCGATGTCCGTCGCCATGGGGATCGCCGCACCCATGCTCTCGGGCTGCTGGTGGCAGATGGCGAAGAAGAAGAGGACGGGGACGATCATCCCTCCGAAGGCGGCGATGATGGGCAGCAGGGCCTTCTTGGGCGAGGACAGCTCCCCGACGAGGAGCTCCTGCTTGATCTCCAGCCCGACGAGGAAGAAGAAGATCGCCATCAGCGCATCGTTCACCACCTGGCTCACCGTCATCGTGTGCCCCGAGTGGGCAAAGAGCTCGATACCGCCTACCGATACATATACGGGGAAGTTGAGGAAGGCGTTGTAGAGGTCACTGGCGCCAGTATTGGCGATGATGACCGCTGCGATCGTCGCGATGAAGAGGAGGATAGTCGGGCTAGGGCGTAGCCTGAGTAGGCGCTGCACGAGCGTCTTAGGGGTGGTCGTAGTGGCCATTGCGTAAGGGTATAGCTGCTAGAGATGTAACTAGATGTGCCGTGAGATGATACTATAGGGATGGTGTCCCGGAGCTTCGCCCCAGTCCTACCCATAGCGCAAAGTTACTGATTATTGGTGGGCTTACCAGCTCTCGCCGGTCGAATAGCCGTGCTTGTCCCACTTGACATCCTTCAGCAGGCTGCTCTTGACCCCGATATTGATGCTGTAGCTGCGGTAGGGGCCGAAGGGGATGGCATTGGCTGAGAGGCTCCAGCAGTGCATGTCGCGGCTGATGCCTATGGTCATGTTGGCGATCTTCTTGGCGATGAAGTCGTAGCTGGCGTTGAAGTTGAGGGACCAGTTCTTCGTCGGCTGGATGCTGCCCGAGAACATCAGGCTGTGCGTCAGCCCGTAGTTGAAGTCATCGCGCACGGGGTCGAAGCTCGTCCGCGCTAGGTTCACCCCGTAGGAGAAGGACAGCGTCCAGGGGATCGATAGCTTGAGGTAGCCATCGGCGTCATACTCGCCTTCGTCGCTTTGGGAGCCGTAGAAGCTCGTCTTCTGCTGCCCGCCCTGACGTGCTGCCTGGTCTGCCAGCGAGTTCTCGCGCCCGTCGGGGCGAGGTCCGTTGAGCTCGTGACCGGTGCTGTCAGCCTGCTCCTTGCCCTTCTTGTCCTTGTCGCTCTTCTTGCCGGAGAAGAAGGCGCGCAGCTTGTCGAAGGTCTGGTTGCTCAGGCTGTAGCTGAAGGAGGTACCTGTGCTGCGTAGCCCGCCGAGGCGCTTGCCCCAGAAGGGTCGGATCTTGTCGATGCGGTACTCCCGCACCACGCCGTTGGCGTCGGTGGTGTGGCGGTAGAGGTAGGGGTCGAAGGAGCCGCCGAGGTTGATGTTGACGCTCTGCGAGAGGCGGATGTTGATGTTCGCGTTGATGTCGGCTAGGCGGAAGGAGTCGGCGGCGAGGTTGTAGCTCGAGCTCAGCGAGAGGTTCTCGATGAGGCTGATCTTCTTGGTGGTCTCGGTGCTGTCGCTCTGGCTCTTGACCTTCATCTCCAGGTTGTTGTCCACGCCGAAGGTGATGAGTGCGGCGCGTCCCTGCCCTGGCCCGCCGAAGAGGTGCCCGTCGGAGTAGCGTGAATAGCGCTCCTCGCGGGGCAGGCCCTGCTTGTCCGTATAGCTCAGCGTCTCGTAGAAGCCCCACATGGGTGCCCCGAAGTCGGGGGTGAAGCTCACCCCGATACGCGGCGTCATGCGGTGGCGTATCATCTGCACCTTGTCGCCGAAGAGGCTCCAGGGCTTGAAGAAGCCGTAGAGTGTGGTGCTGAGGTTCGCGGAGGTGTTGAAGTCATAGGCGCGGCGGAAGCCGTAGTCACGCTCCCAGACGGTGCGGTCGAGGTCGGGGTCGTAGACCTTGTGCGAGCTGTAGCTGTACCAGCGCTCGTTGTAGTTGGCCCCGAGGGTCAGGTCGATGTAGTCGAGGAGCTTGTAGGAGGCGGAGATGGGGATATTGTGGCTCATCCCGTTCTGCCAGTCGCGGGTGAGGCTGCTCCTGAAGAGGCGGTTCTCCTTGGTGGAGATGCTATTGCGCAGCTGTCCCGAGTAGCTGATGCTGATCTTCTCGTACCAGCGCTCTGCCCCCACGCGCTGCTTGCGGCGGAAGGGGTAGATACGGTTCATGCTGATGGAGACATTCGGCAGGCTCATCGTGACCATGGAGTCGGAGGAGGTCTGCGTCGCATCGATGCTGGCGGAGAGGCGCCAGGGGGTGCCCGTGAAGGTACGGCTGTAGTTGATGGACGAGTTCTTGGTATTCTGCCCCGCCACCATGGGGTTGTAGAGCGTCGACAGCGAATTGTGGTTGTAGCTGCTGGTCGAGTAGTTGACGCTGGCCGAGAAGCTCTGCTCGGGGTTGGCCTTGGGGTCCTGCGTGTGCGTCCAGCTGATGCGGAAGTCCTTGCTCTGGCTGAAGTCCCCCGCTACGTCTCGGTCGCCCGTCTTGGTGGTGAGGTAGCTCATGTTGAAGCTCCCGTTGTAGCGATAGCGCTTGCGGTAGTTGGAGCGCGCATTGACGCCCCAGCTGCCCAGCGAATACCAGTCCCCCGTCACCGACAGGTCTACATAGTCATTGAAGGCAAAGTAATAGCCGCCCTCGCGGAGGTAGAAGCCGCGGCTGCTCTCCTCCCCGTACTTGGGCATGACGATGCCCGAAGAGTAGGTCTTATTGAAGGGGAAGAAGCCGAAGGGTAGGCCTATGGGCATGGGCACATCCGCCAGGACGAGGTAGCTCGGGCCTGCGACGACGTTCTTCTGCGGGCGGGCCTTGGCACGCGTCAGCTGGAAGTAGAAGTGCGGGTGCTCGTGGTTGTCGCAGGTGCTATAGCGTCCGCCCTCCATGAAGAGGCAGTTATTGCTCACCAGCTTGGTGCGCTCGGCCGTGATGTAGCCCTCGCCCTGCTGCGTCACGGCGCCCGTGATGTAGCCCTTGCTGGTCTTGAAGTTGTAGTTCAGGCTCTTGGCCTCGTAGCTCTCGCCGCCGTCGCGGAACTTTGGGTAGGCGCTGGCCTTGCCCGTGCTATCGATGATGTAGTGGGCGAAGACCAGGTTGCTGTCGAGGTTCATGCGCATGAAGCGCGCGTCCATCCCCTTATCCTTGTAGTCGATGCTGCTCTCGCCGAAGAGGTAGGTGAGGCTCTGCCCGAGCAGCACCATCGAGTCCTGCGCCTTGTAGGCGATGATGTCGTCGAAGGTCTCTCGGCTGCGGCGTCTGCGCTCGGCGGCGATGCTGTCGGCACGTGCGGCGCTATCCAGCACGGCAGGGCGAGCCGTCTGTAGGCTGTCTCCCGCTCGGCGGACGAGGCTGTCGCCTGGCTTGCCCGCGGAGCGAAGGCGATTGCCTAGGCTGTCGATCGTGAGGTCGCTGGAGTCGGGAATGAAGGCGGAGAGCTGGCGTAGGGTGCTGATGCTGTCGCCGACGCGTCGGGATGCACTATCTCGGACCGAAGCCTTGGCGGCCTTGGTCTTTGCTAGGGGTGCTCTATGTCGGGAGGCGCAGGCTGCCAGCAGCAGCAGGCTGCAAAGGCACAGCGCTAGGCGCCCGCTTCGGTCTATACGTCTACGCATCTATAGCAGGAACGCAGCGAGGGGCGCTATCGGTGTACCTCGCTGGGGAGGCCTGCCGAGCTCGCAGCTCACTGCAGGCGCAAAGATACGACATTCTCCCCGCCTATAGGGGGAGGGCAGAGGGATATCCCGCGCGAGGGCTGCTCCCTCTCTGTCTGCTTTGCTAGGGCTGAGGGTCGCCCCTGCAGGGCTCTTGTCTTTTTGCGGTGGGCTAACCCAGGGTTTGGTCGCCCTTTCAGGGCTGCGCACCCTGGGCTTTGAAGGGATTGCCCCGCTGGGGCTTGCGCGGCTGCTGGTGGCCTATAGGGGCGGGGTGGTCGTGGATTGTTTTGTGTCTTAGCAGAGGGATATCCCGCACAAGGGCCGCTCCCTCTTTGTCTGCTCTGCTAGGGCTGAGGGTCGCCCCTGCAGGGCTCTTGCCTTTTTGCGGTGGGCTTACCCAGGGTTTGGTCGCCCTTTCAGGGCTGCGCACCCTGGGCTTTGAAGGGATTGCCCCGCTGGGGCTTGCCCCGCCGCTGGTCGCCTATAGGTGCGGGGTGTTCGTGGATTGTTTGTGTTGTGGCAGAAGGATATCCCGCACTGTGGCCGCTCCCTTTTTGTCTGCTTCGCTAGGACTACGGGGGCGGAACTCCCAGCTTTAGGGGAATCCGCCTCCTGCCCGCTGCTCGCTTGCCACGATGGTTGAGGGTCGCCCCTGTAGGGTTCTTGTCTTTTTGCGGTGGGCTTACCCAGGGTTTGGTCGCCCTTTCAGGGCTGCGCACCCTGGGCTTTGGAGGGGTTGCCCCGCTGGGGCTTGCGCCGCCGCTGCTCGCCGATAGGTGCGGGGTGTCCGTGGATTATTTGTGTCGTGGCAGAGGGATACCCCGCACTGTGGCCGCTTCCTTTTTGTCTGCTTCGCTAGGGCTGAGGGTACGGAGCTCCCAGCTTTAGGGGAATACGCCTCCTGCCCGCTGCTCGATTGCCACGATGGTTGAGGGTCGCCCCTGCAGGGCTCTTGTCTTTTTGCGGTGGGCTAACCCAGGGTTTGGTCGCCCTTTCAGGGCTGCGCACCCTGGGCTTTGAAACGGATCGCCCCGCTGGGGCTTGCGCTGCCGCTGGTGGCCTATAGGGGTGGGATTATCGCCTGCCTGCTTGGCATTTCTTAGAGCTCTTTCGGGGATAGGTTAGCAGCTTCTAGTGGGGAGCAAAGCCCCAGCGGGGTGATCCCTTCAAAGTCTAGGGTGTGGGCCTAAATGCGATACCAGCAGCCGCGCAAGCCCCAGCGGGGCGATCCGTTTCAAAGCCCAGGGTGCGTAGCCCTGAAAGGGCGACCAAACCCTGGGTTAGGATTGGATAAATAAGGACAGAGCCCTGCAGGGGCGACCCTTAATGTCTGCAGGCGGCTCGTTGGGGGCTGTTCGTCGGGAGGGGGGCGAAGAGGGGCGGCTCAAGGTGAGCGGCTAGGGAGGGGGGCGCTGAGGGATATCCATCAGCCCTCTGAGGGACGTCAGTCAGCGCGCTCACTGATAGCCCTCAGCGCCGTGAGGGATATCCATAAAAGGCGCTCCCCCCACGGCAGGGCGTGCAGCCTAGCCGTGAGGGGAGCGAGTAGAGGAGGCTTAGAAGCGCAGCCCAAGCTCCAGGCCGAAGGTGCGGGGCGCACTCAGCTGAGCATAGTTGCTCCCCATCAGTCGGTAGGAGAAGATCTGGTAGCTGCGGTTGAGGAGGTTATTAGCCCAGAGGGCGAGGCTCAGGCGGCCATGCTCCGCCCCGAGGCGTGCCCGTAGCGTGGTCTGCATGGGCTCGCGGTATTGATTGGCTTCGTCCCAGTAGATAGCGCCGACGCCCGAGGCTTCGGCCTCCCAGAAGAGGCGTAGCCCACGCGCTACCTCCTCGCTATAGGCGAGCATAGCGCTGAAGCTGTGCTGCGGGATGAAGGGGACGTGCTTGTCCTTGATCCCAGCGCCCGCCGTCTCGGTGAAGCGTGCGTCGGTATAGTTGTAGCTGATCTGTGCGGTCAGAGGGGCGAAGATCCGCTGTGAGGCACTGAGCTCGAGCCCAAGAGCCTGGGAGGCGCCCGCATTGCCCACCACACGGCCTGCACCACTGGCGACGAAGCGCGTGAGCTGCAGGTCGTGCACCTGCTGCAGGTAGGCCGAGAGCTCGAGGCGTGTGCCCGTCTCGGGGCGCTCATAGCGGCCGCCCAGCTCGTAGCTCCAGCTGGTCTCGGGGCTGTAGGTGGTGCGTGCAGCGATCGTGGAGCGGTCGAAGGGCTGGGAGCCCGAGCCCGGGCTCATGGCCATGCCATCCTGCAGCTGCACCTGGGCGATGAGCTCGGAGAAGCCCTGCTCGTTGAAGCCGCCTGCCTTAGCCCCGCGTGTGACGGTGGCGAAGGCCTGAAGTCCCTCCAGGGGTGTCCACTGTAGGGCGAACTTCGGGAGCAGCTGCCAGCTCTCGCTCTGCTGCCTGCCCTCGAGGCTCCCCGCAGGGAGCGTGATGGCGAGCGGACCGCGAGGCGTCGTGATCTGCAGCGGCATAGGATAGCCTCCGATGCGGTAGTCCAGCTGGTGATGCTCGTAGTCGAGGCGCAGCCCAGCGGTGAGCGTCAGCTGGGGCAGCAGGCGCAGTGCGCTCTCGTGGTAGAGGGCGATCCCCCATTCGGGCTGCTCGAAGGAGTTGGTATTCACCACGCCACGGCGCTGGGGATCGACGTAGCTGAGGTCAGGCATACGGCGCGCGGCCTGCGGGTTGGTACGCGCTAGGGCGGCCTTCATACCGCGGATGGCGCCGTTGATCTGCCCGCTGATCCCTGGGTAGGAGAAGTGTACGGGCGCCTCCAGCTGCTTGGGGTCGTAGTAGCCGAAAAGGCCCAGCGTCCAGCGATAGGCTGCCTCGTGCTCCCCACGGCTGCGCAGGATCAGCTCCTGCGTCAGGCCGTGCTCGCGCAGCCGCTGCTGCACGTGGTAGAGGTCGGCGGCCGTCTTGTCCATATCCATCTCCGTCTGGTCCCATAGGTACTGGTAGCCTGTGGCAGACTGCAGCTGCATGCGCTCCCACTGGTAGCTCAGGAGGTAGCGTAGCGCCAGCGAACGGCGGCTGTAGGTCTCGGGGGCATCACTGCTGAGCGGGGCGACCTTGCCCTCGGGGCTCACCTGGCGGTAGGGGAAGGCTCCCTGATCTACGTAGTCGCCCGTCGCGCTGAGGGCCATCTGTAGGCGCTCCGTGGGGCGGTACTCGATCTTGAGGAAGCCCGTGAGGCTGCGGAGGCTATCCTGCGCACGCCCCGTGGTGACGTTGTCGAAGTAGCCGCGGCGGGTCGTCCCGATGAGCCCATAGCTAAGCCCCCAACGCTCCCCGAGGCGTAGGCTCTGCTCGAGGCTCGCGCGGTAGAGGCCGTGGCTGCCCATCGAGAGGCGTAGCTCGCCGCCTGGGCGCTCGAAGGCCGAGCGCGTGTAGTAGTTGATGATCCCCGACTGGGCATTGCGTCCGTAGAGCGTGCCCTGAGGGCCGCGCAGGACTTCGATACCTGAGATGGCGGGGAGCTCGAGGTTGAAGCCCGCCTTGTTCAGTACGGGCACCCCATCGATATAGAGGCCTATGGTCTGGCCGACGCTGCGCGCGCCGCTCCCACGGAGGTAGATGGCGGCACTGCGGCGCGAGCCGTAGTCAGGGATGAAGAGGCTGGGGACGCGGCTCGTCAGGTCGGTGAGCTGCTGCACGCGGTAGCGCTTCAGCTCCTTGCGGCTGAGCCAGCTCTGCGCTGCGGGCTGTAGGCCCGTGAGTGCGGTGGGGCGCTGGGGGATGTAGGCGCTGACGATGACTTCGTCCAGCTGATGAGCGGCGAGGGTATCTATCCCTTCGGCGGCAAGGCTGAGGGGGAGGGCGGTGAGGCCAAGGGTAAGCAGCACCCTAAGGGGTACTTGTCTCGTGTAAACTTGGGACATCTACGGATTGGCGTTAAGTGCTTTGTAATCGAGTGCTAGCGGCTGCTAGCGGGCGCAAAGGTAAGGTAGCACACCCTCCGCGACCATAAAAGGGCGCTCACAGGGGCAAATTCGCCCCATTATAGTTCGAGCCCCTTCCTAATGGCTCGCCAAGTAGTACGCCTTCGCCCTAGCCCCGCGCTGTCGAGGCCATCACTGAGGTGCCCCGCTTATCCTTAGGGCTCCTCCCCGTGCAGCCTCTGTCAGGAGCGCTTCGCCCGCCTGCTCTGTGCCCTCACCGACCTACTTTGCCGCCTCGGCCGAGCTCCGTACCTACGCTTCTTTCCCCTCTCCTCCGCCCTTCGCCGCATCACAGAGGCGGCCGCCCCATAGCGATAAAAAAGGACCGCCCTCGACAGCGCTGCAGCTCGTGGCTGCGCTGTCGAGGGCGGTCCCTCAGAGGCTCCCCAGCTCGGGGAGCCCTAGCGTATGATGCTAGAAGTGGCGCTCTACAGGCTCTACCTCGGGCAGCTGGAAGTCGACGAAGCAGAGGCCAGCCAGTGCCGTCCCATAGCGCTTCTCGATCGTGATCCCCTCGGTGACGAAGTTCAGCTCACCTAGGTAGTAGTGCGCGTAGGTCTTCTGGTGCAGGTCGTTGATCACGCGGATCAGACGTGCCTCCAGCTCCTCGATACGGTAGCGACCGCTTACCTCGCAGACGAGTCCCCCGACCTTCTTGTCGAAGTTCTCATCGGCATACATCCAGGCGTAGACGACACCCGCGGAGACGAACTCGTCCTGCTGACCGTGCGATACGGCGAGGATGGTCTTCAGCTCGGAGCCAAAGGGCGGCAGGTCGATCTCGTCCATCGATGCGATGTGCGCCGTGGCGGGCAGCACCGAGGAGTAGACCATGATGTTGAAGTCCGAGATCCCAGCGTCGTGGAGCGCCATGTGGTAGGAGCCTGCGTGCAGCTCGAGATCGGATTCGCCGCTACCCTTCGTGATGAAGAAGGTGTGGGGGATGAGATTCCCTACGTACTTGCTCATTTACTTTGTCGTACTGTTCTATTGTGGTTATGATACTTGTCTTGTGCTCTTGCTCCACCTGTCTGCCACAGCTCTGCTGGTCGTGGGGGAGACGAGACGAGCATACAAAGGTACATTATTTCTACCTAAGCAGATACACGCGCCACAGGGCTAGGAGCCGATGCGGTGATACTGCTGGTGGAAGGGGAGACGGAAGCGGCCGCCCTCAGGGCGCTCCGTGCTGCGGTAGCCGCAGGCGATGAGCATCGTCAGCTCACTGCCGCGCTCCAGCCCCAGGAGGCGTGCCACACGGCGGCTGTCATAGCCCTCCAGCGGGCAGGTGTCGTAGCCCTCCTCGCTCATCCCGAGCAGGAAGCTCTGGATCACCAGGGCGCAGCTCTTGTGTAGCACCGTCCGCATGGCGGCCTCCGTCGTCTCGCGGGGGACGGGGCGCACGAGGCCGACGAGGGTGAAGAGGGCTCGGCGAAGCTGTCCCCACAGCCCCCAGCCGCGGCGGTAGAGGAGCGGGATGAGCTTGCCGTAGTAGTTCTCCTGCAGCGCTAGGTACTTCGGCCACTTATCCTCGGGGAAGTGGCGGGGGAGGTCCTCACGCTGGAAGGCCAGCACCGCCTTGGCATGGGCACGCCAGCGCTGCGGGGTGATGGCGAAGGCCACGAGCTGGCTGGCCGTACGGACGGCACTCTGGTCGAAGCACGCAGGCGCCAGCCGTGCGATGAGCTCAGGGTCGGTGATGTGGTAGCACTCCCAGAGCTGCATGTTGGAGCTGGTAGGGGCGAGTGCAGCCTCCTCGAGGCGGCGGCGTACACGCTCGCTGTCGAGCGGGCGCTCGGGGTCGAAGTAGCGCACCGCGCGGCGCCGCTGGAGTAGGTCGTGAAGCATAGGGGAATGGCGCTGCGGGGCGCTGGGTGAAGGAGTTAGGACTAGGGTAGGGGTGCTAACGAGGCAGCCCCCTGCTCTGCCGCTGGGCAGGGCTAGGGGGCTGTGTATGCTCTTGGGTGGCTGCGCCCTTGGGCTTAGCTCGGGATGCGCAGGGTGCGCCCGATGCTGAGCTTAGACTTGGCGCTCATCCCGTTCTTACCCGTGAGCTGCTTGACCGAGATCCCGTAGTGCGCAGCGATGGAGCTGAGCGTCTCACCCTTCTTGATACGGTGGGTGCGGAACTGGTCCTCATTGGCCTTGCCGCCCTTCTTGGGTCGGGCCGCGACGCGAGCCATGGCGTGGGAGCGTGGCGTGCGGTAGGCGCCCTTGACGAAGGCAAAGACGTCGAAGCGGGGGACGCCTGCCTGGAAGTCAAAGAGGTCAGAGGGGTCGATGGGTACGCCCATGAAGCGGGCTTCGAAGTGCAGGTGTGGGCCTGTGCTGCGCCCCGTGCTGCCGCCGAGGCCTATGGGATCCCCGGCGCGGAGGACGGTACCCTCACGGACGATGGAGCGGCTCATGTGGCCGTAGACAGTCTCTAGGCCGTTGGGGTGGCGGATCACGACGTAGTTGCCGTAGCCCCCAGGCTCGTAGCTCTTGACGCGCACCTTACCCGAGAAGGCGGCGCGTACGGTGTCGCCCGTACTGAGCTTGAGGTCGGTGCCGTAGTGCATACGGCCGAAGCTGTGGCGGTAGCCGTAGTTCGAGGTGATCTGACGGGTGTCAATCGGCATCACGAACTCCTGTAGGTCGATGTCCTGACGGTCAGGGATGTTCACCGACATCCCCGCGAAGGGATTGACGTAGCTGCCCCAGGAGTCTTCTCCGTAGAGCTCTGATGCGGGAGCCTCTAGGTTGGGCTCCTCCTTTGCCTGTCGCAGGGCAGACGCTCGGCGCTGCTTCTCTGTCTTCAGGCGGTTCTTGATCTCGAGGCGGTCGGCAAGCAACAGATGTTCACCCCCAGTGGTGGTGTGCTGCTGCCCGGCTGCTGTGCGCGTCTCCTTGCGAGGTGTCTGAGTCTGTGCCGCGAGGCTGCCTGCAGTCCAGGAGCTCACGGTCGTAGCCATCAGACACAGAGACGCGCATAGCAGGCGTCTTTGGTTTCTTGTCATACCAGCTTTAGATACGTTAATACTATCAGTTGCTCGGGGCGCGTCCCCGGGCAAGTCCCCGGTGTAGTCAGCAGGGAATCGAAGACAAAGATAATCAATTACATACAAACGGTGCTCCTGCACAGAGACGCCGCTAGTGTGCAGCTGATAGCCCTTCGTCTAGGGATTACAAGGATCTAACGCCCTCGCCTCGCCCTTTAGTGTGGGCGCCCTCGGAGGGCTCATCCGAGTGGCTTCGCGAGGCGCTCCCCCCTTGGCTCATAGCCCTTCGTCCCTTGCTGTCGAGACGCTAGGTAAAGCTCTCAATGGACGCCCGCTAGGCCTCTAGCGGAGCGCAGCCTTGGGCAGCCGTAGCCTCCCCGCGTGGGGCTAGCAGGCGGGGCTGTCCTTGCGGTACTCGGCGGGCGTGACGCCGTAGTGCCGCTTAAAGGCGTGGTAGAAGCTCGAGCAGATTACCAAGGGGATCAACAACATGGGTAAGACGACGCAAGACATGCTTGACCGCCTTATTACGGAGCGCGGACGCCTCTACCTCGTGCTTCGCTCCACCGCCCGAGGCGCTTCCCCCAGCCCCTACGCCTCCTCCCCCCCCCCTAGGGGGAGGGGCTCCGTGAGGGATATCAGTCAGTGCGCTGAGGGACGGCAGTCAGTGCCACGAGGGGTATCAGTGGGCGCGCTGAGGGATATCCCTCAGCAGCATGAGGCCGAGCAGCTAGGAGCTGGAGAGAAGTCAGGTAGCCTCGTGCAGCGCCCGCACGTGGCGGGCTGAGGGTATATAAAGACGGGGCGACACTCCCAGGTAAGGGAGTGCCGCCCCGTGTCGCGCTTGAGGGGTAGGTGCTGCGTGCGGCAAGCTGCCGAGGCCGCCCGCAGTGCTCTAGAGCTCGACCTCGCTGCTATTGACGAGGATGGACTGGACGGAGATGGCGCTGTGCTGCAGACGCTCCTCCACCAGTAGGCTACGCTCCTCGCTGAGCGCACGCGGCACGGCCATCCCAGGGGCCGAGATCTGCGTGACCTTGATCTGATATTCGTGCCCACGCACCAGCCCGTAGCGCCCCAGCGAGCTCATCGTCGGGGCGGCGCTATCGTCGTAGTGGCGGATGGGGATGTAGTAGTAGTTCATCGCCTTGTGGTAGAAGGCGATCCCCTCCCGCTCGAAGGCCTTCGCGAAGGAGCCCTCGGTGAGCTGTGCCCGCTCTACGGCCTCCCGCAGGGCTTCGCTGGGGAAGCTCTTATCCTTGAGCATCTTGAGGAAGGCACTTTGGCTATAGCGCTGCCCGCGGAAGCTCAGCCAGCCCTCCTCCTCGCCGAGCGTCAGGCCACTCGGGATATAGGCGTAGCGGTAGCAGACCGTGGGCACCAAGGCTGCCTGGTAGCAGGAGGGCGGCAGCGTGCTCTCCTTGGCATAGATCTGTGTCTGGCGCTGCCAGCCTGCCTCCGCCGCGAGGGTCACTGGTGCCTTGGCCCAGCTGCGCTCGGGGTCTAGATAGTGCTCGCTGCTGTAGTAGGCGAAGTAAGGCGTGAGCTCCGTCGGGGGCTTCACCGCCCAGCTGTCGTAGTGAGGCCCCTTGGGGTAGCGGTCCTTGGGATCGGAGCTGTCGTCATAGCGCTCCATGCCGCCCGTCCGGAGGAGGCCCAGGGGGCGCAGCGGGATGAGCTGACGGCGCTGTGCCGTCAGGAGATAGCTCGGGGCGGCCTTGCCCTTATTCGCCCCAGCACGCAGCTCGGGATCGCCATAGACCAGGACGCGTGCCAGCAGCGGCTCGAGGGTGATGGCCTGGGTCGTGGCGCTGAGGTCGAACTGCGCCTTCGACACCTGTACCGCCCCGCGCGCATTGAGCATGGGCAGCGTCTCCACCGAGCGCTCCCCGTAGAGCTGGGTCGTCGTGAGGACGAGCTCTTCACTGAGGGCGGTGAGCGGGCTGCCCTCCTGCGTCAGCGAGACGAGAGCGGGGACGGGATTGGCGATGACGATGAGCCGATAGTCCCCGATGGGGAGGCGAAGGGCGAGGTCCGCCAGCTCCGCCGCGGACTGGATCTCCCGCTCACGGACGAGGGTCACGGCGTCCTGCTTCGCCCCGCCGTAGAAGACGAAGCGCAGGTGCGTGATCTGCTGCATGGGGTCTTCGCTCAGGCTAAGCCCCCGCAGCTGTATGGTGCGTGCTGGGGAGATACGGAGGTGGAGCGTGCCCTCTGCTGCGGGGCGCGGGTCGAAGCGATGGGAAGCGTTCTCGGGACGAGGGCTGTCGGCGCAGGAGCCGACGAAGCCGAGCGCCAGCAGCGCCAGCGCCAAGGAGCGTATGCTCATGGTAGTAAGATTGAGGTAAGGGGTGTAGGGAAGTAAAAGTAGTAGCCCCTAGCCGCGATGTGCTAGGGGCTACGCTAAGGGAGAGACGAGCGGCTAGACCAGCTCGTGGATGATGAGACCGGAGCGGAGCTTAGGCTCGAACCACGTCGTCTTGGGCGGCATGATCGCCCCACTGTCGGCGATGTCGATCAGCTGCTTCATCGAGACGGGGTAGAGCGCTAGGGCGAGCTTCATCTCACCGCTATCGACGCGCTTCTTCAGCTCCCCGAGGCCACGGATGCCACCGACGAAGTCGATACGCTTGTCGGTACGCAGATCCTTGATGCCCAGCAGTTCGTCGAGGATGAGCTGGGAGGAGATCGTGACGTCGAGCACGCCGATGGGGTCGTGGTCATCGTAGGTACCGGGGCGTGCCGTCAGCGAGTACCAGTGGTCGCCGAGGTAGAGGGAGAAGTTGTGCAGCGCTGCGGGGTGGTAGATCTCCGTCCCCTTGTCCTCGACGATGAAGTGCTCCTCGAGGCGCTTCAGCAGCTCCTCCTTAGTCAGCCCATTGAGGTCCTTGACCACGCGGTTGTAGTCAATGATGGTGAGCTGATCATCAGGGAAGCACACGGCCATGAAGTAGTTGTACTCCTCGTCCCCACGATGATTGGGGTTCTGGCGACGCTTCTCATCCCCGACCAGGGCAGCAGCGGCAGAGCGGTGGTGACCGTCGGCGATGTAGAGGGCGGGCATCTCGGCGAAGAGCTCCGTGATGCGGGCGATGTCCTTCTTATCATCGATGATCCAGAACTCATGGCCGAAGCCGTCCAGCGGTGCGATGAAGCTGTAGACGGGCTTGGCGGCCGTGTACTTGGCTACGATGGCGTTGATCTCAGCCTTGGCAGGGTAGGCGAAGAAGACTGGCTCGATATTGGCATTGTTCACGCGCACGTGCTTCATGCGGTCCTCCTCCTTATCCTTGCGGGTCAGCTCATGCTTCTTGATGACGCCCGTCATATAGTCCTGGACAGCAGCACAGACGACGAGGCCGTACTGCGTCTTCCCATTCATCGTCTGGGCGTAGACGTAGTAGTTCTCCTCGGGGTCCTGGACGAGCCAGCCCTTGTCGCGGAATCGGCGGAAGTTCTCAGCAGCCTTAGCATAGACCGCCTCGTCATGCTCATCCGTGCCGACGGGGAAGTCGATCTCAGGGCGGATGATATGGTAGAGGGACATCTCGTTGCCCTCGGCCTCGGCACGAGCCTCCTCACTGTTGAGGACGTCGTAGGGACGAGAGGCGACGCGCTCGACGAGCTCCTGGGGGGGACGTATGCCCCTGAATGGTTTGATGATCGCCATAGCTGTAGGTATCTAGGGGGTGTGTGACGGCGGCTCGACTACTTGTTGAGACGGAAGCGCTCGTTGCCCTCCTTGATGAAGCCCACGATCTGTCGGGCAGCGGCCAGCCCAGCGTTGGTATTGGCCTCAGCCGTCTGGGCACCCATCTTCTTGGGCGTGGAGAAGTAGCGCTCACCGAGGGCAGCCTCGTAGTCCTCGTGGGCTGCGGGACGGATGTCGGAGAGGAAGCGCAGGTCCTCACGCTCCTTGAGCAGCTCGAGCAGCTCGGGCTCGTTGATGATCTCCTTGCGGGCGGTGTTCACGAGGATCCCCTTCTTGGGCAGCAGGCTGACCAGCTCGCGGCCGATGGAGCCCTTGGTCTCGGGCGTGGCGGGGATGTGCAGGGAGACGATGTCGCAGGTGGAGAAGAGCTCGCGCTGGCTAGCTACGGGGTGTACGCCCTCCTGCTGCATGACCTCGGCAGGCGTGAAGGGGTCGTAGGCGTAGATATCCATGCCGATACCCTTGGCGATGCGTGCGACGTTGCGCCCCGTATTGCCGTAGGCCAGCAGGCCCAGCTTCTTGTCCTTGAGCTCCGTGCCCGAGGCGCCGTTGAAGCGGTTGCGGACGGTGAAGAGCAGCAGGGCGAAGACGAGCTCAGCCACGGCATTGGCGTTCTGCCCTGGGGTGTTCATGACGCAGACACCATGGGCGGTAGCTGCCTCGAGGTCTACGTTGTCGTAGCCTGCGCCAGCACGCACGACGATCTTGAGCTGGGGGGCGGCGTCGAAGACCTCCTGGTCGATGATGTCGCTGCGGATGATGATGGCGTCGACATCAGCGACGGCAGCCAGCAGCTCGCTCTTGGCGCTGTACTTCTCGAGGAGGACGACCTCGAAGCCAGCCTCGCTGAGGATGGACTTGATCCCTGCTACGGCGGGGGCAGCAAAGGGCTTTTCGGTGGCAATAAGGACTCTAGACATAGTGTTGATGTAATGATGATGCGTGTCGTGTGGGATAGATATAGGTGCAGGCAGCCGCGCCTCGGAGCCCCCCGCTGTGGCGAGGAGCTCCGAGCGTAGTGCCTTAGTGTAGCGGGGGGCTTACTTAGCGACCTTGCGCTCGAAGTCCTTCATCGTCTGGACGAAGTACTCAACGCTGCTCTTAGGCATAGCGTTGTAGAGCGAAGCGCGGAAGCCGCCTACAGAGCGGTGTCCCTTGAAGCTGACGAAGCCGCGGGCGGAGGCGAATTCGTAGAACTCCTTCTCCAGCTCCTGGTAGGCGTCGCTCATGACGAAGCACACGTTCATGATCGAGCGGTCCTCCGTATTGACCGTACCACGGAAGAGGGGGTTGCGGTCGATCTCGTCGTAGAGGATGGCGGCCTTCTCGAGGTTCATCTGCTCCAGTACCTTGACCCCACCGAGCTCCTTGTACCACTTCATCGTCTGCAGGGCGACGTATACGGGGAAGACAGGAGGCGTGTTGTACATCGAGTCCTTGTCGACGTGCGTGCGGTAGTCGAGCATCGTAGGCAGTGGACGATCTACGTGGCCGAGGGCGTCGCGACGTACGATGACGAAGGTAGCCCCTGCGGGTGCGATGTTCTTCTGCGCACCGCCATAGATGAGGTCGTACTTAGCGATATCTACCTCACGGGTGAAGATGTCGGAGGACATGTCCCCTACGAGGCGGACCTTGACGTCGGGATCGTAGCGCAGCTCGGTACCGTAGACGGTGTTATTGCTCGTCAGGTGGAGGTAGTCGATGTCGCTAGGCACCTCACCGGTGAGCCAGGGCTTGGGGTACCAGACGTAGTTGTCGGCCTTGGAGGAGAAGCTGACTACTTCGCCGAAGAGCTTAGCTTCCTTGGCAGCCTTGTTTGCCCAGGTACCAGAGTCGACGTAGGCCGCCTTGGTCTTCAGCAGGTTCATGGCTACCTGAGCGAACTGAAGGCTGGCGCCGCCCCCGAGGAAGAGCACTTCGTAGCCCTCAGGGATATCGAGCAGCTCCTTCATCAGACGGCGTGCCTCCTCCATCGTAGCGGTGAACTCCTTGCCACGGTGAGAGACTTCGAGGATAGACAGGCCAGTGCCTGCATAGTTAAGGACGGCAGCAGCTGCATCCTTGATCACGCTTTCGTCCAGGATGGAGGGTCCAGCGGAGAAATTGTGCTTCTTCATAAGAGCAGATATTTAGTGATGAATAATAGGCTTGTACTTCGGGGCTCAGCCCGCGGCACCCCATAGGGCGCACGGGGGCTAAACTCCTAGAGCAAAGGTATTAAAAAAACATACATCAGACGACGCACCGTAGACATTCGCTGGAGGTAGGGTTAAGGCGCATCCTAAGCCGCTCGAGCTAAGGATCTTAAAAGACTTACGGATACCCCCACTCCGAGCCCCATCGGGCCTGTGGTGAGGCTCGGGTCGTGCCGCAGGTCTGTTAGAATGCTAAGGTTTGCCCCGACCTAAGCCCCAAAGAGCTGCGCAAAGTGAGGCAAATCGCCTCATCCCCGTGCTACTCCTCGCCCGCACGGATGCGCTGCTCGAGCTGCTGGAAGCGTCGCACGAGCTCGGGGTGCTTGTCGGCCACATTGTGCCGCTCCTCGGGGTCGTGCTTCAGGTCGTAGAGCTGCGGGGTGGGTAGGTAGCCCGTCTCGATCTTGGGCCCCCAGGTGATCATCGGCCCGTGCGTCGAGGGGGCGATATACTTCCAGCGCTCGTCGCGTAGGCCGAGCGTCTTGTCGGCCGCCTGCTGTAGGATCCAGGGACGGCTCCGACGGCTCTGCCCGAGCCATACGGCTAGCTGGTCACGGCTGTCGGGGGCAGCCTCGGCGGGGAGCTGGATGCCGAGTAGGGCGGCGAAGGAGGCCAGCCAGTCGGCCTGTGTCACCAGCGCCTCACTGCTGCGCCCCGCACGGACGACGCCCGGCCAGCGGACGATGGCGGGATGCGCGTACCGCCCTCGAAGGCGCTGTACTTATACCCGCGATAGTGCCCCGAGGGGTTGTGCCCCCCTAGGAGCTCCTCGGCGCGGTCGTCATAGCCGTCGTCGATGACGCCGCCATTATCGCTGGAGAGGACTACCAGGGTATTATCCGCGATCCCGAGGCTATCCAGGGCACGCAGCACCTCCCCTACCGACCAGTCGAACTGTACGATGGCATCCCCACGCAGCCCCATACTGCTCTGCCCGCGGAAGCGTGGGTGGGGGAAGCGCGGTACATGCACGTCGTTGGTGGCGAGGTAGACGAAGAAGGGCTCCGCGCGCTGGCTCTGCTCACGGATGAAGTCGATGGCGTGCCGCGTGATGGAGTCGGCGATGTCCTCATCCTTCCAGAGCGCCTTACCCCCGCCCTTCATATAGCCGATGCGGCCGATGCCGTTGACGATGGACATGTCGTGCCCGTGGCTGGAGCGTAGGTTATAGAGGAGCTCTGGATGGGTACGCCCTGTGGGCTCGCCCGCGAAGTTCTGACGATAGTTCACCTCAATGGGCGCCGTGGGGTCGTAGTCCGCTACGCGCCCGTTGTGCATGAAGACGCAGGGCACACGGTCGGCAGTGGCCGCCATGATGTAGGACTCGTCGAAGCCCAGATCCACGAGCCCTGGCGTGACGAGGCCATTCCAGTCCTGAGTCCCCGTCTTGTCCCCCAGCCCCAGATGCCACTTGCCGAAGGCCGCCGTGCGGTAGCCCGCGGCCTTGAAGAGGTCGGCCATCGTGTACTGCTCGGGGCGGATGATCATGCCCGCATTGCCTGGGGCGACATCCGTGCCCGCCCGACGCCAAGCGTACTGCCCCGTCAGCATGCCGTAGCGCGAGGGTGTGCTAGTGGCGGCTGCGGCGTAGGCGTTGGTCAGGCGTAGCCCTTGGCTGGCGAGGCGGTCGATGTGGGGCGTCTTGACATTCCGGGCACCGTAGCAGGCGAGGTTGGCATAGCCGAGGTCATCGGCGTAGATGATGAGGACGTTGGGGCGTGTGGTGGGGAGCTTGGCCTTCGCCCCAGGGGCGGCGGGCTGTGCGCTGGCCGCAAGGGGGAGCGCTGCTGAGGCGGCCAAGAGACGCCCGAGGCGGAGAGCTTGTGTTTCGCTGAGCATGATGGTGTCTGATTGATAGGACAAAGGTACTAAGTCTCGGGGCTCGCTGTGCAGCCACAAGGCGGCTCGGGACGTGCTGCGCCGCTGCGGCTAGCCCGCCCAAGGAGGCGCCACGCTGCCCTCCCCTCTATATATCAAGGAGCATAAGTGCCCGAGCGTACCGACTCTGGGGCAAAGGTAGGCCTTCCCTCGGCGCGACGCAACGCATACGCGGGATACCCCGCTCACGCCGCCTAAGCCAAGGTGAAGATACACAATTGCTCGGCGCGCGAGGCGCTACGCCTTGGGGTACGCGCTGCTGAGGGATATCCCTCACGCGGCTGACTGCCGTCCCTCAGCGTCCCGATGGATATCCGTCAGCACCCTCACTGATACCCCTCAGCGAGCCCCGAGGCTGAGGGCCGCACGGTGGGTGGCTGGAGCGGGCTGCTTGGGGTAGGCTTCGTGTATCCGTCGCCCTTAGCCTAAGAACCATAATAGGACAAGGGTCAGCCCAGCCCCCTAGAGGAGCTTAGGCTGACCCTTGCCGTGCTGCTGGCCTTGCGCGCGGCGGGCGGTAGTGCTAGAAGCGGTAGGTCGCGCTGAGCTTCAGCGAGCGTGGCGCCCCTGGGAAGGAGCGTAGCTTGTCGTAGCCCGAGATGAAGTAGCGCTTGTCGAGGAGGTTGTCTAGATTAAGCTGTAGCTGCAGGTCACGTACCTTGTAGTAGAGGGCGGCGTGCACGAGGGCGTAGCCTGGGTAGCTGATGGCATAGCTGCGGCGGCCGACCTGCCCCAGCCGCTCAGAGACCCCATGCACCCCGAGGCCGAAGCCGAAGCCACGTAGGAGTCCCCGTGGGACGATGAACTTCGACCAAAGGCTCCCCGAGTGGCGTGGCGTGCTGGGGCGCTGTAGCCCGAGGTCCTTCGTCCCTGCGGCGGCCTTGGTGATCTCGGCCTCATTGAGGCCATAGTTGGCGGTGATGCTCCAGTAGGGCGTGAGCTGCCCCGCTACATCCAGCTCCAGACCGTGGCTGCGCTCCTCTCCGATGGGCACCATCAGGTCGGGCTGACCGGTGATGCCAGCATTGTAGAGCGTATTGCGCTGCGTGAGGTGGTAGGCCGCGGCTGTCACGCTGAGGCGTCCACCGAGGTATTCACCCTTGGCGCCCAGCTCCCACAGCTCGCTCTCTACGGGATCGAAGGGACCTCCCGCGGCAGGGTTGCTCTGCACGGCGACACTCTGCGGCTCGAAGCCGCGCAACCAGGTCCCGTAGACATTGGTGCTCGGCAGCAGGCTGTAGACGAGCCCTATGCGCGGCGTGAAGGCACGCTGCTCAGTGCGCTGCTGGGCGCCCTTGGCGTCCTTGACGACATCGGTGAACCACTCGTAGCGCAGTCCTAGCAGCAGCTGCAGACGCTGCCAGCTGAGCTGCTCCTGCAGGTAGAGGCCACTGGCGTACTGCGTCGTGGGCTTGACGGTCTTGGACTCGTAGAGGTACTTG
The DNA here is from genome assembly GCF_018127745.1 of Porphyromonas sp. oral taxon 275. NCBI lineage: Bacteria > Pseudomonadati > Bacteroidota > Bacteroidia > Bacteroidales > Porphyromonadaceae > Porphyromonas > Porphyromonas sp. oral taxon 275. The sequence goes on from NZ_CP072333.1 coordinate 2,073,872, forward strand.
GAGATGTCCTGGTACTGGTTGCCCGAATTGGTGTTTAGGTCGAAGGCAGGGACGTTCGTCCGTGGGTTGCCGTCCTTGTCGAGGAGGTAGTCTGCGGCCTTCTTGGCATTGTAGCTCTTAGTCGTGCCGCCATTCTTGAGCAGGTAGCCGCCCGCCTCGATGTAGGACGAGCTGGGGAGCATATCGGTGCTGAAGAGGTCGTAGCCCAGGAGGAGCTTGTGCCTCAGTGCCCCTGTGCGGGTGTCCCAGGTGAGGTAGTTGTTGAAGCTATTGTTGCGGAAGGAGCGCAGGCGCTGCGTCACGCGCATCAGCACGCGGCTGGGGTCGTCGCTGCCATCGGCCTTCTTAGCGAAGGCGTTGTCCTGCGAGTGCTCCCGCAGGTCCTCGTCGTAGGTGGAGTAGAGGTAGGTGCTGCTGAAGAGTAGCCCTGGGGCGAGCTGGTGGCTCAGGGAGAAGGTGAGGTTGGTCATCCGCTCGCGGAGGTAGTCGTTCGCCGCGGACTGCGTCGCGCTGATGGGGCGCGAGTCAAGCGCTCCGTCACCGAAGATCGCCAGCCCACGGTCGAGCTTGCCCGAGCTAGCGCTATAGACGAGGTCCATCCCGAGCTGCGTGCGCTCGGAGAGGCGATAGGTCAGCGAGGGGGCGACGATATAGCTCGTCAGGCCCTGCAGGTCGCGGAAGCCGTCGGTGTCCTCATAGCCGAGGTTGAGGCGATAGAGGAGGCTCTTGCGGCTATTGAGCGGCCCTGTGAAGTCGCTATAGGCGCGCAGCGTGTGCCAGCTGCCCGTGGTGAGGCTCAGCGAGCGACGCTGTACCTCTAGCGGCTTCTTGGTCACGCGGTTGATGACGCCGCCTGGGGCTGCGTTCCCGAAGAGGGCCGAAGAGGGGCCCTTGATGACCTCGACGCGCTCGATATTGGCCAGTGAGGACTGACGCCAGAGGCTCGTCTGGGTGCGCATGCCATTGATGAGGTTGCCCGAATTGCGGTTGCCCGTAGCGCGGAAGCCACGGATGGAGAAGTCGTTGTAGAAGGAGTACTGGTGGATGCCACTGATGTTGCGGACGACATCGTTGACCGTCGTGGCGCCTTGGTCGAGGACGAGCTCCTTGGTCACGTAGCCTATGGACTGAGGTACGTCCTTGAGGGCGGTGGCGGTCTTCGTCCCGACGAAGGAAAGGTTATTCTTATAGCTCTCGGCGCGGCGCCCTAGGACATCCACGGTGGGGAGGAGGTCCTCGCGCTCACGCAGCGCAAAGTCTATATGCTGGTGCATCTCGGGGCGGTCGTCCTGCCCGAGGCTGATGATGCGCTCCTGAGGATGGTATCCCAGGGCATGCACCACGAGGACGTACTGCCCTCGGGGGACGTCGGGTAGGAGGAAGAAGCCCGACCGTCCGCCCTGTACCTTCAGGGGGAGGCCCTTGATGCTGATGATGGTCTCGGGGATGGGACTGCCGTAGATATCGGTGATCTGACCGCGTAGGTCGTAGTGCCCGGGGCGCGGGCTATGTGCAGTCTGCGGCTCGGTGCCGCCTGCTGCCTGGGGCGTCTGGGCGGTGGCGAGGCTGCTCGCGGCCAGAAGCGCTAGGAGTACTGGGAGCTTCACGTAGGTGCTATCTAGAGTTATATACCTAGGGGCGGGCTGCGGCCTAGAGCCGCTACGCACCCGCCTCTGTCTGCGCTGCAAAAGTACGCCAAAGCCTTGCCCGCCGTACGCTCAGCTCTGAATTTACCTAGATGTAGGGATAGCCGCCCGTCGCTGTCCCCCTAGCCTTGGGGAGCTCTGAGCTGCCCCTTAGCCTCCTCCGCCCTTCGCCCGAGCGGTACCGACTGATATCCCTCAGGTAGCTCACTGCCGTCCCTCAGCCGCCCCACTGATATCCCTCGCCGTCCTTCACTGATATCCCTCGGCGCCCTAAGGAATATCCCTCAGCACCCTGATGTATCCTCGTCAAGCTCCCGAGGAAGATTCCTCAGCGAGCCTCGAGGCTGAGGGTCGCGCGGCGGGAGGCTGGGGAGGGCAGTGTCGCACCTAGGCTCGGGACGCTGCTCGTAGCGGTAGCTGCATAAAGCGACAGCGCGCATGAGCTGGAACTCATGCGCGCTGTGCCTCGTGTTGCCTCATAAGGACTCGAACCTTAACAAACAGGACCAGAATCTGTTGTGCTACCATTACACCATGAGGCAGTGTTTGTGAACCTTGGCGGACTCGAACCGCCGACCCCCACCCTGTCAAGGTGATGCTCTAAACCAACTGAGCTAAAGATTCATCGCTGCAAAGGTAAGGCTTTTTTCCGAATTTGCAAATATCCCCCTGCAAGCTAAGTCAGGAAGCTAGGCCAACTTACTGGAGACTAAAGCCTAAAACGCTAGGGAAGCCGATCCACGACGAGCACGCGATCCGCTGCGATCGAGACGAGGCCTACGCCAGAGGAGGTATTGGAGGGGAACTGCAGCGGCGTGGCCAGGAAGTTATCCTCTGAGTAATCGCCGGCCTCCAGCGTGTTGAGCTGCTTCATATAGAGGTAGGCCTCGCGGCTGATGGCCTGCAGCACGAGCTCGAGGCGAGGCGCTAGCTTCGGGTCGGGGCTCCCATAGCTCCCGCCCCAGCGAGCCAGCGGATAGTCGCTGTCGAACTCCAGCACGGCTTGCCCGCCCTGCATCAGTCGGTCGGAGAAGACCTGCGTCTTATTGCGCGCGGGGCGTCCGACCAGCTCCCCGATGCCGTCGTCCTTGCGCCCCTTAGGGATCACCTCGCCGTCATTGAGGATGAGGCTATTGTCCACATCGAGGGGGAGGTAGTCTATATGGTAGCGCAGCACGCCCGCAGAGGTACGCCAGGGATGCACCACCCTCAGGGCGATACGGTAGTAGTTGGTCTCGGCCACGGGGTCCCGCATCTCTACCCTCCAGTGTAGGAGGCCTCGCGTGGTGGACTGTCCCGAGCTGGAGGCTCGGCGGACGCTGGCGGTGAAGGGCTGCGGCTGGGCCGGGATCTCGAGCTCGGAGCTTACCTCAGTGCCGTCGCTGCGGTCGGTGGCGGTGATGCGCACACGATCGCCTGGAGCGAAGCGTAGGTCGGGGCGCAGCAGCCCCGCCGCCAGCCGTGCCGTCTGCGCGTAGCGCTCCTGGCCGTTGACCTCGACGCGGATACCTGCCTCCAGTACGTAGCGGGCAGCGCCCTGACCTGTGCGTGTCAGCTGCAGCGCAGGGTATTCGGTGGAGGAGAGGAGCGAGCCGTAGAGCTCGCCGAGGCTGGTGGAGGTGATATAGTTGAGCGTCAGGCGGCGCTCGGCGCTCTTGGTGATGGGGAGCTCCTTGCGGCAACTGGTCCCAAGGCTGAGCAGCACGAGCGCGCTGAGGAATATACGGTAGGGTGACATAGAGCGTAGGGGCTAGAACTTATAGGTATAGGACACGGAGGGCAGGATGGGTAGGATGCTGTACTGGTAGAGCTTGAGGCGGTACACATCCCCACTCCCGTTGCCCGCGACGCTGTAGTCGCGCGAGGGGATGACGAAGCTAGGGTTCTGCTGGTTGTAGGCGTTGTAGAGGCTGAAGTTCCAGATCGACTCGTGCCCGCGGCGGGTGACGCGGCGCAGGTTCGCACTCAGGCTGAGGCGGTGCGTCACGGGCAGGCGATAGTTATTGCGTCGCTCTACGAAGGGTGCCTCCCCGGTGATGTCCGAGCCCTCGGGACGGGCTAGGGACATACGCTCCAGCGGTAGGGTGATGACGCCGCCGCTGAAGAGCTCCCAGGCTGCCGAGAGCTCGAAGCGCCGGCTGAAGTGCTGCGTCACGACGAGGTTGAGGTGATGGCGGCGGTCGTACTTGTAGGGGTACCAAGCGCCGCCGTTGATCTGCCCGTCCTCGTAGCGGCGCTGGCTATGCGCCCAGCTGTAGCTGAGCCAGCCCGTCGTCCGACCCAGCTGGCGCATCAGCATCAGCTCGAGGCCGTAGGCGCGCCCTTCGCCCTGAGCGACCTTCTCCTCCCAGCCTGCGGAGCTGCCGATGAAGCTCGCACCATCCTTATACTCTAGCACGTGGTGCATCTCCTTATAGTAGCCCTCCAGCGAGAGCGACCAGCCAGGGAGCCCCGAGAAGCTCAGCCCGAGGCTCAGCTGGTCGGCGTACATCGGGCGTATGCGCTTGGTCACGGGCACCCAGAGGTCGGAGGGGAGGGTAAGGGTGGAGGAGGTGAGCAGATGCACGTGCTGCGCCATACGGGTGTAGCCAGCCTGCAGGAGCCAGTCGGGGTGCAGACGCCAGCCGAGGGCCAGGCGTGGCTGCAGCGAGAGGTACTGCTTGCCCTCGGTCACGTAGAGACTGGTGCGCAGCCCAGCGTCTACCTGCAGCTGCCCCAGCTGACTGCGGCTCTCGAGGTAGGCCGAGAGGTCCTGGGCGGGCAGCACGCGTGCCTTGCCCAGCAGCTCGGGCAGGTCCTCGACCTCTACCTGCCCCCCACGCTCACTGCGCGAATAGGCGGACATCGCCTCGGGGCGGAAGCGGTGGTGGATGTAGTCGAGGCCGAAGCGCAGCTGCTGCCTATTGGAGTGGAAGTAATTGAGATGCCAGGCAGCCGAGAGGTCCTCGATGCCCGAGCGGTAGGCCGAGCGGCTCTGGTAGCGCTCGCGCTGCCGCTGCTCCTCGCTCTGCATATTGATGTGGAAGCTGTAGCCCGTATAGGCCACCGAGAGGTCGCTATAGAGGCGGGGAGAGAAGACGTGGTTCCAGCGCAGCGCTCCGAGGGTATTGCCCCAGTGGAAGCCCCCCTTGTTATGCTCGGTGCGCACTAGGTCGGGCGAGGAGGAGCCGTAGTGCTCGCGGAAGTCCGACCAGAAGCGGTCACGGCCGTTGTAGAAGCTCAGGAAGAGGCGGTCACGCTCGCTGAAGCGGTGCTGCAGCTTGGCGTAGAGGTCGTAGAAGTAATAGCCGCCGCGTTCGTCCTTGGGCATGAAGGCACGGGCCAGTAGGTCGGCATAGCTTCGCCGCAGCGAGAGGTTAAAGGAACTTCGGCCCTTGACGATCGGGCCCTCGACCTGCAAGCGCGAGGAGACAAGCCCGAGCTGGAGCGCTCCGTGGTAGTGCTGCAGGTCGCCATCCTTGGTGCGCACGTCGATGACCGAGGAGAGGCGCCCGCCGTAGCGTGCGGGGAAGCTGCCCTTATACAGGTCCACCGTCTTCACCGCCTCGGGGGTAAAGACGGAGAAGAAGCCCATCAGGTGGTCTACATTATATAAGGGGGCGCCGTCCAGCAGGATGAGGTTCTCGTCCGAACCGCCGCCACGTACATGGATGCCCGCACTGCCGTCGCTGCCCGACTGCACGCCAGGCATCAGCTGCAGGGCCTTCATAAGGTCGGCCTCACCCAGCAGGCTGGGGACTTTCTTGAGGATGTGTACGGGTGCCTGCAGGACGCCCAGCTTATCGAGGTTGAGCCGCTGGCGCTCGGCCGTGATCACGACATCCTCCAGCTGACCCGTAGGACGCAGCTGCAGGCGAAGCGTCGTGTCACGCTCCAGCTGGATGCGGAGGCTGTAGGGCGCGTAGCCTAGGTAGCGGGCGCTGAGCTCGTGTGTCCCTTGTGGGAGGCGTAGGCTGTAGAAGCCTTGGCTATTACTCATCGTCCCCTGCCCAAGTGCTGGGGCGTAGACGCTGGCGCCGATGAGGGCCTCATGCGAAGTGGCGTCCTCGATGTAGCCGCTTACGGTGACGTAGCCTTGCTGGGCTGCTGCAGGGCTCGCACCGAGCCCCACGAGGAAGAGTAGAAGGGTAAGGAATTGCTTCATCTTATGCTCATGGAGAGCCTTTCGAGCTCTCTGATGACGGTGTGTTACTGCTGTCGCAGCCGCTTTGTGCCGCTGTCGGTATCTGCTTGTATTACGAATAGCGCCCACTTGTATGGCGAATAGCGCCTCTTTGTGCTACTGATGGTGTCTACTTGTACTACTAATAAAGCCTAGTTTGATTCGCTCCTGCGCGGCCTCCAGCTCCCAGCCGAGTGCCGCCGTGAGCACAAAATTACAGCTTTATCCTAGACCTTGCATTGCCCTCTGCCTCATTGCCCCAGCGAGCTACGTGCTGCACCCCGAAGGACAAGGGGCCGTATGCTAGCGAGCTCCCCAAGGAGCCTCAACGCACTTAGCTAGGGACCTCAGCAGGCTCCCCTCTTTGCCCTGCCACTCCGACGGATACCCCTCAGCGCGCTGACTGACGGCTCTCACGGCGCTGACGGACGCCCCTCAACGAGCTGAGGGATATCGGTCAGCGTGTCCCGCCTTATAGGAGGGATCGCTGAGGCTGATCAATACGCCTGCCATCGACCAAGGCAGAGGATCCGCCGAGGCTTCGTGTGCCCTTGACGCACTCAGCCGAAGGACGCTATTTGCTTCTCTAGCGAACAATGTTTATCTTTGCAGTGCTTTCCAGCAAACTAAGAACTAGGGAGAGGTGCTCGAGTGGTTGAAGAGGCACGCCTGGAAAGTGTGTAAACGCCAAAAGCGTTTCGCGGGTTCGAATCCCGCTCTCTCCGCAATAAAGGGTGTAAATCAGCAACTTACGCGATTTACGCCCTTTTCTACACCCAGAAATACCGATAGCTTATAAGGCGACAAGCCGAGCCCTTGGAGCTTCTTGATGGAGCCCAAAGGGCTCGGCTTGTTTTCTCTCATTTGCCTGATACTTCCTCCCCTTTCCCAGGCTATTCGGACGTGCTCATTTCGCCTATACATTTGCAGTGTCAGAGCCATTCAAGACGATGCTTGAAGACTCTCGAAGACTCATAAAGATACATTCAAGTGGATTGACACCGCAACGTATAAGCAACTATGACACTAAACGAACTCCTCGAGAAGCCCGTATGGCAGATGAAGGGTGAAGAACTACTCTTCCTCACCCAACAGAAAGTAATGCAACCAGAGGGAGCAGAATCCGAGATGTCTTCCGCCAAAGAAGAAAGACACTTCGTTTACGGGCTATCTGGGCTTGCCCGGCTTTTTGGGTGTAGCCTCCCCACAGCCAATCGCATCAAGCAGAGCGGAAAGATCGATCGGGCTATCACTCAAGTCGGACGAAAGATCATCGTCGATGCAGACCTTGCACTTGAGCTAGCAGGACGCAAATCAGGAGGACGAAGATGAACGCTTGCACCCATTCCTGCGATCCATCACCCGATATGGAGGAAGTATGGAAACGCTCGCTCATCCGAGTTACTGACAAATTCTCCTCCACAAAGGAATGATTGTCAAAGAGGCGAGAGGACGCTATCGCTTCAACTCTGACCGGCACCACTAAGTCCCTGGATTGGTCGGTCGGACGCAGGCTATATATACCTGACCATCCGACCAACCATAAATATAGAATGGTCGGACGGAAGGGGTGCCTATAGTAAACGTCCGACCGACCAAAGAAGAACCGCCAAAGAAAAAACAGCATGCAGCTACACGACATCAAGCAAATACCCATCGTGGACTACTTAGCACAAACTGGCTATAAGCCTAAGCTCATCAAGGGCGTGAACTATTGGTACTGCTCCCCGCTACGCACAGAGCTCACGCCTTCGTTTAAAGTCAATGCAGAGCGCAACCAATGGTATGACTTCGGCACAGGAGACCACGGAGACATCATTGACCTCGTTTGCGCTCTCCAGCATTGTTCCACAGCAGAAGCTATGAGAAGCCTATCGAGACTAAAGGAAACACTGTCTGCTGAGTCTTTTTCTTTTGGAGGAATCATTCCTGTGAGATCACAAGCTCCCTCAATGGAGCTTATCAGCGTACAAGCCGTGATGCATCCCAAGCTCTTACTGTATCTCTCGGAGCGAGGGCTACAGCGCTCTGATGTCTCCCCCTTCCTATCAGAAGTCTATTACAGGGTCTCCGAGAAGTGTTTCTTTGCCCTGGGATTCCCCAATGATGCTGGAGGATGGGAGCTACGCAATCCCTACTTTAAGGGCTGTTTTGCTCCCAAGGCCATAACGACAATCAAAGGAACTGATAGTCACAAGCTACAGCTCTTCGAGGGCTTCATGGACTTTCTCTCTTGGCGGAAACTTCACCCCGAGGGGCAAGCTGACAGCATCATGCTTAATTCGCTCACCCTACTTCCGAAACTCATACCCTCGCTTCATCCCTACGCTATAATTGAGACCTTTCTTGATAATGATGAAGCAGGGGATCAAGCAACGAAACAACTCATCGACGCTGGGCTACCCGTCAAGGATATACGAGCGTGCTACGCTCCCTATAAAGACATCAACGAGTATCTCATTCTGGCGGAGCAAAGGAAGCAGATCCTCACTCCGCGCAAGCGAGGACTGCGTCGATAAAGCAATGCACTCAGCTCCGCAATTAGAAGAGGTCAATCTCGAGATCTCGAGATCTCGATTAATTAATTTCTCGACATCTCGAGCCTAAGCTTGCTCGAGCGCCAGAGAAATAGAGTGATCGGTAGAGGCTATGAAGCATTCCTTCTTGATACTGGCAAGGTGTGTCTTTGTCCCACAAACTGTCGTTTGTCGCACAAAGACCCTTGCCCCCAAAGGGGGATCAATCACTCCGAAGTCGTGATAACAGAACAATGGAAAAGCAGAAACAGAACAAGCCTGATGGCAGATGTGCCACCTGCCCTCGATGGGATAGATGGCACATCAGAATACCCAACCCCCAAGACCAACAAAAGCTTATCGAGCTATACCATAGGTCGGGGGCAAAGACAAAATCAGACTTCCTCCGAGCTCGACTCCTAGACGAGAGCTTTAAGGTCATCACCGAGGATGAATCTGCAGAGGAGTACTATCGTAAACTCTCTAACATTACAGCACAGATTCAGAAGATCGGCATCCTCTATAACCAAACAGTGAAGGCTATCAACAGCTACCACTCGGTCAAGGCTGCACAGGTAATGCTTCAACGATTAGAGCAGTTCTCACAGCAAATAATCTCCCTAGAGCAACAGGCCATTGAGCTAACTCGGGATTATCAGACTCGATAACCCCTAAGCGTCCGTGTATGATGAAGCTTTGATATGGCAAGGGAGCTACCAGCCTATCTCTGTCATTGCAGAGATCCTTGACGAAGCTGGCTCCGATAGCCTCTGCGAGACTATCGAAGCCAACTATAAGCGTGAAGCAGGAGACCCTAAGCCTTGCCGCCAGTGAGATCGAGCGGATTAAGAATGATACTAATCTCAGCCATCTATTCAAGGAGTAGGAAGGTGCTTAGAACTCATCATATTCAGAGTATCTGAACCGATCCAAGATTCTTAGTGTGTCGGCTTCGCGGATGTACCAAACTGTGATGAGGCTATCAGCTTTAACTCTCCAAGTAAACTCCAGTATCCATGTATCATGTGCCAAACGTTGTTTCATTGGAAACTGCTGTTCAACAGGGTGCCTAAATTCGTCATGCTTCTCTTGCAAGATAAAGCTATCACGACAAAGTGGCTCATAGAGGCTATCCAGTTCCATGGGAGTGTAACTAGTCGGGAGCTTCTGAGGCGGTGTGTGTTGCGATTGCTCCCTACTAGGACCTGTGCAGGCGAGGAGACTAGAGATAAAGCAAGAAACCTGAAGAATCTTCGTGAACACGCTCATAAACTACACTTCTATTACTTCACTGAATCAGAATAGCGACCAAGGGAAAGGAAAGATCAATGGCTAGAACTCATCATGCTCTGAGAATCTGAAGTGTCTCAGTTTCCTCAGCGTGTCAGCTTCTCTTACATACCAAACGGTGATGAGGCTATCAGCCTTCTCCCGCCAAGTAAACTCCAGGATCCAGGTCTTATGAGCCATCCGTTGCTCCATAGGGAAGAGCCTCTCTGTCGGATTTCTAAACTCATCATGTAGCTCCTGCAAGATAAAGCTATCCCGGCAAAGAGGCTGATAGAGCTGATCCAATTCCTGGGGCATATAAGTCGTAGGACATACTCTATGAACAGCATGAACTGCTCGTCGCTCTTTCCCACAGCAAGAGCAAACAACAAGACATACTGAAAGGCACACGCCTAGAATGAGAGCATTGATTCTGTCCATATACCAGGCCATCTATTACTTTATCAATCTTGAAACAACGATCTAAGAGATACTCCTTCATGCCATTGCCAGCTCGCCCGAGGGGCTGTAGCTATACTGAGTAAGTCCGTAGCGGTCATCCTCGATTGAGAGGAGCCGATCGGCACTGCCCCAGTTGTAGGGGCGGGAGTGGTGGGAGTGGCGCTGCTCCACCAAGCGTCTCGTACGACTATCGATAAGACGACCGATACCGCCATAATAGCAGAGCCCTCTACTATAGGGTCTTCAGATACGATTCTTACTCCCAAACCAGAGTCCCTAAAAACGTAAGCCCATTATAACTCTCGAGTTCATCAAGATCTTTCTTCTTTCGTTTGATTAGAGCAGGAGTATCTCGTTTATAAATAGAGATATGCCTATCCTTGCTCTTATCCCTAAACCCATTAGCTATATAGCAGAATGCAACGTTGGCACTTTCAATGCCCTTCTTATCTAGTCTAAAGCTGAGTACGTCGTACAACTTGGGCTCATTGACCACCGCTTCCAGTAGAGCATTTCCTGGCAATGGGGTATCAACCATCTTAAATGAAAGAAGTTCAGGATAGTAATAGTCTAGCCCCACATCTTTGCAAAACTGACAACGAAGCTCAGGAGCTGGTGTCTTCCTACTGATGCCTGCTTGATAGTCCTGTAAAGCCTTTATATAGTCTTCTTGATTGAAGTATTCCATAAACTCGGCTTCCGACTTATCCGTATTCCCAATGAAGACCGAGAATTCCATGCCAGATGTTGAATACAGGCTGTTAATCTCTTTTGTCGAATACTGAAAGTCTCCGAGATAAGATACCGATGATGCAAGGATAGCTTGACTCGGAGCGATACCATGCCTCGTTGGATAGCATATCAACGCATTTGCCTTTTGTAGATTTAAAGGAGCACAGGCTTCTTGGAGCAACTCTGTTTTCGCTGGGGCAAAGGCTAGAAAGTCATTAGTACTATCACTTTCTTTGAGGTACTTCGCTATGAGAAAATCCTCATCGAAGTCGTCAATCCCCATTTCTTGGCAAAATGTTCTTAGCCCCTCAGTATCTCCATCGCCTTTCACTATATCTAAATAGCGTTCAAAGGACTCTTCCATTGGGAAATACCCAATCCAAAACATCATCTTCATAACTATCACTTTTTGTTTTTATACCCAACTACATGCTCTTCATGCATTGTCTGAATTATCCTTAGAGCGTCTTCTTTTGTTCCTGCTAGTTTCAGTTTTGAGATTAAATCTTTATGAAAGAGGTAACTCGGTTTTGAGCGGTGATGTGCTCCCGTATACAGCATAGTCAAATATCAGATCTTTTGGCTTCGTCTGCCCTGAATCGAACCAGCTCGCCATAAGCATTACGCTCATAGCTGAGCTGAGCTCCGGACTACTCCGTAAAGATACAATAAGTCCGTGTTTTTCATCGCTTTGCTCCATGAGATGCGTACCACAGCACTCCTCGACAGGCAAGCCGAGACTGTTGTAGCTGTAGGTCTGCTCCTCGATCTTGTCGCAGTCGTGGGTAATGCGTGTGACACGGCCACACTTGTCATACTCGTGTGAATAGAGTAGACAGGCGAATAGTAAGAGAACAACTATGCTATCTACAAAATATGAAAGCGTATAGCGATGCATAAGCTATCTCATAGTTCTTCGAACAAAAAGAAGGAGGATAGTCCTTCCAATGTTTGAAGACATTGTTTCAACTCTTTATCTACGATACACTTTATCTCACCAGTTTGATCTTGGTGAACTTTGCCCCAGAGAGAGAGTTCCCGTAAAATTCCCTAACGAAGTTTTCGCTAACAAACATCTCTTCAGTGGCTTTTAATAATCGAAAGGCATCAACTCCTAACGTTTTTGTTTGTGATATTGTTGCATCACGAATCGTCTTGTAGGTTCCCTCTAATAGGGGATTAAAATGTGCATCCTCCTTGGTCCAGAATGAAACTATTGAGTGTTCTTCATCAATGCAATCAAGAAAATTACGAAATCCCAAAAGGTAATAATGAAACTTCAAATTGCACTCTGAAGGTACAATAGGGAAATATCTAAAATCCTTTTCTCCATAAACATCTTTAAATCGATGCGAGACGATAACACTCCCTCCTTGGCTTAGATTCAAGTCTAATTCATCTTTTCCTGAATCAAAATCCACATCGAATTCGATCGGAGAGTCAAACTCTACCATAGGATCATATTCAATCTTAAGTAATTCATAATCCTCGTAATTCGTCGGAGATGAAAAATCGAGACAGTCATATTGCTCTGACAAATTGAAAAACAACTTATAGTAATCCATTGCTTCATGTTTTAGTTAATCATTTATTTACTTGAGAACCGACTTCTTGGGCTTCAGAGGCGACCTCCTTAAGAGTACTTTTTGCTGCCATTTGATACTGCTCTTGAGATTTTTGGGGGTCAATTCCCTTAGTTGCTCTTCTTAGTTTGTTGTAGACATATTCATGATACTCATCAGGGTGAGGACCTTCATGATTTGGAACATAAACTTTATTGTCAGGACCATCTATATCTAGTTGATCTTTATCGAAGAAGGATTTGAGCCGATTTGTCCATTTTTTCCCTCTCTTTTGTTTTTGTTGGTTGCAATATGATGAAGGGAACCTTCGAGTTTGTTGTATAAACGAGCTGATAGCCCAAACAGATTTACCTCAAGTAAGCTACCTTTAACATAGGCATGCATAGCAATCCCCCACCAAGCCAATCGGATCCTCCGAGATGTATCTATCCTGCTCAGGGTCGTAGTATCGAAATCGATTGTAGGCCAGCTCCGTCTCGTGGTCGTAGTACTGTCCTTGGAAGGGGAACGGTATCGACACGTAGCCCTCGGGATTCAGTCCAGGCTGAGTCTCCTCAAGGATCTTGCCGTTCATATCCAAACGACGATACCACACCTCCTTGCCCTCCTCGTCATACGCCTCCGTGGGTGTGCTGAGTTGGTCACAGAGATGCTGTATGCCTTGCCTTCTTGGATGAGCACCAGTGGCACGAAGCTCTGACTAACGCCTCCTGGAAAGAGACGCTCCAGCTCAAAGCCTAGGCTGTCGTACTGAAGCTCACTTGTGAAGCTTGCATTCGTTTCCGCTTCGTCAGCTCTGAAGCAAACCAGCTGGCCATAAGCATTACGCTCATAGCTGAGAGCTGAGCTCCAAGACTGCTCCGTAAAGATACGATAAGTCCGTGTTTGTCATAGCTTCGCTCGATGAGGTATGCATCACATCACTCCTCGACAGGCAAGCCGAGACTGTTGTAGCTGTAGGTCTACTCCTCGACCTTGTCGTAGTCGTGGGTAATATGTGTTACACGGCTGGCTACACTTGTCATACTCGTACTCTTTGAACTTGCCACTGGGGAGCGTCTTCCTGATGACACGACTGGCACGGTCGCGCTTATAGGTACGGTACTGTATGCCGCAGCCTTGCTCGCGCACCACATGACCCGCTGCGTCTAGCTCGAAATGGTAACCCAAATGAAGTAGTCCAGTGCATGAAATTCCAAAAGTAAATTCATGAGGATAACTAACATATAGTCTAATTTAGTCTCCGAGAAGAAAAAGACTTACATCCGAGGAAATATTTACGAACCTTTCCCACAAAGAAAGGAGTGTCACATAATCTCTGTCATAACAGTAGGCTTTCTCTTTGTCTATTATCCTCTGAGTGAGAAAATCCTGAATTGCTAGGATATGGCATGGATACAAAAACGTTTTACCATAATCGTCAATTCGGCATCTAAATAAGGGGTAAAGACACTCTTCTGAAAGCAAAAAGACTTCCTTGTCTGACAAGAAAAACAATTCATGTTTCCCTTGCCTATCTTCTATGGGGTGCACAGAAACAGGCATACTATGAGGTTATAAATTGTTCTTCGGGGAATGACGCTACAATCTTATTCTTGACAGGATCGACCACCACTCTTAATGGTACGTTCTGCTAACTTTTGTAGTTCTTGCACTTCCCAAGGTGCTGTGTAGATGTTTTAGGCAAATGCTTAACACGACTGATGAGAGAAGAGGGTTCACCTCCTTTATCTGATTTAAGATTTAGGGAGTCTCCTCTGCCATCAAATTTGCCCATTCAAGACCTTTAAGTTTAGAACGATTTTCTATGCTAATCGCGTCTTTGATTCCGAGATTATCATCAAAGGTACTTCGCCATGTATAGAATAGACGAGACAGAATTTTAAATAATAAGTTCCAATCTGCAGTAAATGCGATTGTCATTGATATGCGATTCTTTATCTTATAGTATGGTTCAACCTCTATCTCACCGACAGAAGTATTTCCCATTAAAGATAATAACTCTGAATGCACTGTCTCTACATGCCTTTTGTGAATAATTAGTGTCAGCGTATATTTCCTCTGTTTCATCTTTTAATTGAACTTTTTAGTGCGTAATTCGACCTTGGAGAGATACATTTAGATGTTTCCCATCAGAGCTAAGACCAGAACGCTTAAACTGCTCTCCTTTATACAAAGTATGTTTTTAGCCCATAAAAATCGACACAGCCATTGCTATCCTCCACATAACTATGTAGTGTTAGTGTTCCACTAGCAAAGCGTATCGTACTGATGCTCTGAAACAAAATGGCTTTCGGCTTGATCCGCTCGGAAGCGAATCAGCTCGCCAAACTCATTGCATTCATAAACGAGGTTAGCCCCCAGCGAGCTGGTCAATGAGCTTATCTGTCTCATCTTTTTTTCATCTTTATTTTTACCCCCTCGAAAGTAACTCCCCTTGCGAAAAGCTCACGCACACCCTTAATAATCAAGTCGTTTACATAATCGTACAGACTGTTGTAGGTATCTAGGTCAATATCGATTTTGTGAAAACGCTCATCATTGAAGGGGAGCTGAGGAGTGATTTGTTTCCACCCTATCCCCCAATCCTTATCTATCGAAGAAGGTAGGGGCAAGTGAATCGTAAACTCCTTCTCTTTATCGTTCTTGTAGGTTCTACTCCTCTTAAAGATCCAGAGGAAAGAACCATGATTTTTTATACTTGTATAGTTTATACAAATCACCATAGTCCAACCGTCTAACTTCTCTATACCTTCGATATGCTGAATGTAGTTACTGATAAAACTTAATAGAAGTGGCATATCTTGCACCAGAGGAGTATTGATCAACATTGAACTAAAACGTATTCTTATATTCATGACCCTAACTATTTTTACGGTAACGATGCTGTACACCTTGCCATTGAGGAGCAGTTCCATCGGCACGAAGCTCTCTTCCTCAAAGACCCAGGCCTTGAGGTCAAGCTCGTAGTGTTGCCAGCCGTCGTCCTTCCATTCCCTGCCGGAGTTCCACTCGTGCAGCGGCACATTGCTGCTCCATACCCAATGGGTGTATTCACTGGCGAGCTTGCTGAGATGACGCCCTAAAGCATAAAAACTATCAATCTACTTTAATGGGGGAGAAGCTGATTCCGCTCACTCGTGCCTTTTTCAACGCCTTCTTGACTCTGTCAGAGACCGCTATTCTCGTTGGGAAGAAAAGCGCCTCAGAGGAACCAATAATTGGGACAATCGAGTATTCTTTTATCTTCTCCGTAGAGAGTACTGCTTTAATCAATATGCTTTTATTCACCCCATAAAGAGAACTGTCTTCATTAAGTATATCAAGAGTTCTAGTGAATTTTGGAGCAAAATAACGATACTGATTTCTTGACTGAACTACGGGCACTTCGTACCATTCAATTCCTTCCTCGCCTGTCATTAATTCATCTATGATATTTCGAACTTGTTCTGAGAATAATGGTACACCCAAGTCATCGGCGATATAGTCGTCCAATGTCATTTTTGGGGATAGTCTGTATTGGAATGGAAATCTTCTGTTAGCTTCGATTGCCTCCATCCAATCTATAAGGGTTTTTCCCCCATCTGGAGAGACCGCTAGGGGTGTTGAGGAAGTTTCCTCTTCGGGGAATTGTATTTGCCACCATTTATTTATATCCATCCTGTTTTTCGTCATAAGTCGGGGTTGTTTCTTACGGGGACATTCCCCCGACCTCTCTATGCTACCACCACGTAAGTACTTGCATTCGGGGTCATTGAAGAGGTTACCCTAAAGGAGATTTGCGGAATTTAATCCGATGCCCACCACATGTTACACCTTTGGTAAAAAGTAGAATTAGTGCTTTTGTCGCTGCGTCAACAATGTAGTCCTCTATTGTTTTATAACTTGAGTAATCTATCTCTTCCACAAAATAAAAGTGCCTACTGTCTGATATCGGATTCCATAAAGACCATTCTACTTTTCGAAGTCCCCATGGAGCTTGTTTATGACTAGGAATGGAGATTGAGATAAATAAGCGATACCGCTCTCCCCAGCGAAAAGAGCGTTTAGTAACCCCAACCCTATCCGAGGCTCTAGTCATAACGGAAATAATCAAAGATCTTCCTCCCATATCAAGTTGTTTCGCAAGTTTATCTACTATCTTGCTAAACCTAACTCCTACAGCCTGCAGATTAATTTCTAGGCTTGTTAAGTTTGATATTTCACTTGGAAATGATAGCTCAATATGCTCCTTCATGATTACCTATCCCCGCTTTTGCGACCTGCCCCGTTTTAGGGCTAAATACAGCATATAACACCCAGTCGCCTGTACTAATAATCTCATTTTTGTGCAACCCTAACACATCTATCCAGCTATTGCTGTCTCGCACATAGCTGTGCTTTGCTAATGTTCCTAGCATATGCTACTCCTTGTCTCGTGTTACTTTATTCTACTTCTTCCTTGAGTAGCTGTTGCTTCGTCGTCTATATTCTTGGCTCAAAGCTACAGGTTTTTCGCGACAGAATGAGCTGCGCTCTGTGGGTAAGGCTTAGGGACTTGGCAAGCAGTCGAAATAAGCCCTTCGAGCGAGGTCTATAAGCCTGCTTCGGAAAGTACCTTATGAATCAACAGAAAGTGGCTAATCTTTTCGGAAAAAGTGGCTAAACTTTTGCGCAAAAGATTAGCCACTTTTTCTGGGAAGATTACTAACTTTGTCCTCGAAGCATCTAATACCTCATCGCAAAGTCCCTCCTCCTTCCTTGAGGTTCACCTGAGGGAACTAAATCTAAATCATGTCATGGCCAACAAACCATTGCAATTCGTAGTCGTCGAGCGCAAGCTCAATGTCGGCAAAAACGCAGGAAAGCTCGTCCAGATCGCCAAGCCTACGGGCCGCCATCGCATCGACTTCCGCAACTTCTGCGAGCGTGTCGCCAAGTCCACCACCTTCAACCGCCAGGAGGTCGAGGCCGTCCTGAACTACGCCACCGAGATCGCCAAGGACATCGTCGCCAATGGCGATATCGTCGAATTCGGAGATCTCGGCACGCTGATGCCTTCGTTCAAGAGCAAAGCCGTCGAGCAGGGCACCAAGTTCAACGCCAACGTCCACATCGAGAAGCCCGTCGTGCTGCTCCAGCCCTCTAAGAAGTACTTCACGCTCACGGGTGTCAGCTACGAGCAGACCGAGGCAAAGCCCGCCAAAGCCGCTAAGCCCGCCAAGCCCAAAGCAAACGAACCCGTGCCTAAGCCCAAGGATGAGTCCCACAACAGCGGGCTATAAGGGCTTCGTCCTCCCTTGAAACGACTTCGCCCCGAGCAGCCGTCTGTGGCCGCTCGGGGCGAGGTGTTTTCTTCCGCCTCAGCTGGGAACGATCCCGCTCAAGGGATAAGCCCTCGTACTAAAAAGCTAGAGTTTAATAAGCTATGAAGCTATCAAGAATAAGCCCTGTATATCTATGATCATATACTTCCAGACACAACACCTGAGCTAAAGGCAATTAACCGCTCAGCCTTACCCTTTGCTCAGCACCACCATTCTATTAGGGATATAAGCATGAACAACCTCACCCATGCAAATCGGGACCCATACGGACCAGTCCTTACAGTACCAAAAGTGCCGCTTTATCTTCCTGATGATAGCACTATATTCCTTCCTAAATTCAGGAAAGGCTTTGCCTCCAAAATAGGCAAGTCTCCCTGGCACATATAAACCATCATCTCTCACTATGGGAGAGCGATAGACTATGACTGGGCTATCTCTATACATGATAGCCTCCTCTTCAACTATAAGCCCCCTATACTCATAGTTAGTTATATAAAGAGAAAAAGGAGGACGCTCCATAATCCAAGATCCCTCTATACTCCCTTCTACTTCACAGAGTAGGTCCCTATAATATATGCGTTCCCATTGAGATAGGAATATGGAGTGAACAATATGCTCTGCCTCTTTATTCGCGATGTATTCGAAGTACATCATAATCCATTGTTTTAGGTTATAATGATTTCCTATGACTTGCCTTAGGCACTTCCCCATTCTCGCCCTAGCCTGGATCTATATGAAGTTAAAGGCGTCATACTGATACTCATTCGTGAAGCGTGCATTCGTTTCCGTTTCGTCAGCTCTGAAGCAAACCAGCTCGCCATAAGCATTGCGCTCATAGCTGAGCTGAGCTCCGAGACTACTCCGTAAAGATACAATAAGTCCGTGTTTTTCATCGCTTCGCTCCATGAGATGCGTACCACAGCACTCCTCGACAGGCAAGCCGAGGCTGTTATAGCGGAAGCTTACCCGGGCGTGTTCATTCACCGCCTATCGTAGGCGCCCCGATAGTTCGAGTGAACTAGTACCCCATTCATGGGTCGTCGCTAGAGGGACCCATGAATGGGGTACTGGGCCGACCCATGAATGGGTCACCTTGGCGACCTATGATGGGTTATCGAGACTCCCCCTGGTTATTCTTCTTGACGACCTACCTGATCTTCCGTTGAGACGACAGGGCTCTACTCGTTGGGCTAGCTACTCGGGGATGATCTTCCGATATGACCTCAAGCTCAACCCTGATGTTGCTGGGATCATTGCAGTCGGATCATGGAGGACTGATAGAATGAGCCCTGCATAAATTCATTGGGGCATGGAGCTAGTAGCTACGTAGGAAGAGATAGGAAAGCAATACGATAGCCAAGAGGATAAGAAAGCCACTGACGATACGCAAGCCTGTACGACCTAGGAAGTCTTCGATCATATGCCATCCACTATAGTGGCCAGCAGGGCGTACAGCCCAATCCTTGTCACAGATGATCCCAACGAGGTATATTACGAAGACAAGGATAATGATGAGGTATGCCCAACTAGGATGAGCCAGGAGCTCTGCCTTCAGAGCCTGTCCTAGGTGCACAATATGCTGTTGAAGTCTTTCCATCTATTTTGTTCTTTTTGAGGTAGAGGCTTTGCCGTTCCTCTTGGTCACAGTCCAACCCACCTTACATAGATAAGATAGGAGTGACTGCAAACGATGAGTAGACCAGAAATCCAGCAGACCATAGAGTATATCTACACCTTATAGAAGCCTATTTATAATGCCGCTCCAAGAGATTATGAATTTTATTGGAGAGATTGCAAAAGACACTTTGAACATCATCGACATTAATATTAATACAGCAATATCTCTGTTCCTCAAAATCCTCTGCAATAATCCATGCGTTTTGTTGTATATCTTGCAGTAAGAAGACGTGACAACTATCAAAGGATTCAGCAGCCTCAACAGTAAGAGGGTATCCATAATATTCATAGCTCCCTGATACACTCTTCTTATCAAAGATCTGAAGCGATATGTCATCAAGGTCCTCTGTATCTAAGCCTCCTTGCTGGATATTCTTCTTGAGGAATAGTTTGGTAGTCTGCTCTCCTATATTTAATCCTCCAAGAAGCAAACCTAAAATGCTAATTAATTCAATATCACCATAAGCCTCTCCATCAACCCAGTAGCAAATCTGACCAAAAGGAGGGGTAGTATCTAGCGAGGCGTAAAACTCTACCACAAATGTCATTTTTTCTCCGATAATCATTTCTTCTTGTATGTTGCATTCGGGGCTTGGGGATATCCCTCGTCGTCAAATCGTCTCAACACTTCTGGGGGAACTTTTATCCCTCTGGGGCTATTTGTTGCCCCATTCCATCGTAGCGGAAGCTCACACATACGTGCTCGTTTATTTCCTCATATCTAAATAGCTCTATGATAGAGCTTTCATCTGAGTATAGAAGTCAGCATAATGTTCATCATCCTCTGATATCTCTCTGATATCGTTTAGGAGCTCCTTCCTTTTATCAGAGGGTAATCCAAGATAACGTTTGATCAATAACTGGCTATAATCAGGAGCATTGATAATGGATTGCAACATCAACAGATCCCATGAGGGAGCTTGCTTCCTCACTATCGAACTATGTTCTATTTATAACTAAACCTATTAAGTCCAGCTTCTACTGAAGGGGAGAATTTTATTCCTATGAGCTTCATCCCCTTGCATCTTTGACGAAATTCCTCAGAAACAAACAAAGTGGTTGATATAGGACTAGGTGATATGACAAAGGCTTCCCAAGTGACATCTTCTCTAATGCAGAGACGTTCTATACGCTTTACCCACCCAGTCTTCTCTAGCTGTAGTACAGACTGTTCTTTGTCAATAAGGTCGTCTGTCATGAGGTAGAACTTTATGATGTAGTATTTACCCTCAACAATAGACTGCTTCCTCTTGTTTACTATGAATACCTCCCTGTAAACGAAAGGTTGAACCTCCATTGAGAGCAAAAGAGAAAGAAATCGTTCAGAGACAACGAACCAATCATAGTACTTTCTTAAATCAAACTTATACTTCCTGTCAGGACTAATCAACCAAAGCTCTTCGGGGAATTCCACTCGTTCCCATTTTCCTTCACTCCAAGCCCCATGATCAGCTGGACGCAGGCTCCAAGGATTTTTTTCGTAGAATGCTGTACGTAAAGCACACTCTTGAATAGAGCAAGGTGCACATCTCTCTGTTATCTCTTTTAACGCCCAGTATTTATTCAAGTCTGCCATCTTCTGACACATCACTATTTTACGACATTAATTGCTCTCTCTAAAATCTCATCATAGATTTCATCTAGCTCTCTCAAGACCAAGACCGCAACTATTCTCTTACATACTTATGATATGCGTCCTATATCCGGATGAGGTACTACTATAGTAGCTGTTCTCGTCTTTGGGTGATTAACTGCTCCAGGGTGTGGGTATAATGCTTTTTGTTGGGACAGAAGAAAATGTCTTTAAGCGTTCTACTTTCCAATAGAGGTCTTAAATCCCCATCAATACAGTTGAAAAACTTAATTGCATATAGAGATTGCATCTGGGGGACAAAATCTAAACTCTCAACTCGATCGATGGTGAGCTTCTCAATCACATTGTTGCCTTTCAGAGGAGAGAAGTCCGTCATGTTTTTGCAGCATTCCACATGCAATGTCTTCAAGTTAGGCAAGCTTGCAATTGGAGACATATCATACACTTTACTTGCACACCAGATGGTTAATGAGGATAAGGACATCATCGATTGAATACCATTTAGATGCTCCAAACGACGTCCTACAAACTCTAAGCTATCCAAATTTTCCAAAGCTGTTATTTCTTGAAACCCCTCTTGCCCCACAGTTACCATTAACAACTCTCTTAGAGTTTTCAATGCTGACAATCCTCTAATATACTTGTCACTATCAAGTACAAGCCTTTCCAAATTAACAAGTTTCTCCCACTCAATCTCTATTGGATGCGACAGCGAAAGAGAAACCAATGAGTGCATATCGCTCAAAACTCCCCCGTCCTTAAGATTAACAATCTTAAAGTCATCATTTAGAATGAAGTTACGGATAAAGTCTTGACAAGCGATAAGATGAAAGTCAATCTTATAGCGATGTCCAGAATTCTGATTGAGGGTTCTAATCCGGATCGAATCAATTGCCTTTCTCCGAGCATACTTGAGCCCTAAATCAATAAATTCCGGGTCAACATCAAGAAACCCTATTTCTTTATTATAAAAATACTTGAGCATGATACATCTGTTTTTGATAACTTATTTTCTTTTTCTTCTCGAATAGCCTCGGCCAGGGGTGCTGCAACCACGGGTCATAAGCGATACGTGAGGAGAGGAACTATCTAAATAGGCTCCATTACTGGGATACCCGAAAGATGATTCCGAAAATCAATCCTTCATCAAGTCAATAGGTTTTACTCCGTAATTATTTCTTATAGTTAGTGATGCTCCATGTGCCAATAAGAAATCCGTTATCGCAGGGCTTACACGATATCGTATAGCTAAAAATAATGGAGTATTTCCATCTTCATCTTGCGCGTCTATAATAGCTCCTAGCGATACTAATCTTGAGACACTATTGAGATCATCTTCAATAGTGGCACAATGCAATGCTGTACGGAAATATCGATCCTTAGCATTCACATCAATATCATAGCCATCCAACAAGAGTTTAATCAAATCATGACAATGCTCTATGATTAAATTCATTAGAATATTTCGACCATCTCGATCACAAGCATTTATGCCATACTCCTCTATTAGTATGTAAAGGAGTTCCTTATCCATCGTAGCTAGAACTTTGAACATTGAGTCTTCAAACCGCTTAACAGCTATACGATTACTTTTTATATCCTGCTTTTCTTTTTTTCTTTTCATGCTTATGGGATCTATTCTCTTTAGGGTCTTCTATCTGAAACCATTCAGGATGATTATTTACAAGGTCGTTGAGACAAACCTCTGGCTTCAGCCATCTTTTCTAAATGCCAATGTCCATGACCAGGTTTATGCTCCAAATCATCATAGTGCTCATCTAACACCTTTAAGAGGCCTGAGAACAGCATAGCTCCATAATCCCCCCAGGGCATCGACCTATTCATTAGCAGATAATACTTCATAGTGACTCCTTCTTCCTTAAGTAGCTGTTGCTTCGTCGTCCATCTTCTTGGCTCAAAGCTACAGGTTTTTCGCGACAGAATGATCTGCGCTCTGAGGGGAAGGCTTAGGGACTTTGCAAGCGGTCAAACTAAGCCCTTCGAGCGAGGTCTCTAAGCCTGCTTCGGAAAGTACCTTATGAATCAAGAAAAAGTGGCTAATCTTTTGCGCAAAAGATTAGCCACTTTTTCTGGGAAGATTAGTAACATTGTTCTTAGAGTACCTAAACCTCCGTCGGGAGGGCCTTCTAACTCCTCTGTCTTCGCCTATAAGAGCGAAGTAAAACCTTTATGTGAAGGCTTCGAACGCTCAATAACAGCCTTAGCTTCTAGCTGCGCTTCGTGTAGCTTCATCAGCACAAGGGGTACTAGCGTGACTAGGGCTTCCTCCCATCTTCGAGGCAAAACTAGAGCATGACAACTAGCCTCTCCATTCGCGTTCAATGCAAACGAGATCAAAGCCTTCAGAAGACCGCGTCGCGTGGATAGCTGAACTTCCCGAGCACCTTCAGTGAATCCCGGAGGGGCAGATACCAGACCGTCAGCAGGCTGTCCTTATTCAAGCTCCAGGTGAACTCTAGGATCTGCGTCCGATGCGCCCTGCGCTCTTCGTCCGAAAACAGATCTTCTATCGGCGCCCTAAACTCATCGTGCCCTTCGGAGAGGATGAAGCTGTCCCGTCTCAAGGGGCTGTAGAGCTGATCTAGCTCGTCGATGGAATAGGTACTTGGGAACTTGGGGCTAAGAGTTCCCTCCTTCCCTGAGCCCGTCTGTGAGGAGCACGATAACCCTAGCACAAGGAGGACGCTGGCATACAAGATACTTATCCGCATAGGCTAGCAGGTATAGCTATAGACCAAAGTCTGATTGGATGAATAGGAAAGCTAGTTGTAGACGTCCGAATACCTTAGTCCCGTGAAGCACTGAAAGAGGAAGACATCCCGCACACGGTCAAGCGACTGCTTCGCTGGGAAGAATTCGACCCGCTGTAACTAGATAAAATCAAGCAATCTGATGGATTCTTTTTGAGATGTGAGCGTCAAGGCAAAAGAGTCTAATAGCTCTTCAAAACTTTCAGCTTCAACACTAAACTCCTCAAACATAGGCTCGCGTCCATAGATGATCTTCCCCTTATTTGCTCCAAATATACCAATCGCAAGATAGGCGTATCCATTCCTAAGGGAATAGGCAAAGGGAAGATAACTATTCCAGAACTCTATCAGAAACGCCTTCTCGTCATCATCTCCATCTTCTTCTGCGGCTTGAATACTCAGCTTCTCGTATTCATCCCAAGAGAAACCTGCATCATTGCTCTCAAGATAGTTTGAATAGGATAGAAACCACGAATCCTCGCCACTACTCAACAGCTCTTGAAAGCTATGGATGAAAGCCTGAAAGCTCTGTGGCGTTGCTTTGATTAGATTGAGGGCTCGATTAGACGCTGAAGAAAGATCATCTCCTTGCTTTTCGGTCAAAGGTCTAAAAGACCATCCTTTTTGAAGGAGGAGTTCGATAAACCAACTATAGCTATTCATTGCTTCTGATACGTCTTTAGTTCTTATAGCATCTGATCATTTGATAGGTATGGCGAGATGAGCTCGTCTATCACAAGCATCTCTCCATACCTATTAAGAATCGGCTTGACGTTTATATTTGTCTTCTTGACTACTACATACATGATATAATCGTAACCAAAATGAATCTCTAGACCATCATTGACCAGCTTACCCCAACACTCATCTCTAAGGATAGCTTGTATTACAAAAGAAAGCCTTTCTAGACCGACGATTTCTCCTTCTCTCAAAGCAAAGGCATCATAATTCTCAAATTCCTTTATAGTAAAGAATTTAATGCCCATCTCCCGGGCAAGCTCTAACAACAAATCTATATATAGACTTTCCACATGGAGATACTCCTCTTCGGATACCAGCTTCCCAATATCAAAGAAGCTATTCCATGCTGCTCCATTTCGAATACGTACTGAATACATCACTAATCTCTTATACTGTTCAAGTTCCTATCGTCTATCCCTGGCCTAGTTCATTTAGGGCTCGATAGTTGGGAGCACCTCGGACTTTAGCTTCTCGTAGTAGGGGAACCAGTTCTTATATCTGTCTTCTGAGAAAACGAGATCACATTCCTACAGCTTTTCTCTTGGGATCCCTCCAAGGCCTAAGACCTTATCCTTCATCGAGTAACAATAGATTCCTCAAGCAAGGCGAATGAGCGAGCCTTGGTGGTCCAACACTCCAAGGATTTCAAAACACTTCTGCCTTCCCTGCGGGATACAAAGTTCACAGAAGAGACTATGGCACCCCTTCCGTACTTTGACTCACCCTTAATAATCTGGCCATCAATACTCTCCATGCATATACAAGGGGATGTCTGTCGCAAAACTACATGTTTTTCACGACAGAATAACCTTCGCTCCGTGGGTAGGTAGGGCAACCGCATCAAAGTGCAAGTATCTCGATCGAGCTCCCCCTGAGTATTACATAGCAACCAGAGGGCCTGTGCAAAACCATAGAGAATACAAAGCTATGACAATAGTCGTTTGAACTCCAACCTAATAGTAGCACGGGGTGCAAACCTATATTGGTTCGCACGTTGACCACCAATTGGAGATCTTGCTTCATAAAAAACGACACCGAGAGCTAGGCTTGGAGCCTATCTGCTTCTGCTTACAATTGATTGAACTTACTCATGGCATTCGCCTTGATGTCGTCCGCAATATCGATGTAGGGTTTCATCGCCTTGTAGTCGCTGTGCCCTGTCCATTTCATCACAACTTGAGGAGGAATGCCAAGGGCAAGAGCATTACAGATAAAGGTACGACGACCAGCATGCGTACCAAGCAGAGCATACTTGGGAGTCACCTCATCGATACGCTCGTTCCCTTTGTAGTAGGTCTGGCGGATAGGCTCATTGATACCAGCAAGTTCGGCGAGCTCCTTGAGGTACTCATTCATCTTCTGGTTGGTGATCACGGGGAGCGCCTTATCGTGCTCAAATACCACATCCTGATACTTCTCCAAGATAGCCTTACTGTGCTTATTGAGCTCGATAACCAGGCTATCAGAAGTCTTAATCGTAGTGACTTCGATATGATCCTCCTTGATGTCGCTTCTTCTAAGGTTGTAGACATCCGAATACCGCAGCCCTGTGAAGCACTGGAAGAGGAAGACATCACGCACACGATCAAGCGACTGCTTAGCTGGAGGGATCTCGAACTCTCGGAGCTTCGTCAGCTCCTCCCAAGTCAAGAAGATGATCTTCTTCTGCGTATCCTTGAGCTTAGGTCTGAAGGTATCGTAAGCATTGTTGCTATGTATCCCTTGACCAAAACTCCAACGCAGGAACCACTTCAAGAAGCTGAGTTGCTTCCCGATCGTGCTATTGCGCATCTCTCGGACCTCTCGAAGGTAGCGCACATACTCCGTCAGCCCAGCCTCGTTGAAGAAGGAAAAGCTGAGCTCGGCTCGGAAGGATCTAAGATGATTCTTCACTGCAGCGAACTTCTCGTAGGTGGCGTGCGTCCAGTCGTTCTGTCGACCACAGACCCGAACAAACTCATCAAAGGCTTTGTAGAACTCTACCGAAGCATCGGGCTTATCGGAAGTCTGCTCCGCTTCTACGTCGTCAGACCTATGCCCGGCATTGAAGGCGCTCTTAACATCCGCAGGGCTTGGCATAACCTCGGCCACTTCAAAGCGCTTGAACACCTCTTGAAGCT
The DNA here is from genome assembly GCF_018127745.1 of Porphyromonas sp. oral taxon 275. Taxonomy (NCBI): domain Bacteria; kingdom Pseudomonadati; phylum Bacteroidota; class Bacteroidia; order Bacteroidales; family Porphyromonadaceae; genus Porphyromonas; species Porphyromonas sp. oral taxon 275. Next base: position 2,100,451 of record NZ_CP072333.1, read on the forward strand.
CGGTATAGTATCCTAGGAGTGCAGCGTTGATCTCTGAAGCAGATTACTTAAGCTTGTTCGTGCATCCATTTTTTACTCGTTGCTTGTCTGCATCCCATTTAGACACATCGATACGATAGCCCGTTGTGAACTCTATTCGCTGGGAAGCAAAGTTCACACGCATGCGGATAGGGACGTTCTCCACGATCAGGATACCGTCCTTCTTACGGCTCTCCAGAGCAAAGATGATATTACGTTTGATATTCATAACGCTTGGGTGTATGATTTACACACCCAAAGATACACCCAAATATGGATACGGCAAGGGAGATCCCATGATACTCCGCTTTACCCAGAGCCGGAGGATAACAACTGATATGCAACACATTGAATACCTTAGATCATTCATGAGGGTTCAAGAGGAAGAGCCGCTCTCTCCGCAAAGAGGCTTCAAAGTGACTGCAAAATGGTCGTCACAGAAGCTTTCAAAACAAGAGTAAATCGTTGTAGGACATGGTCTTACAACGATTTTTCTTTGTATGCAGTCCATAGACCTGACGGCTTACCCCTAGGGTCTAATCGTCATCAATCGGTCAAATTCTGCTACAGAAACTGCTACACAAATCGAAGCGTAGCAATTAGTGTAGCAGTGACGGCTAAATGAAGGGCTAATTGAAGGCCGCAACATACTCTCATTCAATGTATAAGTAAGTAACTTTGTAGCACGTGCTACACTAAGGAATGATGCATTATGAGACAATCGTTCAGGGTGTCCTTCTACCTACGCTCCAACTACGAGAATAAAGAAGGCAAGTCGCCCGTCATGCTACGGATCTTCCTCGCAGGAGCGATGAGCAATCTTGGCTCCACGAAGATCTTCGTAGACAAGGCACAGTGGAATAGCAGAACCAGCCGGCAGAAGGGACGCTCCTCCGAAGCCCTCGCTGTCAATGCTAACCTAGATGCCATCTCTGCTAGTCTCCACTCCCTCTACCACAAGTACCAAGACGACCAAACGATCTCGCTGGACAAGCTTCGCTCCGCCTACCTCGGGCAGATCCAGGAGTTCAGCACCTCTCTCCCTGTCTTTGACAAGTTCATCGATGACATCCGTCAGCGCGTGGGGCACACCATCAGCAAGGAGAGCTTGCAGAAGTACAGCGTCTTGCGTAGGCACTTCTTCGAGTTTCTAGTACACAGGTATAAGCGTAAGGACATCGGACTGATGGAGTTCACACCTGCCATCATCCAAGACTTCGAGCTATACCTTACGACAGTGGCTCTGTGTGCCTACAACACTGCGGTCAAGAAGATGAAGACCTTGAAGACCGTCACGATCTATGCCCTCAAGCGGGGCTATCTCCTCCAAGATCCCTTTCGTGATCACCACTTCCACCTCGCCCCAGTGGATAGAGGCTTCCTTACCGACGAAGAGATCCTGAGGATAGCCAATAAGGAGTTGACCATCCCTCGCCTTGAACTCGTCCGTGACCTCTTCCTCTTCTCCTGCTTCACAGGACTTGCCTACATTGATGTGGCCAACCTGCGGCGGGAGCACCTGGTCACCCTGGATGGGAAGGCTTGGATCATGACACGACGGAAGAAGACAAGCGTAGAGAGTAACATCCTCCTTCTAGACATCCCCAAGGCCATCATCGAGAAGTATAGCTCGAGTACGACTTCCAAGGACGGGAAGCTCTTTCCTATCCTCTCCAACCAGAAGATGAATGCCTACCTCAAGGAGATCGCTGACGTGTGTGGCGTACAGAAGCGGCTCACCTTCCATCTGGCTCGTCATACCTTTGCGACGATGTCGCTCAGCAAAGGCGTACCGATGGAGAGCGTCTCCAAGATGCTGGGGCATACCAACATCAAGACCACACAGATCTATGCCCGCATCACCAGCAAGAAGATCGAGCACGATATGGAGCAGCTAGCTGGTAAACTCGATAAGTTCAACGAAGCCATGGGCCTCTAAGCCTATACTCTCCCCTTAATACAAGCCCTATTATGAACCAGACTAAGAAAGAGCTTTCCTACTTCCGACTCAAGCTGGAAGGCTACCTCAGAGACCATCATCCCGAGCTAGTGGCCAACAGCGCCTTCATCGGAGCTCGTGCAGACCTAGCCCTCTCCACCTACTGCGATAGCGTAGCCCAGGGCTTCTCGCACCTCGAGGCAGAGGCAATGGCTAGCGAAGTCCTCTACCAGGGACTCCATTTCTCCAAGTATGACACCCTCGTCTCCATCCTAATGGAGGAGTTCTCCGAAGAGCTTCCCGAGCCCCTCCCTCGTAGACTCGCCCCCATCCTCCTGGGCAACAAGTCTATCCAAGCGGTCTTCTCCAAATACGAGCTCCATGACGACTTCGACGGCAGTCCTGAGTACGAGCTACTCTACACCGAGCTGACGGGTACCATCGTCCTGCTCATCGAGGAGAACCACTTGCCCATCGTGGACAAGGCTGAGATATTCGTTCAAGAGTAAGATTCCACTGGGGACACTCGAGTATCAAGAGCCAAGATATACGCCCCGCTCCACACGTCAAGGGGCAAGAGCCCTTGCCCTTTGTGTCCCGGAGCATCTTGTCCCTACTCTTGAATCTCTAGCATGTCCCCAGTTATGAATACTCAAGCAATGAATCACGATCCACACAGCCCTATCTTCATCAGGGGTAAGGTCACTCCCGAGAAGCAGGCGAAGGCGCCAGCTCCTCCCACTCGCTCCATCGACTGGCGACGTATCATTGAGCTAGCTCTTATCCTAGCACTCGTGGTAGCTACTGTCTACTTCGTCTCGAGGCTAGTCACTACGCAAGTCGTACAGATCATGAGCGTCATCGTGGGCTTCCTCCTGCTACGCTTCGTCGTACAAACCGTCCTACAGGTCACCTTCACCATCCTTGGCTTCCTCTTCTGGCTAGCCATCTTCGTGGCGATCCTGATCTGCATCCTTTAACAAGGATGATTCCTCATACTCTTGACGGGTGGCTGGCTCTTAGGAGCTAGCCACCTTTTTACTTTCGACTTATAGGCTTTGCACTTCTGCTTCTCATCCAGCCGCTCCACTTGATGCGTAAGCGACGGATGCTGTTTCTTTTCCCTCGCAAAGGTAGGACGGGGCTGGGGCTACCCCAAGGTCGGTGCCTGCGGTTGGCAGGGAAAATCTCCACACTTCCGCCTCAAGGGCTCCAGGTAGTATTTTCCCCCAAACCTTGTGTCCACCATCGCCCCGCTACCTCTGTCTTGCTCGAAAAAGGAATCAGCATACTCCGATCGTTGGACGCATAAAAAAATGTCACTATGGATAAGCAGAACGTAAATACCACACCTTCGATGAAAGGAAAAGGAGATAGCTCCCCCTCTCATTACCGCATAAGTTCGGGGCTTGAGGAGTGTGCGTGTGCCGTGGCGACTAAGTTCGTGAAGTGGGAGGTGCAACCCTTGGAAACCCTCTGTGCCTGTGAAGCCTACCTCCTGCGTGTGAAGCTCAATCGTGGCGAAGCGATGAGCCGTGAGGAAAAGGATTGGCTATGTGAAGCCGTGAACAGCAACACCTACTTCCGCACCGCCGTCCCCGTGATGGGCTACCGCTTTGACTTCTTCGATGTGCTGAAAAAGTACTTGGTCAAGCAATACGGACAATGGGCAGAATACTATTCCCCCGACCGAACCAGCCTACGAAAGCACCTCTACGGACGTATCAACCAGATTGTAGAAATCCCTAAATACTAACGACAATGAGCGGAACAGAACAATTCACCCGTACCATATCTGAGTACCTCAACCTACGAGCTGCTACAGACCCGCTATTCGCCCCTAAGCTTAAGAAGCCCCACAAGAACATCGAGGACTGCATCACCTATATCTTAAAGCAGGTACAACAGAGTGGTTGCAACGGCTTTGAGGACGATGAGATCTACTCCATGGCAGTACACTACTATGATGAGGACGATCTAGAAGTAGGTAGCCCTATCGCCTGCCATGTGGTCGTCAATCATACCCTAGTCCTTACCGAGGAAGAGAAAGCCGAAGCCCGCAAGCAGGCGATACAGCAGTATCAAGCCCAGGAGCTACGCAGGTTGCAAGAGCCGAAGCGAGTGAAAGCGAAGGCAAGCACCGAGAGCGAGCAAGCACGCCAAGCCTCTCTATTTGATATGTAGCCTATGAAACCGAGAAACAAGTTTGAGCGAGCCATCCTAGCACAAAGCAGGTACCTCCGCCCCATAACGAAGGCACAGACGCAGTGGGCATTCCGTGAGTGCATTGACCACTTTGCCTACCGCCTCCCCAAGGGCAACACTACTTGTATGGATTGTGGGCATTCGTGGCAAATAATTGAGCCTATCGAGCGTTGCACCTGCCCCCAGTGTGGGGCAGACTTAGAGGTCACAACGACAAGGGCGAGGAAGTTAAAGCAACGGCAGTATTTCACAGTGCTGACCACTTCGGGAGGGTATCAAGTCTTGCGTATGTTCTTGCTTATTGCGGGTATGGAGAAAGGCTACCAAGCCAGCTCCTCCATCATGGAGATTGGTCAGTACTGGTGGAATGAACGTGGCAGGCAGTCTATTGTCGCCGTACAGCGAACGATGGGACATTATATAGATAGCTTTGCCTACTATTCACCCATGGCTATTCGTCGGGACAACGAAGCCTATCGCTTCGTCGCTCGTTGTCCCTTATGTCCTAAGGTTAAGCTAAGCGATACCCTAAAGAGAAATGGTTTCGATGGTAAGTGCTATGGCATTGCTCCTACGAGCCTTATCCCTGCCCTCCTCACAGACAGCCGAGCCGAGACCCTACTGAAAGCTGGACACACCGAGCATCTACGCTACTTCCTCAGCCGAGCAAGAACGATAGATGAGTATTGGCCAGCCTATAAAATCACACTTCGCAGGGGCTACGATATCACGGACATTGCCCTTTGGTGCGATTATGTGGATATGCTCCGTAGATTAGGTAAGGACACGCACAACGCCCTCTACGTTTGCCCCGAGGACTTGCAAGTAGCCCACGACGAGGTACACCGAAAGTTGCGGGCCCGGCAAGAGCGAGAACAAGAGGAGCACAAACGACAGAAGGCGCAGGAGGATGAAGCACGATTCCAAAAACTCAAAGCGCCATTCTTTGGTATCACCTTCACTGATGGTACCATCCAAATCCGAGTGCTGGAGAGCGTGCAGGAGTATATCGAGGAAGGACAAGCTCTACACCATTGCGTATTCACTAATGAGTATCACCTCAAGGAGAAGAGCCTTATCTTATCGGCTCGCATTGAGGGCAAGCAGGTAGAAACCATTGAGGTATCGCTTGAAACGATGCAGGTCATCCAATGTCGTGGCTTAATGAATCAAAACACCGAGTACCACGAGCGCATCATCGAGCTCGTGCATCAGAACATAAAACAGATACAAAGTCGTGTAGCCTAAGCCATAGCCCCTAAAAACAAAAGCCCCGAAACGATTTAGTAAATCGTTTCGGGACTTCTTTTCTTTGTCTTTGAGGAGAGCAGGCGACCAGAAGAAATGCAGTTACCTAAAAAATCCATTCTTGAAGAAATCATACCATCCAGCTATCACCTCAGGGGTATTCGCATGCAGCAAACGAAGCATCTCGCGAGTAAACTCTAAATACCCTAGACCATTTGCAGTAACTATATTCTTGTCGCTGACGGCTTGCTCTTCCACATATCCTGCCTCATTGGTATAGCTTTCTCCGCCCCATTGCTTGAGCTGGTCAAGACCGTTGCCCGTATGCTTGACATCGTTTAGGAAGCCGTGTGAGCATAAAAACGAAGATCCGTTGCATATTGCTCCAATGATTTTACCCTTACTCAGTGTCTCCTGAACCAATGGGGAGACAAGTTCAGCCTCGGGTGAATCCCAACTGTTTCCACCAATGAGTACCAAAGCAGTATAATCTCTCGGCATATTCTCAAAAGAGTAGTCGGGCAAGGTTCTTAAACCACCGATGGAACGGACTGCGTCCATGGTCGGAGCCGCAGTATATACTTCGTACTTGACATCACTTCCCGGCACTACGCCTACATGAAGAGCTGTGGAAAGAAACGCTCCTTCCCAATCAGTGTAGTCATTCAATAATATAAATATAACCTTCTGTTTCATAAATATTACTCTGCAAAAGTACTCATTTATAATTATAAAGACGAATGGAATAAACAATAAACCGATTCTCATAGTTCGATACCCTCACAATGACCATACTTTGAATATCAGGGAACATAAAACAGAGCAAACTCCACCTTCCTGCGTCTGAGTAGTCCTCTCACGACCTTGCCCTTGCTCAATCTTGCGAAGCAGCCTGCTTTTGCCTTGTTTGCCATAGCCAAGCAGGCGTCCCACACCAGCATTATAAGAGAGCAGTGTTAAAAGCAAGGCATCTTTGCCATAGCCCTTAAACACCTCAAAACGCTCCCAAAGGTCCGCTCGCAAGAGGGAGTCAGCTTGTCGCTCTGTTATCTCTGCCGTAAACTTCTCGCCCTTTTTAAGGTCGTGACCATAGCCGACATAGAGATGATGCTCCTTGCCGTGCCAGCCCTCAAAGTGTTTGACGCAAAGCACAGCTCGCTCAAAGGGCGGTAAGTCTATCCAACGCACTCGCCTCTGTGTCAAAGGCAAAGCCCCGAGATACAGCAGACAGAGCGTCAATATCATCTTTCTTTTAATCTACTCTGCCTTCTTGTGATTGAATGAAAATGTCAGTTGTCGCACCTTGCCGAAGTTGTCCTCTATGTACACATCAATCGTCTGCCGATCTGCTGACTGCGAGGTATAGTACAGGCGAAACTCCTCTCGCGCTAGGGGATAGCGGTCATTAGGCTTGAATGCTGCTCCTTTATCCAACCTCAGCATCCCCTTACCCTCGCTTTGGAAGTAGCGAAGAGTGTAGCGAGCCCCAGCAAAGCGACCAGCTCGCTTGAGGGAGCATCGTATTTCAGCCGTTTCGCCCCTACGGATGTCCTTCTGGACGGGCATCGTCTCCAGCGTGAAGTCATAAGCCTGCTGTACCTCCAGCTCGCAGTCACAAGCAGGGAGGTAGAGGCTCACTACGGCAAGTAGCCCCACAGCCCAGAGCGCATTCACAAATTTCCTTTTCATTCTTCGTCTTCGTTCTATAGGTTAAAGTGCAGTCCCAAGGCAAGGGCGGGACGAAAGCGATGTAGATCAGACCCGAGGAGCAGTCGCCCCTGAGCCTTGAGGACGAGGAGGAGCCTGTCGGAGAGGAAGCACTCTACCGAGCTATGCACCGCCCCACCATAGACGAGGCGAGAGCGGTCAAGAAGCGTCGCCCCATCGGGTAGCAAGGACTTCTCTTCATTGAGTTCTTCGTAGCCACCGAGGGCAGAGAGCCCTAGGTAGGTAAAGATGTTCTTACCCCTATCCGAGAGAAGCGGCTGCATATAGCCCAGCTGAAGAAGCATATCACGCATCGGCACGTCATAGTCACGATACGCGAGTCGCTGCACTTCATATTCCGCCAAGAGGAAGGCATAGCTAGCTCGCTTGAGGTACTTCGTAAGCGACACACCAGCGCCCCACTGCTCTTTACTAAATACCTTCTCTCCCTTGATAAGTGGCACAGACGCGATGACCTCAATCCCTTGCTGCTTCGGGATGAGTCGCTGTGCCTTTACCGAGAAGAACCCACAGACGGCACAAGTGAGGAGTAAACAAAACTTCTTCATAGGGCTACCACTTGAGTTTAAGGTTGTCAATCTTCCTAGTAAGTAGAAGATCTCCCTCATCGAGGTAGAAGGCAAGCGTACGTCCGCCACCTCGTTCGTAAAGCCTTACCTCAAGCTGTTTGTCCTCCGAGAGGGTAAACTGCTCGAGCACGAAGATCGTGCGCTCGCCCCCCTCAGCACGCACCCGACGATCCACCTTATTCCACAGAAGCCAGATGTCCTTGATCCGAGCCGTCTGCATCGAGATGCCCAAATCCTGGATGCTCTTGGCATAGCTCAGGCAAGCAACCATCGACTGGATGTCAGGCTCCAAGGGCGAGAGGATATAATCCATCTCCAGCGAGAGCTCAAGAAGCTCCCTCGTCCCCGCATGACCAGGGAAGTCAAAGACGACCAACTGGTAGCCTTCCTCGGGATACTGCATCGCAAGCGCTTCTGCACGAGCAACGGACTCTTCTGGCCGAGCTTTGATGATGCGGTAGGAGCGACGCTGGAGCTGATGGAAGTAAGCCTGCATATAAGCCGTCAGAACTGGATCCTCTCCTATAGTCCCCTCTCTCGCTCACGGAGCTTGAAGAAGGAGTCCTGAGTCAGATCACAGTCCACGACAAAGAGCGAGATACCCTCCTCATAGTAGAGCATACTGCTGAGGATCTCGGCTAGGGTACTCTTACCCACTCCGCCCTTCTGTGAGGAGAAACCGAGATATAAAGGTCGAGGTCGAGAGCTTTGCATAGCAAGCAATTGAGAACTGAATTAATTACCATGATGAGCGAGACAATAAGCGGGAGATCACTTAAGCAATCGCAAGGACTGCATCTTGAGATGTCGAGATCTCGAGATCTCGAGGTCTCGAGAAATTAACTAATCGACATCTCGAGCGCTCTATCGCTCGCTCTGACTGCAAAGTAAGAGCTTAATTTCCCCCTTCTAGAAGCTGAGGAAGAGACGGGAAAGACAAGGATAAAGTGGGCAGCATGCTTATAGCAAGCCACTTACAACGAGGAAGTAACTTTGCAGCAGAATAGAAACATCGTCTAACACGACCGAAGGAGGCAGCCCCCTAAAGGGCTGGATGCTTCATCGCAATCAACTCTTTCTACTGGCAAGGTGTGTCTTTGTACCACAAATTGCCATTTGTCCCACAAAGACCCTTGCCCCAAAGGGGTATCAATCACTCCGAAGTCGTGATTAAAGAACAGCGAAACGATGAAAAGAAAGAATACAGACAAGCCAGACGGCAGATGTACCACCTGCCCCCGATGGGACAGATGGCACATCAGAATACCCAACCCCGAAGATCAGAAGAAGCTCATCGAGCTATACCGAAAGTCAGGAGCGAAGACGAAATCAGACTTCCTCCGAGCTCGACTCCTAGACGAGAGCTTTAAGGTTATCGTCGAGGATGAATCTACAGAGGAGTACTATCGTAAACTCTCTAACATCACAGCACAGATTCAGAAGATCGGCATCCTCTACAACCAAACAGTGAGGGCTATCAACAGCTACCACTCGGTCAAGGCAGCACAGGTAATGCTTCAACGGTTAGAACAGTTCTCACAGCAAATAATCACCCTTGAACAGCAAGCCATCAGCCTAACGCTAGACTACCGGGAGCGATGATTGCTGAGATATCAAGCTCGGCAAATCTAGCTGGATTCCTTGGGTACAATTTCAAAAAGGTTGATGCTGGAGGAGCGAGCGTTCTCCTTGCCGAAGGCTTATATGAGAACCCTGGCGCTGCCTATACCCTGCTTGAAGTCTTATCTGATATGCAGGCGCTCATCCCCTCACAATATCGCACGATATAAAGGTCAAGGTCGAGAGCTTTGCATAGCAGTGCTCACACCTGCTGCAATGATGAGGGATACTTACTCAAGCAAGGCATCCCACCTAATACTCGGACTTTGCCGAAGGATTCGGGAACCAAAATAACTAACCCCCGATGCTATGCTGTGAGCATAGCATCGGGGGCTCTGTTGCTTAAGTCTCAACGAAGCTTATACTCCTCTATCTCCACCGCTATCAAGGCTGTCCAAGCGTCTCGGCCTTGGGCAAGCCTTCCTCCTGAAAGCCTCTCCGCATGAGAGGTAAAGCTACCAGCTCTAAGACGTATACGTTTTACTTGCAAGACGTATACCTTTCGATCGGCAAGACTATACGTCTAGCGATTCCACCGTAGAAGTTACCCTTTCCCAACGAAAAATAGGCCTTCTTCCCAAGTAACTTTTGCCCCTTTCCTCCTTAGGAGAGCATTACGCAAGCCCACCTCTTTACAGCTTCGACCTTCCACCTTCAAACTTCTCAGCCTAAAGCCGCCATTTTTTAAGGAAGAAAGAGGGAGAAGTGAATAGGTGGGCTTGCGCAATGATATCAAAAGGCAGAATGCCGGAAACGTTAGGAACAAACATTTCCGGCACCAAGCCTTTTTACGATAAAACTAGATTAGGACTTTTGCCCTATTGCTATTTGGTAGCCGGAAACCATCTTCGTGTGTTATTGGCAATCCTTACTAACATCAACATCACCGGAACTTCGACCAGCACGCCCACCACTGTAGCCAGTGCTGCACCAGATTGCAACCCAAAAAGAGAAATAGCCACAGCAACTGACAATTCAAAGAAATTACTTGCCCCAATCATTCCGGCAGGTGCGGCAACATCATGGGGTAATTTCCACCTTTTCGACCAACCGTAAGCAACGAAAAATATCAGAACAGTTTGCACCACAAGCGGAACAGCAATCAATAAGATATGCAGGGGATTGTTCAGTATCGTTTCTCCTTGAAATGAAAACAAGATAATAAGCGTTAATAGCAACCCACCTACCATGTAATTATTAAATTTCTCAATAAATACATTGTTGAAATACTCCACACCTTTGCGGCGGATAACCATTACTCGGGTAATGACCCCAGCCGCAAGTGGTATCACAATAAAGAGCCCTACGGATAGCAACAGAGTGTCCCATGGGATAGATACGCCGCCAACTCCCAGCAAGAAAGCAACGATAGGGGCGAACGCTACCAATACGATTAAATCGTTCACAGCCACTTGTACCAGTGTATAAGCGGCATCCCCTTTAGTAAGGTAACTCCACACGAACACCATAGCTGTACAAGGTGCAGCCCCCAATAATACCGCCCCGGCTAGATATTCTTCGGCTAATCTGGCAGGTATAAAGGCTTTGAAAACCACATAGAAGAACAAATAAGCAATTCCAAACATGGTAAATGGCTTTATCAGCCAATTTGTAACACCAGTGACTATTATTCCTTTCGGACGCTTGCCGACATTCTTAACACTTTGAAAATCTACTTTTAGCATCATCGGATAAATCATTAACCAAATCAGGATTGCCACGGGTATAGACACGTTGGCATATTCAAATTTGCTTAATGTTTGCGGAATTGCCGGGAGCCATTGTCCCACGGCAATTCCAATAATGATGCACAAGGCAACCCAGATAGTCAGGTATTTTTCAAAAAATCCAATTCTTTGTTTCTTTTCCATATGTTATAGTTTTACTTTGAGAGTTTCAGTATGCGTATCGCGCCTCTAATGACGATGAGAAAGACAATGATGCCTATGATCAAATCAGGGGCGTTGCTGTTCAATAGTCCAACCAACAGCCCTGCAACGATGACTCCTATATTGACAATGACATCGTTGGCTGAGAAAATAACACTGGCTTGTATGTGGGCCTCCTTGCTCTTTGTGCGCTGTAACAACCATAGAGAGGCTGTATTGGCGATTAGTGCAATGAACGAGATGACAATCATAACTAAAAAGTCTGGGGGCGTTTCGAGGCCCATAAAGCGTTTGATAACTTCGATGAGCCCCAATACAGCCAGTGAAATTTGAAGGTAGCCACTGAGTTTTGCTACTTTTTGCTGACGGGCTATAGTTGTTCCAACAGCCATCAGACTCATGCCGTAAACCAAAGCATCTGCCAACATATCCAAACTGTCTGCGACCAAGCCCATCGACTGGGAGATGATGCCTGTTGTGGCTTCTATGATGAAACATAAAAAATTGATGACAAGCACCCAACACAACACCCGTCTCTGAACTTTGGAGGTGGTTTCAGACTTTGCTTCATCGCAGAGAGAAGATGCTGTTAGCTTGGCACCGAGGTTTAATGTTTCAAGCTGTTCCTGAATCGACTTCACTTCCCCGTGATGGATGACAACTAAGGTTCTTTCCGCCAAGTCGAAATCGAGACGCTCCACTAAGGGGCTATTGCCTAATTTCAGACGGATTAAATTTTCCTCGCATGGGCAATCCATCTTTGGAACATTGAACTTAGAGATATATTGGTGCATTATTCTTGTTTTCCTTGGATATGGTCGATGTAGAACTGATAGAAGCGTGCTTTTATTTCATCCCGTACCCGATGAAATTCACTGTTTATAAACTCCGGCGTTCCGGTTGCTTCTGATGGGTCGTCAAATCCTATATGCAGCCTGTTCCTTACTTCACCCGTAAACATTGGGCAGCTTTCGTTTGCCCCACCGCAGACCGTAATAACATAGTCCCATTCCTGTCCTATATATAGGTTTACACTTTTAGGGGTATGGTGGGTTAAATCTATACCCATTTCATCCATAACCTTTACCGCCATCGGATTAACCTTTTCAGCAGGTTTTGTCCCTGCTGAAAAGACATCCGGTTTATTGTCAAATGATTGCAAAAAGCCATGTGCCATTTGGCTGCGGCAGCTATTTCCTGTACAAAGAATTAAAATCTTCATGTTTTTAGTTGTTTTTCCAAGCTATCAGGGCAGCATTTCCCTTTGATAATTCTTCTACTTTCTTAATCCAAGCCAATTCATTTTGCGCCTTTGCCCGCAAGAAAGAATTTTCGGTACCTGTTAATGACAAGCAAGCATTCACGACCCACCATTTATTATTAATCCCGGCACGTTGTAAGTCCATTTGCAAACGTTCGGCTTCAAATACGGGTGTTGCTTCGGGCAGGGTCACAATAACAATTTCTGTTTCCTGTGGGTTTCTTAAACGTGGTAACAGCTTTCTTACGGAAGCGGGAGTGTCGCCTTGTGTACGTTGTACTTCCTTATGGTAACTTTCCGTTGCATCCAGCAATAACAAAGTGTGTCCGGTAGGCGCGGTGTCAATGACTACGACTTCTTTTTCTGCTTTATCAACAATTTCAGCAAAAGCTCGGAATACTGCAATTTCCTGCGTACACGGTGAACGCAAATCTTCTTCAATATATCCCATATCTTCGGCTGTCATTGTTTCCGCAGCTTTACTGCGAACCTCGTTTTTATAGGCTTCCAACACTTCCGCTTCGTCAATCCGGCTTACCGTAATGCCAGCCTGAACAGCCAGGTTATAATTCAGATGGTTTGCCGGATCAGTCGTGGTAAGATTCACCTTTGCTCCCAGTTTTGTTAATTTCAAGGCGATTTCAGTGGCTAAAGTGGTTTTTCCCACGCCACCTTTTCCCATAGTAAAAACAACCCTTTTTCCTGATTGATAGAGGTCGTTTACCAGTTCATCCATCCCTTTGGCATCGTTAATCCGCTGATAGTTCGCATCATTTGTTAGATTATCATTGTAAAGCATCCGGCGGATATTCGCAATATCAGATAGATTGTATGACCGCAAAGGAACATAATAAGACGGATATTCCAGCAGTTCCGCAGGGGTCTGTTTCAGGGCATTTTGCTGCCTGTCATATATCTGTTTTGATACATTATCGGCTTCATCTAATTGCAGCAAAAGCCCATTGATTACCAATAGCTGGTTTTTAATTCCGAGTAATTGCAATTCATGTGAAGAACGTGCGGCTTCTTTCAATGGAGCGATTTCAGGACGGCTAACCAATATTAAGCGGGTTGCGTTTGCATCCGAAAGTGTTTCAACTGCTTGCTTATAGATACCTTTCCGTTCTTCCAAACCGGATAATTGACCTAAACAAGATGCACCGTGCGTACTCTCACTAATGAATGTACTCCACGCTGATGGTAGTTGTAACATTCGTAACGTGTGTCCCGTGGGAGCTGTATCAAAGATAATATGGTCGTACTCTTTTGCTTTATCAGCATCCGTGATAAAATCGGAAAACTGGTTGAAAGCCGCAATTTCTACCGTACAAGAGCCTGAAAGTTGTTCTTCCATATTCTGAATTACACTTTCGGGCAGTTGTCCCCCGAAAGGAGCAATAACGCTTTCTCTGTATTCGGCTGCAGCCTCTTCCGGATCGAGATTAACGACCGTTAAGCTGGGTACTTCTTGAATATCCGTGCCGTGTCCGTTCAGTGTTTGATTAAACACATCTTGCAGGTTTGAAGCCGGGTCTGTACTGATAAGAAGTATTTTCTTTCCATTATCTGCCAAGCCTACCGCAGTCGCACAAGCAATCGAAGTTTTTCCAACACCGCCCTTTCCGGTGAAGAAAAGGTATTTCGTCAAATCTATATCTGATAAGTTAAATGTCTTCATTTCCATACAATTAGCTGATGAGTACTCATTTTACTGGCATAAAATCCAAATTGATACCCGTCCATTCACTCATTTGTTTGGTGGTGGGATAGGTTTTTGAAACAGCGATTTCACCGTCCACTAAAGTAATCGGCAGTGCATCCGCTCCATGTTTTTGCAGATGCTCGTTTACCGTCTTATTACTTACGTATACTTGCGGTTCGTCACGTAAATTGTGACGGGTAACGATGATACCCTGTTTCTTCAACGTTTCAATAACAACCGCAATGCGCATTAATTCAGGACTAATATTTGCTCCACAAAGACCCGTAGGGCAACACATTGCGGGGTCGAAAATTTCTATCTTCTTCATACTGTTTTTATTTAAAATGATATTCTATGTTTATAGATGAAAGACTACTGCATAATCTGCAATAGCTTGTTTGGTAGTTTCGTACAATGCTTTCTTGAACACCCAGTTCCTAATACTTTAATTTCCATTGTCATTCTGCTTTAAAGTTAAAATAACTGTTTGTAGTTCGCAGAACCACGAACATCTATTCAAAAAAGGTTCTGTTATTCACTGCACGATGTACCCTTGCACTTACAGTCCCCTAAAAAAGCCGCAAACAATTTTCGGGCAAGTTCCCAGTTCTCCCAGTTTATACAATACCGGACTTTGGGCGTTTCTATTTCCCCCTGAATTAAGCCAGCTTCTTTCAATTCTTTCAAATGCTGCGAAACGGTTGCTTTAGCAATAGGTAGTTCTTCGTGAATATCACCGAAGAAGCAACTATCTTGTTTTGCCAAGAAAGCAAGAATAGCCATCCGTGTCGGATGTCCCATTGCTTTGGCAAACCGAGCAATCTGTTCCTGATCTGTTGTGTACCGCTTCTCTTTCATTCCAATTCTCCCTTCTTCTTTGTTATTCGCGAAATTACGAACAATATTTTGAATAGCCAAATAATGCGATATGCTTTTTTCAGATAGGCGCAAGGTGTAGGAGTGGCAATGGGGGTAACAACGAAGCGTACGTGTATGATTGTTTTGTTGCCTTTGTACTCACAACGAGTACTGAAAATGTCTCGTACTCCAAAACTGTGATATAGGAAGCTGGTTTCTATCATAAGTATCGAAATAGTAATGGTTAACTTTTCAATGGCACTAAAGATAGAGCCAGCTTTTTCCCTGTTCCACAGTTAAGTCATCACACAAAATCTCGGATGAACCAAATAAAACTTTAGAAGAATGAAAGGGCTAACGTCTGAAATTTTCTTTATTGGTTTCATTTATCTAGTTGTTAGTACCGAAGTGTACATAACAGATTTCGAGTCTTGAATCAATCCAGTAAGCTTCTCAAGAGCTTCATTTTCACTTATGATATTCTTCAATAAATCCCTATTCAGCCGTGGATTCGACCTAATAAATAACATGAGGTCTTCTGGCTCAAGAAGCTCTTTTGGAAGTCTGTTTATTATCTGCCTACGTACGAGCCATTGGCTCGCGAAGCGCCTAAAGACGGGGCTGCTTCGCTGCCAAAGTTAGCCCTTTCAGCGGGGAGTACGGCGGGGGAGCAGAGGCGCCATCGAATATGGGCTTGCGGAGGGAGGGATGCAAACCACTACTCGTTCGGGGTGCAAACACCGAGACCTAAGCTTGGATGCAGTCTGATCCAGCTCATAATTGATTGAACTTACTCATGGCATTAGCCTTAATGTCGTCCGCAATGTCGATGTAGGGCTTCATCGCCTTGTAGTCACTGTGCCCCGTCCATTTCATCACGACTTGAGGAGGGATACCCAAAGCAAGCGCATTACAGATAAAGGTGCGTCGGCCAGTATGCGTACCAAGCAGAGCATATTTAGGAGTCACCTCATCGATGCGCTCGTTCCCTTTATAGTAGGTCTGGCGGATAGGTTCGTTGATACCAGCAAGTTCAGCAAGCTCCTTGAGGTACTCATTCATCTTCTGGTTAGTGATCACGGGCAGTGCCTTGTCGTGCTCAAATACCACATCCTGATACTTCTCCAGGATAGCCTTACTGTGCTTATTGAGCTCGATGACCAGACTGTCAGAAGTCTTGATCGTAGTGACTTCGATATGATCTTCCTTGATGTCGCTTCTTCTGAGATTGTAGACATCTGAGTATCGCAGTCCGGTAAAGCACTGGAAGAGGAAGACATCACGCACACGATCAAGCGACTGCTTCGCTGGAGGGATCTCGAACTCTCGAAGCTTAGTCAGCTCCTCCCAAGTCAAGAAGATGATCTTCTTCTGCGTATCCTTGAGCTTGGGCCTGAAGGTATCGTAAGCATTGTTCCTATGCATTCCCTAGCTGAAGCTCCAACGTAGAAACCACTTCAAGAAGCTGAGCTGCTTCCTGATCGTGCTATTGCGCATCTCGCGTACTTCTCGGAGGTAGCGCACATACTCCGTCAGACCAGCCTCGTTGAAGAAGGAGAAGCTAAGGTCTGCTAGGAAGGCTCTAAGGTGATTCTTCACCGCAACAAACTTCTCATAGGTGGCGTGCGTCCAGTCGTTCTGCCGACCACAGACACGTACGAACTCATCAAAGGCCTTGTAGAACTCTGCCGAAGCATCAAGCTTTTCGGAAGTCTGCTCCTCTTGTACATCGTCAGGGCGATGGCGGGCATTGAAGGCGCTCTTAACATCCACTGGGCTTGGCATGACCTCGGCCACTTCAAAGCGCTTGAAGATCTCTTGTATCTCGGTGTAGTAACCCAAGAGAGCAGCGTTGATCTCTGAGGCTGATTGCTTAAGTTTGTTCGTGCATCCGTTCTTTACTCGTTGCTTGTCTGCATCCCATTTTGCCACATCGATACGATAGCCCGTAGTGAACTCTATCCGCTGGGAAGCAAAGTTCACTCGCATACGGATAGGGACGTTCTCAACGATCAGGATACCGTCCTTCTTACGGCTCTCCAGAGCAAAGATGATATTGCGCTCGATATTCATAATTCTCGGGTGTATAGTTTACACACCCAAAGATGCACCCAAATAAGGATATCGCAAAGGAGATCCTTTGATACTCTACTTTAAGGCACCCACCCACATATACACTGATAAACAGCACTTTGACACCAAACAAGCATCTATGATAGTTCAAGAGAAAGAGCCTCTCTCTCCGCAATAAACCTTGATTTTCAAGGATTTACGATTTAAGTACACGAATAAGTACACGAAAGCCCCAAAATTCATGCGATTTTGGGGCTTTTCCGTTCACCTTCTACCATCCTCCCATCAACGCCTTTGTGAGACGCTTGATGTGGTCAGCCTGCCTGTTTATGATGTCATCCTTCTCCTCAACAAGCTCCTGCAACTGCTCTACCCTCCGCAATAGCTCTGCATGCTGGTCGCACTGATATGCCCCCCCAAATGTTGGTATAAGAACAGACCAACCGTCGAATAGAGGACGATGATAATCGTTCCTTTATGCGCCAGTTGGTCTGATATTTACTGCTTACTTACGATATTTACAGCATCCAGGGAGTTTGTCATAAGTGGCTTGTGAGGCTTTTATATTGCCGCTATCGTGGCCTGAAGCCGCTACCGCTTTTTGCACTTTCTTGGTATCTGTCTTGGTGTTGTCATACACAAGGGTGAGCTTTTGCGCTTTAAGGTTCCAGGTAGCTGATAGAACTCCAGAAACAGATTTAGCCGCTTTTTCTATGCGTGGCTTACACATTTCACTACAGTTCCCGTTTACAGGGATTTCTGTTTTCACTGTTTTGGCCTGCATAGTTGTGCTCATGGCAACAACAGTAAGCATTGTTAAAATCACTTTCTTCATTTTCTTGTTATATTAAGTTATTGATCCATCATACTTTCTTTGCCAGCCAGCTGTGCACTGGCATCAACAGCGAAGGTTCCATTCGTCACAATCTCTTCGCCTTCAGCCAAACCATCCGTGATGACATAGCCATTGGATAGCGAAGGACCTAATGTTACACGTCGTAATCTGAAGGTAGCTTGCGTTTCTCCCGTGTCTTTTACATAGACAATACTTCTTTTTCCTGTCCACATCACGGCACTCTTTGGCACGATAATCTCACCATGGTATTGCTTCATATTAGCCACAATGTTGCCAGTCAAGGTCATTTCGGGCTTAAACCATCCATTTGTATTATTCATTTCTACGCGCACACCAGCTGTCCTACTGGAAGAATCAATCATGGGATCTACGAAACTTACGCTACCTGTGAACACTTCTCCAGGCATTGCTTCGGTAGTAAAGTGAATCTTTTCGCCAACATGAATAAATGGTAAGTCGCTTTCATATGCTTGGAACATGGCCCAAACCTTACCGAGATTTGCAATCTTCATCAACACTTGTCCTTGTTTGACATAGTCACCTTGATTGATATTCTTTTGAATCACAGTGCCCGAAGTATTTGCCTTCAGCGTGGTGTAGGGAGAGGCTTTGCGTGTATGCATCAGTTGATTAATCTGTTCTTCCGTAATATTCAGCAGTCTAAGCTTCTCAATAGCTGCGTCAATCAGCGGTTTCTTTTGGGGCGATTCAGGGAAGTTCAGTGCTGCAATCAGTTCTTGTTCAATGGCGTATAGCGTCGGAGAATAGATTACAGCCAATGCTTGTCCACGACTAACACGGTCGCCCGACGCATTGATCAATAGTTTCTCGATGCGTCCTTCCACGTAAGATGACTGCGTTTGTTCTAAGCGCTGGTCGGGCAATATCTTCCCGAATAGGCGCACTTCTTTGTTTGTTGCTCCGCTGCCAACAACCTCTGTCTCGATATTTGCCAATGCCACGGCCTCATCACTCATCACAATAGCATTGGAGTCGGTTGTTGTTGCGCTTTGCTTTTCATCGTTGACAGGGATAAGATCCATCCCACAGATGGGGCATTTCCCGGGGTGATCCTGTCTCACTTGTGGGTGCATGGAGCAGGTATACATCGTTTTTCCTCCCGAATGTTGGTGTGTATCTGTTGCGTGAGTGGTGCGGAAGAGGAGCCACCCTAATAGGAGTCCTATCGTCAGCGCAGCGGCAAACGATAGCAGGATATGTTTTCTTATAAAATCTTTCATCATCTTTTGCTTCTTTTGGCTATACATTCTTTTACTTCACATCGCGTGCAAGGAGCTGGATAGCCTCTGCTGTGATGGTGTTATATTGCGCATTGGCTTCGGCTTTTAAGAGGTCGTAGTCGATGCTTTCGCGTGTCGTTTGAAGAATATCTGTGAGCGATGCCGCCCCCGTAGCATATTCTTTTTGCATCAGTTCGAGCGTTCTGTTGAGCAAACTCACCTCACTCTCATAAAGCTTCAATTTGCGTTTTATATCGTCAGCACGCTGTTCAATGCTGAGATATGTGCTTTGAAGTGCATCCAACTGACTTTGATAATTGTAGGCTGCGCTACGTTCCATGAGTTGTGCACTACGGATAGCCGACGTAATCTTTTTGCGATAAACGGGGATTGTGACGCTCAGCATGGCCATCACCATATCTTTTCCGTTCATGTTGGGCTCCATTGGCATGTCAACTTTCCCATTGAGCATATATTGAAGTCCCACACCTATCATGGGCATACCTTTTGCTCTGGCCTGCTCTTCTTGTGATTTAAACGCCTTTTGGATAGCCGAATACTGTGCGAGTTTGGGATTGTTTCGTTCAATCTCTGTCCAATTAAAGGTGGGCATCTGCCGTAATGGGATGGAATCGGGTAGGGACAAAGCTACATCTGGCTGCCGATGCAGCGTGATATTAAACTGCTGCTTTTGTAAAGTCAGTTGGGTTTCAAGACTTTCCGTTTGTTCTTTCAATCGCTCCTCTTCTGCATCAAGGCGTAATTGGTCACTCATTTTCGTGTTACGCCCTGAAGTATAGTTCTTATAAAGATAGATAGCCACCTTTTTAATATCGTTTAAAAGCGCGCGTTTCTGTTTTACAGCTTTCACCTTTTCTTGCGTTGCGAGTATGGAATACCATTGTTTCTCAACGTCGAAAGCTAACGATAAGCTTTTTTCGCGAAACTTCTGGTAGGACTCTTGCGCTTTATATTCCATTTGTTCGCGACCTGCTTTCAGTGTGCCAAACCATGGAAACATCTGCATAATGGTTATAGTTGTACGCTGTTTTCCAAGGCCGACACTTAGCTGTGGATCGCTCAAGACACCCGCACCTTGCGCATTGGCCATTTGCGCCTGATAGGCCTGATATTCACTCTTCAGACCGGGATTGTTGCGTATTGCTTCGGCAATATACACGGCCAAACTATCTTCTTTATTGTCTATTCCTGTCGCATGAGCACTGCCATAGCAGGCGAATAGTCCTATGCATAGGAAATATAAAATCTTATTCTTCATGCTCATTTTTGTTTGCAATCATACTTTTCTTTTGTTCACGTTTCAAGGCCGATTCACGCCACCAGCATTGGAAAACTGGCACAACAAACATTGTCATGGTCTGTATTAACATGCCGCCAAAGGTAGGAATGCTCATCGGAACCATAATATCTGAGCCCTTTCCTGTGGATGAAAGCACGGGCAATAGCGCAATAAGTGTTGTCGCAGTGGTCATTGCTGCTGGGCGAACACGCTTCATTCCGGCTTCAACAACAGCCTCGCGAATCTCTAAAGGACTATGGGGTTGTCGTTTTAAGAACACCTGATGGATGTAGGTTCCCATCAAAACACCATCGTCTGTAGCGATGCCAAAGAGTGCGATAAAGCCTACCCAAACGGCAACACTGAGGTTGATTTGTCCCATACCAAAGAGGGTTCGCATATTCACTCCCGCGATATTGAAGTTAAAAAACCAGTCTTGTCCGTAGAGCCAAATCAGGATAAAGCCGCCCGCAAAGGCTACAAAAACACCCGAGAAGTGTATCATTGAGGCCATGACGCTTTTAAATTGGAAGAAAAGGATCAAGAAAATGAGAATCAACGTAATAGGAATGACTACCTGAAGGCGTTCTGCAGCATGAATCTGTTGTTCGTAAGTGCCCGTAAATTTATACGTGACACCCTTAGAAAGTTTAATCTTTCCATGAGCTACAAGCTCGTCAATGTGTTTTTGAGCTGCATGAACAACATCCACTTCTGCCTTGTTTCCCACCTTATCAAACGTGACATAACCCATTAAAAACGTGTTTTCACTCTGAATCATCGTCGCGCCTTTGACGAAATCAAAGGTTGCCAGTTCACCCAAAGGAATTTGTGTTCCTTCGGCTGTTGGGACAAGTATTCCGTTTAACACATCGGGGTCGTCTCGCAATTCACGTGCATAACGCACACGAATAGGGAATCGTTCGCGCCCCTCAACGGTGCTTCCTTCAGGCATTCCACCGATAGCTGTCTCGATAACACTTTGCACAGTCCCCACTTGAATGCCATAACGTCCGAGTTTTTCTCTGTCGAGATGAATCTCTATATAAGGTGCTCCTTCTGCACGATCATAATACACAGAGGATGAGTTGATGTCGGGTATCGCTTTCAAAGCCTTCTCCATTTGCAAGCCTGCCTGCTCAATCGAAGCCAAATCAGGACCATATATCTTTAATCCCATAGGGGCTTTCATCCCCGTTGACAGCATCACTTGCCGAGTTGCAATGGGTTGTAGTTTCGGACTTCCTGTCAATCCCGGGAGATTAGCGGCCTTAACAATCTCTTCCCAAATGTCATCTTCGTTTTTAATCTCGTCTCTCCACAGACGTATATAGTCGCCATTCTTGTCGCGAATGCGTTTACCATCATCGTCCAATTGGTATTCGGGTTTGTAGTTGATGGTTATCTCATACATTTGAATGGGTGCCGGGTCGAGAGCACTTTCCACACGTCCCCATTTACCAACAACCGATTCTACTTCGGGAATGGCTTTTATGCGCTGGCCCAAAATCTTGCAATTCTGTATATTTTCCTCAACACCACTGTGGGGCATACTTGTGGGCATGAGCATGAAAGTGCCTTCATCTAAGGTGGGCATGAACTCACTTCCCGTCTTTGTCCAAATCATTCCGCCGGCAATCAGGGTTAATATGGGGATAGACATAAACTTCCATCGGTGGTTTAAACACCAACGAAGGATTTGCTCATACTTGAGCACTAGAAGCCAAAGGATAGATAGGATGGCCCCCACAGTAACGATAACGAACAGTAAATTGAGTAACATTCCATTCTGTGGCCCTAAAGGAAGCCACACACTTGAAAGCTCATAGGTAGCTAAAAGCACCACAATGGCAATAATCAGCATGTTGGTGCTGACTGTCCAATGCATGATTTTGAAGGTGCGCGGCACTCGTTTTTTTAAAATTTTCAATGCCCATCGTTTTGGAATCCTTAGTGAGAAAATCCAGTAAGCTAACGTCGGGAGGATTAAAATGCCTAAAAGCAGGGCCAATAATAGGGCAAAAGTCTTTGTGAAAGCCAATGGATGAAACATCTTTCCCTCTTGTGCCTGCATGGCAAATACGGGTAGAAAGCTGATAACCGTAGTGCCCATGCCCGTCATAACTGCCCCCGAAACCTCATGAACAGCATTCAAAATCAATGCTTCTAATTGCTTACCGCGGGCATTGGGAGCAGTGCTCAGATGACGAACCACATTTTCCATGAACACAACTCCTACGTCAACCATCACACCAATGGCTATAGCGATACCACTGAGTGCCACGATATTGGCTTCAATCCCGAAGAGTTTCATGATGATAAACGTGGTTAATACAGCCAAAGGCAGCATGGTTGCAATCACGAAAGAAGCGCGTA
This sequence comes from Porphyromonas sp. oral taxon 275, assembly GCF_018127745.1. NCBI lineage: Bacteria > Pseudomonadati > Bacteroidota > Bacteroidia > Bacteroidales > Porphyromonadaceae > Porphyromonas > Porphyromonas sp. oral taxon 275. The sequence goes on from NZ_CP072333.1 coordinate 2,123,334, forward strand.
GGTTGAGCACCAGGATAAGAACAACAATGATACAGATGAGAATTTCGTGCATCAGTGAGCTCTCAAGTGTGCCAATCGTCTCTTTAATCAATCTGGTACGGTCGTAAAAAGGTACGACGGTGACGCGTGATTTAGAGCCATCTTTTAACGTTTTCTCAGGCAGCCCCCCTTGCATTTCGGCAATCTTTGCTTTCACATTGTTGATGACGTCCATGGGATTACTGCCGTTACGTGCCACGACAACGCCGCCCACAGCCTCTTGCCCTTCCTTGTCAAGTCCGCCACGTCTGTCGCCGGGTCCAAACGAAACCTTAGCCACATCCTTAACTCTTACGGCCACACCATGGCGATCTGTGATGGCAGCCTCTTCCAAATCTTTCAGCTTTTTGACGTAACCGAGGCCGCGAATCAAATATTCTGCGCGGTTCACTTCCATTGTTCCCGCGCCTACATCGATATTCGAATTCTTCACAGCCAACATGACTTGTACGAGATTCAGGCCGTAAGCGCGCATGGCTTCGGGATTGAGATCGACCTGATATTCTTTTACATAACCACCTACTGAAGCCACTTCACTGACCCCTTCGGCCGAACTTAATTGGTATCTTACATAGTAATCTTGAATGGTTCTCAATTCCTGGGGATCCCAACCACCGGCAGGTTTCCCCGTTTTGGGGTTTCGTCCTTCGAGCGTATACCAATAAATTTGGCCTAATGCCGTGGCATCTGGCCCGAGTGTTGGTTTCACTCCTTCGGGCAATAAACCGGCAGAAAGCGAGTTAAGTTTTTCCAAAATGCGTGACCGGCTCCAATAAAAGTCGACACCATCATTAAAAATAATATAGATAAATGACATGCCGAACATCGACGTTGACCGAATGGTCTTGACACCGGGAATTCCTAATAATGCCGTTGTTAGGGGGTATGTGACTTGCTCTTGAATATCTTTTGGCGAGCGCCCCATCCAATCTGTTGCGATGATTTGTTGGTTATCACCAATGTCGGGGATAGCATCTACAGCCACAGGATTGCGTGGTATGAAACCGCTATGCCAGTTAAAGGGGACGGTAGACAGCCCACCTATTATAATCAATATCAACACAAGTGCCGTGATTAAACGGTTGTGAAGAAAGTATCCAATAATTTTGTGCATTGAATGTACTTGTGTACTTGTTATTTAACGACCTGATTTACCTCCTTATTTGCGAAGAGAGAGGGACTATACCGACGAAGCGTACAGCCCCATTATCACTTTTTAGGCAGTTTTACAAATTTACAAGTGCTAAGATAATACGTATGCTTGAATTATCCAAGCATTTCTCCGATATTTTTTATCCCAGTTGCCTTTACAATCGTTTTCTGGACCTCTTGAAACGCATTATACTTATCAAATAGACTCCCAGCGAGAGATTGCACTTGAGGAAACACCGAGTTTTCCAGCAAGATACTCTTGAGAGATGCCTTTTTCCAGGCGATTTTCCCTCAAAATCTGGAGTAACTCTTTCATATAGTCAAAGTTATAAACGCATCCTAGCTCAACCAATCCGTTTCGTGCAAGTTTGTGCGCCTAATGCAAGAGGTCTTGCATCAGATGCAACATGATGCTATGTCGGGCTGCAATGGGACCAACATAAGATAGGGACTGAGCAGATCTTTTCATCATAAGTGCACGTGAATTTTCCCTAGCTACCCAGGAGACACTGGTGCACGGTGCAAGCCCCCTATATATAGGGCTTGCACCGTGCACCAGACTGTGTAGCAGGGGCCTGAGTAAATGCTTATTATAGAGGAGCTTTGCTTATCGTTCGTTTTTCTATACCTTTGTAACTAGGAAAAGAGAGCTGTTGCGCTTTCAATAGTCCGTCAGAATGGTAGTCAAGAGTCGGTCAAAAAACTGCTACATTTTTGCTACACTACCGATTGACTGGATTAGATAGACATCTGTGATACAACGAGATAAAGGGGAATGGTACATTTCCCTCTCTCTCCGCAGCAAGGGTGTAAACCGACGGCAACGTGGTTTACACCCTTTTCCTATATCTTGAGACTGATATCCCTCGCGGAGCCTCTCCCTATACCTCTGCCGTGCCGCAGCCTATCCCTAGGCGCGGGCGCAGCTGTCGCGCGGGCGACGAGCGAGGGTATAGGGGCTTCCTTTTGGCGAATGATTCCTTACCTTTGCTCCTAGTCCTGAGAGCCGGTTCCGCAGCTTTTGCTCGCAGTGCGTTATGGGGAGGGAACTAGCTCTAGCTGGGGCTGGGGTAGCGCTGCTGCCCGAGCTTGGGCTCGGGCGGCTCCGACCTTGAGCCTGCCACTTCTGCGGGCTGAGCAAGGCTAGCCCTAGCGGGGGACGCATACGAAGGAAGCACTATGATACGATTAGCTACTGCAGCCATCTACAGACGTATAGGCCGACGGATACCCTATGCCAAGCATACGGAGGCCTTGATGCTCCTCTGCAAGGAGGAGCAGGGGCCTGACTATGATGTGGACGGAGGCATCGCTCCAGATGCCGAGTGCCAGATAGCAGAGCTTGTATTGGGCGAGGGGTGGCAGTGCTTTGATCCCTCCTCGCAGGAGTTCTATCCCCACGTCATTACGACCCCTGGTATCTGCGGCGAGCGCTCATTGATGGAGGATCTGAAGGACGAACTCCTAGCGTACCGCATGCTAGAGCGCAAGCAAGCCCTTTTGCAAAAGCACGGGAAGGAGCTGAAGGCGCCCCTCCCCGCCGCCCCCATCCTGCTCCACGCCTACCTCGAGAAGAGCTACACCCAGGAGCTGATCACTGCCCTATGTAGCCGCGGAGGGAGGTTCTTCTTGACGGGCATTGAGTATCCGCAGCCTGTGGGCTTCCTCCTCTTTCCCTCAGAGGACGAGGCCCACTGGATTGAGAGGCTCTCCCCCATGATAGACGAGTTGCGCCTCAAGGACGTTTACTCATTATAGGGCTACCAGCTCGGGCTTATCCCTTAGCTGAGAAGCCCCCTAGGGGCTATCGCCTTGCCCCTGAGGCATTCGCCGAATTCTCAGTATCTTTGCTTGATACTAAAACTATAAATAAGAAACTATCACGTGGATACCACAGCAACAGCCGCACTGGCACAGACGCTGAGCGAGACCGCATCGACTCAGTCGCTCTCCATCCTTGACCTCGCTACCAAGGGCGGGTGGATCATGATCGTACTGCTCGTCCTCAGCCTCCTAGCGGTATACATCTTCGTCAGCAAGTTCATCCAGCTGCGCAAGGCCGGCGAGGAGGATAAGTACTTCGTCCAGCGCATCAAGGACTACGTCGTCGAGGGCAAGACGAGCTCCGCCATCAAGCTCTGTGAGGACACCGACACGCCCTATGCCCGCATGATCCACAAGGGGCTGCTGCGCATCGGCCGCCCTATGTCGGACATCCTGGTGATCGTGGAGAACGTCGGCAACGTTGAGGTCGGCCGCCTAGAGAAGGGTCTCCCCATCCTGGCTACCGTAGCCGCAGGGGCGCCGATGATCGGCTTCCTCGGGACGGTGACGGGGATGGTACGTGCCTTCTTCGATATGGCTAATGCAGGCTCGGGCGGCGTGGACGTCGCGCTGCTCTCGGGCGGGATCTATGAGGCCCTGGTGACGACCGTCGGGGGGCTCGTCGTAGGGATCATCGCCCTCTTTGCCTACAACTACCTCGTGGCCGAGCTCGACAAGGTCGTGGGTAAGATGGAGGCGAAGACCGTCGAATTCATGGACCTGCTGAATGAGGTTCACTAAGGCTGGGTACGATGGGACTCAAGCGTAAGACCAAGGTCTCCGAGACCTACAGCATGGCTTCGATGACGGACGTCATCTTCCTGCTGCTCATCTTCTTCCTCGTCACCAGTACGATCATCGTACCCAATACGATCAAGGTGACGCTGCCTACCTCGGCACCCCAGTCGAGCCCTGAGCAGCCCGCGGCACGCATCACCGTGACGCCCGACCTGCACTACTACCTCGGTATCGACCGTGAGGCCCCCGTCGAGCTGAGCCGCGAGGCCCTCGGCGAGCAGCTGGCGATCTTCGCAGCCGAGCATCCCGAGGCCTACGTCTCCATCCAGGCCGATGAGAGCGTCCCCTACCGCGAGGTCGTAGGCGTCATCAATGCTGCGGCGACCTCCTCGCTGCGTGTGGTGCTTGCTACGCGCGCCGAGACCCCCAGCACCCCTACACGCTAGCCTCCCTATGGATCCTCAGGATAGATCTAGGATACAGCGCCGCGCCCTAGGCCTGGTCATCACCCTCGCGCTACACGGACTGCTCCTGGGGCTGCTGGCCTTCATGATGCTCCGTGTGGAGCGTCCGCAGCCCAAGCCTGTGGAGCTCCTCGTAGCGGTCAACGTGGGTAATGTCCCCCAGGCCTCTGGTGCCGAGGAGCCTGGCGGAGTGCAGACGCCCGAGCCGCAGCGGCAGGAGGTCTCTGCGCCTCCCGTCGTCGAGCCGCGTCCCCAGCCCGTCCAGCCCAAGGTGCGCCCCAAGACGCCTCCCGCCGAGCCCATCAAGACGCAGCAGCACGAGCCCAGCCTCCACGCCGCTGAGGTCGAGGCTCGCAAGGAGGCCGAGCGTCGCGCACGCGCTGAGGCGGAGGCCGCACGCCGTGCTGCAGCCGAGGCTGCCGCTCGTGAGGCCGCCCGCCAGCAGGTGGGGCGCTCCGTGGCAGGTGCCTTCGGCGCCCAGTCAGGCAAGGCTGGCTCACAGGGTACGGCTAGCTCGGGCTCGGGCAACCAAGGGAACCCCAACGGCAGTGCCGGCAGCTACGCGCTAGCAGGCCGCAGCGTGGTCAGCAACGGCGGTGTGCTGGCACGCCCCGCCACGAGCCGAGCTGTCGATGGCGTGGTCCGTGTACGTATCGTCGTCGATGGTGCGGGGCACGTGATGCGTGCTACCGTAGCTCAGGGGACGAACATCGCCGACACGAGCATCCGCAACGCAGCGCTCGCCGCAGCGCGAGCTACGCGCTTCAACGCTGTCGCTGGAGCCGAGGAGCAGGAGGGGATCATCACCTACCGCTTCAAGATCCAGGACTAGCCCTCTTCTCTCTTACTACTTATAGACCCGTATCAACTATGGCTAAGAACATCTATGTCTTCCTGGCCGAGGGCTTCGAGGAGATCGAGGCCGTGACGACCATCGACCTCCTGCGCCGCGCAGGACTCCCCACCCATATCGTCGCCGTCGGGGATAGCCCCCGTGTGACGGGCGCCCATGGCATCGTCGTTCAGGGCGACGTGCTCGTCGACGAGGTCTACAGTGCCGACGTCCAGGCCCTGGTCCTCCCGGGAGGACTGCCTGGGGTGACGAACCTCAAGGCTTCGGCCAAGCTCCAGACGCTGCTCCAGGATGCTGCCCAGGCGGGCAAGTGGCTGGCCGCCATCTGCGCCGCGCCCTCCATCCTTGGCGAGCGGGGCTATCTCGAGGGACGCGAGGCTACGGCTTACCCAGGCTTCGAGCAGTACCTCACGGGCGCTGCAGCACAGCCGCTGGGGGTCGTTCGCTCAGGCAACATCATCACGGGGCGCAGCGCAGGCTCGACCGTTGACTTTGCCCTTGAGCTCATCAAGGCCATCGAGGGAGAGGACAAGGCAGCCGAAGTCGCTCGCGCTATCGTCTACCAGCGATGAGCCTCGAGGAAGCGCAGCGCGCCGTAGATACCTGGATCCAGGAGTACGGCGTCCGCTACTTCTCCCCGCTGACCAATATGGCCATCCTCACCGAGGAGGTCGGGGAGGTCGCTCGCCTCATGGCGCGCCAGTACGGCGACCAGAGCTCCAAGCCCAGCGACGAGGGACGCCAGCTCGGCGATGAGCTAGCCGACGTCCTCTGGGTCGTGCTGTGCCTGGCGAACCAGACGGGGGTGAACCTCACCGAGGCCTTCGCCCGCAATCTGGAGAAGAAGACGCAGCGCGACGCCACACGCCACCACGACAATCCTAAGCTACGCCCCCAGGAGGGCGAATAAGACAAGGGCAGCCCTCCGCACACATGGCGGTGGCTGCCCTACATTCATTAAACTATTACTATGGTAGAGACCAATCACAGCAAGTATCAGGAGGCCTTCGACGCCTTCGCCCCCGCGCTTACGCTCGCCGAGATCGAGCAGCGTGTGGCCAAGATCCTCAGCGAGCGCTACGAGGCCAACAACTGCGCCGAGGTCAAGAAGTTCCTCCACTCCACGATCGACCTGACGACGCTCACGGCACGCGATACCGAGGCCAGCGTCGCCGAGCTGGTAAGCCGTGTCAATGACTTCGAGGGCACGGAGGATATCCCCAGCGTCGCCGCCATCTGCGTCTACCCCAACTTCGTCAAGACCGTGCGTGAGCTGCTGACCGACGAGTCCGTGCAGGTGGCCTGCGTCAGCGGCTGCTTCCCCGCCAGCCAGAGCTTTATCGAGGTCAAGATCGCGGAGACCGCCCTGGCTATCGCAGCGGGCGCAGACGAGATCGACATCGTGCTCAACCTCGGGGCCTTCCTCGCAGGTGACTACAGCGAGGCCGCTACCGAGATCGAGGAGCAGAAGGCGACGGCACGCGATGCGCGCCTCAAGGTCATCCTCGAGACGGGCGCCCTGCGTGAGCCCGAGGCCATCCGTCGTGCTGCTATCCTAGCGCTCTTCGCCGAGGCGGACTTCCTCAAGACCTCGACGGGCAAGGAATATCCTGGGGCTGACCTCGTAGCCGCCTACATCCTCTGCTCGGTGCTGCGCGAGTACCACGAGAAGTATGGCCAGCTGCGTGGGGTGAAGTTCAGCGGCGGCATCCGTACGCCCGAGGATGCGGTGAAGTACTACTGCATCGTCGAGGCCGTGCTGGGCAAGGAGTGGCTGACCAACGAGCTCTTCCGTATCGGCGCCTCCAGCCTCGTCGAGAGCCTCGAGCGCGAGCTCGTCGGCTAGCCTCACCGCCGGCCGCGATCCCTAAGGGCTGCTTCTCCGCCTCCATCCGCAGCATGTAGCCAGCCAAGCACTGCAGCGCGCAGCGTATAAGGCCCGCACCGCCGCGCCCACGTGTAGCATATAGCTAGCCTAGCACCACGACGTGCCACCGTCCGACCGCGGCCTGCCTCGCAGCCCAATAGAAACGACAAGGACCTCTAGGAGCATCGCTCCTAGAGGTCCTTGTCGTTTGTGAACCAGCTGGGGTTCGAACCCAGGACCCCATCCTTAAAAGGGATGTGCTCTACCGACTGAGCTACTAGTTCTACCTTAATTCAAGCCACGTGCTCCCCTTGCGGCGTAGGCGTAACTTGCGAGGGCAAAGATACGTAAAGATTGCCAAAAGCGCAAGCTAGCCCGCCACGAGAGCATGGACTGGGGAAGGCTAGCAGATGACTGATTGCGCTGGGAGGGGCAAGGGTTTAGTCCTTTGTCTATTCGCTTGCTCCGCCCTTGCACCTCCAGCCCTCCAGCTTTAGCTCGCTTCGCAGCCTAACCCCGCGGCTTCGTCCCCCTTATCCCTCAGCCCCGCGGCTGATATCCCTCACGGCTCTGACGGACGTCCCTCACGGGGCTGAGGGATATCGGTCAGGAAGCAGAGGGGTATGCATCAACACTGTGCTCTTTTGGGGTCGTGGCGAAGCAAGTTGTAAGGGAGGGGATGCGTCAGGCCTGCCGTAGCAGGGCTAGGACGCGCTTCGTAGTTATAAAGTGCAAGGCCCCGCAGCTCGTGTCGAGCTACGGGGCCTTGGCCTTAGGGGGGGAGGCGAGCGTCCTTCGGATGGGACGGGCGCCTCGCGGGGATGGGGCTAGAGGTACTGCTTGAGCGCCTCGCAGTTGGTGCCGTGGCGGAGGCTGCGGACACCCTTCTCCTTGATCTGACGGACGCGCTCGCGGGTCAGACCGAACTTCAGGCCGATCTCCTCCAGCGTCATCTCGCCGCCGCCGTGCAGGCCGAAGGCCAGCTTGATGATCTCGGCGTCGCGCTGGGGCAGGCTCGAGAGGACGTGGTCGATCTCGCGGGAGAGGGACTCGCGCATCAGCGCCTGATCGGTCTTGGGCATGTCGTCGCTGCTCATCGTGTCCAGCAGCGTATTGTCCTCGCCCTCGGCCAACGGTGCGTCCACCGAGATGGAGCGGCCAGAGATCTTCAGTACCTCCGAGATCTTCTCCTCGGGGATGTCCAGCTCGACGGAGAGCTCCTCGGGGCTAGGCTTGCGCTGGTGCTCCTGCTCGAAGCGGGCGATGGCCTTGGTGATCTTATTGAGCGTCCCCACCTGGTTGAGCGGGAGACGGACGATACGGGCGTTCTCGGCGATGGCCTGGAGGATAGACTGACGGATCCACCACACAGCGTAGGAGATGAACTTGAAGCCTCGCGTCTCGTCGAACTTCTCCGCCGCCTTGATCAGCCCCAGGTTGCCCTCCTCGATGAGGTCGACGAGCTCAAGGCCTTGGTTCTGGTACTGCTTGGCGACAGAGACGACGAAGCGGAGGTTGGCACGCACCATACGGTCCAGAGCACGGCGGTTCCCCTGCTTGATCTTCTGGGCGAGCTCTACCTCCTGGTCTATGGTCAGTAGTTCCTCACGCCCTATCTCCAGCAGGTAGCGGTCTAGGTCCTCAGTACGGCGGGTGATGGTCGCTGCGATCTTGATCTGTCTCATCGTGTATCTCTATGTCTTATATGTCTTCGTCTAAAGTGGTGGAGGCCCCAGCGCGGGGATAGGTCAGGCTAGCGCCTACCGATTCGCTGGGCTCGAAATAGGCGCAAAGATAACAAATATATGCTACACTGAGATGCTAGCGCTGGGCTTCCTCCGTAGTAGAGACAGCTCGCGCGCGGAGAATGTTCACCGAGCTAAGGCGCTGGTGGAGCCTCGGCTAGAAGAGCGTATAGCCGAGGCTCAGCCACGAGGTCGTGGTGCGCAGGCTCGACCTGCGAGGAGCGTCCTGCCAGATGTTGGTGAGGCCCTGCTCGATGCCGAGGCGTAGGAAGAAGCTCCCCAGCTCGAGCTTCGCCGCTAGGTGTAGGGCGAGGTCTCGCTCCTTGAGGCTGAGGCTCGGGCGCTGCTCCTCGGGGAGCCGGTAGGGATCATAGTCTGCCGTGGCACTCCGCTCGCTGTGGGAGGCGGCGCGGTAGCTGTAGCTGCCGCCGAGGGCGCTATTGTAGGACAGGCCGAGCTCACCGCTCACGCCCGCCCCGACGAAGGGCACTGCTAGGCGCATCCCCACCGCGACGGGGATGCTGAGGTACTGCAGGCGGAGCTGCTCCGTACCCGTGAGCCCCTGCGCCCCGAGCTCCAGCGGACGGCTGCCCCTACGGCTAAGCTCGTTATTAGCTCCGAGCTGCTGATAGTAGAGCCCCGCGGAGATGTAGGTCAAGGGCCCCAGTGAGAGCTCAAGGCCTGCACCCGCCCTTAGCCCTTGGATGCCGCCGAGCGGGCCCGAGCTTCCAGACTGCGTCATACGGAGGTTCGCCGAGCTCATCCCGAGCTCGAGGCTAGGCCGCAGGAAGGGGTTCTGCGCCCCCAGCGGGAGGCTGAGGAGGAGCGCCCCAAGGGCCAGGAGCGTACGTAGGCTGATCATGAGAGGGGGCTCTGAGGCTAAGGGCTACCGTCGGGCCACGAGGCCGCGACTAGAACCACTTGATCTTGCGGAAGAGGAAGAAGGCGATCCCCGAGATCATGACCGAGACGCAGAAAATGAAGAGGAAGGCCCAGTGCCAGTCCCCCAGGTAGACATCAACGTTCATCCCGAAGAAGCTGGAGATCATCGTCGGTATGGTCAGCACGATGGAGATGCTGGTCATACGCTTCATGATGGTATTGACATTGTTGGAGATGATGTTGGCCGAGGCGTCCATCATGCTGGTCACGATGTCGGTGTAGATATTGATGGTGTTGTAGGCCTGCCTTAGCTCGATACTCACGTCCTCGAAGAGGTCGGGGTCGACCTGGCTACTGCGCGAGGTCGTGCGCAGACGCCCCAGCATGGCTTCATTCCCACGGATCGAGGTGCTGAAGTAGACGAGCGATCGTTGCAGGCGCATGATGCGCAGCAGGTCCTCATTACGGATGCTCTGCTCTAGCTCCTTCTCCGCGCGGTTGATCTCGAGGTACATCAGCTTCAGGTACTTCAGGAACCAAACGGCCGAGGAGTAGATCATGCGCGTGATGAACTCCGTGGGGTTGGTGATGGCGATCCCCTTGCGGCGGATGTGATTGACGAAGTCGGGGAGCATCTGCGTGCGGCGGTAGCAGACCGAGACGATGGCCTTGGGGCCCGAGATGATCCCTATAGGCACCGTCTGGTAGGGCATGCCCTGCCCGCCGCCGTCCATGGGGATGCGGAGGATGGTCAGCAGCCAGTCGTCCTCGCGCTCCGCTCGGGGGCGCTCGTCGATATCGGCGATGTCGGAGAGGAATTCGCGGGGGATGCCTAGCTCCTTAGTGAGGAAGAGGAAGTCCTCCTCGTCGGGGCACTCTACATTGACCCAGCACTGGGGCTGGTACTGGCTGATCTCGGGGAGACCGTCCGCTAGGCTCAGGAAGCTCTTCATATACTCGGGGCGAGCCAGCACCTCGTGGCGAAGCGCTGCGCTACTATATATATGTCGTTGGGTGGGGATATAGGGTACAGGGGGATCGTCCGTGGGACGGAGCCCCAGACGGGCTGGGGCGGTGGTCTCTCTGGGCGGGCTGTCCCTACTGGAGCTCGAGCGTGTCGGGGGTCTCTATAGGGTGCAGACGACCAGGAGCAGGCGCATCGTCATGCGCTCATCCGGAGGGAGGGAGTCGTCCATACGCTAGTCTATAGAGTGATACTTGTTCCTTGCGGTCAAGGCGAGCTACCCAGCTCAGAGCCTTGCCTGTTGCGAGGCAAAGGTACGAAAAAGCCCCCAGCCGCCAGCCATCGCCCCCACATGCCGCCGCACCCAGCATACCACTCTAGAGCTGGGCGCGAATTCCTAAGCCCGCGCGTTTCGCCTAAGGCTCCCGCCGAGGTGGGCAAGTAGCTGCCTCCACCCAGCCTCCTAAGGGCGCCTGCGCCAGCTCCTGGTATCCCTCCCTAAGGCCACTCAAGACTGTCTGAGCTGAGCCTCAGCGCGCTGACCGATATCACTCAGCCGTCTGACTGACGAGCCTCATGGTGCTGACTGATGGCACTCGCGGGGCTGAGGGATATCGGTCAGGGAGGCGGCCTCTTGCCTCGGGGGGGCGGAGTGCTTGCGGTAGGCCTTCACACTGGGCTTGGAGGGGCGCTTCGCTGGGGTATAGACGTCCGTTTGGACCGAGCTCCTAGCGCATTGTGGGGTGCGGGGCTATTTAGCTTAGCCTTATGCTTGGGGAGAGGCGGAGGATGGAGGAGTGCGCGCATTGTCTTATCTTTGCAGCTCGACTTTCCCACAGACAGAATGAACAGAAACGAATATGAAATCATGGCGCCTGTCGGCAGCTATGAGTCGCTCATGGCGGCCATAGGTGCGGGCGCTGACTCGGTATACTTCGGCATCGAAGGGCTCAATATGCGCTCCAAGAGCGCCAATAACTTCACCACCGAAGACCTCCACAAGATCGCAGCCATCTGCCGTGAACACGGTGTCAAGAGCTATCTGACGGTCAATACCATTATATATGACGAGGACCTGGAGCTCATGCGTCAGATCATCGACGCAGCCAAGGCGGCTCAGGTCTCCAGCATCATCGCCGCCGACGTGGCCCCGATGCTCTACGCGCGTAGTATAGGTGTGGAGGTGCATCTCTCCACGCAGCTTAATATCACCAACGTCGAGGCGCTGCGCTTCTACGCACAGTTCGCCGACGTCGTCGTCCTGGCGCGCGAGCTCAACATGGATCAGGTGGCTGCCATTCACCGTGCCATCATCGAAGAGCCTATCCTAGGGCCTGGGGGCGCACCGATTCGTATCGAGATGTTCGCCCACGGCGCGCTCTGCATGGCGGTCTCGGGTAAGTGTTACCTAAGCCTCCACGAGCAGGGCAAGAGCGCCAACCGCGGGAGCTGCTCGCAGATCTGCCGGCGCTCCTATGAGGTCAAGGATAAGGAGACGGGCATCGAGCTGGAGGTGGACAACCAGTATATCATGTCCCCCAAGGACCTCAAGACGATCCACTTCCTCAACAAGATGCTGGACTCGGGCGTGCGCGTCCTCAAGATCGAGGGACGTGCGCGTGGGCCCGAGTACGTCGACGCCGTGGTGCGCTCCTATCGAGAGGCGGTGGATGCCTACTGCGCGGGTACCTTCAGCGAGGAGCGCGTAGCCAAGTGGGATGAGCACCTGGGGCAGGTCTTCAACCGCGGCTTCTGGGACGGCTACTACCTGGGGCAGCGCCTCGGGGAATGGACTTCGTCCTATGGCTCGTCGGCGACGAAGCAGAAGGTCTACGTGGCGAAGACCAATAAGTACTTCTCCAAGATCGGCGTCGGAGAGTTCGCCGTGGAGAGTGGTGCGATCCAGGTCGGCGATGAGCTGCTGATCACAGGGCCTACGACGGGCCTCGTTCGCTTCACCGTCGAGGAGCTGCGCGTGGATATGGAGCCCGTCGAGCGTGCCGAGAAAGGGCAGGTCTGCTCCATCGCTGTGCCCGACAAGGTACGCCCTGGGGACCGTGTCTATATCTTCAGTGACAGGACGGTCAAGCAGTAGCAGAGTGAGGGTGAGGGACTCATTTTCCTCAATTTTGTGTACTTTTGTCCGTATTTTATGAAGTGGCTCCAGCGGGTACGTCCGCTGGCTGCCACACCAAAAGTGATTAACAAAGCACGCGCTGTGCAGCCACCTATGTGTATACGGCTGCCCCGCTGCTAGTCCGCTGTGCTGCTGGCCCGAGGGCCGTGGCAGCCGGGCTATCCGGATCTATAGAATGAATCTACTAGAGCAGAAACTATCCAGCTATACGGAGCCACAGAAGGCTCAGGCTGCAGGGATATACCCCTACTTTCGCAAGATAGAGAGCGAGCAGGATACCGAGGTCATCATTGACGGCAAGAAGGTACTTATGTTCGGATCCAACTCCTACCTAGGGCTGACGAACCATCCCGAGGTGAAGGCCGCAGCCCGCGAGGCTGTGGAGAAGTACGGGACAGGCTGTGCAGGCAGCCGCTTCCTCAATGGGACGCTGGACAGCCATATCGCCCTGGAGAAGCGTCTGGCAGAGTTCGCCGGTAAGGAAGATGCCATCATCTTCTCGACGGGCTTCCAGGTGAACCTCGGGGTCATCTCCTGTCTCCTCGGTCGTGAGGACTACATCATCTGGGACTCACTGAACCATGCCTCCATCATCGAGGGTATCCGTCTGTCGCCCGCCAAGAGCCTTCGCTTCAAGCACAACGATATGGCCGCCCTGGAGCGCCGCCTGCAGCAGTGCGACCCCGAGCGTATCAAGCTCATCGTCGTCGACGGTGTCTTCTCTATGGAGGGTGACCTGTGCAACCTGCCCGAGATCTGCCGCCTGGCGGAGCAGTACAAGGCCTCGGTCATGGTCGATGAAGCCCACGGCTTCGGCGTCATGGGTGACCACGGTCGTGGCGTATGTAATTACTTCGGCCTGACGGACAAGGTGGACCTCATCATGGGTACCTTCAGTAAGAGCTTCGCTGCTATCGGTGGCTTCATCGCCGGTAGCAAGACGACGATCAACTACATCCGCCACCACGCCCGCTCCTATATCTTCAGCGCAAGCTGCACGCCTGCTGCGACGGCAGCCGTAGGCAAGAGCCTGGAGATCATGCTGCGTGAGCCAGAGCGAGTCGAGGCGCTGCAGGAGAAGACGCGCTACTGCCTGGAGAAGTTCCGCAAGCTGGGCTTCGAGATCGGGCACACGTCCACACCGATCATCCCCCTCTTCGTGCGCGACAATGAGAAGACCTTCCGCGTGACGGCAGAGCTCTTCCACGAGGGCGTCTTCGTCAATCCCGTAGTGGCGCCCGCCGTCGCTCCCGAGGATACGCTGATCCGCTTCTCGCTGATGGCCACGCACACCTACGAGCAGCTCGACACCGCGATCGAGAAGATCACGGCCGTCTTCCGCCGCCTCGATATCCCCCTTCACCCACAGGCCTAGAGGCAAGGCTCGCCCGAGCTTAGCCAAGGCCTAGAGGCTCCTTAGCCCGAGTACTCCCCACTGTCACAGGAGGGAGTACTCGGGCTTTTATCTATCTTTGCCCTACCCAATCGATTGATCACCGCTAGACTATGGACTATAGATCACAGCCGTTCGTGCTGACGCTGATGGTGCTCCTACTCGTCGTGGCGGGCAGCTGCCGCACGACTCGCGAGGGGCAGGAGGATAAGCTCGACTCCATCCCCGAGCAGGAGCTTCGCTATGACGAGCCTAAGGCCACGCTGCCCGAAGGTATGCACCTGGTGCGCCTGCGTGAGCTCTCGCCCAAGGACGACTACCGCCTCGAGCTCATCCCACTGGTGCGCAACGAGCATCCCGAAGGCCTCTACCGCCTCGAGGGGCGCCTCGTCTCTAGCGACCCCTGGCAGGGGATCAATCACTACAGCTACGAGGGTGCCAGCCAGCCGACCTCGTGCGCGCTGCGCCCCAATGCCCCCGAGACCTTCCGCCGCTATGCCCTGGGCGAACCGCTTCTGCTGCCCCTCTTGGGCAACCAGCAGCTCGTCCTCCAGCCCCGTGATTCCGTCGCCATAGGCCTCCGATACTGGAAGGCCGTCGGTGCCGTCACGGATCTGAAGCCCTCGACCGAACTCGAGCGCCGCGCCCCTAAGGAGGGCTACCGCGCCTATGAGTTCACCGCCCCGCGGCCCCGCCATGAGGACGACCCCGAGGAGTACTATATCGAGCTCATCCCGAGCAAGCGTATGAAGGTGGACTGCAACATCCATCTGCTGCGCGGACGCTTCGAGCTGGAGCGCGACGGCACGCCCGATCACCTCAGCTATACCTTCCTCTCCGATGGGTCGACGATGTCCACGCGCATGGGCTGCCCCGACGGCTCGCTCACCGAGAAGCTCATCCGGCATACGGGCCTCATCGTACTGCGCTGGGCGGGCAGTGGCTTGCAGATCTACGTGCCCGAGGGCTTCGTCATGCGCTACCGCCTCTACCGACCCGATGGGCAGCTGAGCCCCGTCACGCCGCTGCCTAAGTCGAAGCCGCAGCCCAAGCACTAGCCCCAGTCCCTCGCGCGCCGCCGAGGCGCCCGCTTCCCTATCCCCGCTGCCATGCCTCATCGCCTGCTGTACCGCATCCCCCCACGCCTTCGCTATCTCCTCTGCCTCAGTAGTGTGCTGCTCGGGCTCTTCGCGCTGGCGAAGCTCGCCTTCCTCCTCTACACCCGTCCCCCCGCTTCCTCCCTATCGCTCGCCGCGGTGGGACAAGTGCTCGTGCACGGCTTCAGCCTCGATCTGGCGGTGCTGGGCTACCTGCTGGTGCTCCCGCTGCTGCTGGTGGCGGGCTCGCTGCTGAGGCCTGAGGTGGCGGCTAGGCGCCTGCTGCGTCCCTATCACCTCTTCCTGGCGCTTCTCCTCCCACTGATCCTCCTCGTCGACGCGGGGCTCTACCCCTACTGGGGCTTCAAGCTCGACGCGACGATCTTCCAGTACCTCGATCACCCTGCTGCTGCCGCGGCGAGCGTCTCGCTGGGCTTCATCCTCGCGGCGCTGCTCCTGTACCTCGCCCTAGCGCTGGGGCTGTACTGGATGCTCCAGCGCTGCAGTGCGGAGCGCTGGCTGCGGGGGCGGCGCCCAGTGCTTGCAGCCCTCGGCTACCTACTGCTCCTCGCTCCCTCCTTCGTAGCGATACGCGGGGGGCTGGGCAAGTCTACGAGCAATGTAGGCCAAGTCTACTTCAGCCAAGATCCGTGGCTCAACCACGCCGCCGTCAATCCCGTCTTTAGCTTCGTCTCCTCGCTGGCGCATGTCGAGGATCTCGATGCCGAGTACAATGCCTTCGGCGAAGAGGAGCGCGCACGGCTCGTGGCGGGGCTCTATCCTGCGGCGGATGACCCGCTCACCGATACGCTCCTGCGCGTGCAGCGCCCCAATGTGCTGCTGATTATTATGGAGAGCTTCGGTGCGCGCTTCGTCGGGAGCTTCGGGGGGGACGCCGCCGTCTCGCCGCAGCTCGACCGTCTGGCGCGTGAGGGCGTACGCTTCGAGCGCTGCTATGCCAATAGCTACCGCACCGACCGCGGTACGGTCTGCCTGCTCAGTGGCTACCCGAGCTTCCCCCGCCACTCGGTGATGAAGATGCCCGCCCAGCTGCGTAGCCTCTCGGGGATCGCGGCGGAGCTGCAGCGCGTCGGCTATACGACGGACTTCGTCTACGGCGGGGATGCCAACTTCACCAATACCAAGGGCTACCTCCTCGGATCGGGCTACCAGCGTGTGACGGACGTCACGGGGCTCTCCAGCTCGCTCCCGCGCAATAGCTGGGGCGTACATGACGAGGCGACCCTCGACTATGTCTACCAGCAGATCATCTCCCGCCCGAAGGGCAAGCCCTGGCATATCGGCCTGCTGACCCTAAGCAGCCATGAGCCCTGGGACGTGCCCTATCAGCGCCTCGAGGGCAAGGAGCGCAATGCCTTCGCCTACCTGGATGCCCAGCTGGGGCGCTTCGTTGACCGCCTCAGGCAGCGCCCCGAGTGGCAAGACCTGCTCATCATCTGCGTCGCCGACCACGGCTACCACCGAGCCGAGGATGCGGGTTCGCGCCACGGCCTCGCCACCCACCACATCCCCATGCTCTGGCTGGGCGGAGCGCTACGCGGCCCTCGGAGTTTCGACCAACTGATGACGCAGACCGATCTGGCGGCCACGCTGCTGGCGCAGCTGGGCCTCAGCGCCGAGCGCTTTGCCTTCAGCCGCAATGTGCTGGGGACAAGCTATCGCTATCCCTTCGCCTACTATACCTTCAATGACGGCTTCGCCTATATCGACAGTACGGGCTACTCGGTGGTGGACAACGCCACTGGGCAGTGCATCGAGGAGGCGGGCGCGGGAGCCGAACTGCGGCGTGCCCGCGGCCGTGCTTTGCTCCAGACGAGTTATGACGATCTAGCCCGCCGCTAAGGCCGCCCCTTTTCCCCTCCTCATCGTTTAGCGTCCTACAAGGGCGGATACCTCCAGTACAAGCAAGGGGGCGTCGCAGCACTAGGCTACGACGCTCCCTTTCGTTTGGAGGGTCGCCCCTGTAGGGCTCTTGGTTCTTATTCGCTCTGCTCCCCAGGGTTTGGTCGCCCTTGCAGGGCTCTTTGTTTTTTTATTCTCTCCGCTACCCAGGGTTTGGTCGCCCTTGCAGGGCTACGCACCCTGGGCTTTGGAGGGATCGCCCCTATAGGGGCTTTGCTCCCTTGTCTACAGGCTGGAAGGAAGCAAGGCGGGAGTACATCCCCAGCCGCGCTTGGGAGAAAGGTTTAACGGCTGTGCCAGTTGGGGTGCGAGGCAGCTCGTACGCTCCCCGAATATGCTTTATCGTGCTACAGCTCGCCGCTCCGCTAGGAGGGTCGCCCTTGTAGGGCTCTTTGTTTTTTTATTCCCTCCGCTACCCAGGGTTTGGTCGCCCTTGCAGGGCTACGCACCCTGGGCTTTGGAGGGATCGCCCCTATAGGGGCTTTGCTCCCTTGTCTACAAGCTGGGTAGAAGCACGGTAGGAGTACATCCCCAACCGCTCTTGGAAGAAAGGCTTAACGGCTGCCAGTTGGAAGGAAGCAAGGCGGGAGTACCTCCCCAACCGCGCTTGGAAGAAAGGCTTAACGGCTGCCAGCTGGAAGGAAGCAAGGCGGGAGTACCTCCCCAACCGCGCTTGGAAGAAAGGTTTAACGGCTGTGCCAGCCCCAGCGGGGCGACCCAGTCAAAGCCCAGGGTGCGTAGCCCTGCAAGGGCGACCAAACCCTGGGTAGCAGAGCGAATAAGAACCAAGAGCCCTACAGGGGCGACCCTTATCATAGATGGGGCTAAGGCTGCTACGTAGGGGAGGGGGCGTGAGGAATATCGGTGGCTGAGCCTGAGAGATATCAGTCAGCGCGCTGAGGGACGACCATGGCGGACGTGAGGGATATCGGTGACGGTGGCTGAGGGATATCCCTCAGCGGGGCGGGGTAAGACGGTCGCGCTTCGTGCGCCTTACCCTTCGGCTCGCTCCGTCTCGCTTCAAGCAAGACGCGCGCCCGCAGACCTCCGTGGTCTACGGGCGCGCGTCGCTTGGTCGGGGGCTGTCTCTGACGTCTCGCCTCAGCGTGGAGGCAGGCGGAGGAAGCCGCTAGGGCCTACTGGCGGGCCTTGGTGTTATTGGAGAGCTCGGACTGGGGAATAGACAGCGTCAGGCGAGGATCCGTATAGGGGATGGTCTGGTTGGTGAGCTGTGCCGAGCGCGTCGTACGGATCTGATTCTTCTGGAAGCGCTTGAGTACCTGCAGTGCGAAGCCCTCACCCCAGAGCTCGATACGCCACTGGTAGTAGATCTCGTCGAGGAGCTGCGCATCCGTCAGCTGGTCGATATGATCCTCTGCGGCGGCCAGCTTCGCGGGCTCGGTGCGCTCCTTGAGCAGCGCCTTGAGGACGGTCTTCGCAGCGCTCGCATCGCCCTTGCGCGCAGCGGCCTCGCTGGCGATGAGGTAGAGCTCGGCCGTGCGCATGAAGATGATGTCATTGAGCCACTGACGGTCTGCACCGAGCTTGGGCTTGGTCGTGGAGTAGAACTTACCCGTAGGGTAGCCGCGATTGTCGAACCACTTGGCACGTACGTCGTAGCTGGGGATCTGCTCCTGCAGCAGCTGGTTGATCACCTTGGCATCCCCTGCCCAGGCGTAGCTGTAGGTGTAGATGTCCATGTGCCCCCAGAAGCTCTGTAGGCCGCCCGTCGTCTCCTTGGTGATGTCCACGCCCCAGATGAACTCTGAGGTATTGACGTCGCGGAAGCCCGTAGCATCGATCTCGGAGGCGGGGATCAAGGGGTACTGACCCGCGTCGATGACCTTCTTGGCCTCGTCGTAGGCCTCCTGGTAGCGCCCTAGGTCGAGGTAGGCGCGGGCGAGGAAGCCCGTGGCGACCGTGCCGTCGACCTTGGACTTATTGCTACGCGCGGGGTCGCCCGCCTCCTGGAGGGCCTTGCGACCAGCCACGAGATCCTCGAGGATGAGGGTGTAGACCTCCTCGAGCGTCGCCAGGCCACTGGCGGCATCGAGGCTGCGCTCGAGGGTGTAGAGCGGCAGCACGCGCTGGCTCTTGGTCGTGGCGCTGTAGGGCTGGGCGTAGACGTGGGCGAGGTTGAGCAGCGCTGCGGCACGGAGTACCTTAGCCTGCCCCCAGGCCGCCTTGTTGGCCTTGCTGATGGTGCTGGAGAGCTCCTTGTCCGAGCCGAGGCCCTGGAAGAAGCTGTTGGCCGCGCGTACGGTACGGTAGCTGAAGTTCCAGATCTGGGAGTTGGTGTTGCTGTTGGTCGTATTGATCTGCAGCGAGGCCGCGTCCTTGAACCACCCACGGCTCGTGGTCGGCATCTCCATATCCCCCGAGAGGAGGTCTGTGTTGATGTCGAGAGCCTTCTGGGCGAAGTCGTTGTGGTCTCCGTCCTGCGACTGGTTGGGCTCGTAGAAGGTAGCGATGACGGCATTGAGGTAGCCGACACCCACCTGGTCATTCCACTCCGCAGCCTTCTGGATCTGCCCAGGGGAGAAGATCTGCGAGGGCTCCTTCTCGAGGAAACCCTTGCCGCAGGAGCTCAGGAGGCTAGCGCCGAGGGCTAGCAGTACGAGGCTATTCTTAGTCTTCTTGGTCATAGTCTGTTGTCTTCATTAGTCGGTGAGACCTAGTGTCGAGCCTAGAAGTGCAGCTGCACCCCTGCGACAATGCTGGATACGGGGAGGTAGCGCTGAGCGCTGGAGGAGCCTGTGGTGCTGCTCATAGAGGCATAGCCTCGGCGAGCGGTCAGCAGGAAGAGGTTGTCCCCGCTGAGGTAGACGGTAGCACTGCCGATACCAGCACGCTCCAGCAGTGCCTTGGGCACGTCGTAGCTGATGCGGGCATTGGTGAGGTTGAGGAAGCTGCGGCTGGTCAGGAAGCGCGTGGAGGCGTTGCTGACGTAGCGAAGCTCCGTCTGGTCGCTAGCCAGGATGGGCAGGTCGCTGCCCTTGTTCTCAGGCGTCCAGGAGTTCAGGATATCCTTGTGGTAGTTGGTCTCCCCGATGCGTGCCCCCGACTTCATCAGCCCAGCGTACGCCAGGTCGAGGCCGTATCCGCCGAGGCCGTAGGTGAAGCTTGTGCTCAGGCGGAAGCGCTGGACGCGCAGGTCGAAGCCGAAGCCCCCGACGAAGTTGGGGATGGCAGACTTGCCGACGAACTCACGTACGGCCGAGCTGTAGTCGGTCGTCACGCCCTCGGTCAGCTTCGAGACATCCCCGCCGTCCTGCAGGTACTTCTCTAGGTCGGTGACGTAGACGTCCTTGCCGTCGACCTGCTGCGTATAGCTCTTCCACTGGGGGAGGCCCTTGTCGTTGACACCTCTCCAGGAGCGGAGGTAGAAGTCACGCAGCGAGTGGCCCTGCTTGTAGGCATAGGAGCCCTGGATCTCGTAGTGCTTAGGAGCGTCGGTAGCGGGGTCCTTGGACATGAGGTCGATCCTATTGGCATAGTAGCCGCCGTTGGCATTGATCGTCAGCTCGACGTTCTTGGTCTTGATTGCCTCGTAGCGCAGCTCGAGCTCAAGGCCTCTATTGCTCAGCTCGCCATCATTGACGGGGAGCTTGCTGTAGCCGAGGGAGGGAGGCGTCTGGGCGTTGAAGAGCATGTTGCTGGTCTTCTTGATGAAGAAGTCCAGGTTGAACTCTAATCGATCCAGCAGGCGTGACTCGAGCCCGATATTGAAGGTGTGGGAGAGCTCCCAGCTGAGGTTTGGGTTCCCCTTAGAGTAGAAGGAGAAGGAGGGCTCGCCTTGCGCATCCGTCAGGTCGTAGAGGTCCGTGTAGAGGTAATAGTCGGGCGTGTATGAGCTGTAGCCAAGGGATAGATCTTGGTTCCCTAGTACGCCATAGCTGGCCTTGAACTTCAGGTTGTTGATCCAGCTAGCGGAGGAGAGGAAGGACTCACGGCTGGCGATCCAGGCAGCCCCTACCGAGCCGAAGGTGCCCCAGCGGTGGCCGTCGGCGAAGCGCGAGGAGCCGTCGCGGCGCAGCGAGGCACTCAGGTAGTAGCGATTATCGTAGTCGTAGCGCAGCTGACCGAAGTAGCTCTCGATGGCATTGGTCAGTCGGTAGGAGGCCGAGCTCTCGTTGATGAGCCCGTCGTTGAGGTCGAGGACGTTGCCCTTGACGACCTTCTTGCGCTGGGCACTCATCAGGTCGTTCTCCTGCTCGCTGCTCTCGTGGGCGATGAAGGCGTCGAGGTGGTGGTCCCCGAAGGCACGGCCCCAGGAGAGGATCTGGTTGAGCGTATGCGTGTGCAGGATGTTACGGTTCTGCGTGATGCTCCCTACGTTCTTGCTATCGCCGTAGAGGGGGTTCGCTAGACGTCCCTGACGGTAGGCCTGGAACTGTAGGCCGTAGTTGATGGCGAGCTTGAAGTCCTGGAGGAAGCGGTACTCGAGGCTGATGTTGGAGGTGAGGAAGTCACGCGAGGCCTGCTGCTTGTCCAGACGCGTCGAGCCTGCGGGGTTGATCCCCCCACGGAAGGGACGCGATACGCCATCGTACTCCCCGAAGTCGTAGGCATCGGCGCCACCGAGCTTGGGGTCGGGGACACGCTTGCCCGTGACGGGGTCGTGCTGGAAGACGGGGAAGATGCTGGGCGTGCCGTAGACCCACTGGAAGCCGTTGGAGTCCGTCGTGCCCTGCCCGGGGTCATTGGTCGTAGTGCTGGCATAGGATAGGCCGATGGTGGCCTTGAGGTCCTTGCTGAGGTTCGCCGTCAGGTTGTTGCGCAGGCTGAGACGCTTGAAGTCCGAGCCTACGTAGTAGCCCACGTTCTTCTGGAAGCCGAGGGCGGAGGCGAAGCGGACCTTGTCATTACCCCCAGAGATGCGGAGGTTGGCCTCGTTGAACTGCCCCGTGCGGAAGAGCTCGTCCTCCCAGCGCTCAGGCGTGTAGAGGCGCTTGGCGGCGGGGTTGAAGCGCCCCGTCTGGGCGTCGATCAGCTGGCCCGAAGGCAGGTCCCAGAGCTTGTAGCGGCTGGGGATGGAGGCGGCAGCGTCGGCGCCGCTGGCGAGGATCCCATCGAAGAAGAGTAGGTCAGCAGCGCTCTGTGGGGCGTCGGCAGCGCTCTTGCCATCGGCGAAGCGTGTGCGGGGCGAGCTGTAGGCCGAGGCCAGCGAGTTCTTGAGACCGAAGTACTCATACTTGTTCTTGACGCTCTGATAAGCCACCTCGAGGAAGTCCTCGGGGCTGTTGATGACGTCATAGAGGGGGATGAGGCGCTTGTTGACCCCTGCCTTGAGCTCGGCGTCGAAGGTGATCTTGCCTGCCTGTCCCTGGCGCGTGGTGATTAGGACGACGCCGTTGGCCGCGCGTGCCCCATAGAGAGCGGTGGCGGAGGCGTCCTTGAGCACGGTCATCGACTCGACATCCGCGAGGTTGAGCCCACCGAGGTTGAGCTCGTAGGGGACGCCGTCGACGACGTAGAGCGGAGCGGTATTGGAGTTCACCGAACCGATACCGCGGATCTGTACCGTGGCGTTGGCGCCAGGCTGCCCCGTGGTGGTGAAGACCTGCACGCCAGGCGAGGCGCCCTGCAGGGCGGTGGTGAGGTTGGAGGTGCTCTTACGGTTCAGCTCCTCAACCGAGACGCGGGCGGCGGAGCCCGTGAAGGAGTTCTTGGACTGGCGTCCATAGGCCACGACCACGACATTATCTACCACGCGCTCCTCGGCACGTAGGGTGACGCGCAGGGGCTGCCCCGTGAGGTTGACGCGCTGCGAGATATAGCCGATGCTGGAGACGGTGAGGCTCTTGGTGCCTGCGGGTACCTTGAAGGAGAACTTCCCCTCCGTGTCCGTAAGGACGCCGACCTTGGGGTGCTCCGTGGCGACTACGCTGGCCGCGATCACGGGTTCACGATCATTGCTCGCGATCACCACCCCAGAGACGGTGATCTGCTTTTGCTGAGCTAGTGCTCCTGCGGCGCTTGAGGCCAGGAGTAAGAGATAGAGTAGGCTTTTTCTCATTGCTTAGCTGGGTATTAAGTGAATGTTGCTTGCGGATGGGTGAGGGATAAAAGAGAAGCTCCTCTGTGGTTGGTCACCACAAAGGAGCTTCTGTATGTATCGGTTGACTACACCCTAGGGGGGCATATCGATCAGCTCACATGAGGCAACGCGGAGGCACTATGCGTATGATACATACACATAGACATTCGGCGCCAAATGTTAATGAGCTGAGTCGTGATCATTCTTGTCTGTCTGCTTTTTGATAGCCCCTCGGGGAGGGTGCTTGAGCGCAAAGTTAGTAATTCTTTACAATAATCCAAATCCCCGCCTCGATCCACTCCGCGCCGTCCCCTTCTTTCTCTCTGCGCTGTCCCCACTCTTCACCTCCCTCCCGCTCTGCCCAAGCCCTCGCCGTACGCCGCCCAAACTAAGCCCCTCGTTCCCCTTATCCCTCAGCGACTTGACTGATACCTCTCAGCCGTCTGACTGACGGCACTCACGGCGCTGAGGGATATCGGTCAGCGAGGGTGCCCCTTAGGGGTAAAGGCGGAGAAACTTAGAGGGAAGGGGCACAAAAAGCCGTAGCCGTGGCTCCATGAGAGGGTCATGGGGCTGCGCCTACCTTACTCTAAGGTGAGGGAAGGCCTGGGCGGCTAGAGGCGGGCACGCTGCTCCCGCAGGAGGGCAAGACTCAGGAGGCCGAGGGCGAGGAGGGCGTAGTAGAGGAGCAGCGCCCAGAGGGGGAGGTGATAGCGGAGCTGTAGGGCCTCGAGGCTAAGGCCTTCGGTGAGCTGACGAACGGATGTGCCTAGGTATTCTACGAAGGCGCTGAGCCACGCCGTCGGCAGCCCCAGCAGCTGCAACAGGAGGCATCCTAGGAAGCTCGGGATCAAGAGGCAGGCCGCAGCCGTCAGCGGGAGGGCGCTCAGCAGGAAGCCCAGCGAGCTGCGGCCGAAGAGCTGCAGCGAGAGCGGGAAGAGTAGCAGCTGCACCGCCAGACTCATCGCCAGCACGCCCCACATCCAGGCCAGCGGCCGCAGCTGCAGCCGTCCCACGCTGCGGTAGATCGGGCCGTAGAAGAGGTAGATGGCCAGCATCGCCACATAGCTCAGCACGAGGCTTGCGCTGTGGAGGCTCTCGGGAAGGCACAGGAGCTGCAGGATGAGCGGCCAGGCGAAGATCTCGGGCAGCGAAGGCGGCCGCCCGAGGAACTTCGCCCCGAGGTAGAGGCTCAGCATCAAGGCGGCACGTATCGTGGGGATGCTTGCCCCCGTGAGGAGGCTGAAGCTCCAGGCACCCACCAGGAGCAGTCCCCAGCGAAGCCGTGGGCGCGCACTGAGCCCCGATACATAGCCCAGCAGTAGGGAGAGTAGCCCGACGACGAGCGCCAGATGGAAGCCGCTCACCGCCAGCAGTTGGGCTGCCCCCACGGCGACAAAGTCCTCCCGCAGCTGCCGCCCCTCGGCGTCGTGGCGGAGCGCCCCGAGGCTCATCCCCAGGGCTAGCTGCCGTGTGTAGGGACTTAGGGGAAGCTCGGAGGCTCTTAGGTAGATGGTCTCTCTGAGCCGCTCGAGGGCGAGCCGCGGCTGTGTGGTGAGGAGCCGCGCACTGCTGCAGCGACTGAGCGCCAGCACTTCGCCGTGCCCCCGTCCCGAGAGGCCTTGGCTGAGGAGGTAGCGGGCATAGCCTTCGCCCACCGTACCCCTATAGTCCCCGAGCCCGCGCATCCGTCCTAGACGCAGCAGGAGCGTATCCCCGACGCGAGGCGCTTCGTCCCCGAGATCGAGCTCCAGCAGCCAGTGACCACTCGG
Source organism: Porphyromonas sp. oral taxon 275 (assembly GCF_018127745.1). Classification (NCBI taxonomy): domain Bacteria; kingdom Pseudomonadati; phylum Bacteroidota; class Bacteroidia; order Bacteroidales; family Porphyromonadaceae; genus Porphyromonas; species Porphyromonas sp. oral taxon 275. Next base: position 2,148,224 of record NZ_CP072333.1, read on the forward strand.
GCTTGGCACCGCCGTCGCTTGGGGCTCCTTCGCTCCCGAGACGGGCTCGGGGAGCAGTGCGAGCCTAAGAAGGGCACGGCCAGAGTGGGCTTGGTCGCTAGGGGCAAGGAGCTGGGCGCGGACGTAGCTGCCCCGTAGAGGAGTGGGCTGCTGGAGCTCGGTGAGGCGCGCGCCGTAGTGCAGCCGCGCCAGTAGCAGGCAGAGCAGCAGTAGCAGCCCTCTCAGTAGGCCGCCCCAGCGCCAAGCCCCGAGGTGCCGCCCGAGGACTAAAAGCAAAAGCCCACCCCCAGCGAGCCCGAGGGCCAGCTGAGGGTGGGGATAAGCGTAATAGGAGAGGTAGCCGAGGAGGAGGCACGCGAGGAGCTGCACCGCGGGGCTGCGCCCCCAGCGGTCCCACAGCTGCCCGAGGAGGCCACGCTCTAGGCTGCGCCTGAGGAGGCTAGGCACGGCGCCGAGCCCCTGAGGGACGCTGCTACTTCGTCTGAGGCGCCAGTACCTTGAGGCTGTGGATGGCTGCGCGTGGATCCTCATGGGCGAAGACGTAGCTGCCAGCTACGAGGGCGTCGGCTCCAGCGGCGACGAGCTCGGCGCCCGTCTTGGCATTGACCCCGCCGTCGACCTCGATGAGGGTGCTTAGCCCGCGCTCGTCGATCATGCGACGGAGGCGGCGCACCTTGTCCACCGTCTGCGGGATGAAGCGCTGACCGCCAAAGCCGGGGTTGACGCTCATCAGCAGTACCATGTCCAGCTCACCCAGCACGTCGCCGAGTAGCTCTACGGGGGTATGCGGGTTGAGCGTCACGGCGGCCTTCATCCCCGCGTCGCGGATGGCGCCGAGGGAGCGGTGCAGATGGGGGCTGACCTCGTAGTGGACGTTCATCGTGTCCACGCCGAGGGCGGCGAGCTCACGGACGAACTTCATCGGCTCGACGATCATCAGGTGCACGTCCAGCGGCTTGCGGATGTGCGGACGGATCGCCTCGAGGATGGGGAAGCCAAAGGAGATGTTGGGGACGAAGACGCCATCCATCACGTCGATGTGTAGCCAGTCGGCCTCGCTATCGTTGATGAGCTCGACGGCCTTGTCCAGGTGGAGGAAGTCCGCCGCCAGGAGCGAGGGGGCTATGATGGGGGTGTGAAGCTGGCTCATGCGCTAATGGGGATTAAGGTGGAGGCCAAGAGGCGCAGGTGGCGTAGGCCCTCCTGATGACGGGGCTGGCTGCGCTCGAAGGCGGTACGGGCGATGAGTTCTAGCTTGTCTTGGTCGTTGAGGATGTAGCTTTGTTCCATAAGCAGGGACGCGGTAGGTGGTTAATAAAAGGAAGGGATGGAGCAGCTAGCACGAGGCTGCGGCTCCATCCCTATAACGGCTCATAGCGGCGCTCTAGTGTGAGACGATCAAGGCCGCGGGCGGGTCTACTTCAGGAGGTCCTTGATCCCTCCGAGGGAGGAGAGGATGCCGGAGGCCTCGTAGGGGAGGTAGACGGTCTTGTTGTTCTGACCCGAAGTCATTTCCTTGAGCGTCTCCAGATAGCGCACGGCGATGAGGTATTGCGAGGGGTTGGCCCCTGAGCCCTCTACGGCGGCAGCGATCTTGCGGATGGCTTCGGCCTCAGCCTGAGCCGTCAGCAGCTTCGCCTCGGCCTCGGCCTTGGCGTGCAGCACCTGGGCCTGGCGCTCCCCTTCGGCGTGGTTGATAGCCTGCTGCATACGTCCCTCGGACTCGCGAATAGTGGCCTCCTTCTGCCCCTCGGCATTGAGGATCTGGGCGCGCTTGTCACGCTCGGCACGCATCTGCTTCTCCATGGCATCACGGATCTCGCGGGGCGGGTCGATGTCCTGGAGCTCTACGCGGTTGACCTTGACCCCCCACTTGTTCGTGGCCTCGTCGAGGATGGCGCGGAGCTTGTTGTTGATGGTGTCACGGCTGGTGAGGGTCTCGTCGAGGTCCATCTCCCCGATGATGTTACGCAGACTCGTCTGGGTCAGCTTCTCGATCGCGTCAGGGAGGTTCTGGATCTCATACATGGCGCGCATGGGGTCGACGATCTGGAAGTAGAGGATCGCGTTGATCTCGGTGACGACGTTGTCCTTGGTGATGACGCTCTGGCGGGGGAAGTCGTAGACGGTCTCACGCAGGTCGATGTTGGTGATCTCGGTGAAGCGTACCAGCGTCTGCCCATTGCCTGCGGGGATGGTGTAGCGCCAGCGCATGGGGCGGGGACGGTCGATGAAGGGGATGATGATGTTGACCCCTGAGCTGAGGGTACGGTAGTATTTCCCAAGGCGCTCGATGATGACGGTCTGCGACTGCTGCACGATGCAGAGCCCCTTGAAGATGGTGTAGATGACCAGCAGCGCTAGGGCGATGGGAATGATCAGTTCGATAGGCATAGGCGTGTATAGGGTTTAAGAATGTAGGGACAAGGGTACGTGCGCGTGGGGAGGGCTAGGCGAAGACCTCGGCCGCTCCTTGGTTCAAGGCGCGGCCAGGCTGCTTAGCCCGCTTCGAGAGGGTTACTTGGAGAGGGGCTCGACGATGAGGACGACGCTCTGATAGCCCGTGATGCGCACCTCGCGGCCAGCCTCTAGTGCTTCGCTGCCCTCGGAGACAGCGCGCCACACGTCACCATCGACAGCGACGCGACCACCTTGATCGCCCGGCTCGATACGCTCGCGGACGAAGACGCGACGCCCAATGAGGGCATCCATTCCCGTCTTGGCGTCGTGTGCGCGGAACCAGCGGCACATCAGCGGCTGCAGCAGCCACAGCGCCACGAGACTCCCAGCGCAGAAGCAGATGACCTGTACCAGCCAGCTCCAGCCGAAGAGTGCTGCGGGGATAGCCAGCAGGGCTCCCATTCCGAAGCAAGCCAGCACGAAGCCCGGCGTCACGATCTCAAGGGCGAAGAGGAAGAAGGCTGCGATCAGCCACAGCTGCCACACGGGGAGCTGAGCAAGGGTATCCATCATAGTCGTATCTAGGCATAGGGTAATACTAAGGCAAAGCTAAGCATTCAGCCGCAATAAAGCAAGAGCCGAGCGGGAGCCTTGCCCCAGCGCGCTTACCCATATCACTCAGCTCGCTCACTGGTATCCCTCACGGCGCTGACTGCCGTCCCTCAGCTCGCTGACTGATATCCCTCACGGAGCCTCCCCCTACAGCCGCGCCGCTCTGGGGCTTATCCTCCCGCTCCCTCCCACTTGTGAGGGCAGGGCGGTAAGCGCATCGCTATCCTTAGCCTTGCCCTTGGTGGTGACGAACTTGACGTCCGCCTAGGGGTGCGGCGAGGGGCGAGACGGAGGCAGGGCACAGGCGCCCTTTAGGTAGGGTCGTGATAAATCTTTACCTTTGCCAACGATAATTCGCCGAACGACATAGCAACTGCGGCAGCATACCGTCCCCCCGCCTCCCGATGAAGAAGAAGGTTATCTGGGTCATTGTCCTAGCCTTGATCTCCGCCTATAGTCTCCTTACCTGGGTGCAGTATCAGTACTACGACAGAGTCCTGGGGCTGCGGCAGGAGGGTATGCGTCGGCAGATGAAGGAGGCGCTGGCCGAGGTGGCCGACGAGCTCCAGGTGCGCGAGCTGGTACGCTACCTCAATAAGGGAGTGGGCGAGGAGAACGGCTACTTCACCGACGTGGAGTTCCACAAGAGCAAGGTCGCCCGCCTAGACATCTGGCGGCGCAGCAAGCAGGACACGCTGGCTGTGCAGCGTGTCCTAGACTCGGATCAGGTGCTCCTGCAGATGAAGAATAAGGATAGGCAGGGCGGGCGCAATACCCGTGTGGACTTCCGGCCCTCCGACAAGCTGCTCTACGCCTACTTCGCTCGGCTGCACTCCCTCGACCGCTATATCCTCAAGTACATCTACGACGTCAACACCGTCGACAGCATCCCGCAGCTGGTCAATATCCGTCTACTGAAGAGCTTGATCCGAGAGCGCTTCGATGATAAGGACCTAGAGGGACCCTTCATCCTCTCGCTCTATGACGGCCGTGGGCAGCTGATCTACGAGTATCACCCTGAGGAGATGCGCAGGGGCCACTGGAAGGAGGTGACGACCGTCAAGCAGCACCTCTTCGTCCCAGCCGACGGCACCGAGTCGGGGCGTCCCTATATGGCGGTGTCGCTCGACCTAGCGCCGACGCGGGCCGAGGTCCTGAGTCTGGCGCTGCCGGGGCTGGTCTCGACGATCCTCGTCCTGGTCTTGGGCTTCTCCGCGCTGGCCTTCCTGCTCCGTGATATCAACTTCTCGGAGCAGCGCACCAGCTTTATCAACAACATGACCCACGAGCTGAAGACCCCCATCAGCTCGATCATCCTGGCCAATAAGCTCCTCGGCGAGCAGGCTTCCCCAGCCGTCACGACGCCCAAGCAGCGGCAGCTGCTGGGGATCATCTCGACCGAGGCGCAGCGCCTCAAGTTCCTCATCGACCGTGTGCTGCAGTTCTCCCTCCTGGAGGGGCGGGCGGGCAGCTTCACCCTCGAGCCGCTGGACGTCAACGAGCTGCTGCTACCCGTGGCGGAGATCTATACCTTCCACGCGCAGCAGAAGGGAGGCGACCTCTCCCTCGACCTAGAGGCCAGCGAGACCTGGGTACGCGCTAGCCAGGTACACCTGCAGAATGTCTTCTTCAACCTCCTAGACAATGCCGTCAAGTACAGCCGCCCCGACGTGGCGCTGCAGCTGACCATACGCACGGCCGACGAGGGCGACCATATCCGCATCACCATTGAGGATAATGGGCTGGGGATAGAGCGCAAGTACCTGAGGAAGATCTTCGAGCGCTTCTACCGCATCACCTCGGGCAATCAGCACGACGTGCGCGGCTTCGGCCTAGGGCTGGCCTACGTCAGCTCGGTCATCCGTCAGTGCGGTGGGCGCATCCAGCCCGAGAGCGTCGTGGGCGTGGGGACGAAGATGGTCATCCTACTGCCTACGGTCAAGGAGGGCTAAGCCCCCAGCGTCGCTAGCCTCATGCAAAGCTAGGGCTAAGGCGCGGCGCAGTCACCATTGATAATTATCTAAGTACACCAAGCTACTGTATCTCTAACTGTATCTCTATATGAACGAGTCTATCCGGATACTGCTCTGCGAGGATGAGGAGAACCTAGGTCTGATCCTCGAGGAGCTGCTGACGAGCAAGAAGTTTGTCGTCGATCGTTGCACGGACGGCGTCGCGGGCTGGGAGGCCTTCAAGAGCCGTCGCTACGACCTCTGCCTGCTGGATATCATGATGCCCAAGCGTGACGGCCTCACGCTGGCCAAGGACATCCGCAGCGTATCGCAGGATGTCCCCATCATCTTCCTGACCGCTCTAGGGATGCGGGAGAATGTCCTCGAGGGCTTCCGCTCGGGGGCGGATGACTATATCGCCAAGCCCTTCAGCATGGAGGAGCTGCTGCTGCGCGTCGAGGCTGTCCTACGCCGCAGCCGTAGCGAGAGCACGCGTGCCATGCAGCACGAGTACCATCTAGGGCGCTACACCTTCAATGTCACGAGCCAGACGCTAGAGATCGGGGAGACCAAGCGTAAGCTCACGACCAAGGAGTGCGAGCTGCTGACGCTGCTCTGTCAGTTCGCCAATCAGACGCTGGAGCGTAGCCACGCCCTCAGCGTCATCTGGGGCGTGTCTGACCCCGGGGCTGGGGACTTCACCCAGCGCAGCATGGACGTCTACGTCACCAAGCTCCGCCGCATGCTCGAGGAGGATGAGCGCGTGGAGATCAAGAACGTCCACGGCAAGGGCTACAAGCTGGTCCTGCCCCCCGAGGAGAGCGTCCTCTAGCGGCTGCCCTCCGCATCCCTCTAGGCTAGCCCTCGTGGGCTACGAGTCCCGCGAGGCCGCAGCTAGCCCCTAGCTGCGGCCTCGCCGCTACTCATCAGACAGATACACCTCACCCCCTCCCCACCCTTCACTACATATATATAATGATGAGTAAGAATAAGAAGATCGCCAGGCCGAAGCATGCCAAGCAGAGCAGCGGCCACGCACACCATATCACCAAGAAGGAAGTACAGCGCATCACCCGCCTCCTCCTAGAGGAGCAGGAGGACCAAGTACTCTCCTACAAGCAGGTATGCTATGCCTTTGGTAAGACCACCATGGCGCAGAAGCGTACCATCTACCATGCCCTGCAGGAGCTCTCGGAGGCGGGCGAGCTGCAGGAGCTCGAGCCCGGGCGCTTCGTCCGTGCGGGGCAGCAGACGGGGCTACGCCTGGAGGGGCGCTTCGACAACCGTGCGGGGCGTCCGAGCTTCGTCCCCGATGACCCCGAGCTGGAGCCTATAGCCCTTGACGAGCGGGGGCTCTCGACGGCACTGCATGGCGACCGCGTCGTCCTCAGCTGCCACCGCACCCGCCGCGGGCAGCTCAAGGGGGCCCGCATCTCCGAGATCCTCGAGCGGGCGCAGGCGACCTATGTAGGTACGCTGCAGCAGTCCCGAGGCTTCACCTTCTTCGTCACGCCCAGTCGCGAGCTGCGTCAGGACGTCTTCATCCCCGAGGCTAAGCTCAAGGGCGCTACCGCCCGCGACAAGGTGCTGGTGCAGGTTACGGACTGGGAGCCCCGAGCCAAGAACCCCAAGGGCATTGTCCTCGACGTCCTCGGGGAGGCGGGGGCCAACGATACCGAGATGCACGCCATCTTGGCCGAGTTCGGCCTGCCCTACCGCTACCCCGAGGAGGTAGAGCGTGCTGCCGAGGAGCTGACCGATGAGATCAGCGCCGAGGAGCTGAAGCACCGCGAGGACTTCCGCGGGGTGCTGACCTGCACCATTGACCCGCGCGATGCCAAGGACTTCGACGACGCCCTTTCCTTCCGCCGCCTACCTAATGGGCGCTACGAGGTGGGCGTGCATATCGCCGATGTCAGCCACTACGTCCCCGAGGGCAGCCTCATCGACGAGGAGGCCTACCGCCGCGCCACGAGCATCTACCTCGTGGACCGCACCATCCCCATGCTCCCCGAGCGCCTGAGCAACTACCTCTGCTCGCTGCGCCCCGACGAGGACAAGTACGCCTATAGCTGCGTCTTCGAGCTGGACGCTGAGGCGCGCCTCCACGGCGCGCGCATCACGCGCAGCGTCATCCGCAGCCAGCGCCGCTTCACCTACGAGGAGGCGCAGGAGATTATCGAGAGCGGGCAGGGCGACCATGCCGAGGCCGTGCTCACGCTGCACCGCCTGGCGCAGCAGCTGCGTGCTCGGCGCTTCGAGCGCGGTAGTATCGCCTTTGACCGCCCTGAGGTACGCTTCGAGCTCGACGCCGAGGGGCGTCCGCTGGAGGTGATCATCAAGGAGAGCAAGCCCGCCCACCAGCTCATCGAGGAGTTCATGCTGCTGGCCAATCGCACCGTCGCCGAGCGCATCGCCGATGCTACGCGCCGCGACATTCAGCCGCCGCTGCGCCACGAGGGCAAGGCGCCGACCTTCGTCTACCGTGTCCACGAGGCGCCCGACGAGGAGAAGCTGCATAGTCTGGCCGACTTCGTCCGTCCCTTCGGCTACCAGCTGCGCTGGCAGGGTGGGGGTGAGGCTGTGGCTCGGAGCCTCAACGAGCTGCTCGCCGCCATCAAGGGGCGCCCCGAGGAGGCGATGATCTCCATGCTCGCCATCCGCTCTATGGCCAAGGCGCGCTATACGACGACCCACATCGGGCACTACGGCCTTGGCTTCGAGAGCTACACGCACTTCACCTCGCCCATACGCCGCTACCCTGACCTCATGGTGCACCGTCTCCTGACGCGCTACCTCATCGAGGGCAAGCGCAGTGCTGACCTCGGCCGTGCCGAGGAGCGTTGCGACCACTCCTCTGAGATGGAGTCGCTGGCGGCTAATGCCGAGCGCGCCTCGATCAAGTACAAGCAGGTCGAGTACATGATCCCCCGCCTCGGGCAGCAGTTCTGGGGCATCGTCACGGGGCTGGCCGACTGGGGCATCTATGTCGAGCTGGAGGAGAACAAGTGCGAGGGGCTCATCCCCGCACGTGAGCTGACGGATGACTACTACGAGTACGACGAGGCTAACTATTGCCTCGTGGGGCGCCATACGGGGCGCCGCTACCGCCTCGGCGATCGCCTCGAGGTGACCGTAGCGCAGGCCAACCTCGAACGCAAGCAGCTGGACTTCGTCCTCGCAGGAGCGGAGGACGAGGCGCCGCGCCGCGGGATGTATGCCCGTGGTAAGGGCGGCAGCCGCTCGGGTGGCAAGGGTAAGGATAAGGGCGCGCGCAGCCACAAGGCCCCCAGCAAGGGGCGTGGCCGCCGCCAGCGCTAGCCTCACAGCAGTGCGGCCTAGACCGCACAGATACCTCTTAGATCCACAGGGGGAAGGGCTCGAGCCCTTCCCCCTGTGGCTTTTATGAAGCCTAGGCCTTAGTAGGGCGAGCCTTCTCGCAAGCCAGAGAGGCGAAGGAGGCGGCATAGGATATATCGAGGGGTCGCCCCAGCAGGGCTCTGTATTATTTGCTGTGGCTTACCCAGGGTTTGGTCGCCCTTTCAGGGCTACGCACCCTGGGCTTTGTAGGGGTCGCCCCTATAGGGGCTTATCCTTCCCGCTGGAGTAAGCTAGTAGCGCGCTCAGCGAGTGCGTCTATCCGCCTGGCGCAAGGCCGCAGCGTGCTCGGCCAGTGCGTCTGTCCTTTTGGGAAAACCTATGCCTTACAGCATCTGATGCCCAGCTCGATGGCATCTCGTACTGAGCCCAAGCCCCCTGCAGGGCTCTGTATTATTTGCTGTGGCTAACCCAGGGTTTGGTCGCCCTTGCAGGGCTACGCACCCTGGGCTTTGTAGGGGTCGCCCCTATAGGGGCTTATCCTTCCCGCTGGAGTAAGCTAGCAGTGCGCTCAGCGAGTGCGTCTATCCGCTGGAGCAAGGTCGCAGCGCACTCGGCCAGTGCGTCTGTCCTTTTGGTGAAGCCCATGCCTTACAGCATCTGATGCCCAGCTCGATGGCATCTCGTCCTGAGCCCAAGCCCCCTGCGGGGCTCTGTATTATTTGCTGTGGCTTACCTAGGGTTTGGTCGCCCTTGCAGGGCTACGCACCCTGGGCTTTGTAGGGGTCGCCCCTATAGGGGCTTATCCTTCCTGCTGGAGTAAGGCGGCAGCGCGCTCAGCGAGTGCGTCTATCCGCCTGGCGCGAGGCTGCGGCGTGCTCAGCCAGTGCGTCTGTCCTTTTGGGGAAACCTATGCCTTACAGCATCCTGATGCCTAGCTCGATGGCATCTCGTCCTGAGCCCAAGCCCCCTGTAGGGCTCTGTATTATTTGCGATGGTTTACCCAGGGTTTGGTCGCCCTTGCAGGGCTACGCACCCTGGGCTTTGGGGAGGGATCGCCCCTATAGGGGCTTGCACGGCCGTTGGGGTAAGTCCGGGGCTGCAATCCCGAAGCCCTGCGGGGGGGGAGACCCACAGCACGGCCCTTTTCCACAGCGCGGCCCTTTTATCCCATGTAGTGCGGGGTGAGGTATTATGCCCCGATAGTCGAGCCCCTTGGCTAGTTGCCTGGCGGCGAGGTAAGCCCCAGCGGGGCGACCCTTTTCAAAGCCCAGGGTGCGTAGCCCTGCAAGGGCGACCAAACCCTGGGTAGGAGATTGCACCCGACGACAGAGCCCTACAGGGGCGACCCTCCAAACGTTAGCTGCGCTGAGGAATATCCCTTAGCGTAGCTCACTGATATCCCTGACGGGCGTGAGGGCCGTCCCTCGGCGCGCTGATGGATATCCCTCAGCCTCGGGGGGACTTATCCCTCGGGATGCTGGCGGGTGCGGAGCTGCTGCGTCGGCCCTCGGGGAGGGAGGCTGCTCCGCTGCCTGCCTCGGCCTTCGCCCTTGACCTTCGGCGAGTGGCTGGCAGGGAGGCTTGAGGAGGGCAAAAAGTAGGGAAAAGCGAGCCCAAAAGCATTTCGGCGGAGGCTGCGAGTTCGCTCGGGGCGCCTTTGAGGCGGCTCGGGAGGGTCGTTTTCATAAAATGAAGAGAAAATTCAGAGCCTGGGGAGACTTTCGTTTTTTCAAAGAATTTAACTTTCGCCCTCGTGGGGGCTGGCGCGCCCGCATTAGTCTTTTTCGATGCCTTGATCTAGTGCCTAGCCCCGGTACAAGGGTCTCTCAAGTGCGCCCTCATCGGCTGGCTGCACCCCGAGATCTTAGGGGGCCTAGCCCGCCGCACGAGGGGCAGCGCGCTGAGATCCCAGTGGAGGCAAAGTGGTTAATAAGTGTAAAGGTATTTAATAACAAATTTAGGAAAGAAATTTCCTAATTTTCAGCGCTTTATCATCCCTAGGTTTCGCTAAAAAAATTACCTATATTTGCCCCGTGGATGAGCTCCCTCCCCAGGCGCTGCCCTCGGGCTCGGGCTCGTCTCCCAAATAAGGACAATAAACGCAACGTGTATAAGAAGCACTAACTACCACTTAACAAGAACACCTATGGGAAGCAACTACGCCCACAAGGAAACGAGCAGACGCGGCATCAGCCGTGTGCTCTGTCTCATGGTAGGACTCTCGCTGCCGATGCTCATCGGCGCTGGCGTCACACCGCTCCAGGCTGCAGAGACTAATACCACAGCCCAGGCACCAGGCCCTAAACAGACCAAGAAGATCGTCGGTGTCGTCTCGGACTCCAAGACGGGCGAGCCCATCATCGGGGCTGCCGTACGCCTCAAGGGGTCGAGCCAAGGGGTAATCACCGACATCGAAGGGCACTTTGAGATCCAGGCCGCACCTGGCGATCAGCTCTTCGTCTCCTCGGTGGGCTATACCTCCAAGACCATCCGTGTCGAGAAGACGACCATCCTCTCCATCACCCTCTCCGAGGACGCTAAGACGCTGCAGAACGTCGTCGTCACCGCCTTCGGTACGGGGCAGAAGAAGGAGTCCGTCACGGGGTCGATCCAGACGGTACGTCCTATGGAGCTCAAGATCCCCTCGGCTAACCTCTCCAACGCCTTCGCCGGACGTCTGGCGGGGGTCATCGCCTACCAGCGTAGTGGGGAGCCTGGGTCCAACGGCTCAGACTTCTTCATCCGTGGGGTCGCCTCTATGAACTCGCAGGCTCCGCTCATCGTCCTCGACGGGGTAGAGATCAGCCGCGCTGACCTCAACGCCCTCGACCCCGAGGTCATCGAGAGCTTCTCCGTCCTGAAGGATGCTACCGCCTCTGCCATGTACGGTACGCGTGGGGCTAACGGGGTGCTCATCATCAAGACCAAGAGTGGTGCCGACCTCGACCGCCCCGTCATCGGTGTGCGTATCGAGAACTACATCAACATGCCTGTCCAGCTGCCCAAGCTCGCCAACGCCGAGACCTACATGCGTCTCTACAACGAGGCTGTGACGAACCAGGGCTCGGGCTCGCTGCTCTACAGCGAAGACCGCATCCGCAAGACCCTCTCTGGGGAGGACCGCTACCTCTATCCTAATGTAGACTGGTACAAGGAGCTCTTCAACGACGTCACCTACAACCAGCGTGCGAACTTCAACGTACGTGGGGGGACGAGCAAGATCACCTACTTCCTCAACGCCAACGTCAACCATGAGACGGGGATGCTGAAGGGTCGAAGCAAAGACTTCTTCTCCTACGACAACAACATTAACCTGATGAAGTACGCCTTCCAGAATAATGTTGACTTCCACCTCTCGCCCTCGGCGACCATCGCCATGCAGCTCAATGCGCAGCTCTCCAACTTCCACGGGCCCGTCACCGCGAGCAACGGGAATGGTAGTGCTAGCGACATCTACAAGGGGATCATGGACATCAACCCCGTGGACTTCCCCGTCATGTGGCCGCAGAACGACAGTCAGTGGGTACGCTGGGGGGGCTATCGTCTGGGCTCGAACAATGCCTGGAACCCCGTAGCTGATGCTTCGAGCGGGTACAAGGATACCTTCGAGAGCACCGTCATCGCCAACCTGAACTACACGCAGAAGCTGGACTTCATCACCAAGGGCCTCAGCTTTAAGGGGCTTGCCTCCTTCAAGAACTGGAGCACCTCGACCACCTTCCGCCACCAGGGCTACAATATCTATCAGAACAAGAGCGATAATAAGCTCCCCGATGGAGACTACGACCTCAAGATGGCTAACGGTGGGGACCCCTCGCGTCCTGTCCTCGGTACGGGTGGGAACTCGGCTGGGGACCGTCGCTTCTACCTCCAGGCCTTCCTGAACTACGACCGCACCTTCGGCAAGCACAATGTCGCTGGGATGCTGCTCTACAATCAGGATGAGCACGTGGTGAACAACCCCAACAACGACCTCATCCGCTCGCTCCCGCACCGCCGTCAGGGCTACGCTGCTCGTGTCAACTACGAGTACGATGGCCGCTACATGGTAGAGGTCAACGCCGGGATCTCGGGCTCGGAGAACTTCGCCAAGGGACACCGCTATGGTTTCTTCCCCTCCTTCTCGGCTGGGTGGAACATCAGCAACGAAGCCTTCTGGCAGCCCCTCAAGAAGGCCGTCAACAACCTCAAGCTCCGTGCCTCCTACGGTCTTGCGGGTAATGACCAGGCTGGGGAGCGCTTCGTCTACCTCGATGTCGTAGACAATAGCTCCAACGATCGCCCCTACTTCCAGACTGGCTTCGATGGCCAGACCGAAGGGCGCCGCGGGCCGCTCTTCAAGCGCTTCCTCAACGAGGATATCACCTGGGAAATCGCGCGCAAGCTCAATGTCGGCTTCGACATCTCGGTGCTGCGTATGCTCAACCTCACGGTGGACTTCTTCCAGGAGCATCGTACCAACGTCTTCCAGGAGAAGCAGTCCATCCCCAACTACTTCGGTACGGCTGCCTCTAAGATCTATGGGAACTTCGCCGAGGTCAAGAACTGGGGGGTCGATATGTCTGCCGAGCTGAACAAGCAGCTCTCCAAGGACCTGACGATGCAGCTGCGTGGTACCTTCACCTTCGCACGTAACCGTGTCGTGAAGTACGACGAGGCGCCTAACCTCCGTCCTACGCGTCGCCAGGTAGGCCGTAGCCTCTTCACCTACACGGGCTACGTCGCCGATGGCTACTACATCGACCAGGCCGACATCGCCCACAGCCCTAAGAGCACGCTCAATAACATCGCTGTCGCCCCCGGGGATATCAAGTACCTCGACCAGCCCGACGAGCATGGCAAGTACGATGGGATCATCGACGAGAACGACCAGGTACCCCTCGGCTACTCCACGGTGCCTGAGATCAACTACGGTCTCGGGGGTACCTTCACCTACAAGCAGTGGGACTTCGGCTTCCACCTCCAGGGTCAGGCGCACACCTCGCTCATGATGTCGGGCTTCAGCCCCTTCGGTACGAACACTCGCCGCAACGTCCTGCAGTGGATCGCCGACAACCACTGGAGCAAGGACAATCAGAATCCTCACGCACTCTATCCTCGCCTGACGGAGTACGACAACAACCAGAATACGAAGAACTCGACGCACTGGCTGCGTGACGCCTCCTTCCTTAAGCTCCGTAGCCTCGAGATCGGCTACCGCTTCAAGATGGCACGTGTCTACGTCAACGCCAACAACCTGCTGACGCTCTCCTCCTTCAAGCTCTGGGATCCTGAAATGGGTGGCGGTAAGGGCATGTCCTACCCACTGCAGCGCACCTTCAACCTCGGGGTGAACTTCACCTTCAAGTAGCCTGATTACGCACCTACTTACTGAATCAAGCAATGAAAAGACTATATAAGATGGTTCTGCTGGCCAGTGCCAGCGTCCTGCTCACCAGCTCCTGCTCGAGCTACCTGGATATCGTCCCCGACGAGCGCGCTCAGGAGGATGATGTCGTCAAGGACAAGAATAAGAACTGGGACTACATGTATTCCTGCTACGCGTACCTGCCGAACCCAGCGAATACACAGAGCCTGGACCTCCTGACGGGGGACGAGGTGATCACCGCCTTCGAGCACGAGCGCTGGGCAGCCTTCCCTAAGGGTACCTACAACTCGACCGACCCCGTGATCTCCTACTGGAATACCTTCTTCCAGGGCATCCGTCAGTGCTACATGATGCAGCGCAAGATCAACGAGATGCAGGTCGATGAGGACACCAAGAAGGACTACCGCGGTCAGATCGACTTCCTCCTGGCCTACTACCACTACCTGCTGGTACGCTGCTACGGCCCCGTCATCCTGGTCAAGAGCCTCCCCGATGTCAATACTAAGGTAGAGGACTACGCCTCCCGTACGCCCCTCGACGAGTGCGTGCAGTGGATCGCCGACAAGTTCGACGAGGCGGCCAAGAACCTCCCCGCCACGCGTGAGCAGCGCCGTGTAGGGCTCGCTACGAGCACGGCGGCTAAGGGCCTCAAGGCTCAGCTCCTCCTGCTGGCTGCTTCGCCCCTCTTCAATGGGGAGGCAGAGTTCCTCAAGGATCTGAAGAACCCCGACGGCAAGCTGCTGATGCCCCAGGCCAAGGACCCACAGAAGTGGATCAAGGCCAAGGACGCCCTCAAGGAAGCTATCTCCGCAGCTGAGGCCGCTGGACACAGCCTCTACACCAAGACGGGGCAGTTCGTCTCGCTCAACAAGTTCCCCAAGAATGCCCAGCAGCGCACCCTGCGCTACAACATCCTTGACTGGACGGGTGAGGCCAATCCCGAGGTGATCTTCGCTGATACGCGTGGCGAAGGCTGGTACGATCTGGCAGGTAAGTCCTCGCCTAAGGGCGAAGGCGGCTCGGGCTGGAACGGCGTGGCTCCTACGTGGAACATGCTGAACCGCTTCTACACCAAGAACGGTCTGCCCTGGGACGAAGACCCTGAGTTCAAGGATCAGTCCAAGCTCGAGCTCGTCACCGTAGACGCCACTCAGAGCGAGGAGGCTATGCCCGGCAAGCAGACAATCAAGTTCAACCTCGGCCGTGAGCCCCGTTTTTATGCGTGGATCGGCTTCCAGGGTGGCTACTACGAGATCCTCAATAAGGATAAGAGTAACCCCGCCTTCCCCAAGACCTACCTCGCTAACGGCGAGGAAGGCAACGTGCTCCTTGACTTCATGAAGAACGGTAATCAGGGTCGCGGCAACCGCAACAATAACTACTCTCCCACGGGCTACCTCAATAAGAAGGGTGTCTACCCAGAGGAAGGCGTAGGTAAGGGCGGCGTAGACTTCACGCTGAAGCATCACCCATGGCCCGTCCTTCGCCTCGCGGACCTCTACCTCGCCTATGCTGAGGCCTGCGTAGAGGCTGGGGATAACGCTACGGCACTGACCTACCTTAATAAGGTACGTGTCCGTGCAGGTATCCCTACGGCTGAGGAGTCCTGGAAGCTGGCTGGCGTGACGAGCTTCTCCCAGGCCAAGCTCCGCCAGATCGTACGCCAGGAGCGTCAGGTAGAGTTCTACCTCGAGAACCAGAACTTCTGGGATATGCGCCGCTGGCTCGAGGCTGAGAAGTACTTCAGCGTCAAGGCTCAGGGGATGAACATCCAGGCAACGACGATCGCAGACTTCGCTCACCTGACGGAGGTGCCCTTCGAGCGCGCCTTCGGTAAGCACAACTACCTCCTGCCTATCCCCGTGGCTGACGTGAACCGCAACGGCAACCTCGTCAACAACCCCGGTTACTAAGCTCTCAACACAACGACACCAAGCAATGAAACAGATAGCATTCGCACTCCTAGCAGGGACGCTGGCACTAGCCAGCTCCTGCAAGAAGGAGGACCTCGGACCTCGCCCCACGGATCTCGATCGCTCCACGGTGACGGCTACGCCTGCTGAGGGCTCCATCCTCCTGAACTGGCGCATCCCCGAGAACGTCAGCTACCAGTACGTCCGCGTGACCTACACCCACCCCGAGACCAAGCAGCTGGTGACCAAGCTCGCCAGCAGCTACTCCGACTCGCTACGTGTAGACAACCTGCTGGCGCGCTACGGTGAGATCCAGTTCACCCTGCAGCCCTTCACCAAGCAGGGCGCTGAGGGCACGGCCATCCAGATCGCCGCTACCGCTAAGGCTAAGCCCCGCGTAGAGCAGATCACGCCCACCAAGCTCAGCATCACCGACGCCAACGTCTTCGTCAGTCACCCCGAGGCTACCGAAGGACCCAAGGCTGGCCTTGTGGATGAGGACGACAACTCCTTCTACCACGAGAACTGGCACGCACCGCTGGCGCCCATGCCCCACTACATCGTCTACAAGCTGCCCAAGGCGGTCAAGAACTTCAGCTTCTACATGAAGGGACGTAACAATGCCGGTCGCCTCAACCCCGAAGAAATGGACATCTACGTCAGCGACAGCTTCGACGGCACCTTCGATCCCGAGGCTAATAAGGCGGTGCTCGCCAAGGAGCTCACTGGGCTCCCCACGGGTCAGGCTGCGGCCTACACCTCGCCGAATATCCGCATGGACAAGGCCTACAACTACGTTTGGTTCAAGATCAAGAAGGTCTACAACGACCGTCTCTTCGCGGCGATCGCTGCGCTCCACGTCTCCGAGCTCTCCATCAGCATCTACGATCCTGAGACGGGCAAGACGACCAACGAATAATCATCCGCTTCGTCCCCTCTAGGGGGCATCCTCACCCTTATGCACGAGCCCAAGTCGCGCTGTCAGGCTCTCCCGACAGCTCTGCTTGGGCTCTGCTGCTCGGGGCGGCCGCGTCCAGCTGGCACCGCTCCAAGCTCCCGAGCCTCTAGAGGACGACAGCTAAGCCGCGGGCAGCTCATCTGCCCCAGATCCCACTAGCAATACAGACACGTATGAGACTAAGACAACTAAGCACGCTGCTGCTGGCTGCCTCGCTGCTGAGCCTAGCCCCCAGCTGCAAGACAGCCGACGGCCCCGGCAACAAGCCCAACGGCGGTCAGGTGACCCCAGGCCAAGGGGACACGCCTCAGGAGGTAGACTTCCAGGCGGCCGCCATGACTAAGCAGATCAGCCTAGGCGGAGCCTCCGCTACCTGGCAGGTCACCAGCACGAAGACCTGGGTCAAGGCTAGCCAGATCGGCCAGACCCTCAAGATCGACGTAGAGGCCAACGATGACGCCGAGGTGCGTGAGGCCGAGCTGCGCCTCACCAGCTCCGCAGGCAAGCGCACGATCAAGATCCGCCAGCTCGGGCAGGCCCCTGCGATCCTGGTCGACAAGTCGGTCATCAATCAGGTGCCCGCTGCGGGCGGTGGCATCACCTTCGAGATCACGACCAACGTCAAGGTCGAGGTCAAGCTCCCCGACTGGATCAAGAGCCCAGCCCGTGCTATGCGCCGCGAGACGCATAACTACGTAGTGCAGCCCAACACCACGGGCAAGGAGCGCATGGCCAATATCGAGATCATCCAGACGGGCGTAGCCAAAGACCCCGTCAAGCTCCTCGTCGCTGTCCAGCAGCTCGGCACGAACAACTACATCCCTGGCAGCACGGACCAGCTGCCCGAGGATGAGCAGATCAAGGTCGTCAGCGGTACAGCCAGCTCCGTCCAGCCTGGCTCGGGCATCGAGCTCAGCTTCGACGGCGACCTCTCGACGATCTATCACTCCTCCTGGGCCAACGGTGGGCCGAACTACTTCCCCATCACGCTGACCTACAACTTCGCCGAGGCCACCGAGGTCGACTACCTCGTCTACTACCCCCGCCAGCAGGGCTACAATGGCTACTTCTCGGAGGGCGAGATCCAGAGCTCGGAGGATGGGACGACCTTCACCAAGCTGATGGACTTCGACTTCCGCGCCAGCAGCACCGCCACGCGTGTCGTTCTGCCCAAGCGCACCAAGGCTAAGAGCTTCCGCTTCATCGTCCGCAAGGGCCACGGGGACGGGCAGGGCTTCGCCAGCTGCGCCGAGATGCAGTTCTTCCGCCGCTCCACTAAGGCCTTCGACTACACGGCCATCTTCGCCGACGAGGTCTGCAGCGAGCTCAAGCCCTCGGTGACGGAGGCTCAGATCGCTCAGATCAGTGACCCCTTCTTCCGCAACCTAGCCTTCTACCTCAAGCAGGGTAAGTATAATAAGGAGTTCCGCGTGGCGGACTTCAAGCCCTGGCTGCTCCCCACGGTCGTCTCGGGCCCCAACAAGACCAACCCCTATTCGCTGCTCGACAACCCCACGGGGATCGCCGTAGAGAAGGGGCAGGACCTCATCGTCTTCGTCGGGGATCTCCATCAGATGGATGCCCGCCTGAGCCTCCGAGTGCAGAACCTCGACAAGCCCGGCGGTGATGGCTTCAACGACCCTGTGGTCTATCCCCTCTCGCGCGGGATGAACCGCATCAAGATGCAGAAGTCAGGCCTTGCCTACGTCCTCTACCACGCCAGCGATGCTGCTACGCTCAAGCGCTTCAAGCCCGTGCGTATCCACTTCGCCACGGGTACGGTCAATGGCTACTACGACTCTCAGGATCCCAAGCTCAAGGATCGCTGGCACGAGCTCATCAACAAGGCGCCCAATAAGCACTTCGACGTCCTCGGCAAGTACTGCCACCTCACCTTCGAGACGCAGGCCTTCCGCCAGTACACCCCTCAGGGCCGTGACATCGCCAATACCTACGATAGCATCGTCTACAACGAGTGGGTACTGCATGGTCTGGTGAAGTACAAGCGTGAGCCGCAGAACCGTATGTACCTGCACGTCATGTACCATGCCTTCATGTACGCGACCTGGTACCACACGGCCTACGTCAACAGCACGCAGCAGGATATCCTCAACCCCGACAAGATGCGCAACCCCGCTTCGCAGGGTGCTGCCTGGGGGCCCTCCCACGAGATCGGGCACATGAACCAGACGCGCCCTGGCCTCCTCTGGGCAGGGATGACGGAGGTCACGGTCAATATCCCCTCCGAGTACATCACGACCTACGTCTTCGGCCAGCCCTCGCGTCTGCAGGTCGAGAAGCTCGAGCTGGGCAACAACCGCTATACGAAGGGCTTCAATAATATCTTCGTCGGCAATGTGCCCTTCTACCGCGCAGGGGACGTCTTCGTCAACCTCATCCCCTTCTGGCAGCTGGAGCTCTACTTCGGTAAGGCGCTCGGGCGCACGCCGCGCAAGCAGGCTGATGGCGTCTCGGGCTTCTACCCTGACCTCTACCAGTACTTCCGTGAGCATGATTCGCCCAATACAGTAGGCGAGCAGCAGACGGAGTTTGCCTTCGCTGCCTCCAAGGTCGGGGGCGTAGACCTCACCCGCTTCTTCGAGCGCTGGGGCTTCTTCCACACCGTGGACAATGGCGAGATCGACGACTACGGTAAGTCGAAGATCAACATCACGGCAGCCCGCGTGGCGAGCGTCAAGAGCCGCATCAAGGCCCTAGGCCTCAAGCCGCTGGATGTTGCCCTCGAGTACATCACCGACCACAACGCCTACCTCTACGCGCAGAAGCCCGCTATCGTCGCAGGTGCTGCGGCCAAGGTCTCTGGGCGCACAGTGACCATCACGGGCTGGAAGCATGTCGTGGCCTTCGAGGTCTACGACGGTACCAAGCTCGTCTACGCAGCTGATGCGACCCATCCTGCCGAGGGTGGCGCGGTCTTCACGATGGATGCGGACTGGAAGTCCAGCTACAGCATCAAGGCGGTCTCCGCGGGTAACGACCGTGTAGACGTACCCCGTCAGTAAGCACTCTTTACCCTAGGCGAAGGCGGAGGCCTTTGCCTAGGCGCTTAATCAGCGGCGCCCAGCCCTACCGATCCCGAGCGGACGGTGGGGCTGGGCGCCGCGCTTGTTTATAGCCTGGTCTTGACGGGCTGCGTCCCGCGCTGGGGCTAGGCTGAGGCCGATCGACTAGGCCGCTTGCAGTGACTCGCCCAAGTCGCACGAGGACGCGCCCGAGGCCTGCGCCGCGAGGCGATAGGCTGTCGACAGCTCTTCGAGGGCTATCCCTCAAGGGGCTGACTGCTATCCCTGAGCTCAGTGAGGGACGTCCCTCAGCTCTCTGACTGATATCCCTCAGGAGCCCTCCCTCGAGCCCCGCGGAGTACGGACGTCCTTGCCCGAGCGAAGGTGTGGTGTGAGGTGGAGGGTTCGCCTTAGCCTTACACTTGAGGTGGCGGGCTGGGGGCAAGCTGCGGAGCTCCTTAGCTCTCCGTGCTCCTGCCGCGCGCCTCGCAGTGCCGCGATGTCCTTAATTTGTCCTACCTTTGCAGTAGCTAATCACGGGGATGTCTTGGCTTTGACAGCATGACGAAGTGATGTGTAAGCATGTAGTGCGCTCTCCTGTCAGCACTATAATCTCGATGAGAGAACCTTTTTAACTGGCGAAAATAACTACGCTCTCGCTGCGTAACCGAAGAACAGTAGGTTAACTGCTTAATCACGACTAAGATTGTCGTGACGAGACATCACCCAGGTAGCCCTTTGCCCCGAGGCGACTTGATACGGTGGTGCCGGAAAATCGGAGCTCGCTCTGCGAAGGCCCTTGGCGCAGAGTCAGATTTAGAGGGCTAAGGTGCAGCTTTGGTGGCCTCTGCCGCTTGCTGTGCCCGACAATTGATCAGAGGCTAAACATGTAGAAAGCAGATTAGTTCCATGTTTGGACCGGGGTTCGACTCCCCGCATCTCCACAGGCTAAACGAAGCGGAGGCGAGCTAGATCATCTAGCTCGCCTCCGCTTCCTTCGTATAATGCCGCCTCGGGACTATCGCTCGTCCAGAAGGCGTAGGTATTGGGCTACAGCTGCAGGGTAGTAGCGGTGCTCCAGCTGGTGGATGCGTGCCGCCAGCGTCTCGGGGCTGTCGCCCGCCAGCACAGGGCACTGAGCCTGTAGGAGCGTCTGTCCGTGGTCGTAGTGCTCGTCCACGAGGTGGATGGTGATCCCGCTGTAGGTGCGTCCCGCAGCCAGCACGGCCTCGTGGACATGGTGCCCGTACATCCCCTTGCCGCCGAACTCAGGCAGCAGCGCAGGGTGGATGTTGAGGATGCGCTGTGGGTAGGCCTGCAGCCAGGGCTCGGTGATGAGGACGAGGTAGCCCGCCAGGACGACCAGCTCGACGCCTAGCTCCGCCAGCAGCGCCAGGGGCTTGGAGCCCTCGCGCAGCTCTGCCGTAGGGAGGTAGTCGCAGCGCACACCGAGGCGCCGAGCGCGCTCGCGGACGCCTGCGTCGGGGCGATTGGTGAGCAGAAGCACGACCTCTGCCTCCCTGCTCTGGCGCAGGTAATGGATGATGGCCTCCGCGTTGGAGCCACTCCCTGAGGCGAGTATTGCTATTCGTTTCATATAAATTGCGTATCTTTGTGCACAAATGCGATGGATGTGTGCATGGGCTACAGTCAGCGAGCTGACACCAGCGCCAGCACTCCAGCCCCCATCCCGAGGCACCATCCTTTGGTGGCAAAGGTACGGGAATGCACAGAAAGAAACTAACTCAATATTAAACAAGAACAGAATTATGTCACAGGAAATCCAGGACAAGGTAGTAGAAATCATCGTCGACAAGCTCAACTGCGAAGCTAGCGAAGTAACGCCCGAGGCAAACTTCTCCAGCGACCTCGGTGCAGACTCGCTCGACACCGTAGAGCTCATCATGGAGTTCGAGAAGGCCTTCGATATCCAGATCCCCGACCAGGACGCTCAGGGTATCAAGACCGTCGGTGACGCTGTCCAGTACATCGTCGCTAAGAAGGGCTAGAGCTACCTTAGCTAAGGAATTCGACTGATGGAACTCAAGAGAGTCGTCATCACGGGAATAGGCGCTATCTCACCCCTGGGCAATACCGCCCAGGAGACGTGGGAGGCCGTCGTAGCTGGCAAGAGCGGGGCTGCGCCCATCACGCTCTTCGATGCCTCTAAGTTCAAGACTACCTTCGCCTGCGAAGTCAAGGACTTCGACGTGGCCAAGTACATTGATCGCAAGGAGGCGCGCCGCTTAGACCGCTATGCTCAGTTTGCCATGGTGGCAGCCGAAGAGAGTATCGCCGATTCCAAGCTGGATATAGATAAGGTAAACAAGGATCGTGTAGGTGTAGTCATCGCCTCTGGTATCGGGGGGCTAGGTACCTTCGAGGAGGAGGTGCGTGGCTATGATGCTGAGGCTGGCCCTCGCTTCAATCCCTTCTTCATCCCCAAGATGATCTCGGATATCTCCGCCGGTCACGTGTCGATGAAGTACGGCTTCCACGGTCCCAACTACTCGACGGCCTCGGCCTGCGCTTCGTCTACCAACGCGCTGATCGACGCCTGCTACCTCATCCGCCTCGGGAAGGCTGATGTCATCATCGCGGGCGGTGCCGAGGCATCGATCTGTGCTGCTGGTGTCGGTGGCTTCAATGCCATGAACGCCCTCTCGACGCGCAATGACGATCCCCAGGGCGCCTCGCGTCCCTTCAGCGCTTCGCGCGATGGCTTCGTCATGGGCGAAGGGGCAGCCTGCCTCATCGTCGAGGAGCTGGAGCACGCCCTGGCTCGTGGCGCGCACATCTATGCCGAGCTCGTCGGTACGGGCCTCTCGGCTGATGCCTACCACCTGACGGCGACGCACCCCGATGGCCTTGGCGCCAAGCTGGTGATGCGCAACGCCCTCGAGGATGCTGGTCTCAGCCCCGAGGACATCGACTACATCAACGTCCACGGCACCTCGACGCCTGTCGGTGATATCTCCGAGAGCAAGGCGATCAAGGAGGTCTTCGGTGACGCTGCCTATAAGCTCAACATCAGCTCGACCAAGTCTATGACGGGTCACCTGCTGGGTGCAGCTGGCGCCATCGAGGCGGTCTTCGCCCTCAAGGCGGTAGAGGAGGACATCGTGCCTCCTACGATCAACCACGCGGACGATGACCTCGACCCCGAGATTGACTACAAGCTGAACTTCACCTTCGGTCAGGCACAGCGTCGCCCCGTGCGTGCTGCCCTATCGAATACCTTCGGCTTCGGCGGACACAACGCGAGCGTCATCTTTAAGAAGTACGTCAAGTAGTCCATACCCTAGCATTCCCTACGGATAGGAAGTATGATCCTAAGATTCCTCCGGGACAACCTCAAGAGGCTCCTTGGGCGCAGGCCCAAAGAGCCTCTTTCGCTACTCGTCGAGCTCCTCGGCTTCGAGCCGCAGGATAGGGCGCTCTATGACCTAGCCTTCCGCCACAGCTCCATGAGCCGTACGGATGAGACGGGCTTCAAGCTCAACAACGAGCGCCTGGAGTTCCTCGGCGACTCCGTCCTCGCCACCGCGATGAGCCACTACCTCTACCTCGAGCATCCCCACTGGGACGAGGGGGAGCTGAGTAAGCACCGCGGAGCGATGGTCAAGCGTGCCGTCAACAACGCCGTGGCCCTACGTATGGGCCTTGATCGCTTCCTGCAGATACGGCGCGACGTGCGTCAGGGCAGTAGTGACATCTATGGCAACACGCTGGAGGCGCTCATCGGGGCGATCTTCCTCGATAGGGGCTACCTGCGTGCCGAGGCCTTCGTACTGGAGCGCGTACTGCCCCTCTTCCTCGAGCTGGAGCGTAGCCTCATGGACCAGACGATGAACTATAAGTCCCTCCTGCTGGAGTGGACGCAGAAGCATCGGCTGAGCCTCGACTTCCGCATGCTGCAGGAGCCGAAGCGCAGCGGCGTGCCCTTCGTCTGTGGGGTCTTCGTCGATGATAAGCGTATCGGCCTCGGGCGGGGTCTCAACAAGAAGGAGGCCCATCAGGACGCCGCGCACAAGGCGCTGCTGGCGCTCTGCCGTGCCGACGAAGCCGTCGCCCGCGAGCTCGGCATCAATCCCGCCCTCCTCGAGAGCTCCGAGGCCTAGGCGCCTCGCACGCCTAGGACCCTAGGAGCATGTGCTCGTTCCAGGTAAGCCCCTTCCCTAGATCTCAGTTCTCTCCCCTAAACTGTACACAATATGGATAGCGCCAAGCAATTGTCCTCGACTGTTCTTTCTCTTCGCTTCCCCCTGATGGTGCTCGTCGTGCTGATTCATTCGGTACCCATCAGTCCAGATATGCTATCGGGAGATTTTGCTGCCTATAAGTATGCAGTGATATTGATAAAGGAAGTCTTCGCTCGTGTAGCTGTGCCTGCTTTCTTCGTCTTCTCTGGCTACTACGCCTTCTTAGGCAAAGATCTAGGGAAAAGGGATGTGTATCTCTCCGAGGCGAAGAAGAAGGTGCGGACGCTCGTCATCCCCTACTTCCTGTGGAACCTTTTGGCTCTAGTCTTTTGGGGAGCAAAAGACTACCTAGTTTCGCTGCTCGGATACAGCGTCAATACACCCTTCCACTTTGCCTGGTCTGAGTTGCCGAACTTGTTTTGGTTTGACTGTGTCAATTATTCCATGTGGTTTGTGCGAGACCTGATTGTCATGACACTCTTCACTCCGGTGATTTACGTCCTCCTTCGTGTGACGCGAGGGTACTTTGTCTTGGGGCTCTTTATCCTTTGCTTATTCGTAGATGCTTCCTTTCATATACTAGGATGTGGCATGCGCTCTTTCCTGTTCTTCTCCTTGGGGGCTCTTGTTGCGATGAAAAGCTGGGATCCAATAGCCAAGCTCAAGCCACTTCGGGGGCCCAGCTACCTCCTTTGGCTAGTGGCTACCTTTACGCTCCCCTTGGTCTTTGATAAAAGCTATTTCCCTCACCTCGAGATCTTCTATCTCATGCTAGCCATTGCTAGTGTGGTATTGCTCTTCGCTTCTCTCCAAGAGCGTGCTCCTGGCTTCGTGGCTTTGCTGCAAAGAATGAATAAGTACGTATTCTTTATCTACGGAGCACACACAATAGTAATCCTTAGTCTAGTTCGCGAAGTGCTGATACGTATCCCCATCTTTGCTGGGAGCAGTTCAGGGCTTATCCTTGCCTACTTGCTCACTGCTGGGATAGACATCGCTCTTACATCGGTGGCCTATCAGGTGATGAAGCGTTGGGCACCGAGGCTGCTATCTATCCTTTGTGGCGGTCGTATATCCTAGAAGCTGCTTGCATTACTGTTCTGCTCTGCTCCAGTGGAAGTTTTGCTGCCCGCTAGATAGCGCTACGAGATGAATCGATTCAAAGGCTTTTTCTTCGGGATGCTTGCCTCGGCGAGCTTCGGTCTGATCCCGCTCTTCACCCTGCCGATGATGCAGGAGGGGCTCCAGACGGATAGCATCCTCACCTACCGCATGTTCTTAGCCTCGGCACTGGTGGCGGTGCTGATGCTGCTGCGCGGGGTGAGCTTCGCCACGCGCTGGCGTGAGCTCCCGTGGTTCGCCTTCCTCGGCTTCTTCTACTACGGCTCGGCCGCGCTGCTCTTCCAGGGCTACCACAGCATGAGCAGCGGGATGGCCACGACGCTGCACTTCCTCTACCCGATCGGCGTGACGCTGATCATGCGCCTGGTCTTCGGCCAGCGCACCTCGCCGTACACGATCCTAGCGATCGTGCTGGCCCTCTCGGGTGTGGCGCTGCTGAGCCTCAAGGGCGATGTCGGCATGGGGAGCTCGCCGCTGGCCTTCGCCCTGGTGCTGCTCTCGGGCTTCTCCTACGCAATCTACCTGGTGGCGGTCAATAATGTCCAGCTGCTGCGTGCGATGGACAACCTCAAGCTGACGCTCTACTCCCTGCTCTGCGGCGGCATCTACTTCCTTGTCGATACGCTCCTCTCGGGAGGGCTGCAGCCGCTGCCCTCGACGGCGGCGCTCGGCAATCTCCTGCTGCTGGCGCTCGTCCCCACGCTCATCTCCAACCTCTGCCTCGTGCGCGCCATCAAGAGCATAGGCTCGACGCTGACCTCCGTCCTCGGCGCTATGGAGCCGCTGACGGCCATCGTCATCGGCGCGCTCGTCCTCGGTGAGCAGGTCACGCCCGTGATGCTCGTGGGGGTGCTGCTGATCGTCTCCGCCGTCACGATCATCGTTCTCTCGCCGCTGCTGGATAGCAATATCGCCGAGCGCCTACGCCGCTTCGCCCGCCGCAGCCCGAGGCCTTAGCTGCGCGGCCTCCTACGGCGCGGCTTCCCCTTATTCTTTTGCTATCGAAGGGACGGATCAGTCCCAGCGCTCGCCCCATCTAGGCGAAGGGCTCCTGATGGATATCCCTCAGGCGGCTGAGGGACGTCCGTCACGCGTGTGAGGGATAGCAGTCAGCGCTCTGAGGGATAGCCCTCGAACGGCTGGGATAAGGCTCCCGCCACACGGTGCCTCTCACGGCACTGCCGTCGCACGGATGACGCGCTCACCCTGAGTGCCGTACCCCCGCTCCGATAAATCTAACTAACTTTGTAGTCCCGTAGCTAGGCCAATGCGCCTCGAGCTATGGGACTATCCTTTTGTAGACTGACTGTAGTAGATCAATGAATATAGCCATCGTCGGAGTAAGTGGCGCCGTAGGGCAGGAGTTCCTCCGTGTCCTCGCCGAGCGCCCGATCAAAATCGACCGCCTCGAGCTCTTCGCCTCGGCGCGCAGCGCGGGCAAGACTATTAGCTTCAAGGGCAAGGAGTACACCGTGCGCGAGCTGCGTCACGGCGACGACTTCGAGGGCATAGATATCGCCTTCGTCTCCGCAGGGGGCAGCGTCTCCCTAGAGTATGCCGAGACCATCACCAAGCACGGCGCGGTGATGATCGATAACTCCAGCGCCTTCCGCATGCAGGAGGACGTCCCCCTGGTCGTCCCCGAGGTCAATGGTGCCGACGCCCTGGTGCGCCCCCGAGGGATCATTGCCAACCCCAACTGTACGACCATCCAGATGGTCGTCGCCCTCAACGCCATCGAGCAGCTCTCGCATATCGAGCGCGTCCACGTCGCTACCTATCAGGCTGCTAGCGGTGCTGGTGCGCGCGGGATGGCGGAGCTGGATGCTCAGACGAAGGCGCTGGCAGAGGGTCGTGAGCCCGAGGTATCGAAGTTCGCCTACCAGCTGGCCTACAACGTCATCCCGCAGATCGACGTCTTCGGCCAAGACGACTACACCAAGGAGGAGCTGAAGATGTACCACGAGACGCGTAAGATCATGCACAGCGACATCGCCGTCAGCGCCACCTGTGTGCGTGTCCCCGTGTGCCGTGCCCATAGCGAGGCGATCTGGGTAGAGACGCGTGAGCGCCTCGAGCTGGACGCCGTGCGCGAGGCCTTCCGTCGTGCCCCCGGGCTGGTGCTGCAGGATGATCCCGAGGATCAGGTCTATCCGATGCCGCTCTTCATCGCGGAGAAGGACCCCGTCTACGTAGGGCGTCTACGCCGTGACCTCAGCTCTGAGCGCGGCCTGACCTTCTGGTGCGTCGGAGACCAGATCAAGAAGGGTGCGGCCCTGAATGCCGTACAGATCGCCGAATACCTCATCCAGAGCGGCGACTTAGCGAAGAAGTAACCACTACCTACCATAATGAAGATTTATAAGGAGATCGAGGGGCTGCAGTCCTTCGTAGCGGAGCAGCGCGCCGCAGGCAAGCGTATTGGCTTTGTCCCCACTATGGGAGCGCTACATGCTGGACACCTAAGCCTCGTCGCCCGTGCCCTCCAGAGCTGCGACCTATGTGTCGTCAGTGTCTTTGTCAACCCCACACAGTTCAACAATCCTCGAGACCTCGAGACCTATCCCCGAGACCTCGAGGCCGACGCTTGTCTGCTGGAGGCGGCGGGTGCTACGGCGCTCTTCGCCCCCGAGGTGACGACGATCTACCCCGAGCCCGATACGCGCGTCTTCGACGTCGGTGCCGTGGCTGAGGTCATGGAGGGCGCCTACCGCCCAGGGCACTTCAATGGGGTGATGCAGGTCGTCTCACGTCTCTTCGACATCGTCCGACCCGACTGTGCCTTCTTCGGCGAGAAGGACTTCCAGCAGATCGCCGTTATCCGCGCCATGGCCCGTCAGATCGCGAGCCCCGTGGAGATCATCGCTTGCCCCATCGTCCGCGAGGAGGATGGACTGGCGCGCAGCAGCCGCAATCTGCTGCTTACCCCCGAGGGCCGTGCCGCTGCCCCCAGCATCTACCGCATCCTCTCCGAGAGCCGCGGCTGGGTCGAGACGCTGAGCCCCCAGGAGCTCATCGCCCGTGTGACCGAGGAGATCAACGCGGTGCCCACGCTGCGCGTCGAGTACTTCGACATCGTAGATACCGATAGTCTCCAGTCCATCCACAGCTGGGTAGATAGCCCCCGCCCACATGGCTGCATCACCGTCTACTGCGGTGAGGTGCGCCTCATTGATAACATTGCTTACCACTAAGCCCGCCCGTCCCTCTGCCTATGCCGACGAAGTATTATAGCCGTAGCCTCTCCGTGCTGAGCCTCCTCCTGCTGCTCAGCGCCTGCGGGGTACGCCGTCCCCAGCCCGAGCCCCTAGTCCCTCCCGTCAAGGTCGATACGACCTCCATCGAGCTCACCCCCTGGGTGCGCCCCACGGGGGACTCGATACGCCAGGAGATGCGCGGGGTGTGGCTCACCACCGTCTGGGGGCTCGACTGGCCTAAGGATAAGGCCGATACGCCCGACGGCATACGCCGGCAGAAGGAATCCCTAGATCGTACGCTGCGCCGCCTGAAGGCTGACGGCTACAACACCGTCTTCCTGCAGGTGCGCCACAGCGGTACGACGCTCTACCGCTCGCCCTATGAGCCCGCCTCACCGGCTATCGCGGGCGAAGGCTTCTTCGACGCTGGGTACGACCCACTGACCTATGCCGTCGAGGCCTGCCACCAGCTGGGGCTCGCCGTCCACGCCTGGATGGTGACCTATCCCCTGGTCTCGCCCAAGCGCAGCCCCCATCCGCTGCTGCGTGAGCATGCCGACTGGGCCATCGCCCACAAGGGCAGCTACCACCTCGACCCCGGGAACCCCGAGGTGCGCAGCTACGTGGCGCATCTGGCTACCGACCTAGCGCGCCGCTACGCCATCGACGGTGTGCACTTCGATTACTTCCGTTACCCAGAGGCCGCCGAGACCTTCAATGACCGTACGAGCTACGCGCGCTACGGCGCTAGCTTCCCCAGCAAGGCCGCCTGGCGCCGGGACAACCTCACCCGTCAGCTGCGTGAGGTACGCGACTCCCTCACCAGCATCGGCTCGGACATCCAGGTCAGTGTCGCTCCGCTGGGCAAGCTGAAGATGATCCCCGACCTAGGCCGCAGCCACGGCTGGACGGCCTATGAGTCCGTCTATCAGGACCCCGAGACCTGGGGCCGCGAGGGGCTGGTGGACTTCGTCGTACCTATGATGTACTACCGCGGCGACCTCTACAGCCCTTTCCTGCAGGACTGGAAGGAGAAGGTCGCCCCCTATATCCCCGTCATCCCAGGCCTAGCGGCCTACCGCGTCGAGGAGAGCGGCTGGCCCAGCAGCGTCATCGCCGAGCAGATCGCCGAGGAGCGTGAGGTCGGGCTGAGTGGCGTCTGCTTCTTCCGTGAGCAGCATACCTCGAGCCGCTTCCCGCTGGTGCGTCAGGTCATCGAGGAGGCCTTTGCCTCCACGGTGCTGCCGCTGGCCCTCAAGCGCGGTGAGGCTACGGCCCCCGCCGCTCCCGAGGGGCTGCACGCTGTCTTCGTGTCCAAGAAGGAGTTCAACCTCTCCTGGACGCTCCCCCGAGGCGCCTCCACGCGTGGCATCACCTACCGCCTCTGGGTGACGACGACCGACAGCCACGGCCGTCGTACCGCGACGCTGCTGGCCCAGGGGCTCCGTAGCCCTGAGTGCCGCCTGACGCTGGAGGACTTCGTCGGCGATGACTGCGCGGAGTTCGGTGTCGAGGCGGTCAATAGCTTCGGCGTGGCGACGCCCATCGCCCACGGGCTGGAGCTCAACCTGGCCGCCCTCAGACTGGAGCAGCAGCATTGAACCTCTACCTCCATATCCCTTTCTGCGCGAGCCGCTGCTCCTACTGCGACTTCTACAAGGAGACGAAGCAGGACGAGCGGCTCGCCTTCCTTCGTGCCCTAGAGATGGAGCTCTGTAGCCGCCGCTCGGAGCTGCCCGAGGGCGCGCTGGTGGAGCATATCTACCTCGGGGGCGGTACGCCCTCGCAGCTCAGCATCTCCGAGCTGGAGCGCCTCTTCGACACCATCTGGCGCCACTATCCTATAGCTGAGGGTGGGGAGATCACCATCGAGTGCAACCCCGATGACGTGACGCCCGACTATGCCCGAGGGCTGGCGCAGCTGCCGACCAACCGCGTGAGCATGGGCGTGCAGAGCTTCCACGAGGCCGATCTGCGCTTCCTCAGCCGCCGCCACAGTGCCGAGCAGGTCACGGCGGCTGTCGACGCGCTACGCAGCGAGGGACTGACGAACCTTAGCCTCGACCTTATCTACGGCCTCCCCCGACAGACGGAGGAGCTCTGGGAGGCCAATATCGCACGCTTCCTCGAGCTTGACGTGCCGCACCTCTCCGCCTACCATCTGATCTATGAGGAAGGGACGGCGCTGATGCGTCTGCTGCAGGCGGGTAAGGTGCAGGCGGTGGATGAGGAGGCGAGCCTACGCTTCTTCGAGCTGCTCATCCAGCGCCTCAAGGCTGCAGGCTACGAGCACTACGAGATCTCTAACTTCGCCCGCCCGGGCTGCTATGCCCAGCACAATACGGGCTACTGGCAGGGCGTGCCCTACCTCGGCTTCGGCCCCTCGGCGCACAGCTACGACGGCGAGCGCCGACGCAGCTACAATGTCGCCTCGCTCCGCGACTATATCGCGGGCATGGAGCGCGGCGTGCGTGACTACGAGGAGGAGCTACTGGGCGAGGAGGAGCTGCAGCACGAGTACATCCTCACGCGTATGCGTACGCAGTGGGGCATCGTCTATGCGGACTATGCGGAGCGCTTCGGCGAGCCGGCCCTCTCGGCTCTGCGTCGCGCTGCCGCGCCCTACCTCGCGACCGAGCGCCTCACGGAGGCGGGTGGCATCCTGCGCCTCACCGAGCGCGGCGTCTTCGTCTCCGACGGCATCCTTGCCGACCTCTTCGTCTAAGCCCCAAGGGGGTCTAAGCCCTGCGCTGCACTTCTTCCGCCCCCGCTTTCCCTTACTTCTCCTTCCCTTGATTTCCCCGTCTTATCTACCTCTCAGCAGGGGGGGGACGGAAGGTCTCCTTATACCTCAGCTCCAGACGTATAAGCTCCTCCCGCAGCTGCCCCTTAGCGCGTGGCGCTCTGATGGATATCCCTCATCCCCGTGACGGATATCCCTCACGATGGCTGACTGACGCCCCTCAGGCGGCTGATGGATATCCCTCAGCGCCCCTCCCCCTTAGAGGGCCACGGAGGGCCTCGCCTGGGCGACAAGCTCTCGCCGCTAGCGCTGGCGCGGTGTCGGATAATTGCGTACCTTTGGTCTAGAGCTCTGATCTATTCATTCTAACTACTTACGGCTATGCTACTCGAGACCAGTTGGGAGGTATGTAATAAGACGGGCGGTATCTACACCGTCCTAGCGTCACGTGCGGCCACCATGACGCGCCGTCATCCCCAGGACATCATCTTCGTAGGCCCACTCCTCGCCGCAGAGGGCGAAGCACTTCCGCTAGACTTCATCCCTACGGCGGTCCCCGAGCTGGCGGCTTGGCAGCGCGAGGCCTCCGCGGAGCTCGGGCTGCGCCTCGTCGTAGGGCGCTGGGCGGTAGCAGGCGAGCCCGCCGTCGTCCTCGTCGACTTCAAGCCCCTGTGGCAGGAGCAGGGCGAGCTCTACTTCGAGGCCTGGAAGGAGTACGGCATCGAGGGGGATAAGGGCTATGGCGACTACGACGAGTCCTGCCTCTTCGCCGTGGCCGCTGCACGCGTCATGCAGAGCATCCTCGGCTACTACCAGCCCGAGCAGCAGATCGCGCTCTTCAATGAGTGGCAGACGGGGCTGGGCCTCCTTTGGCTGCACCTCCACGCCCCCGAGGTCAAGACCATCTTCATCACCCACGCCACCACCGTGGGGCGCTCCATCGCGGGCAATTATAAGGAGCTCTACACCTATATGGATGCCTATCAAGGCGACCAGATGGCGCGCGAACTGGGGGTAGAGGCCAAGCATACCCTCGAGAAGCGTGCCGCGCATACGGCCGACGTCTTTGCCACCGTCAGCCGCCTGACGGCTCGCGAGGCGAAGCAGCTACTGGAGCGTGAGCCCGTAGTGCTGCCCAACGGCTTCCACGTCGGAGCCTCGCCGCTGAGCTCTAGCCTCGCTGCCAAGCGCCGCAAGGCTCGCCGCCTGCTCGGCTCTGTAGCGAGCAAGCTCTATGGCACCCACATAGACGAGCGCGCCTACTTCGTCTCCCTCGGTGGCCGCTACGAGTACCGCAACAAGGGCATAGACCTCTTCATCGAGTCCCTCTACCGCTTCGCCCAGCACTACGACGGCGAGCGCGAGATCGTGGCGTGCCTGCTCGTCCCCGCCTGGGAGGCTGGGCCGCGTGCCGAACTGCAGTACCTGCTCTCACACCCCGAGGAACCCGCGCAGCAGCCCCTACAGCATCCCGAGCTGACCCACTGGCTCTACAATACCGACCACGACCGCGCCGTGGCGCACATCCGTCACCGTGGGCTGGACCGCGCCGAGGGCAAGGTGAAGCTACTCTTCGTCCCCTGCTACCTCAATGGCATCGACGGCATCTTCGACCTCAGCTACTATGACCTGCTCGTGGGGATGGACCTCACCATCTACCCCAGCTACTACGAGCCCTGGGGCTACACGCCGCTGGAGAGCATCCGCTACGGTGTGCCGACGATCACGACGACCCTGGCAGGCTTCGGCCTCTGGGCGGAGGAAGAGCAGCAGACGAAGCCCTTCGCCGAGCTCAAGCACCAGCCTGTGCACATCGTGCCGCGTGACGACCGCAATGTCGACGAGGCCATCGGGCGCATCGCAGAGCTTATCGGCGAGCAGCTTGCC